>JANLTO010000105.1:0-2805 GCA_031362985.1 Lysobacterales bacterium | reverse complement strand
GAAACTCCGGCGCAGCCCGTGGCATGACCTGCAGCTGTGACCATAGTGAACGAGCAATGGTTGCAAACAGTAAGGCTCCGGCCAGCAGGCCAATCACCCCCAGTTCCACCATAATCTTGGATAGCCCGTTTTCCTGCCAGGTTCTCATCTTGCTGGATTTTCCCCCATAACGCGCACCCGTCGATGCCGTACCCAAGCCTTCACCAAAAAACCCCGATTGGTCATAGGTGTCATACAGCGACCTTGCATTAGCGAAGACCAGCCGATCAGTCGCCTCATCTGAACCTTTCTGGGTGTACAGCATGAAATCTTCCGGCAGGCTGAGCTGATCCTTCACCGTAAGAAACAAACTCAGGCAGATGAATGCGATGGAAGCTATTTTAAGGGTTCGGCCCACATTGCCCTTGTAGAGTTGCACTGCGCCAAACACGGCAAGGAACACCAGCGGCATGAAAATCATCTTGTTTCTGCCACTCAGCAATAACATCGTTGCACCCCATACCAACAACGCCATCCACGCGACCCGGGTCGATACAGTGCGACTGCGCATACCCATGATCAGCGAGAACATAACCAGCATGGCCGCATGCCAGCCCATCAGGTCGGGGCTACGGTAGAAACCGGAGGTCATGTATACAATGTGGCCGGGCCATTGCCGGAACCACACCGTGCCGAGGGCTTTGGTTCCCAGCGCAGACCAATGAGGGAAAAGACCCAAATACTGAAAAAGGCTGCCGATGAGCAACACCGCAGTCAGCGCGCAATATATTTTCACCAGCAGGATGAAATCAGCCGGCGTGCGAATGTAGTGGTAACCCACAGCTATGGCCAGAATGGGAAACACGTAGCCCAGTGCGCCAATCACCCCAACCAAAATGGCGCCAAATCCATAGTTGTATAGAAGAACACCAAACGCCAGGATCAACGCGAATTCCAGAAACCAAATGGCAGAAATCAGGCTGGGAGCGACGATGGCAAAGCGCAGCCAGACCTGGCGGCCGGAAAAAAACACATTGATGCAAATCGCCAGCCAAATGGGCACAAAGGCCAGCACCATGTAGCCGGGTGTACCAGGAATCATTTTCCTGATCGGGTCCTGCAGTGCGCCGACCAGTAGCATCAGTAACAGGCCCTTGCGCCAATCCGTCAAGGCTATAAACGTGCTGGCCAGCACCAGGGCAAAAAACAGGATCTGGGTCACGCCCGCTTACTCAAGATCAATGGCTCTTCCCCAATTGTAGTGGGTGGTCTGGCCACTACTGAAGCTGCAACATGACCTGAATGGCCATGTCGTCGTCCATGGTTTCTCCCAGCCACTGGCTCTGAGCAGTTTTCGGCGTGATGTGGATGCCGGAATGTGCGTGGGAGTCGAACAGCGATAAGAAATTCCCGCGGGAACGTGCGTCCGGGCCGGTTGGAATGATCTCGGCCGCCGGGTTGCTGAATTCGAAAACGCCATGTGTTGATCTACCGAGGCTAAATCCGCCCTCGTGCACCAGCCGATGATGATGGCGGCACAATAACAACAGGTTTTCCATGGACGTTTCTCCGCCATCGGCCCAATGCTGAATGTGATGGGCATCGACAAAGTGGCTGTTGGTACATCCGGGGAACCGACAACCGCCGTCACGCCGTTGCAGGGCGCGGCGTATCGCGGGTGGAATAGTGCGGCTCTTGCGCCCGATGCTGAGGGGCTCGCCACCTGCATGTTCGAGCCAATGCACCAGCCCGGCGTCACAAGACACGCGCCGGGCGGTTTCTGCGGAGATATTTCCACCGTCTTCCAGTTCAGCTTCCCCACCCGTTCCCTCGGATTTGAGGGCTTCCATATCGGTATGCACATGCACCATAAAGCGATCGCCGCTGTTGGAATCCGTGGAACCTGAATACCCTTGTGCCATCCGCACCAGCGCATCGGCACGGCGCAAAGCGATGGGTTCGGGTTGAGCGTGAATTTCATCCGTTGAGCTTACTGGGGAAATTCCCGCGGGAACGTCTCGTTGCTCGCGGAAGTCTTCGTCCATGACCTGTGCCATCACGGTTTGCACCAGAGCGCCTTGCTCTGCGGTCAATCTGCCACGGATCACCCAATAACCCGCGTCATCGACATACCAGTGGAGTTCGCGCTGGGCATGGCGGGTATTTTCCGACTCAAGTGCTTCAATGCGTTTGACTTTGCGGTAATTGCGCACCAACCGTTCGACGTGAACTGCCGTGCCATGCCGCGCAATCATCAGCAGGTACTCTTCATTTTTTGGCGTGGCCACCCGCGTCATTGCACGCACCTTTGAATAACTCACCCGCCCCAGCCGAAATTCCGCGCTGATCTGCGGCAAATCCTTCAAAGCGTGCGCCACGCGAACTTTCTCCCGCGCCGTACCCAGGTCAATGCCGCATTTCCAGTTCAACCAGTGAGCGCACGAAATCAAACCCTTGCCACCCCAGCCTTCGTATTCGTCGTACTCGCGCACCAATTCCAGTAAACGAAACATGGCTGCATCGACATGCGCCGCCAGTTCTGTGATCTGATCTTCCAGGTGTTCGATGTGTTGCCGGCGTTGATTCGCCTGGGCGAAGTGGGCATTTTCGAACGTGCTGGAAGTGTGTGTGCAGCCTGGAGAAAGCATGATAATCACCTTGAAATGGAAGCTATACAAATATAAGGGCTATCCATTTAGCTCCACTTCAGTCAACATGTAGTGGTGACCGATAGCTTAACAATGCCTGTTTCTGGGCGCGACTACCCGCGTACGTGGGAGCAATTTCTCGATTGGTTTCCTGATGAGGCATCGTGCCATGCATACC
>JANLTO010000056.1:0-3416 GCA_031362985.1 Lysobacterales bacterium | reverse complement strand
ACGCATGTCTGCTCCCACTTCGTAACCAGTGCATAAGCCCCGCTGGCACCTTGCCTGCTGCCCGCGTGGCGACTTTCGGACATCGTTGAACATTCCTGCTTGAAAATGTCGTATAAAATGTCGACATTAATATCGATGAAGATTGTCACACTACATTGCGCAAGTCAAGCCGCTCTCTTAAGCTTTCACCCTGTCCTTAACAGCCGGCCCCGATGAAACATAAACCGAACAGCAATTCAGACGACCCCGCCACCGCAGAAGCATCGAAACCTGCTCGCCGTGGAGCAAGACCAACCTTGACGGACGTGGTAGACGTCATCCAGCAGGGTATCCGCAGTGGTCAATATGTCCCCGGTCAACGGCTGATCGAGGCCGACCTGGCCGGTGAACTGGGGGTGAGACGCACTTCGGTCCGCGATGCCCTGCGCGTGCTCGCCGGAGACGGCGTCGTGGAACTGGTCCCGCAAAAGGGCGCACGGGTTCGCCGCATGTCCCCGGACGATCTGCGCGACCTGGTACCCGTCCTCGCCGGCCTGCTGCGCACCGCCTTGCGACTCGCCATTCCCCGCCTTGGCGATCCAGCCTTGCGGGCGCGTCTGGAAGCTGCGCAGGCGGCCCTGCGGCATGCGCGCATGCTGGAAGATTTCGGACTATTTCAGGCGATGAGCTTGCGCTATACCGAGATCCTGCATGAAGCAGCCGCCAATCGTTACCTGGACTACCTGCACGCCAAGCTGCATCCAGATGTCTTTAATAAACAACTCGCCGGGGCAGTTGAGATCGGCGATTGGAATGAGTATTTGCAGCACTTCGATCAAGTTCACGCCGCAGTCATGGCAGGGAATCTCAGCGCAGCTTTGGCGCTGATCGATGTGGGGGAAGCCCGGATGAGCATGCTATTTACCGAAGCAGCGGAACCGTTTGTCTGGCGTTAACAACGAAGTTCATCTCACGTTACTCAGGTGAACGTGAAATCTGGGGCGCGCCACTTGATTCTATGCAGGCCTTGCCGCCAACGACCTGCTGGACGGCTTGTATTCCGGCATTATCAAAGAAATTTAATCAGAAGCTGGCTTCTCCACCGTGGTAGACCTTGTAAGGAACGCCGGACAGCCCTTCTCCCTTATCCCGGCCGACCCGGTAGGTTTCCTGGAAATACAGCGAGTGTGTGCGTTCCTGGGTCATGAAGTGCGGATGCATGGAGCACACCATGTTTTCCGGCAGGACGAAGTCGAAGCCTTCACCGATGCGCGGCATTTCAATCATGGTCATGCCAATCGAATGCCCGCACACGTGGCCCGAACGGTAGCCCCGGTCGAAAATCGGTTTCATGCATGCCCGGCTTACTGCCTCGGCGTTGTTACCGGCTTTCATGTGCTCCCTGGCCAATTCGTGGAATTCCAGGTAGGCCTGCATCATTTCCTGCATGACAGGATCGAAGCCATTGGGCGCCAGCGGGCGTGAAAACTCCACCCAATGCCCGCCCTCCCCGGCAACCTCCAGGCCATACAGCAAGCTGTCGCTGTCCTGTACTGGGCGCTGGCTGGGAAATACCATTTGCGGTCGTATGGAACCATTGGGCCCGGTACACACCATGTCCATGGTGCTGCGCGCGCACCCGGCCGTGGTGAAGTAGTGCTCGGCCACGCCCATCAGTTCGGCCTCGGTCTTGCCCGCCTGGTAGGACTGGATCACCTTGAGCACACCTTGCTTGTTGATCTCCATCGAGTGCCGCACCGAGGCCATCTCTTCGTCGCTCTTCTGCGCCCGCGCATAGTCAAAGGGAATCTCGAAATCGACGATCTCGAAACCACCTGCAGCCAGCGCGCGGTAGTCGCGCACATTGATGATGTACTCCAGGCCGTAGACGCCGACCTTTTTCGCGCCCTTGGCTTTCAGGTGCTCGGCCATCCATTCGCCGCAGTGGGGCGGGAATTCACGACGGTCGATGAACATGGCGCTGTGATCCCCCACCCAGGTCGCTTCGCGCGGAAATACACATACCGGATCATCCTTCAGCGACACGATGACGTAAGCGTAGCGGTGCAGGATCAGGAATCCGCACATGTAGCGCACCGCACCCTCGAAGCCGCTGTACTCGCTGCCACTGATGATGAGATAGTCCAGACCGTGCTGTTCCATGGCTTTGCGCGTATTGGCGTAACGGCGTTCGATTTCGACCTTGCTCGGGCGGAAACGGTTGATAAATTCAGTCATGGTTTCTTGTTCCTCCATTCGTCCTCGCGCCAGGAGTATTCCAGGCCCTTGATTAAATCGGTTAACGCGGCATTCAGTGGTGTGGGCACGCCGGTTTGTTCGCCAAAACGAACGATGCCGCCATTAAGCGCATCGATCTCCGTCAAGCGCTTGTGACGCACATCGGTCAGCATGCTGGGGGGGTGCTGGTAGGCCTTTTCCCTGCCGTAGTCCAGCAAGGCGTCCGGATCGCCATCGAGCGTCACGCCCAGTGCCCTGGCAACCGCTTTGCCCTCGTCGACCAGTGCGCGCATGACACGCCGCACGCCAGGCTGGTCGCAAGCCACGCCGTGCGGTAGTCCCGTCAGCGCCGCCATCGGGTTTGAGGCTGAATTGAAAATCAGCTTGGTCCACAGCGCACCCCGGGCATCTTCCATCGCGACGATTTCAGCTCCGCCCCTGATCAGGGTTTCTGCCAGCAAGCGCACTTCATCCATGCTGGCGGGTTTGGGCAGGAAGGGGCTGATCCAGGTCTTGCCGCCGGTGTCCTGATTCACCACGCCCGGGGCCGTAATATGGCCGGCAGGGAAGGTCGTACCGAGGATCACGCGGTCGACATGCTCGGCGATAATTTCTTCATTGCCGATGCCGTTCTGCACGGAACAAACGGCCCCGTTCCGAAAAATCCGCGCCGTGGCCTGCATGGCCGAGCGGGTGTACATGGTCTTGACTGCCACGATACCAAATTCGCATTCCGGGATTTCGTCCGGATTGGTACGCGCCTTGACCGGCACCACGATATCGCTCAGCCCGGTCAACCTGAGGCCGTTTTGATTGATTGCATCCACGTGAGCCTGATCCAGGTCAAAGGCCCACACTTCCACGTCGTCCAGTTTGCCCAGGTGGGCCGCAAACAAGCTACCGATCGCTCCGCAGCCAACGATACATACTTTCATGTCTACCTCTTCAGGTTATGCGTGTGGCTTATGCATGTGAGCCCGACTGCTGAGCTTCCAACTGCTTTCGCGGGCCTTGACCAAACGATACAGCGTTTCATTGATGGGCGCAGGCACTCCAGCTTTGGCCGCAGCCCGCACAATGGCACCGGTAATCCAATCCACCTCGGTTGCCCGCCGCGCACGCACGTCCTCCAGCATGGACGGCACGTGGGCGTAGTCTTCGTTGCCGGTTTGGCCATGGCTGGTGGCCTTCACGTTCAT
>JANLTO010000066.1:0-3962 GCA_031362985.1 Lysobacterales bacterium | reverse complement strand
GTGAGCGGTGGTGAAATCACGGCAGTGGGCCCAACGACCGATATTCGAATTCCCGACGATTTTCAGAGCATCGATGGCAGTGGCAGATTCCTCGCACCAGGTCTGGCGGACATGCACGCCCATCCCATGACTCAACTCGACCTTGATCTGTTTTTGGCCAGCGGGGTAACGATGATCCGAGCCATGTGGGGTGAGCCGGTGGTCTTGCAAATGCGCGATGAGGTCGCCGCGGGCACGCGCATCGGGCCACGCATCATCACTGGTGGTCGAATCGTAGACGGTGATCCGGTGATTCACTACGGCACCGATCGCGTGATGAACCAACAACAGGCCCATGAGGTCGTGCAGGAACAGAAGGCCGCAGGTTACGACTTCATCAAGGTCTATTCCAATTTGAGCCTCGAAGCGTTCGATGCGATTGCGAAGGAAGCCAAAGCTGCCAATATCCCGTTCGCCGGCCACATCCCCAAGGTGGTTCCGGCGCAGCACGCGTTTGCGAGCGGCATGTTAACTTCCGAGCATTTAACCGGAATTTCGTCAGCCAGCATGGTGGACGGTGTTGCTTATCCTGAACCCTGGACTCCGGAATTTGTTGCGTTTGCAGAAGGACTGGGCACCGGCCGAGTTCAGTTGGCTGATGTGTACGATGAGGCGAAACTCACAAGCTTGGCGCAGGCGGCAGCTGCAAGCGGCCACTGGCTGGTGCCGACCGTGGTCGTGTTGCGGGGTTTGCTCATGTCCCCGGAAGAAGTGGCTGCGCAGTGGCAACGCCCTGAAATGCTTTACACGGATTTCACGGTGAAAAATTTCTGGAGAATCATCAAATCCTGGGAGGCCGGAAGATCTGAAGACTACTATCTTGGCGCCGCTCAGATCATCGGGCAGTCGCTTCACCAGGTAAAAGACTTCCATGACGCCGGCGTGAGAATTCTGGCCGGGACGGATGCGCCGAACCCGTTCGTGTACGTTGGGTTCAGCGTGGTTGAAGAGCTGGAATTGTTCGTGCAGGCGGGTTTGTCTCCCTATGAAGCTCTGGAAACTGCCACCGTGAATGTGGCCGAGTTCAATCATGAGAACGGATTGGCTGGAGTAGTTACGGCGGGTTCGCGGGCTGAGCTTGTCTTGCTGGGCGCCAATCCACTCGAAAATGTCGCTGCCTATAGAGACATCTCCGGCGTGATCACCGCCGGGAATTTCCTGGATCGCGAATCACTCGATCAGCTTCTTGCTGCCGTGGTGAAAAACAACGAATGGAAAGCGGCGCTGTTCGACGCTGAACCGGACTGGCCGATCAACGATGGCGAACAAGTGCCGCTGTTTGCGGGCTTCACCTTGGGCAGTGGAGCGGCTGATGCCGGCACCGAACGCATTGCCCTTGCCAGTTCAGAAAGTGGCGTAAGCGCGGTTTTGGCGGAACGCAAGAGCGCCAACGGCAGCACTTCAGGCTGGCGGCTGGAGTCTGATGCTGATGGCAGATTTACACGTCTACTGGAGCAAACCCATAGTGGGTTGGCAGTTACCGAAGTGGAGATAAGCCGGCTGGGCCAGGTGTATTCGATCCGGCACGCGGATGGTTCGGTGTCAGAAATTACCAGTGATGCAGGCGTGGTGGTCACCGATACCGGCGCGGATGCCCTCGCGTTGAATAGCACTTTTAATACCATGCAGGATGGCGAGGTGCGGAAAATAGAAGCCCTGTGCCTGGCGGATGAAAGCCTGACCCCCTGTGCTGTCAGCATTACACGCCAACCCAGCGAGGTCATCGAAGGTCATTTCTATTTCAGCGGCGTGAACCGCTACGACCTCCTGATCGAGAGCGAAGGCAAAGAACGCGAGTCGCACATCTGGATGGGCGGCGGTTTCTATGCCGGTTGGCCAATCAAGATTGAACTGCAGGACACCGGATCGGCACAGGCTGTTCTGAAGTACAGGCGGATTCTGTGACTTTGAGAACTGGGTTTGCACTTAAAAAAACAGCCGCATGGCAGAACCCGGCCCCATGCACTCTGGACTGGCGGGATGAGACCGTGAACTCATTGCAGGATTTAGCATGATAAGCTGTTCAATAGACATGGGTTTGATGGAAATTAGGGGTTTTACTCTCCGAATATTCTGGTTGTTTCGCAGTGTGTGGCTAAGGTGGTGATTGCAACAATCACTTCACGTACCGGTGATGAGCTGCTGGGGCTGCCGAAAGGCGCCTGGTTAATTGTCGGCGTTGAATTCTGGGAGCGTTTCAGCTTCTACGCGATGTTGGGCCTGCTTGCGCTGTTCCTGACGGGAAATGTCGTGCGCGGTGGTTTCGGTTGGGCGGACCCGAAGGCCCTCGGGTTGGTGGGGCTTTATTCCGGACTGATGTATGCACTTCCTGCGTTCGGCGGATGGATCGCCGATCGCATTCTCGGCCGGCGGCGCGCCTTGACCATCGGGCTGATATTGATGTTGACCGGTCAGATCCTGATGACCTCACCCTTTTTTGTGCCAGTGATCCTCGGCGCCATGCACGGCGTGCCTTTGGTCGATGCCATGCGTGGGTTGGGCCAGCCACTGGGCTATGTGTTTCGCTCCGTCGAAATCGATGCCGCGTTGACAGTTCGAGGCGTCCAACTGGATGCGGCCCAGGGCGTAGGATGGCTGACGCGGGCGTATCAACTCACAGCCATCGGTTTCTACCTGGCAATTGCCTGCCTGGTAGCCGGCAATTCGCTGATGAAATCAACGCTCGTCGTGCTCTGCGGCGAAACCTTCCGCCTTGACGATCCGCGGCGCGACAGCGCATTCACCTATTACTATCTCGGCATTTGCGTCGGCGGCGTTGTTTCGGGTTTGGTCGTGGGGCTGGTTGCCGAGGCATTCGGCTGGGCCTTTGCGTTTTCGTTGGCCATTGCCGGAGTGACCATCGCGCTCATCGCGTACCAAACTCTGGCGCCACGCCTGCTGGGCCAAATCGGCGTGGCGCCAGAGCGCAGACCTGTGGCTCACGCCTCAGTGAATCTGCGTGAACTTGTCCAAAAGAATACTGATCGGTTGATGTTGCTAGGCTTTCTTGCGTTAATACTTTTGGTGTTTAGCGCAGGATGGTTTCAGCTGTATGGTATCTGGACGCTGTTCATTGAACGCCAGGTCGACCGTGCCATCGGCAGCTTCTCGATTCCCGTACCCTGGTTCGCCTCGTGGAATCCTGCGGTAGTGATCATTTTTGCACCGCTCGTTGCAACGCTTTACGAGCGATTAGGTAGACAGGGGCGGTCGCCGGACATCGTGCAGAAGTACTTTCTGGCATTGGGGCTGGTGGCCACCGCGCACCTGCTGATGTACCTCGCCAGTGTAATAGCCCAAGGGGGCGTGCTCGCCCCGCTGTGGATACCAACGGTTGCCATCGGCCTCACGGCGATCGGTGAGTTGGTGGCCTGGACATCCACATACGGCCTGGTTACGCGTGCGGCGCCGCAAGGCTATGCCTCGGCGACGATGGGCGCGTGGTATTTCATGACCCTGGGTCTTGGCGGTTATCTGGCAGGTGTGCCAGGTGGTTGGCTGGTGACTCTGGGCTTTGGCGGTACGTTCCTGGTGATTGGTGCGATTGCTGCGATTGTGGCTGTGCTCTGTCTCAGCTTGCGAGGCCCGCTCAAGCGTTTGGCGAACCGCGCTGAGGTCACACTTTAGCGGCGGCCACCAATAGCAACGGGTTCCCTTGAGAGCCAGTCCATTGGCACGGCACGCCAAGTCCTCCTTGGCTCTCCGGGCTCAACCGCTTATCATTGAACGTTCCGGCTGCCGTTGAACATGTGTGTTCGGTAGACTGGAGTGATGCTGAGGCGTTGATACAAATTAAGTTCCTTTAGAGAACCTGCCTCCCTGATAACCCGACTACTGAACGAGGACGCCCCATGTGCGCGATATTCGGCGTGTTAGAGCTACGCCAGGACGTATCAACCGTCCGTAAAATGGCTCTGCAACAG
>JANLTO010000064.1:0-71526 GCA_031362985.1 Lysobacterales bacterium | reverse complement strand
TGCGACCGGCATTTTCGGCGATCCCAAACTGGGCGCCCAAGGCAACACCCTGACCGGGCCCGGTTCGCTGGGCATCCGCGATGCCCTGAGTGCACCGGCGCAGCGGGGGTTCAACGCCTCGGTCGAAATACACTTGAGCCGGCACTACTAACACCCGCGTGCACAGCAAGTCTTCCAGCCCACTCTTTAGGCCATCCACGATGAACTCGCTGAAGACAAGCAACGCCCGATTCTAAAGTCCGCGTGCGCCGTTATCCCAATCAATTCCTGGCCATCTTCCACGGACCGTGCAAGCTGGCCCCATACGATGCCTACGGAAATCCGGCCACTACCGCTCTCAAGGCAGTTGCCGGAAGTTCGCTACTACGACCGTCATCACTGACTGTGCGATGAGAAGCAAAAGCGGACACATTACGTGCTACAAAACCGGACAGTTCCATTTGTTGCCAACATGTACAGGGAATTTCTATTAGATTGATCACCCATTATGGCGCCCGCACGGCCCGATGAGATTTTCTTTTCGATGTTTCGCTACGGCGGGATACTCGCCGTTACGATGACACTGATTCCAAGGCTCTCCAGCCTTGCGCGGTACTCATCTGGAATTCCTGCATCAGTGATTACTTTCGAAACTTGTTCGAGTTCCAGAATTTTATGCAGGCAGATCCTGCCGAACTTTGACGAATCACTGACAATTATTATCTCACTTGCGGCTTTGAGCATCTGCCGGTTGAGTTGCGCCTCCGGTTCAAAATGGGTGGTAATTCCCTTCTCCAGATGAAAGCCATCCACGCCGAGAAACAACTTGTCGACATGCAATTCCCGCAATGCATGTTCCGCGTGCGCGCCAAAGAAAGACATGCTCTTGGGTCGCAAAGTACCGCCCAACATGATCAATTCCAGGTTCTCAAAATGGGCCAGCTTGTTCATCGCATCCAGGCCGTTGGTGATGACCGTTAAGTCTTGCTTGTCCGCCAGTTGTGCAGCAATCCGGAACGTGGTTGTCCCTGAATCGAGAATAATCGAGTCACCGGAGTTGACGTATTGCGCGGCCACCTTGCCAATTTCTATCTTCTCCGCCGCATGCAGTTGCTCTTTGTGTTTGACTGCCCGTTCGACGATTCGAATATTTCCCTCATTGAGAATCGCACCGCCATACGTCCGCATGGAGATGCCCAGGTCTTCAAGAAACTTCAGATCTTTCCGAATGGTGACGGTGGAAACGCCGAAACGCTCGGCCAGGCTCAGCACCTGAACGCTGCCAGCGCTCTTTAACGTTGAAGAGATTTTTTCACGGCGCCTGCTGGTGTCTCGCATATCTTCGATTGTGCATATGAATGAAAACGAAGGACATCATATCGCGCAATTAATGCACAACGAAACTTATTGGGGGATGGAAATTCCAAAGCGTAATGAAACTGGTGGTTTCAAGCGACTAGGCGTCAGCGCCCAGCAGTTTTTGTTTTATTGGGCCGAAATCGTCCAGGACCGCCGCGTAATAAGCCGCACCCAGGGCGGGTGAAAACCTGGGCGCACTGAGCTCATACTTCGCTGCAGCAGAGTTCAGTGCATTCCTGAATGGGGTGAGGATCAGGTCCCCCTCTTTGAAAACCCCACCGGTGTAAGACACCCGTACTTCAACATCCGCGGGAAATTCCAGGCTTTCCCGGATCGAGTCCACGATGTCGACAAGTTCTCTGGCTGCGCTACCGATGATGTTCGCAACCTGGTGGTCTCCAGCGCGAGCGGCCGCAAACATCAACCTGGCGAAATCTGCTATTCGCGCTCTGTTTGAACCCCAGGTGCCCAAAACCACGGCGCTCATGTCCAGGTCCTGAATCAAATTGAATTCCTTGCGTACCATGCCATGGAGAGGGCCCCGCGCTGCACGACCGTCGCTCATTTTCGAGAATAGCTGCAAGCCGCGGACTGCGATCCAATAGGCCGAACCCTCGTCACCGAAAACCTCGCCCCAACCCCCGCAACGCGCAGCCTTACCTTCGTAGCGTCCGTAGCCTATGGAACCGGTTCCGGCAATGATGTTTATCCCGTCCTGGCAGGCCAATGAGCCGGCCCATGCACAGACCATGTCGTTATCGCAGGTGTAGTTGCGATTTTTAAACAAGCCGGAAGGTATCGCATCAAGTTCCGCAGTGAGCGCGGTGTCTTCACCATATGCGGGCAAACCAAAGAATGCGTATTTAATATCACTAATTGACCGCCCCGCTGCGGCCAACGTGGCCCTGACGCCGGCATCAATCAAGGCCCGTAGGCCTGCGATACCGATATCAATATGGTAGGAACCGGACTCCTCGTGTTCGGCCACTTCATCGCCATTGCCATCGACAATTACGAACGCCGTTT
Source organism: Lysobacterales bacterium (assembly GCA_031362985.1). Lineage (GTDB taxonomy): Bacteria > Pseudomonadota > Gammaproteobacteria > Xanthomonadales > SZUA-36 > SHZL01. Next base: position 69,162 of record JANLTO010000064.1, on the reverse strand, counting down.
TTGTACCGCCACCGTCTACACCCATATACATTTTTTGGGCCCCCGTCAGGCTGCGCAGGCGTGGATATGCACGCCTTTCACAACCCTGTGGACGGTTCCGGAAGCGCTGGGTTCATCCGGCGTGTTGCCAACCTTGAGGGAATGGTGAAATCCGTACATCTGGGCAAAAACAACATAGGGAAAAAATAATTCCAGGTCCGTCAGTCCTTCTGCAGCGTTCACAGGAAAAAATTCAGGTCGATGGTGGTCGGGGTCGACTGAAGTGGTTAGGGCCACTATTTGTTTTACCTGCCGGTCCAGGACAAGCTCGTCGAGTATGTCCAAATCGTATTTACGGGTATAGGAATCTGCCGACATGAAGATCACCACCAAAGAGTCCTCGTTCAGGATGGACTTCGGACCATGACGCACCCCGAGGGGTGACTCATGAATGGTGAGCACCTGGCCGTCGGTGAGTTCGAGGAGCTTCAGGCTTGCTTCCTGGGCCAGCCCCGTCAGGCCATTGCTGCCGAGATAGATCACGCGGCTGCAATTGGTGTCCGCGATTTCCTTTATCCGGCCATTTTCAGTTTTGATAAAGTCCTCGACCAAAGGCGAGAACCGGATCACTTTTTCGTTGAATGCTGCGATACCGGTAAAAACAGAAATGGCGGCCAATAACATACTGCTAAAACTCGACGTCATGGCGAATGCGCGGTCGTTGGTTTCCTCGGGCATAAGCAACGCAAGGCAGTTGGCTCGGTCGCCACAGAGGCGGTAAAGCTCACCATCCGCATTGCATGACAGGACAAGCTGGTAGCATTCATCCAAAATAGAATCTGCCAGTCTGACTGCCGCAGCGCTTTCCGGACTATTTCCGGAACGGGCAAACGAAACGAGTAGGGTTGGAATGTCCCGAAAAAAATGTTGCGCGGGTCCGGAAACCAGGTCAGTGGTGGGTATGGCTTCAATGTGTCTGCCGAGAATACCGGATAACAGTGGCGCAAGGCACGTTCCTGCAAAGGCCGAAGTTCCCGCCCCGGTCAGTATAATTCGGCAATCGCTGCGTGCCAGCAGCGGCCTGAGAAAATCCTCTATCCGGGCAGAATTATTGAGCAGGTATTCATTCGTCCGCAACCAACTTGCCGGCTGTTGTTCTATTTCTCTTGCGGTCCAATAAGCACCCAATTCGTTCAGACGGCTTTCGCTATAACCAAGATAACTCATCGCGTTCACTTGCCCCCTTGATTGCAGGCGCTGGAATATTGAATCAGGACTTCATCAATCTTGTGCATAAGCAGCTCTTCAGGATTATTGTGAATCTGTTTTTCTCTGATGGCTGCGCACTGTCCCGGTAGATACTGCATTATCAGCGTCAGCGGTGGTGGCGATGCCTGCAAACTTTGCACCAGGCGAGTGACCGCGTTTTCGACGTTCTTGTTTGGCCAGTAGTACCTTGCACGATCGCTCAGACTGTATTGCAAATCCAAAACCAATTGTTCCCCGGTTGAGCCATAGTGGCTTTTCCAGTGAGTGGAATCCTGTCGCATTGCGTCGAGCATGGTTTGCCGAAGGTGCACGGCCTTTGCCTTGCCAACCCATTCCTGCTCGATTTGATCCAATGCCCAAAACGCCTGGCGCAGGGCATAAGTCAGTGCCGGGCCGACCTTTAGAATTGCAAAGTGGTCCTGCACCAGTGCTTGCAAATTCAGGGGCGTTTGATAGTCCGTCGAGTGCGCCTCAAAAACCAAGTGCGGATGGTTCCTGATCTCGTTGCTCAGACTTGCAGCCCGATCGTGTCGGTAGTCGATCACTCTTTCGTGGTCGAACTCGACACCGGGCTGCACCACCAGAGCAATAACCCGGTTCCACGCCGACTCCAGCCCAACCCGCGCAAACTCCGCCTTATGGACCGCCAGCGTTTCAGCAGCCGCGCTCGCTCGCGTTACTTGAAGTTCTTCCAAATCCTCAGTTGCGCCGCCGGGTGTGGGTACCTCAGTACCGATGACATAGACAGGCGGCGCTCCACCCGTCTTGCTCCAACTGCGCTCGGCTACAGCACACAGCCTGGCGGCTCTTTTGGCCACATCTGCATCACCCAGGGGTGTAGGGTCGCCCCTGCAGGGCATAGAACAATCGAGGTGGATCTTGCGGAAGCCGGCTTCGACATACAGGCTGATCAATATTTCCGATTTGTCCATTGCCTCACTGGGGGGTAAACCTTGCCAGCAATTCGGCCCAAGATGGTCGCCGCCCAGGACGATATTATCTATTGGAAATCCCACCTCATTCGCCAGTCCGTGAACCAGCGTTCGAAAGTCACTCGGCAGCATACCGGTGTAACCACCGTCTTGATTCACCTGATTGGAAGTTGACTCAATCAGCGCCAAGGTGTCATCACTTTTTGCCCGGCAAAGTGCTGCTTTAATGACCATTGGATGGGCCGAGCAAACCGAGTAAATGCCTACAGCCTCACCGGCTTTGTGTCTACGGATGATTTCCAAAACGGAGTTCATTTTGCGTCGTTCGGGATTTCTTCCGGTTCCATTGCCAGCAAGCAAGCTGCCACTAACGCCAACACGATGCCGACTATGGTTACGGTGGTCGGAACCAGGCCGAGAATGGCCAGTGCAATGATCGCGGTCATCAGGGGAGCGCCCGCATTTGTCATTGGAGAAACAACCATGGCCTTGCCATGGCGAAAGGCAAAAACCAGGGACAGCGCACCCAGGGAATTGAGTATCTGGATGGCGGCGGCAAGGAACGGGCCATTTGCGCTCCAGTTGATGGGCTGGGAAAAATCCGTCATGTACAGCGCCCCCGGAATCAGCAAGATGCCGGTTATCATCATGTAGAAGAAAATGCTCTCGGCATGCATGGTCTTGTTCGACAGTTTCATGAAATAAGCCTGCAGCCCCCAGGCAAACAATACCAACAGCGCAAGTACAAACCAGGCTGTTCCAAAATCACCACCTTGTCCCGGCGCGGAATAATTGAACAAGGGTAGGGCCAGCAATGCGAGCAGGATGCCGACCGCGCCCAACAGCCCTGTGCGTTCCTTCAGGAACACAAAGGACAAACCGATCGTGACCACAGGCGACAGGGAGATGACCGGGAAAATCAGGTACGACGGCCCTATGGTCAGGGCATAAAACAGAATCATCTGCCCGCCCGCGCCCAATAACCCAATGACGGATCCCAGGAAAATCGATTTCGGGTCGTACTCCAGTTTCCAGTTTATGAGCTTCAGCGCAAACAGCGCCGGTGGAATCATGGTCAGCGCCCAAACGCAGTAGACCAGGGTCTCTGGAAATCCGTTTTGGGCAGAGACTCCCGTGAATGCACCCCAAACTCCCCAGAAAATCATCGTTACCAGGGCATAGCCCAACCAAAGCTTTCCCTTCATTTGGTGCAGCCCTCGGCCGATGATGTCTGCCCGCAAACATTTGCGAACACCGCTTTGGCGTTGGAATAATAAATCTTGTCGACCACGGAGCTGGGGAGTTTCAAGCCGGTGAACTCTCCATCGATCTCGGGAACCATAATGCTTTCGTCGCTGGTCAGATACAGCCAGTCTGCGATCCACTTGGCATGCGCGGCTTGTGCAACTTCACGGTTGTCGTCTTCAGCCAGGGTGGTAGCGTCGGTGGCGTACATCAGCCGGTCTTGATACTTGATCATGAATTCCCGCACCCTGGCCGAGTCCCGCATTGACTGGTATTGCAATTGTCCAAAACGCGCGGCCATGTCGAGGGATGCGCGCGGAAACCGGTCAAGGAATGCAGACATTTCATCAACACTCCACTCCAGGCTCGCCAGGTGGGCGCCAACGAACCGCAGCCCGGGGTTCTTTTCCAGGCGCCGGTTCCTGGCCGACATCTGATCCGCATAGCTCGGCATGTCCGGGTGCAAAAACATGTGATATTGCGGATGCTCTTGAAAATATTCGCGGTCATTATTAACCGTCATCTCATCCAAGGGTAGCCAGCAATTGTGCGGCTCGCCCTGGTGGCCGATAAACGGAATGTTTGATGACTCCAGAAACGCGAAAATCGGGTCCAACCTGGCATCATCGACCATCAAAAGCTGGCCATCACTGTCACGCACGTCCATGCCGATGTTTTTCCAGACTTTTACCGCAACTGCACCTTGCTGGCGGGCCTCCTTCAAGCTGGCTATTACCCTGGCATTATGATCGGGATCTTCCCAGCCATCCGACGAAAACGATGCTGCGAAATGCACTGTATCCGGATACTTTGACTTCAGGGCCAAGGCCGCATCGTACTGCGTGCCAACCGGAGGAAAGTCAGGATAGTCGACGTTGATGGTCAGCAATTCAAAGTTGTCGGCAATAGCCTGTTCGATAAGTGTTGTATCCAGGGTGTTCAGGTGAGTATGTGCATCAATCTTTTTTATTCGTGCGAACTCTTCCACTGAATAGTATTTTTCCTGTGGCTGGCAGGAAGCCACCAGCACCACCAGAGCGATGCACCCAACGACGCGCCCAGGCTCCCTTAGTGCCGACGTGATCAACTTTATCCCGGCCACTTAAGGAACCCCGACAGGTGTTGCTTCAATCAGCAGGTGCTTTTCAAAGTCCACCTGAATTTTTGCCAGCGGCCCACTCACAAGACCAAGATTCGTTGCGGAGACATAATCGACCAGCTGATATTGACGCGCATCAAGCCCGCGAAGCTCGATCTCGCCAGTGTATTTAGCCGCATAAAATGCGTAGAAAAGCGTCTCATTTTTCTTGATTGCGTGCGCCTCGGGCTGGTCAAAACCTATGTCATAAAGCTCGCCGAGGTATTCGCCTTTGGGCAACATCTTGTCGTTGTACAGGCCTATCCATTTTCTCCACACGGTTTCTTTTTCCGCGGTCAGGATGTACGGTTGCGCTGCAAGGTTTTCACTGGGCAAGGTGAATTTGGTACTGACCACTGCACCTATTCCCAACGTCGATGCGAAATCATCTTGCCCGTCACTCATTTCTACATGGTCCCCGGCGTAGGCGGCCGATTCCCCTGCCAGGGCTTTTATGGTTTTGCCTTTCATCCTGACTTGCCATGACGAAAGCGGGTCTGAGGCAACGCTTTGATTTAAATAGGGCAGGTTGAAGAAGGCATAGGCCGTGCCGCAGGGGCAGATTTCAATGACAGCTTCCTTATCGATACTGAGGGCTGTCTGGTAGATTTCCTTCCAAAATTCCTGAAGCTTCTCTACGGATTCTTCCGGGCGGGCGTGCTGGTGCTTCGGGTTATAGCATTTCGGGACGCCGTTAAGGTGCTGCCCATCGATCTTGAGGCCTTGATAGCCCCACTCTTGCATATACGTTTTAACCAGGCCTTTCGAGTACTCAATGGTCTTGGCATAAGCAGGGCAAAGGTAGTAACTATCCCACCAGCTTATCTTCTGCGGGCTGCCGTCTTCGTTCAGCAGCAACATGTCTTCATGCTCCTTAATAAGATCCGTGCCGGGATCAACAGCCAGAGGCGCCCACCACAGTTTCGCCTTCAGCCCTGCGGCTTTTATGCTTGCTACCAGCGACTGCATATCCGCAGCGCCGTTGGGAAACTTTTTGGGGTCCAGGTACCAGTCGCCCTCGGCGGTCTGCCAGCCATCGTCAATGACTACCCACTCAAGCCCCAGATCCTTGGCTTTGGGCAACGTGTTCATGATCTCGGAAACCTGGACATTGCGCTCGTAACCCCAGGCGCACCAGATCGGTTCATAAGCAGAATCCGGGGCATTGCTGATCGTCAAACCCTGCATGCTCATCGCGTGCCGGTAATTCTTGAGCGCTGCAAAATAATCGCCCTTATGGACGAAAACGAAAGTCTCGAACGTAGAAACAGCTTCACCCGGCGCAATTACGAAGTCGTACACATACTCCACCGAGACCTCGGCGCCGCCGTGTTGGCTCGTGTAGTGAACGGGTAGCGACACGAGCTTGGGGGCCGTCTCCAGGTGGCCGACAGCAAGGCCGATATCCCTGCGCCAAACATCCGAAACCGGCGTACCGCTGCCATAGTCGCTGGCATTCATACCAAAATAGTTTTCCTGACTGATGCCAACGGCTAATGGCCGAACCCAGTCACGTCTATCCTCGTAAGAGGCGCCCTGATAGGACCAAAACGCAGGCTCACCCTCACCGGTATCTAACGAATACGCATTGCTCACCCATTTGGAAATGGTTATTGGGCCGGATGAATTGTTCCTGTATGCAACTCGAAAGGTCAGCATGTCAGGAAACTTTTCGTAACTTCTTACCTCAACACGTTTTTCGATTCGCGCCGCCGATTCACCGACAAGCACGTGAAGTACCCCTCGTCCGAGCGGCCCGGCCATCTCCGTTGAAGAAGACGCAGACAGGGTGAAGTCAGTGACAGGAACACCATCTGCGATGACAAATTCGGACGGAGAAAACTGCGCGTCCGGATCGATGGGTCTGCCAAAGTCCGCTTTGATTTTCGAGTACATCATCGAATTGAATTCGATCGACAAATGGCCGGAACGTATCGGCTGCAGTTCTTCACCGGATGCACAGACAGTGATCGCCAGGCAGCAAGCAGCCATGAACACTGCAAGACGCCTGGCGAGGCTAAGTTGGCTCATACGCATACCCGTTTTGGTCTTGCTTCAAAATACGTAGACCGCGCCAAAGGTGTAGGTGCTACCCGAGTACTGAATTGAACTTGGCAAATCTGGCCGGCCCGCGTAGGTTTCGTTGGATTCGTTGAGGATGTTATAGCCCTCCAGCACCAGGGTCAGTTCGTCCGTCACATGGTAACGGAGCGTTGCGCTCAGCATGTTGTACGGGTTGCGGGACGTGTAATAGCCCTCTCCCAGAGGACTGAAGGGATCGTCGACAGATTCACCCGCGTGCTCGAAACCAACATACGCACTCAGTTTTCGGTTTTCATAAAACGCCGACAGCGCATATGCCTTATCCGGGACGCCGACCAGGCCGCCCGTATTGTAACCGTCAACATAGGTCTTGGAATCTGTGTAGGTATAGCTCATGGACACACCAAACCCGTTATCAAACAGCTTGACCAGGTTCAGTTCAAAGCCCAGAACTTTCGCGGTGTCGCCATTGATCGGCCGCGTGACCCTGAAGTCTTCTCCGGCGATGGGTTCGGTTGTTGTCACGGTGGTAATGAATCCCTCGAGTTTCTTCCAGAACATGGCCACGCCGGCAAAGCTGCCTTCCGCAAAATACCATTCAAGCGATGCATCCAGGTTATCGGCAAACACCGGCCCAATACCCGGGTCGCCGGAGATGTCCATCACGAACACGCCGGACTGGGCTGAATCGGTCGTTAGCGGCGCCATTTGATCCAGCGTGGGGCGGGATAAGGACTGTGATGCGGATAAGCGCAGCAGCAGATCTTCCTGCAGGTGTAAGCCGTAGTTCATGGCCGGCAGGAATTTATGGTAATCACCTGTGGCTGTCTGCGCGGAGCTCTCCGAGCGGGTAACAATCCATTGCGGATTGGGCACATTCGGATCGACGATTTCAATCGTCAGGATTTCGTTGTAGGAGTAGTCGGCCGTTACGTCCGTTTGTACATAGCGCAGGCCGAAGTTGGCAAACCAATTCGTGTTCGCGAGATTCAATTGCGCAAAAGCCGCTGTTGTATCCTCTTTTATCGCATACGAGTTGACCGGGTTTAAAACAGGCTCCCACAGTGCAGACTCGTTTGGACCGAAGGTTCTGACATTTCCAAGATAGTCAGTCAGGGTGAGTCCGTCAGACGCAGCCAGCCCGGCGCCGTATGCCGGTATGTCAAAAATCGGGAAGGAACGCGGGACATTTGCGCCGTCACCGGAGAACAGGTTTTCAAACGGGAACGGGCGCACAACATCTGCGCCCACTTCGCCAAAGAAGTACGGGTAGCCGCAATAATTGCATGCGCCGAATTCTTCATTGTCCAGGGCCGTTTTGCTCTTGTCGCGACCGGTATAAACAACACCGAAGTCCACGTTTGCATCGTCAGCGAATGAAAGATCCAAGACCAGGTTCGCAACGAGGCTGGTTCCAAAAATTTTGTCTTTGATATCGTCGCCACCCCGGAATGCCCAGTGTGGTGCGAAGTCGTCATTGCCAAAATCGTCGGAAGTTCTGTCGCCGTCCCAATGCGGGATGAAATCTGGCAACCCACCCTTATTGAGTTCGTAGTGCCCCCAATGCGTACCCGGGGCGCCGGCAACTACAAAGGTGTTTTTGCCACCACCGTTGCGTGTGGATTCCGACCAGTACATGTCGCCCACAACAGTGAGCTTGTCGTTTACATCATATGCGCCATTCAAGCCCACCATTGATGTGTCAACGGTACGATGATCGTCCAGGGTGACTACTTCCATGGTTACGTCCGAAACATCAACTGCAGTGATAACGTTTCCGTCCATGACTATGTTCGAAAACCGGCCAGGAAATTCTTCCATATAAAAAGATTGCGTATAGCCGACCGCGTCTGAGTCCAGTTTTGTGTACACCGCATCAAGCGTTAATACAAAGCGGTCCGATGGCTTCCACTGCAATGTCGTCGTCGCACCGGTGCGCTTGAAATCCGTTGAGTAGGCGCCCAAAGCGTAAGAGCCCGGCATGACGATGTTTTGCTCGTCTGGTGTAATTTCTCCATCTTCGTTTATGTCGTATTCCCTGCCGTCGTCCACTCCGAAGTAGAAATTATCGAACATATCGTCTGAGCGACGGTTGCCTTTGGCATAAGAAATATCGACTACGAAACCGAAGGTGTCATCCGCAAACGTATCGCTGAGAATGCCATTGAACTTCCAGCCGGTCTCATCCGACAGAGTGTTGTAGAGCCCATTGGCAGTCAGGGAGCTATAAAATCCAGGGGTATCCAGAGGACGGGTGGATTTGAGGTCAATGAGTCCGCCGACGCTACCTTCAACCCGTTTGGCTTCGACCGTCTTCCAAACGTCCGCGCTACTGATCATTTCAGAGGGAAAAACATCGAAGGCAAAATTTCGACCCTCGTCGTCCGTGGCAAGTACGCGCCCGTTCAATGTCACGACACTGAATTCAGGACCCAAACCGCGAATGTTCACATATTGAGCTTCGCCATCCCGGGTTCTTTCTACCGTTACTCCTGGAATATGCGATAAAGAATCGGCTACGTTCGGATCCGGGAATCGCCCCATCTCCTCGGCAGTGATCGAATCGACAATTGATTTTGCATTCTGTTTGTTTTCCAGAGACTTCTTTATGCTCACACGCTTACCCACAACCTGTACTTCTTCGATGGAGTCGTCGGCAGCGGCCTGAGTCTGAGCACTGGCGACGGGAGACGCGACGGTGACTGCGCAAATCGCGAGGCCTACATGCAATGCCCGGAACGTCGAAAACTGCCGAATAAGCTGTTCTAGTTTACGTTTCATTACTAATCTCCCACAAAATGGTAACGATCTCCCACACAAGACATTATCTGTTTTGCGTATACAACCACTTTTGTCGAAACAATGGAAGCGAAAGGTAATGAAACTTTTGGATAACAAAAACTACCTGGTTTCGAATCTTTAGTGGCAGGCAGCCCGGTGACGTTTAAAAGCGTCTGCGTGGCGGGATCCGGAACCCGGGATTCCGGGCGATCGAGCAGGCCATACGCTCGCACCAACGCAACGAGTTTTCTCAAGGTCGTGGGTGTTTGCGCGGGATTTTGCCGGGGCTTCGCGCCAGGGTCCGCGCTTGGGCTGGGCTCGGAGCGTATCTGCGTTACAATCGGCTGGCCGCCACTGGCAAGCTACACAGAGAGAATTCCCATGACCCGGAGCACAGCACTGGCCGTCGCTTGTCTGTCGTTACTCGTTTTGTGCAGCAGCGCCTCCGTGCAGAGTGCGTCGGCGCCTCCCGCAGCAGAACCTCGTGCGCGTGAGCTCGGTGTGCCTTTCGACGGCACACCGGGGCGCTTCAACGCCATCACGGACGTCGCCGGCGTCGAGGTCGGCTTCAAGACACTCATTTCAGGAGAAGGCCGACTCGTTGTTGGCAAAGGCCCGGTCCGGACTGGCGTGACCGCGATCTTTCCCCGCGGAAAGGCCGGCACGAAGAGTGTTTTTGCGGGCTTCTTTGCCGGCAACGGCAATGGCGACATGACCGGGACACACTGGATCGAGGAGAGCGGCCTGCTGGAGACCCCGATTCTCATCACGAATACCGGCAGTGTCGGCGTGGTGCGCGATGCGGCTGTGGCGTGGATGGTCAAGCACCAGCACTATGGCCAGTTTTGGTATCCCGTGGCGGCCGAGACCGCGGATTGGCCGCTGAACGATATCCGGGGCCAGCACGTCACCACGCAGGATGCATGGGACGCTCTGGACTCGGCGGCGAGCGGGCCGCTGCCCGAAGGGAACGTGGGAGGCGGAACCGGCATGATCTGCAACGGATTCAAGGGAGGCACCGGCACGTCCTCGCGGGTACTCGTGGCGGAAGATGGGGGCTATACCGTGGGTGTGCTCGCGCAGTGCAACTACGGCAGCACGGAACAACTACGCGTGGCCGGAATTCCCGTTGCGCGCGAGATGAAGCTGCAGGCTCCCTGTGTGGAAACGCTGCTCGACCCTCCAGTGCACGATTGGGACGGCTCGATCGCGCCGCTCTGCAAGCCGGATATCGCTGCCACGACCGACGACATGCAGCGGCTCGAGCATGGATCTATCATCGTGATCGTGGCCACCGATGCGCCGCTCACTCCGGATCAACTTAAGCGGCTTGCACGCCGGGTATCGGTCGGGTTGGGTCGGGTGGGGGCGATTGAAGGGGACGGATCGGGCGACATTTTCCTGGCGTTTTCGATCGCGAATGCGGGAGCCGACGAAGGCAACAGCACCGAGCCGCCATTCACTGCGCCCAATGCCAGCGTAGAACGCGTGCAGAGCTGGAAATTGAACCCGCTGTTCACCGCCGTCGTGCAAGCCACGGAAGAGTCCGTGATCAACGCCATCATCGCGGCGAAGACCATGACCGGTGCCGACTACTGGGTTGTCCCTGCCTTGCCGCACGACCAGCTGCAGGAAGTCCTGCGCAATCACGGGATGATGAAACCCTAAGCCCGTCGCCAGCGCAAACGAAGCGATGTTGCCACGTGCCTTGCTTCCTTAGGTAAAGCCATGGATTCTGACCTGACTCACGAACCTTCCCTCCCCAGGGCCTTGCTGTGGCCGACACTGGCATGGCTGGTCTTCGGCCTGCACCACACGCTGCACGCGCTGTGGGACCTGCCCCTGGCCGTGATCGCGCTGGTGGTGATGGTGTTGGGTGCAGTGCGGCATGCGGAGGTGCTCGCTGCGCGCGTGGGTGAACCCTTTGGTGCGCTGTTACTGGCGCTTTCCGTTACGGTGATCGAGGTATCCATCATCGTCTCCTTAATGCTGACCATTGGCGAAGGCGCTTCGGTGCTGGCGCGTAATACGGTCTTTGCGGCTGTCATGATCATCCTCACCGGGATGACCGGCGTCACCCTGTTTATCGGGGGATTGAAATTCCGGGAACAGCAGTTCAGTACACAGGGTGTCATTGCCCAGCTCACTGTGCTGGTGGCGATCTCCGTGTTGACCCTGGTCTTGCCCGATTTCACCAGTACCGTGCCCGGCCCCTACTACTCCAATGGTGAGTTGGTGTTCGTGGCGATAATCACGCTGGCTTTGTATGGCAGCCTTCTGTTCGTGCAGAATTTCAGGCACAAGGACCATTTCGTCGGCGACACCGTGGTCGAATCTTCAGTGAAACCCTCGCGCCGCTCGACCGCCATAAGCGGAGTATTGCTGCCGGTACATCTGGTGGCTGTGGTCCTACTGGCAGAGAGTATGGCGCCGGAACTGGATGCCTTCATCGATGCCATCGGCGCACCTGTGGCACTGTCCGGAATCATCATCGCCTGCGTTGTGCTGTTACCTGAAGGCATCAGCGCAGTGCGTGCGGCACTGGCGAACCAGTTGCAACGCAGCCTGAACCTGTCACTTGGTTCCGCCCTGGCCAGCGTTAGCCTCACCATTCCGGTGGTGGCTATGGTCGCACTGCACATGGGTATGCCACTGGCCATGGGCATTGGTGCACCGAGTATGGTGATCTTCCTGTTGACGCTCTTCGTGTTGATGCTTGCGCTTATCAAGGGCCGCACCAACATCCTGCAGGGCCTGGTGCTCATGCTGCTGTTCGCGGTCTACCTGTTCATAACCTTGTTTTCCTGATTGACCAAAAAGGGGACGGGGCAAGTAGCCGCTCTGGTTTGCCCCGTCCCGCTTTTTGCCTCTTCGGCAGAGTGGTTGTTGAATAAAGGACAACCAGTATTTCTCCGATGGCATTTCAGAGGAACTGCTCAATGTCCTGGTGGATGTGGACTTCCTCAGCGTGGCATCGCGCACCTCGTCATTTGCCTACCGCGACCGCAACCTGTCCAGCGCTGAAATCGCCAGGGAACTCAAGGTCGGCCATATCCTGGAACGCGCAGGCATTGCTTTATGTTGGCGATGAAGACCAAGCCCTGGCTCTATTTGAACGCGGAGTCGCAACCGGTTTTGTCCGCAATCGGTCGATCCTGGGTGCTGGCCCAGCCAGGATGGCGAAATTCAGCCGGCTTCAAGAAGGTGCTGCAAATGACGGGCGTTAAAAGCTATTGGCAAAAAAATGGCTGTCCACCACAATGCCGGGCCGTGGGCGCCGATGATTTTACCTGCGACAAATGAGCACCATGACGCAGTTCGAGTACGGGGGGGCGAGGACTCTCACGCCTTGCGGTCGTGAATCCATGAAAACGCCGTCGGCGGTTGTTGCAGCAGACCTGCTGCAATCTGGTCAGCATAGTTCATGTAACGTTCCGCTTGCCGGCACAGCCAGTCCTGCGATTTTGCCGCCGCGCCGCTGACCGACCGCCCTGCGACGTCCCACGTTTTCACCAGGTGCTCAATGATGGTCGCATAATCATGCACGGTGTATACGCCGGAGCGTTGCGCCACCACCGCGAAATGATCAAACAGTTTGGGATCCTTGCCGTCAAACATCAGCCGCCCGGGCATGGCAATGACCGTGCGCAGCATGCGGCGACAGGCCAGCATCACGCCATTGGGATCCGCCGAGAACAGGTGGCCCACCATGCGGGTATAGAACGCCTCGTGGCGCGATTCATCACCGGCAATGCGCTGGCATATTTTACCCAGCACCGGGTCACCCGCTGCTGCCGCCAGTTTTCCGACATTGCCGTGTGAAATCTTGGTGGCGCGCTCCTGGAACGATGTGTAGACCAGCCCCTCGTAGGGATCAGGATAGGTCGCCGGATTGAAGCCGTTGGCAATCAGGTGATGCACGGTCAGTTCGATGGCCCGCATATCGACCCGACCCGTCAGGCGCAGATAGCTGTTGAGCAGGTCGCCATGACGGTTTTCCTCTGCCACCCAGCCACGCATCCATTTCGACCACGCATCAGCGCGATTGCCTTCAAAGTCCGAGGCAATCAGGTTCAGCTGCAGGGCGTACGAGGGGAGCGCTTCTTCGGTGATCATATCGCCGACCAGCACGACAAGGATTTCGTCGGTGAGATTCTTCGCCGGTGCGCGGAAGGCGCTCAGTCGATCCGCAAAATCCTCGCCGCCAAGGTCCGGCAGGAAATCGGTAGGTTGCCAGGCTTTGTCGATGGGGGTGAGGAACGTGAGATCCTCTTCCACCTGCGCGCTCAGCGAGTGCAGTATTTCCAGGTGTTCAAGGTTTAGCTCGGCGTTTAGCTGCAGGACAGTCTCGGGCGGGAAGGGTGAAAAACCAGGCAATCATTGTAGGGCAATACCTGATCGGCGGAAAGGTGGCTGGATATTGCGCTCGGCCAGTGACTGAACAACAGTTTCTCTATTGGCACTTGCACCCCGAATGCGTACCATGGCCGGATTGTCGCTATCTGATTTCGTGTCCCGGCGACGCAAAAGGAACATCCAGCATGGTTAGGTCAGCCCTGATAAGTTTGGTCCTGTTGGCGGTTGCTGCGGCTCCTGTCGCATTGAGCGCGCCCGATGTTTCCTATTCGATCGTCGACCATTTTCCCGGCCCGGATGGTGGCTACGATTACATTTCGGTCGATAGTGTCACGCAGCGCGTGTTCGTCGCTCGCACTAGCGGCGTCATGACCATCGACCTCCCCACTCGCAAAGTGAAGCCGGTCTTTGTTGCTGGTCAGGACGTGGCAGCAGTGCAGATCATCTCGGGCACGGACCTGATGCTTTCCACCAATAGCGAAGGCAATACGGCGACGCTGTTCAATCGCAACACCGGCGAGGTCAAGGCAATTATTCCAACGGGCACCGGGCCTGACGCCGTGCTGTACGACCAGGGGACCGGCCTCGCGTTCGTCATGAACGGTCAGAGCAACGACGTGACATTCATCGATATCGCCCAAGCAGTTGCTGTGGCTACCGTTGCGGTAGGTGGCAAGCCCGAAGCGGCGGCGATTGATGGCAAAGGGCGGTTGTATGTCAACATCGAGGACACCGCTGAAATCGCTGTGATCGACGTGGAGAGTCGCACGGTTGTCGCGCGTTACCAGCTGCAGGATTGCGAGGAGCCGACCGGCCTGGCCTACGACGCGGAATCGAATCTGCTGGTGTCGGCCTGCGCCAACGGCAAGGCGAAGCTGATCGATGCCGCGCAGGGTTCGGATCGTGGCAGCGTGCCTGTCGGTGAAAACGCGGATGGCGCAATTTTCGATGCCGCCAGCCGACTGGTTTATATTCCCTGCTTCGATGGCACGCTTGCTATCTTCAGTCTGCATCGCGATGGCCATGCTGGAGTGGTCACCACCGTTCAGACAACGGCTGGTGCGCGCACCGCGGCGCTGGATCCCACGAATGGCCGGATTTACCTGCCCGCGGCCGAATACAAGTACGACGCTGAGGGCAATCGCACTCGCGTTCCAGGCACGTTCCAGGTTCTGGTTGTGGCACCCTCGGCGAGTGCCGAATGATCCACTAGTTTTGGGTCAACTCAGCGTCCCGCACATCGACTTGGGGCGGTGCTTAAACCTCACCCGCTGCGGCGTGTTTCGCACCCCCGTAACCACTCACCCTCGAAATATACTGGCGCAGTACTTTTAGAAAGGCCGAAAAGCCCGGACGATCAAGATGCTCGCCGGTTTTTGGCCCAAGCTGTGATGCTTAGCCTTTGTCGGAAATACTTCGAGGAAACCTGTCATGAGATTAGACGCTCATTGGATGCCGTTCACGTCGAACAAGGCCTTCATTGCCAATCCGCGTATGCTGAAATCAGCCAGCGGCATGTATTGGACGACCAAGGAAAATCAGCGGGTACTCGACATGACCGCCGGCTTGTGGTGCACCAACCTTGGGCACGGCCGGGAGCGGGTGGCCGAGGCAATTTATGCATCGGCCAAAAATCTTGACTATGCGCCTTCATTTGGATTCGGCCATGACGGTGCATTCGAATTGGCCGGGCGGCTGGCTGAACATGCGCCCGGGGATCTTAATCACGTCTTTTTCACCAATTCCGGCTCAGAGGCAGTGGATACGGCAATGAAAATGGCGCTGGCATACCATGCCTCCCGCGGCCAGAAAGGCCGGAAGATCTTCATCGGCCGGGAACGCGGCTACCATGGGGTAAATTTCGGCGGCACTGCGACCGGGGGCATTGCATCCAACACCCGCGTGTTTGGCCGTTGGGGCGACGTGTACCACCTGGCCGATGTGCTGGACATCCACAATAATGCGTTCAGCCGCGGCTTGCCTGCCCATGGCCTGGAAAAAGCAGACGAGCTCGAACATTTGATCGAATTTCACGGCGCGGAGAATGTGGCGGCGATGATTGCCGAGCCCATTCAAGGCGCCGGAGGGGTGATCATTCCGCCTGCAGGCTATTTGGCGAGGCTAAGGGAAATCTGCACCCGGCATGGGGTGCTGCTGATATTTGATGAAGTGGTCTGCGCCTTCGGTCGTACCGGCTCATTTTCCGCAGCGCAGGAATTCGATGTGCCACCCGACCTCATGATCACCGCCAAGGGCCTGACTAGCGGCACCATTCCCATGGGTGCGGTTTTTTGTTCCGAGGCGATTTATCAAAGCGTTGTGGGCGACTCTCCCGTAGGCATCGAGTTCAGTCACGGCTATACCTATTCCGCCCATCCCACGGCCTGTGCCGCAGCCATCGCCTGCCTGGACATTTATGAAGAGGAAGGGCTGTTTTCGCGCGCCGGCGAGAGCATTGGCCGCTACTTTGAAAACGTCTTGCACAGCATGGCGGATCTGCCCGGAGTCATTGATGTCCGCAACTATGGCCTGCTGGGCGCCGTGGAGTTTGAGCCCACCGGTGAGACTATGCCGATTGGCGTCAAGATCTTCGCCAAGGCATGGGAAAACGGCCTGATGGTGCGTGGTTTGGGCAATGCGCTGGTCATTTCTCCCCCGCTGGTAGTGGACGAATCCCATCTGGATGAATTTGCCGAAATACTGCGTCGTTCTGTCAAGGCGGTGATGTGACCACGAATTAACCATGTCCTCAATTGCGCACTCGAATCTGCTATTCTGAACCCTGCCTGAAAAATGTGAATCCGGCAACGCTGGCGCCACCGGCGCAGCGCCCGAATTGACACCGGGCGCAGCAGGAATCGAGCGCTTGCGGCTAACTTGAGATTAGGCGCAGCGGTCAGCAACGAGCAGACAGTATGACCAATGGTGATTCGAGCAAAAAGCTGGCGTCCACGCCACCCGCACGCCGTTCTGTCCCGCCATTCGAGGCGTTACGGGCTTTTGATGCCATAGCACGCCTGGGTGGGGTGCGCAAAGCGGCTAGTGAACTGCGCAGAAATCACGCGGTCGTCAGCCGACACCTGCGCAAGCTGGAAGACTGGACCGGCACCCGGCTGGTGGAGAGAACCGCAGGCGGAGCCACTTTGACCGCGGAAGGCCGGAAATACCATCAGCAAATCGCCCAAGCCATCGATGACATAGCCAACGCCACGATCGATCTGATGAAGCGCGGCGACAACAGCTGCATCGACATTTGGTGCATGCCGGGTTTTGCCGTGCAATGGCTCATGGAACGCCTTGCATCCTACGAGGCTTCCAACCCGGACATCGCTGTCGCCTTGCGCCCCACCGAAGACGTGCCGGATTTCGACCGGCAGGAAGCGGACATCGACATCCGCTTCGATCCACATTACGGTGACTTGTTTCAATCATCCGGCGCCGTGCGCGCCATCAAGCTGGCCAGCCCCTCCATCATCACGGTGGCCAGCCCTGAATACCTGGCCAGGTCTGCAAAGGTGGAAGCCCCCATTGATCTGCTGCAGCATCAACTCCTCCACGAGGAGAATTTCGACGACTGGGCAACCTGGCTGCGGGCGCATGGCGTGGATTGCGAGTTCGACTTGTCCGGCCTGCGGCTGTTCAACGGACACATGACCCTGGACGCAGCGCGGCTTGGACGCGGCATTGCCTTGACCAATCATTACGTGGTCAGCAAGGATCTGAAAGCGGGTCACCTCGTAGAAGTGGCCGGCAGCAAGGTGCCGTTTGAGCACCTTACGATGGGCTCGTACATGTTCGTCGCCAGGCGTGACCGTTGGAATGTGCGCCCCATCCGCCGTTTCCGCGAGTGGCTCGTGGCGGAAATTGCCAAGGAGCAGCCCGCTTCCAGCTGATGGTGGTCCCAAGGTCAGACATTTGGGCCAGACACCAAGGCCAGGCCCCAATGCTACGGGCCCCCTCCGCAATGGTCTCTCGTTTTGGGACCATACCCCATGGTGCATTCCACACACCGTGTGAACCCAGATTGTCACCCCCCTGCCGCCAGACCCTCCCTCTATACTGGGTCACGGGGTCAAACGGTGATGACGATAGTCTTAGCGGGTTGCTGCTGATGGTGGAAGAAAAAGACAATGTGCCGCAGCCGCAGAGCGGTGTGGAGCCCGTCGCGAACGTGCGCAGCGTCTATGCGGGCGAGTTGCATCCCGGCCTGGCCGTCTCCACTTTTCGCAATATCGATCAGCTTTTTCCTTCCAGTGTCGCCGTGCGCGGCGAGACCTCCGCACCGCTGGAGATCAATAAAATCTCCCTGGGTGGGATCCGTTTCGCATCCAATGCATCCATGTATGGACTGCAGGATTATCTCTCCCTGAACCGGGTGGCTGGATTGCTGGTGCTCAAAAACAGCAGGATTGCGGCTGAGGAATACTATTTCGGAAATTCCGCGCAAACCCGCTGGATGTCCATGTCGGTAGCAAAATCGATCAGTTCCACGCTGGTGGGAGCGGCCATGCAGGACGGCTGCATCGGCACTATAGATGATTTGCTGACCCGCTATTTACCCGAGTTAAAGGGCAGTGGGTATGAGCACGTAAGCATCAAACACCTGCTGCAAATGACTTCGGGCGTGCGCTGGGACGACACCCCCACCAACCCCGATTCTGAACGCAGAAAAATGCTGGATCTGCAGATTGCGCAGAAGCCGGGCGCCATCATGCGCTTCATGGCCAGCCTGCCCAGCGTGGCTCAGCCTGGAACCCGGTGGAATTACAGTACGGGTGAAACCCATGTTGTGGGCGCCTTGTTGCGTGCAGCCACCGGCCGTTCGGTAGCACAATATCTGTCGGAGAAAATCTGGTCCCGTAGCGGCATGGAAGCCGATGCCACGTGGTGGCTGGATTCTCCAGAGGGGCTGGAAGTTGCAGGTAGCGGAATCAGTGCCACGCTGCGCGATTACGGCCGCTTTGGCTTGTTCATCATGAACGACGGAGTAATTGGTGGCGAACATGTGTTGCCGGAAAACTGGGTCATGGAATCGGGCTCACCGCGGGAAATTGGCGGCCAACGGGTCGAGTACGGGTTTATGTGGTGGCCAGTGCCTGAAGGGTCGAGGAACGTGGGTGCATTCAGCGCCCGCGGACTGTTCGGCCAATACATTTATATCAATCCGCGTGAACGGGTCGTGATCGTAGTCTGGAGCGCGAGATCCATGCCTTTGGGCTCAGAGGTCGTCGCAGACAACGATTTCTTCAACGCAGTCGTCGAAGCGCTGAAATGAATCCGCGCCCGCCGGGACCATTTTTTGGTCACCCCGCCGGACTGGGGTTCATCGTATTCACCGAAGCCTGGGAGCGCTTTTCTTTTTATGGCATGCAGGCTTTGCTGGTGCTGTACATGGCCACCTATCTCTTGCATCCGGGAACCATTGAGCACGTCGCCGGCTTTGCTGCCGTGCAGCGGGCAGTCGAGGCGGTTTTTGGCAACCTGTCCACCCAGGCCCTGGCGACCCAACTGTTCGGCATCTATGTTGGACTGATTTATCTCACGCCGGTTTTTGGCGGCTTGCTGGGCGATCGCGTTCTGGGCCGCACCCCGGCAGTGTTACTGGGTGCCGTGCTGATGGCTGCGGGCCATTTCCTCATGGCACTGGAGTCAGCTTTTTTGTTTGCGCTCTCGGCCTTGATCCTTGGATCCGGATTACTCAAAGGCAACCTGGCAGCGCAAGTAGGCGGCCTGTATGAAAAACAGGATCAACGGCGCGATTCGGCTTTTTCCATCTACAACGTGGCCATCAATCTTGGCGCCACGATCGCACCGCTGGTGTGTGGCACGCTGGGTGAACTGTACGGCTGGCATTACGGATTCGGTGTGGCAGGTTTTGGCATGCTGATCGGCATCGTCATTTACTTGAAGGGGCGTAAATACCTGCCGCCGGACCGGGTGCGAGCGGGCCAGGGCACTCACCCAAAATTGCAGCCGGGCGATGGCCCCGTGATTGCGGCAGTGCTGGCGCTGATTCTTATTGCGGCGCTTTTTTGGGCCACGCAGGCCCAGGTGTGGAACAGCTATCCCTTGTGGGTCAAAGGCAGGGTGGCACGCGAAATTTTCGGGCTGCTGGTGCCCGTCACCTGGTTCCAGTCCATCGATTCCCTGGCGGTGCTGGTATTGGCCCCGCTGGTCCTGCTGCTGTGGAGCCGGCAGGCCAAAAAAGGCACGGAGCCTGGCGATTTCAGCAAGATCATTCTCGGCTGCAGCATTTACACTGCGGCATTTCTGTGGCTGGCCCTGGGCGAGAAAATGGCTGGAGGGGGATCGGTAAACCTGGTGTACCCGGTGCTGTTTCATTTCATCCTGGGCGTGGGCTTCATGTACGTTGGCCCCATCATGATGTCCTTGATCTCACGCGCAGCCCCACCGGC
The DNA here is from genome assembly GCA_031362985.1 of Lysobacterales bacterium. Lineage (GTDB taxonomy): Bacteria > Pseudomonadota > Gammaproteobacteria > Xanthomonadales > SZUA-36 > SHZL01. The sequence goes on along the minus strand of JANLTO010000064.1, from coordinate 49,003 downwards.
GGTTAATGCCATGATGGTGGGTTCATATTATTTGTCGATTTTTGCCGGCGGGTTCATCAGCGGTTGGTTGGGTCGCTTCTATGAAGTGCTGTCACCGGCGCAATTCTGGTTGGTGCATGCCGCCATTGTGGGGGCTGGCGCTGTGCTGGTGGTGCTGGTCCGCCGGCCCTTTACGCGGCTGTTGCAGCTCCCTCGCGGGGAGTGAGCCAAACGCCGGGTGCTGCCCGGAGCTGCTTTTGCTAACTTGCAGCCCTTGCGCTACTGCCCCGACCAGGCTTCGTTCCAGTCAATGCCGTGATAGTCAGGCAGTTCCCAGTAGAAGCGGGTGCGCGGGCGGTTGTAATTGCCAATTTCATTCATCGACAGGCTTTCATACAGGCGTCCGTTGATCATGGTGTAGTGCACGGTGTTGGTATTCTTGATGTCTTCCAGGGGGTTCTCGTCCAGCACGATGACATCCGCCAGCTTGCCGACTTCCAGCGAACCAATCTGGTCTTCCACGCCCAGGGTTTTGGCGCCATTAATCGTGGCAGTGCGCAGGATCCGGTAGTTGCTCATTCCTCCTTGCGCCAGGGAGATCATTTCCCAGTGCATGGCCATGCCGTAGACCTGGCCATGCGAGCCGGCATTGACCAGCACCCCGGCATCGTCCAGCTTCTTGACCGAACGGCTGAGCGAACGAAAGCCGATGTCCCAGATTTCGTCCACCGCGTGCAAGGTGGTCATGTTGCGCACATGCAGGGGCGCTGAGTAAGGCGTGTTGATCGCGCCGTATCCCGAGTTGACTTCCTGCACATAGGCCCGGATTTTCGGATCGTCCCAGGCGCGAGTGGTTTGATAAATATAGTTTTCCCCCATGATTTCGCCAAAGGTGACATTGAGGGTAGGCGTGTTGGCCGCTTCGCTGTGGGCCATGAGTTGCACTATGTCGTCATAGTAAGTAGCAACGGGAATGCTGTGCTCGAGGGCCATGTGCCCGTCGATAATGATGCTCAGGTCAACGTAAAACTGGCTTTCACCCTCCGCATCCACCATGATCCCGGCCTCGCGCCCGGCTTTGACCAACTGTTGGCGCGCCCGCCGCGAGGGTTGTTTGTAACTCTTGATGACACGACCGCCGAGTGCTCGTTTTCTTGTCATGGTGTTCTGCGCATCAGCATAGGTGTCCAAGGGTACAAACGCATGGTCGCCCTTGTTGGCCCGCCCGTAAATCACTCTGCCGGTTGAAATAAACCGTGGCGCGACCAGCAATCCAGCCTGCTGCATTTCGGTTGTGGTGTAGGCGGGGATTTCCGAAGTATATGGATCGTAATTCGTGGTGACGCCAAATGCTGCCGCGGCGTACTGGCTGGGGTGCTTTTGCGGCATCGGGCCGTCGTTGTAACAGCAGTCGATGTGACCGTGCATGTCCACCAGGCCGGGCATGACGGTCTTACCCTTGGTATCCACCACAAAGGCACCCGGCGGGATTTCCACCCCGTCAACCGGGCCGACTGCAAGGATGCGGTTGCCCTTGAGCACCACCGTACCCTGTTCAAACACTTCCTCGCCGCGCATGGTCAACACCCGGCCACCGCTAAACGCCACCACGCCTTCCGGCCGGTCTCCCGGCACGGTCAGGCCGATGGCAGCAAAAGGCTGGGGCGGCTGGCCAGCCAGCAGAAATTGCTCATTCGCCTCGGCCATGAACAGATCGCGGCCCAGGTTCCAGTAGACCTTGCCGGAATCGGCAGACCAGGTCAGGTTGTAAGCACTGGCGGTGGTTAATTTGGCGACGGGCACGCCCGTGCTGGTGGCAGACACATCCGTAACATTGCCGGTTTCTACATAGGGCATCAGGTAGTACTGCTGGTCTTGCTTGAAGCTCAGCCAGCGGCCATCCGGGCTCAAGCTCAACTCGTAGCGGTCTGCTCCTGTGGCCAGGGCATGATCCCGTTGCTCATAGCCGTCCAGGTTAATACTTGAAAGCCTGGTGTTTCCGGTGTCTTCACGCGAAAAATAAATGCGCGTCCCATCTGCGGAAAACCGCGGCGCCAAAGCCGGCTTGCCGATATAACGGGGCTCACCGCCGCTGCTTGAAATAAGGTACAACCCCGCTTTGGCCCGATAACCGCCCATGGTCTTGTTCGGTTCGTCGATGCTGAACACGAGGGTGTTGCCATCGGGCGAGAAGGCGGGCTGACGGATGACACCCGGACTGCGCGTCAGCTCGCCTATGCTCTTACCTTTGAGGGTAATCACGACCAGCGTGCTGCCCGTTTCATCATCCCACTCAACGTAGGCAAGGCGCTGGCCATCGGCAGAATAAGCGGGTTCAGATTCTGCGGCTGCCCGGTTGGTCAGGCGCACAGGTCGTCCATTTGGCAAGGCCTTCTGCCAAAGATGCCCCAGTGCCTGGAATATGAGTTCCTTGCCGCCCGGTGCGATGGCGAGTTGCCGTGCAGTGAGAACTTCAATTTCCTCCGGCGCCAATGGGTCGGCAAACCGGGGCGTGGAGATGATCTTATGTTTGCTGTTGACCTCAAACGGGATTTCGCTGGCCGCGCCGCTGGCCACGTCGACCCGGAACAGCTTCCCTTTGCCCCAGATAGCGATGCTTTTGCCGTCGGGAAACCAGTCAAAGCCGGGGTAGTAAACCCCTTGCTGATAAAAATCTGCCTGTTGGTCGCGGGCGAGGTCAGCGTAGACCGGCGCCTGCTGCCCGGTTTGCAAATTGGCGACAAACAGTACGGTCTTGTCCTTGACGCGCCGCACAAACGCCAGCTTGCGGCTGTCGGGCGATACCTGTGGCGACAGTGCTCCGCCAAAACCACCCACCACCTGCTCGATGGCACCGCTGGCCAGGTCGCGGCGCATGATCGCGTAATTCATGTGGTTGGCGTCTACGTAAATCGCGGAGTCCAACAGTCGTTGCGTGTAATAAACATACTTGCCGTCGCTGGAAAAATTGGCCTCCTGCACGTCCCGTTGGTTTTCGGGCGTTGGCACGAGGGTCATACCCATACCACCCTCCGGCAGATACATCTTGATTTGTGACTTGTAGCTGGCGTCAAACTCCGGGACGACGCTGGCAGCGGCAATGGTTTGACCATCAGCGCTCCACGCCGGATTGGCAATCATGTTCTCGGTTTCATGAGTTATCTGTTGCGCGCCGCTGCCATCGGGTTTGATGGTCCACGCATTGTCCTGGCCGCTGCGATCGCTGAGGTACAGTATTTCCGAACCATCGGGACTGAAGCTGGGCGTGCGCGCGATGGCCGGACCGCCAAGGAGCAATTCAGCTTTGCCGCCAGCCACCGGCAGGGTGTACAGATCACCGAGCAGGTCAAAGACCAGCATGCTACCGTCCGGGCTGACGTCCACGCTCATCCAGGTGCCTTCCGTCAAAGTAAACTCGACATCCTGGAAGGGTTGGCCCGTGTCCTCCACGTCCCATTCGTCTGCGCTCACGTTTGCGCACATCAGAAGTCCGGGCAGCAGTGCGGCCAGCAGCGCGACCACTGGCGCGGCCAGAAGTCTCGCAGGCAGTCTGCCACAACAAGCAAAACCCCGCGACAGGCTGCGCCCGGGTAATGTCACTGGATAGAAATTCATGCGGTTAAACTAATCCTTCTGAGAGCTCATGGCGAGATGCCAAATTCGCGGACGGCGGTGATAGATTAACACCAGCTCAAACCCGAATGGCTCCTTCCATGGCCCGGACAATGCAACCATAGTCAGAGCAGGGGCGGAAATCCTGGAGAAATTACCATGCAGTATCCAAAGTTTTTGCTGGGTATGAGGTTTTTGTTGGGCATGGCTGCGATCTGCGTCGCCGCCTTGTTATTCATGGCCGGAATTACGGGCGGCTTGCTGGCCTTTTACGACGAGATCGATGCACTCCTCAATCCCGGTTTTTATCACGTGGAAACCGGGGGGGAGATGCTGCCACCCCCGGCTCTGATCGAAAAGCTGGAACAGGCCAGGCCGGAGGTCGCTGTCTGGTATCTGCAGTACCCCAAAAACCCGGGGGAAACGGCGCTGCTGACCGCCGAGCCAAAACCGGATGCCGCGGGCGAGTACCCACCCATAGCAAGCAACACGTTCTATCTCGATCCCCACAGCGGCGAAATCGTGGGTGAGAAATATTGGGGCAGGTGCTGTTTTGAGCCAGAGAATCTGCTCAATTATCTGTATGAAATGCACCACTCGCTCACCGACGGCGCCTGGGGCGGTTACCTGATGGGCGGGGTGGCCGGTGTGCTGCTCATCAATTGCCTGCTCGTGTTGTTCGGCGGAATCGGTGCTACACCCGCCGCAGATACTTTGTTCCTGATTCCCATCAAGCACAAAGCGGTCGCGCTGGTTCTCGCTTTGCTGCTGCTGCCCATTGCGTTCAGCAGCATCGCCATGAACCTGGCCGATGAGGTTTTCAAGCCGCTGGTCTCGATTTTCTCCCCGGTAAAGCCCAGCATCTATGAGGAATATTCGAACAAAGGGCTTACGGATTTCGGCGTGCGCACGCTGAGCTATGCCGATGCCTATCGCTTGGCCCAGAAGCTGGGGCAGGAAAATGGCGCTCCGGGCCCGGTTGCCGAATTGTTCTACAGCAGCAGCTACAATTTTTATGGCATGGGGTACGGCTATCGCGATCCGGATGGATTGGGCAATGACTGGATTTACCTGGATGGGGCCGATGGCCACGTGGTTGGCGCCAGGACTCCCGGCCGGGGAACCAAGGGTGACCAGCTGTATTCTCTGCAGTTACCCATTCACAGCGGACGCCTGGCTGGCCTTACTACCAAGAGCCTGGTGGCCTTGTTGGGCCTGTTGATCGCAGCGCTCAGCGGGCAGTATATCATCCGCGTCGCCGCACAACTGTTCAGGCCAAAGCCGGCAGCCTGAAAATGGGTGCCCAAAAAAATGGCGGTGTCAAAAAAAAGGAGCTTGTGGCAGGCACCACAAGCTCCATCAGGGCACGCTTTCAGTAATGCGCTTACCGCATTAGCTCAAGCTCTAGAATGTCACACCAAATACAATGCCTATGGCGCGCGGCCGGGTACGATTGGCGTTGTTCCATGCGTGATACGGGTCGATGTACTTATTTTCATTGGACAGGTTTTGCACGTACAACTCGGTATAGGTTCTGCCAAAGGTCAGGCCGAGGCGCGCATCGATGAGCCCGATCTTGTCGGAATATTGCGGCACGTTTTCCGCCGGGAAACTGGTCCGGTCGGCGTAGGGCATTTCATCCCGGTAGTTGTAACTCGCCCGGATGTAGCCCGGCATGTCACTGCGCCAGTTGAAGGCGTAATTGCCGCCCACCGAGAAGCTGAATTCAGGGACGTAATCGATGGGGTCCCCCTCTATGTTGGCCGATCCTTCCGCATCCAGCTGGGTGACCTCGGCATCGATGAACGAAGCGGACAGATTCAGTGTCAGCGCATCGGTTGCCCGCCAGGTAAAGCCAGCTTCCAGGCCCTTGATCTCGGCCTTGCCAATGTTACTGGTAAACGACTGCAGGCCAATGGCATTGTCGACCAGGATCAACCCGCGACGGAGCATGTCGTTGTAGCTGGTGTAGTAGGCCGCCAGATCCAGGAACAGCGCACCATCCAGCACGGTGGCCTTATACCCCAGTTCGTAACTCCACAGTGATTCGGGATCAAAATCCGGTAATTCTGCGCCGGTTGCGTAATCGAAGCCGTTGAAGCCACCGCTACGGAATCCTTTGGTGATCGATGCGTACACATTTCTGTTGTCAGCATAAGTCCAGGACGCATAGATGCGCGGATCGACTGAATCGAAGGTGCTGCTTTGCACCGGGTTTGGGACGTATTCTTCGGTTTGTTTGTCTTTGAAGTAGCGGGCACCGGCGCCGATATTCCACTGGTCGTTAATCTGGTAGGACGCATCGGCAAAGAAAGAATAGGACTTTGAGGTGTTGGTGACGTAGTACGTAAAGTAATAGACCTCGCCGTAGTATCCGGTCACACCGTCCGGAATATTGGTTTCAATCTGCATATCGCGGTAGAAAGCGCCCACCGTCCATTGGAATGGCGAATCGTCGGTGGAGCTCAGGCGCAACTCCTGGGAAAACTGGTCGCCCGGGTTGTAGCGGGAACTGTGGCCGGAAAGAGTTCCTTCATAGACAGTATCCGGGCCACCGTAGTAGGAGAACGGGTACTGCAAATCCATTTTCAGATAGGAAGTCGAACTCATCAGCTCCGCTGAGCCAAAGTCATAGTGGGCTTCCAGGTTGTACACATCATAATTCCAGATTTTCGGAATCAGGCGGGTGGCCGGGTCCACGGCCACATCAATGGTGCGATCGGGCTGTTCATAGCCCTGGCCCAATTCATAATCGGCATGGTAGTTAACGTAGGTGAAGAAAACATCCATGGGTTCCACTGGCTTCCACAGGCCCTGGAACCGGATATTTCTCAGGTCTTCGCCGTTGCCATCTTCAATGTCCGCTTCCGGCTGATCCTGCCAGCCGCCGCCGTTGCCGAATTCTGCCGCAATGCGGAACGCCAATTGGTCTTCCACCACGGGTATGTTCGCGACGCCGGTTATGAAGTCACCCCAGTCACCACTGGCAACATTATATATATTTGCTTCCAGGCTGCCCTCGAATGTATTCAGCAGCGGACGGTTGGTGATGTACCGGACAGCGCCACCTACAGCACCCTGACCGTAGAGCGTTCCCTGCGGTCCTTTCAATACTTCGACCCGCGCGAGGTCCATGACCCGGGTTGGGAGAATTTCATAACCCGAAAGAACCAGCGGAATTTCATCCTCGTATATGCTCACCAGGGCGCCACCACCGTAGGCATTGGCAATACCACGCAGGAATATCTGGTAACTGCCAGGCCCGTCCTCGCGCATGGTCATGCCAGGAACCGCAAAGGAAAGATCCTGGATGGTATCGATGCCGCGCGCTTCCAATTCAAGACCGGTTATAGCGGTAATTGCCATCGGGACATCAATCAACCGTTCTTCGCGCTTGTTGGCGGTAACAATGATTTCTTCAAGTGCAAGATCTTCGTCTTCTATGGCCTTGGTTTGCGCATTGGCAAAAGGGGCTGAAAATGCGACCAGGGTAAAAACCAGGATGTTGATGTGCGTAAGTTTCATGAGCATCAAGCCTCTATTTTGATGTATCGAAGCCGCAGGCATTTAGCTCTGGCATGCCCGTGGTACTGCCGGAATTCCCACAGCGTGAGACTAACACCGCGCAGAGTGCTTACGGAAGGTGCCAAAAACTAATTCTGCGGTGCGCATTAAGCACCATAATGAGGAGTTTTTCTTGGGAAGTGGTTGCCTAACACCATGATTTAAAATGACCTGATGTGCCCAGCAGATGCCGCCACGCAATGCCAGGCTTCGCTTGGAATTACCTGTCGATTATCACTAATATCTGCCAGCGGTTAACCCCATTCCTGGTGTAAAAACCGCAGCCCCCACTAGCGGAATCCGCACATGGACATGGCAGTCATTACCATCTTGGTCTATCTGACCCTGGTGCCTGTTTTGGGCGTACTGCTCAACCGCAGAGTCGAGAACGCATCGGCCTGGGCAACCGCGGGCGGCAGCATGGGCGTGGTGATGATTGCGGCCGGTGTGGCGGGAACACGCATTGGCGGCGCCGGGACCTATGGCGTTGCGGGTGAGGTCATGCGCACAGGCCTATGGAACATCTGGTACGGAATCACCACGTTCCTGGCTCTGGCGCTGGTCGGCATTTTTTTCACCCGGCAGTACCGGCGCCTGAAACTGACGACCATAGCCGAGCTATTCCTGCAGCGCTTCGGTACGTCCCGCTGTGGCTGGCTTACCAGCCTGTGCGTGCAGACAGAATATTTCGTGGTGAATGTCATTGAACCCTTGTTGATTGGCGTCATCATTAGCAAGGTTCTCGGCATTGAACTGGTCGCCGGCATCTTGAGTGGCTCCGCCATCATTATTGTGGCAACCACCCTTTCCGGGCTGAAGGGAAGCTCGTTCACCAATATTATTCATTGCGGCATGATCGTGTTGGGCCTTGCCGCGGTAGCCTGGACAGGCGCTGACCAGCTGGGCGGCTGGGACCAGGTTACCCGCAAAGCCACAATCGCCCTGCAGTCGGAAAACATGGACCCTGATCGATGGTGGAGCATGTTCGGCATGGGCTTGCTGCCCATTGTCGCCATGTTTTTCTCAGCCACCATACACACACCGGCCACTTCCGTGTATGTCAATTTTTCAAGTTCCGCTAAAAGTGAAAGTGTCCTGGTACCCGCTTTCCTGATCGCGGGTGTAGTGGCTGCCCTGATGAGCGTTCTGCCAGTCGTCATTGGCATCGAGGCGCTGGCAAAGTATGGCGCGCATCCCGGGATTGGCGGTTACAGCAATATCACTCAAATCGCCTTCGACGCAGGCCCATTTGTGGGCGGTATCGCCACCGCGGCCGTGCTGGCTGCCCTGATCTCGTCGGGTGGGCCGGTTCTGCTGGCCAGCTCCACCATGGTGGTCAATGACTGGATACCGGCTTCCCGGGGTTATTCACACCGTAAGAAGCTCCGTGCCTACCGGGTGACCTCTGTGCTGTATGGCCTATTGGCGGCCACAATTGCCTGCTACTTTGGTTACGTCGTGGGAACGGCGCCGGTACTGCAGTGGTTGCTGCTGGGTTTCGCCATGGTGGTGCCCCCTGCCATCGCCCTGGGCAATATTTTCTATGTCCGGGCGACATCCGAAGCGGCGGTCTTCTGGGGCATCGCATCCGGATACGGGCTGGGCCTGGCTACCTGGATTCTAAACAAGCTGGTATGGCACTTTGACCAGGACATCACGGCGTATGTCACAACGCTGGTGCCGCTGCTGATCATTCCCAACGTGTCCTTCTGCAAGCGCATGGGGAGCCAGACGTTGTTGCGCTCAGCGCAACGACAATGGCTAGCTGGCCTGACCACGGTTGCGCTGCTGGCTGGTGTGGCCTGGTGGAGTCAAATGATTGGAGATGGGTACCCGGCGGTGGTCCTGTTCAGCCTACTGGCACCCGCGGCCCTGGCAGTGTTGTACTTCGTACTTGATGGCGGCACCTGCCGCAGGATAATGACCTGGGGTCTGGTCAGCACTTCGTCTGGCGCCATTGTGTGTGACTGGGTGCACCGCCATTACGGCTGGTTCGATGCGCAGGCATACGTCTACCTGTCAATTTTCCTGCCATTATTACTGTTCCCCACCCTGGCCTTGCTGGCGCAAGCTGAAATAGCGACGGATGAACGCGCCCGCGATTTTTACCGAAGGCTCAGCACGCCCTGCTGAGACCCTCAATCCTTTGAGTACAGGCCGTTTTTGTAATTTTCCTGCAGGTAAACCTCAACTTCGTCCGCCGACATGCCGCCTTTGACATGGTCCGCGAATATTTGCGCAGGGCGGGTAAACGATTTGCGATCAATCTTCGACTGTTCATCCCACAGCAGGGAGCGCTTCAAGGCCTTGGCGCAGTGCAGGAACGCCTCATGCACCGTGACCTCGATGGCAGCCACTGGCATGTGTCCGCGGAATTCAAACCGTAGCAGCTTCTGCTGATCCGTGATGACCCGGGCTGTGCCATTGACCCGCAAGGTTTCTTCCAATCCCGGAATGAAAAACAGCAGGCCAATTTTCGGATTCTGGAAAATATTGGTCATGGTGTCGAGCCGGTTATTTCCAGGCCGGTCCGGGATCAACAGCGTGTGGTCATCGGCCACGTGGACGAAACCCGGCGCGTCACCCCGGGGAGAAACGTCGGCATGGCCGTCTGGACGGGATGAGCCTATGCACAGAAAGGGCGACCGGGCGATAAAATCCCGGCAGTGCTGGTCGAGTTTGTTCTGCACTTTCAGCACGGCGCGTTCACCCGCAGCGCTGTAGATCTGACGTAAACCTTGCTCGTCGTGCAACTCGTGCGATGCGTCAGTACTCATGGCGTGTTTCCTTTACTTGCTGCTTGATGGGCTAATTTCTGCGCCGCCCCTGGAGACCCGTGTACCCAACTGCTGCCAGTGGCCCGGGTTGATCAACAGCTGGCCCGGCGCATCAAAGCGCAAGACCAGGGGATAGCGCCCGGGTACGGTGAACTCCGTGGCAGATACGGCGCGCAACTCTACCGGCTGGTCTTTCCCGATGGCAAAGACCGGGACCTCACCACTGGCGCGGGCAAACCACTTGCCTGCCGACGAGGTGATCTCCAGGCTGGCCATTTCGCTGAAGCGGTATTCGCCCTGGAATGTGTCCGCGGTGCCCAAGGCATGTGCCGGGGTCTGTATTGCGGCTTGCTCTGTGGTCTCCGTGTGCTCAGGGAAACCGGGCTGTTGCGGAACGGCAGCCAGTATGGCGTCCCACATGACTTCCGATGCCACCACGCCCAGCTCCGGGCCGGGCAGTTCGGCTTGTTCCAATTCCGCGGTGGACACGGCGTACAGCACATCGCCGTCATACAGCGTAGCAAACGGCTGAATGGCCCGGCTCATCGAGGTGTGTACTTGCACAGCCAGGCGTTTCAGCTCCGGCGGTGTGAGCTTTTGATTAACTACCACCAGGCTGACCGTGGTGTTGGTTTTCTTGCCTTCGGCAGTGCGCGGCGGCGATTTCCATTGCGGGTCCTTGCTGGCGGGAAAATTCTCCATCAGGTCCGCGGTGTGCAAATCTTCCGGCCAGCCGGCTTGCGGGTAACATGCTGCAACCCGGCCATCCCGGTCCGTGACCACCCCGTAAGCATTCACCACCGCGAAGGCAGCAACTTTGAGCGCGCCGATGCTGCGCTGCGCGCCGCCCTGGCCGGAAAACGCATTACAGCCAAAAAAGTAGCCAAACTTTGCCATACGCCCGGCGCCATGAGCGCCCAGCGGAAAAAATCCCGGCTGTGCGGCCCTGAAAGCCGCCTCGGCCAGACGCTTGTCCGGGTAGATTTCATTCAAGCGACGCGAACCGAAATCAAAAATGATCGAGCCGACCGAAAGCGCAATATTGGGTGGGTTGCCAAATGCATTTCCATCGCGCAGGTGATCGTCCTTGAGCGCGCTCGAGATGGCCGTAACCGCTTCCAGGCCATACCAGGAGCCCCCTGCAAAAACCACGGCATCGAGTTCCGGTTCGTCATACCCCAGATCCACGTAGGAACTGTTGACCGAACTCGGCGAGCCTCCGAGCACGTCCATGGCAACGAGGACTTTTTTCTGGAAGTAAAACACGGTTACGCCGGTTGGTCCTTCCTCGTATTCAGCGGTCCCGACGCGCAGCACGGGCCAGTCCAGTTGCAGTACTTCGTCGTGTGCATTGATGACGGGTTGCAACTGCGACTGGTCGGCCAGCAGGGGCGGGACCAGGCAGTTAACCATCAGCAGGATTAATGCGGCTTTAAGATACCGGGTCATACGCCACCCATCTGTGCATAAGCAGGTTGTACTTTTACATTGTATGCAACAATCAGCAACCGCACGGGTATGCCGGGTTGAAGCGGCATTGACCTGGGTTTAGAGCGCCCCGGCCCGCCATGTAAAGCCAATTTCCGCGTGATTTCAGTGCATTCAAGCCGCTGCAAAGGTTTGCAATGATTGGGTGGCTGGTGCATTTTGGTCACCTGTGGAACCCTGTTTGGCGACGCAAGCCAGCCGGAGGCTGCTTCTATAATGAACGCCTGTTCCAGCCACCATTCAGCGCGCCAAAATCGCGCCAACCGGACGCAACTACCATGACACCCTTGCAGCTGAATCATTGCCTTCCAGCCATAGCCAGGACGCGCAATGGCTTTGCATCAACCGAAGCGATGCGCTTGCTAGCAGCAGTGCTGCTGTCGTTGTGCGCCGCAACGCTCCAGGCAGCGGAGTGGCGTGTCTGCGCCATTGGCAGTGCAGAAGCGTCCTGTGCCTTGCGTGGTTACCCGGGCTTGCAGCAAGCGGTTGACCGGGCCGGACCCGGTGACCGGATAAACATCGGCGCAGGCGTATACAGCCCTGAAAATTTCCACGATGTGAGTTATGCGGAACTCGTCATTCGCGGCGGCCTCCTGATTGAAGGCAAAACCCTGGAATTGCGCGGCGAACCGGGCGCGATTCTCGATGGCAGGGCCGGGCCGGCAGTTTCAGCACTGCTCATCCACAACAGCTCGGTTGAGGTCAGTAACCTGGAAATCCGCAACTTCAAAGTAGGTTTGGCCGAAGATGATCTCTACGATGGCCATGGAATTTTCGTCATAAACAGCAAAGTCACCGTGCAGGATACACAACTCACTCACATAGCCAAGATGGCGGTTTCGGTCTTTGGTGAAAGCCGGGTTGTACTGTCCAGGCTGCGCGTCCAAAACGGGCACGTCGGCGTCTGGGTGGAAGGGAATTCCACGGTGCGAGTAGAAAACTCACTGTTCAGCAACAACGAGTCAGCGGGTGTTGCGGCCTATGACCACAGCACGACAGAAATCTACAATTCGGCGATCGTAGCGAGCCAGGATGATGGCGTATTCGGCAAGGAAAACGCTGCCATCGTACTCATCAACTCGATTCTCGTTGGCAATAAACCGTACGCGGTTCGAGCGGAGGAACAAGCTACCATATCGGTCGACTATTGCGTCTTTAATGGCAACGAAGCGCTCTTTTTTCCTGAAACTGCCGGTGGTCAATTGACTGCCGGAGACCATATCTATCTTGAAAATCCGGAACTGGGCACCGACTTCCGGCCCGGCAAGAATTTTCAACCCTTACGGGGAGATCCGGCCATCCGCAACCGGGATGGAACGGTCTCGGATATTGGTATATTCGGCGGCCCTGCGGCGCCGGGGACTTAGGCAAGGCCAGAACACTAAGGTGCCCTCAGTAACGTTTATCGAATACTCTGGCAAGGAACACGTGCTGGACGCGGAAGTTGGCCTGACGCTGATGGAGTGCGCCGTCGATCACATGATTCCGGGCATAGAAGCCGAATGCGGCGGCTGCTGCTCATGCGCGACCTGTCACTGTTTTGTTGACGCGCAGTGGATAGACCAGACCGGAAGGGCTGCCGGCCTTGAGGCTGAGTTGCTATCCGGCACCAGCGACCCGCGGGAAAACAGCCGTCTGTCGTGTCAAATCACCATGACGGAAAACCTTGACGGACTGGTTGTGCGCTTGCCCCAATCCCAATATTGAACCTGGAATTGAACACGGTATTGAAGCCACTATTGAAGATCTTCCTATCACCGCGAATGGCTGGCTCACGACATTGAGAAAATTACTGCTTTCGATACACCGCTACCTGGGCCTCGCACTGGCCGGATTCCTGGTCATAGCTGGTGTCACCGGTAGCATTCTGGCGTTCTACACCGAATTCGACGCCTGGCTGAACCCCGCCCTGTACCGCATTGAGCAAAGTGGCGAGGCGGCCCTTGGAGCAGGGCACTTGGCGGCTGCGGTTTCCGGCTACGATGAGCGCATCCGGGTCACCTACTTGCCCCTCGTCGCCACGCCCCGGCGGGCCACTGTGGTGTACGTCGAGGCGGTAACCGACCCAGCGACCGGTGTGCCATTCGATGTTCCTTTTGACGAAGTATTCATCAACCCGGTGATTGCAGAAGTGACAGGTGCACGCCTGTGGGGAGAATGCTGCGGGCGCGAAAACATCGTGCCCATGATGCATAAACTGCACAATCGTCTATTCCTCCCGCTTGCAATTGGCCGGCCCCTGTGGGGTTACGTAGCCATTCTGTGGACGGTCATGGCTGTGCTGGGCCTGGTTTTAAGCTGGCCCCATGACGGCTCTGGGACCAGGCACGAGAACAAGCACGGGGCCAAGCCCGGTCGGCAGCGGAGTGCGCTGCGACGGTGGGGAGCGGCGTGGAAGCTCAAACGCGGGCTGAACTTCCTGCCCATGAACATACAGCTACATCGCGCAACTGGTTTGTGGTTCTGGCTGGTGCTCCTGCCCATTGCGCTGAGCGGTGTTGCCCTGGGACTGGAGCGCCAGGTGTTTTTGCCAGTGGTCAGCCTGCTCTCATCCACGCGCGAAACAGGCGGTGATCAGCCGCGTCCCCCCACGGAAGGCGCAACTATGCTTGTGCCAGTCACGGACGGCGCCCTCTCCTTCGATCAGGCCATTGAGCAAGCTGAGCGCTACCTGCAATCCCTGGGTATCAAGGCCAGCCCCACGGCTATCGGATATTCGCATGACACGCGGGTTTACCAGGTTACTTTTGGAAACCGGGATGCCGCGGGATTTGAATCCGCCAACGTATCCATCGCCGCGGCAGGGGGAGCAGTCCTGGGGGACACACTGACCGGCAAGCGCAGCTTTGCGGAAGTGGCGACCGCCGCGCCGGAACGCGTGCATTCCGGGCGCGTTGCAGGCCTGCCAGGGCGCATACTGGTTTTTCTGTGCGGCTGGGCTGTGGCCTTGCTGTCCGTAACCGGCATTATCGTGTGGTGGAAGCGGCGATGAAATGCCCAAACCAATTAAACCCCGGCCAATTAAACCCAGACCAATTAAACCCAGACCAATTAAGCAATGATTATTTGAACCATCCTTTAGACCAGCAGCGGGCAAGCCGATGCAAGGAATCCTTATGCGGCTTTTCACAACACTGATATGCGCTGGCTGTGCAGCGCTGGCCTGCAGTTCAGTCCTGGCTGCCGAAGGTTCATCGGCCTGGGATGTGAATGACACCGGTCAGCCCTATACCGAAGCTCAGTTTGGGCTGACCGAAGGTACCTGGATGAGCGTCGATGTCAGTCCGGACGGAGCGATACTGGCGTTTGATTTGTTGGGTGATATCTATACCCTGCCGGTCCAGGGTGGCGAGGCGACGCTGATCCACGGCGGGCCGGCCATGATGCGCACGCCGCGTTTCAGTCCGGATGGCACACAACTGCTGTACCTCAGTGACGAAAGCGGCGGGGACAACGCCTGGGTGTCCGGACTCGATGGTTCGGGAGCGCGCCAGCTCAGCTTTGAAACCGCTGACGTAGTCACCAGCCCGTTCTGGGGACCGGGTGGAAAATATTTCGCAGCCACTCACCTGTCATCCGATTATCGCGACCTGTACACCTCTGATCTGCGGCTATTCTACCCCGGCAGCGGAACAGGGACGGGTATGACAGGACAAGCACTGGTCGCATCACCGGGCCATTTTGAAAATGTCCACGAAGGCCAGTTTTCACCCGACGGGCGCACCCTGTACTACACCCAAAAGCTGCCCAATCCCCAGGGCGAATACTCCATATTTCTCGACGCCAATCACCCTCTGCACGTCATCATGCAGCGTGATCTGCGCAGTGGTGAAACCAGGGAATTGCTCGGCGGATTCGGCGGAGCCACGACAGCCGAAATTTCACCGGACAGCGGCCAGGTGGCTTTTGTGCGGCGCGTTAAAAATAAAACCGTGCTCTTCGTTTACGACCTCGCCAGCGGTGCACAGCGGCCGGTGTTTGACGAGCTGGACCGCGACATGCAGGGCGAGTGGATCCCGCAAGGCAGCTACTATCCCCAGTACGGCTGGTTTCCTGACAGCCGGCATATTGCCATCTGGGGCAAGGGTAAGCTGCTGAAGGTTGATACCGCGACCGCGACCGCAGTGGAAATACCCTTTCACGTCAGTGCGCATGTGCGCATTACCGATGTGGCGCGGTTCCCCTATGAGCTGTCCCCGGAAACGGTCACGGTGCGGGCTATCCGGCACCTGGCGGTGGCGCCCGGCAACCAGGCCATAGCTTTTAATGCCCTGGGCCACCTGTGGCAGAAAAACCTGCCCCACGGTGAGCCGGCACGCCTGACGAACGCCGCAGCCCTGGAATTCGAGCCTGCGTATTCTCCTGATGGAAAACTCCTTGCCTGGGTGCAGTGGGATGATGAGAAAGGCAGCGCGCTGGTGCTTGCATCAGTCAACGGGAAACAGTCAAAAACACTGGTCAGTAGCAGTGCAGTCATCCGGCAGCCCAGTTTCTCCCCGGACGGCCGCTTCATCGTCTACCAGGTCGAAGCAGGCAGTAAGTGCATGGGCGGGCTTCGCAACGGCGCGGGCATTTACAGTGTCCCTGTGGCTGGCGGTGAGCCGCGGTACATCACGGCCGCAGGACTGGCGCCGCATTTTTCTCCTGACGGTGAACGCATCTACTATGTCACCGAAGAGTATGCCGAGGGCGTGCAGTTGAGCAAACTGGTCAGCGTCAATCTGCTGGGCCAGGAGTTGCGTGAACATGCCGTGGCGCGCGGCTCGGATCGTTATGATTTGACCGTCAGCCCTGACCTGAAATGGATAGGCTTCAAGCAAAACCAGCAATACTACGTGATGCGCCTGGTGACCGTCGCCGGGCCCATGGAGGTGTCGGCAGAGAGCGCGTCCGTGCCGGTGATCAGTCTGACCGACATCGGGGGTTACAGCCTCGCCTGGTCTGCTGACTCCAACCGGTTGAACTGGCTGCTGGGAGCCGAACTGCACCAGGCTGCGGTCGATGGCACTGTGTCCGCGGAACCCGAGGCCATTGGCCTGTCCGTTAAACCTGACATACCCGAGGGGAAAGTGGCTTTTGTCGGCGCCAGGCTGATCACCAACGCCGGTGCCGTGATCGAACAGGGCACCATAGTGGTTGAGCGCAATCGCATTGCAGCCGTTGGCGCGGAAAGTGAAGTTGCCGTGCCGGCTGATGCCAAAATCATCGACAGCCACGGCAAAACCATCATGCCCGGGCTGGTGAACATGCACGGTCACCTGGAAGATTGCTACTATGCCGCCACCGGCGCCATGCCGCAGAAGGACCCCAGCCTGTACGCCGCGCTGGCCTTTGGAACAACCACCAATTTCGACCCCTACGCCAGCGAAATCACCAGTTATTCCAAGAGTGAAATGCGCGACACGGGGAACCTGGTTGGGCCACGCACCATCAGTGTGGGCCATGTGTTGTTCGGCCGACCCGGCAAGTCAGACCCGGTCTACGAACCCATTGCCAGCTTTGCCGATGCGCAGAAGGTGATGGCGCGCAAGCAGGCGCTGGGCGGCCACATGGTCAAAAGCTACCGGCAACCGCTGCGCCGACAGCGGCAGGAGATCATCAAGGCGGCCCGCGAGGCCGGCATCATGGTGGCCATGGAAGGTGAAAGCCATTTTTACAACAACATAAGCGCCGTACTGGATGGGCATAATTCCCTGGAGCACAACCTGCCCGTGGCGAATTACTACGACGATATCGTGCAACTCTTCGCGCACAGCGGCACCGCCAACACGCCCACCCTGGTGGTCACCTTCGGCGAACTGCTCGGGGAAAACTACATTCACCAGAAATACCGCACCTGGGAAGACCCGCGCATTAACAGTTTCGTCCCACAGGTCAACAGTGGTTACAGTCCTGTTGGCTTGCAATACTCGGCCCCCCTGTACGCGCGTGGCATGACCACCCTGCACGCCGCGGACGAGCTATGGGACATCGGTTTCCGTGCAGTGGCCCGTTCCACCAAAAAGCTGGATGATGCCGGCGTGCTGGTAAACGTAGGTTCGCACGGCCAGGTCCAGGGCCTGGCGATGCATTGGGAAATGGAACTGTTTGCCGAAGGTGGCATGAGTAATGCGCGCGTGCTCCGGGCAGCCACACTCAATGGCGCCAAAACGCTGGCCCTGGACAAGGAAATTGGCAGCCTTGAAGTGGGCAAACTGGCCGACCTGATTGTGCTTGCAAAGAACCCGCTGGAAGACATCCAGAACACCATCAGCGTGGTGCAAACGATGGTCGGGGGCAGACTGTATGACAGCTACAGCATGAACGAAATCGGCAATTACGATCGTCCCAGGACCACGTTCTATTGGGAGCGCGGGGAAGACCGCGGCACCGGCTGGAATGAAGCGGCGGCCTGGGAGTAGGTGCAGTGCGGCCCTTGACCGACAGGGCAGGCCCCCGGTGCCGGTTTCAGCTTAAATACCAGGCGCTGACGGGCGCGTGCCTGTCCTTCCACGGCCGCGCCTGTTCCAACTGCGCGGCCAAGCGGAACAGCAGACCTTCGCTGGCGTAGGCAGCGGAAAACATCATGCCCACGGGCAGGCCACCGGCCGTCCAGCACAGCGGAACGCTCATGGACGGCAGGCCACAGACATTGGCCAGGGGAGTGAAAGGACAGTAGCGCCAAAACCGCTGCAGGTAGGCGTCGAGATCCGCTGAATTGCTGTTTAAAGCCCCCAGGACGATGGGAGGTTCTGCCAGGGTGGGCGTGAGAAAAACATCGTGGTCGCGGAAAAATCGGCCCAGCAGGCGGCTGAGATCGGATTTGTAGTCCAGCACCGCGGCCAGCTGCCGGCCACTGACTTCCTTCCCGCGCCGCATCAGTTCCAGGTGGCAGGTTTCAACCGTATCCGGACCGATGCTGCGCCCGGTTTGCGCCGCGGTATCGGGTATTTCTTTGGCCAGGGACAGCGACAGCAGGGTAATGACGCCGCCCAGCAAGCTCTCGCTTTGATAGCGCGGGGAGGCCCATTCGACCTGGTGGCCGAGTTGCTGCAGCAGCGCCACGGTGTCGTGCAGCGCGGCCAGCACCTCGCCATCGACGACGTGCCCCAGTTCTGAACCATCGCTGATGGCAATGCGCAGCGTGCCGGGATGGACACTGCATTCTTCCAGGAAAAGGCGCACGTTATCCGGCGCCCCGTAGGGCGCCCCGTCATCTATGCCTGCGCTGATGTCCAGCACCGCGGCGCTGTCGCGCACACTACGGGTAATGACATGATGCACCATCAAACCATGCCAGAACTCGCCGTAAACCGGCCCGGTGGGTACGCGCCCACGGCTGGGCCGCAGGCCAAACAAGCCACAGCAGGAAGCCGGCACCCGTATGGATCCCGCGGCGTCGTTGCCATACGCAATGGGTACGGCTCCATATGCCACTGCAGCAGCCGATCCGCCACTCGAACCGCCCGGGGAACGCGTGGTATCCCAGGGGTTTTTACACGGGCCGTGCAGGATGGATTCGGTGGTCACGGAACTGGAAAACTCGGGTACGTTGGTCGTGCCGACGGGGATCAGGCCGGCGCGCTTGTAGCGCACCACCACTTCGTCATCGAAATCGATTTTTGTACCCACCGCCAGGCGCGATCCGAAACTTCGCGGCGCACCCTTTACAAAACCGACACAGTCCTTCATGGCGATCGGCACCCCGGCCAAGGGGCCTTCGGCGCTGGCCGCCGCTTGCAGGGCAGCTTCCTTTTCGAGGCTGACAAATGCATTCACCTGCGCATCAAACCGGTGAATCAGCCCATAGACCAGCTCCAGCACCTCCGGCCGTGTGACCTCCCCCTGGCGGATGCACTCGGCCAAAGCGATTCCGTCGAGACTGGCGTATTCAGAAAAATTCATGGGGTGGAAATCATGAGACGAAATTCATGGCAGTGAGGCTGCCCTCGAGGCACCACGGTGCGAGCTGAGGAAAAACATCAGGAAGCTGACAAGATAGCAGCCCAGGCAAGCCCAGAGAATGACAGAAAAATCGCTACCCACCAATAGAAAACTGGCCAGCATCGGACTGAGACTCAAGCTAAAAGTCTGCACCACCAGACTGAGGGCGGCAACCGCTCCGTCCCGGTCAAACAGGGCCAGCGTTCCCATCTGATAAGGAAACGTGTAGTTCCACGACAGATTGACCAGGGCCGCCGCCAGCAGGAACCAGGTAAAACCGGATTCATGCAACAGTATCCACACGGCAACCATCGAAACAGCAGTGCCCACAGCCATACTGGCATTGCGGCTGAAGCGGCTGCCCAGCACCACGACCAGCAGCGCCCCGGCAATCCCGGCCAGCGAAGCCAGCCCGAGGGCATCGCCCACGGCAGAGATGCTCAGTTCAAATGTTTCGCCAATGCTTTCAAAATAGGCCCAGATCGCCGCGGGAGCAAGGAAGTACGTGGCCTGTGCCGACAATGCCATTACAGCCCAGGCACCGGGCTGCTGCGCTCCCGGTGCTGGCTTGTCCGACAAGGCAGCCGGTGCTGCGGCAGGCTGGCCCCCCGGCTGGGCCGGAAAATAGCGCAGCAACAGGAGCGATACCGCCGAAGCTGCAGCGAACAGAATGTATACCGCGGGCATGCCACGCTGGGCGATGATGCCAGGCAGCATGGGCAGGAGCACGACCTGCAGGCCCAATTGAGCCAATACGTAGACACCAAAATAACGGTCAGGAAGACGCGAACGGGTAAGGATTACAAAAACAATAGCGAGCATCACCCCGTTGCTGAATCCAGTCAGCAAACGGATCAGCAGCACTGTGCCAATGCTTGTCATGGCTATGGATAGAAGGTTGCCGGCAATGGCGCATACGACGGCCAGCCGGATGGTTTTTTTCCACGCCATCCGCGCGATGAACACGGACATCAACAGACTGGCCAACGCGGTGCCGCCCATGTCGGCCGCCGCCAGCCAGCCGATTTCTTTTTCGCTCCAGCCGAACTGCCCGGCGATGCCGGCAACAAAAATTGGCAAGCTGATGAACACCAGCGTGCCGATCACGCCCGTGATGATCACTGCAAGGTAAGCAAGTGCCTCGGTGAATGATGATTGATCGGTGAAGGCTGATCGATGAGTGGGTTTCACAGCTCGATTGTAGAGTCCTGGCCGGCGTGCCGGAGTTGCCATTGACGACAGCACAGGTGAGATTCTGGCACCAGCCCGCACCTCGCCTGCTGCGATTATGGCCTCGGGCTGCTGAAACCCGGTATTTCAGGTGGTGCCTCCCGTCGTCCGTGCCACCAAATACCGGGCGAGCACTTTCTCCATTGAACCTTTACATCTGAACCTTTACATCACATCCTGAACAAGATCAAATGTGCGGGCAAAATGTGCTGTTAGACATCAACAGGTCTTTACCAGGGAGCTAGCAAGAGCATGAAATCAGACCGCTGGATTTATTTGCCATGGGAGTAAATGCCGAGGTCCGCGAGCTGTTCGTCTACCCGCTCAAGTCGTGCAAGCCCATTGCCTTGCGTGAGGCGGAACTGACCCCCGAGGGTTTGAGGTTTGACCGTCAATTGATGGTTGTGAACGCATCCGGTCGCGCCCAGACCCAGCGGGACATTTCCTTGCTCTCACAAATTCACACAGCTTTGCGAGGTGATGTGTTGGTGCTGTCGCGCCCGGGGTATGGTTCCACTGAATTGTCCCTGCTGGATGAGAGCCAGGCACTCAAACACCAGCCGCTCGAAATGAAACCGGCGCAAACCGTCAACGTGTGGAAGGATGAATGTAATACGGTTGCTGCCAGTGACGAAGCATCGCTCTGGCTGACCCAGGCAGTGGAAAGCAGCATGGCACTTAACATAGTCAAGATGGCGCCGGGATTCATCCGCGCGCAATCCTCACCCGCTGAATTGGGCGAAGACACGCATGTGCAGTTTGCCGATGCTGCTCCATTCCTGATCGTCAACGAAGCGTCACTGGATCGTTTGAATGAAGTTTTGCTCGGCAAAGGTGAAACGGCCGTGCCCATGAATCGTTTTCGCCCCAATATCGTGATTCGCGGCCTGGATCCGTTTGGCGAGCACGAACAGCAGGTGTTGGGAAACGCTTTCTATCGATTCAATTTCCGCATGCCCTGCGAGCGTTGCGTGGTACCCACCATCGACCAGGAGACATCCGTGCGGCACCCGCGCAAGGAACCTTTTGCCACCCTGCGTGACCTCAATCCACGCGACCCCGAGCGCCGGCAGCCCCTGTTTGGTCAATATGCAACACTGCAAGACTGGGCTGGTGGAAAGATCGCTGTCGGAGACCTGTTGCATGCCTGACCTGGTCAGCAAGTGCCTGACCCCATGTCTTCGGATGCTTGCGGATTCTGCAGAAAAGGGCGCTAATCCGGACTATTCCGCAACAGGATCCACCCTTTGTCACTGATCAACGAACTCAAACGCCGTAACGTATTCAAGGTAAGTGTCACTTATCTCACGCTAGGCTGGGTGGTCACCAGCAAGCGGCTTGATTACGTCATCATCGCGATGCTGGCGGTGGCAATCGGCCTGTTCGTCGCCGAGCGGTTCTTGCCGGTAGGAGCGGGCCAGGCCCGCGACAGCCGCGCGCAAGATGCAGCCTCGGATAATCGCGCGCAAAGCGCGCTCCTACAGGAAATCGCGCTGTAATAGCATTGCGCTGCGGGAATACGCCGTCGCCCGTGAACCCCTGAATCCGGGCGGTCAAGTCCAGTTGGGCGTGCAGTACCGGATTAGCCTGGCCCTGTTGCTCCAGGGTGACGCGGCGGGCGCGTTGGCCGCAACGGAAATGGAAGCCCAGGAAGGCTGGGGGATGGTCGGCCTGGCCATGCACTACCACGCCCTTGGCAGGAAGCGCGAGTCCGATGCCGTGCTCGCCGAATTGATCAGCACGTACGAAAGGGACTTTCCCTACAACATTGCCTACGTCATGGCGTACCGCCCCGAGAATGACCGCGCGTTCGGGTGGCTAGCCAAGGCCGTGCTCTATCGCGACCCGGGAGTGGCCGACATCGTGGTCGAGCCACAGTTCGCCAAAATCAGGCAGGACCCGCGCTGGCTGCCATTCTTGCAGAAGATCGGCAAGGCGCCGGAGCAGTTGGCGGCAATCAAGTTTGAGGTGACAGTGCCGCGCTAGGAGGTTCTTGCCCCCCAACTCCTCCCCCGCACGCGGGCGAGAGTATATAAATTGAATGGATTCCTGCACGAGCTTAAACGCCGCAACGTCATCCGCATGGCCGGCTTGTACCTGGTCGGCGCGCGGCTGATGGGGCAAATCTCCGAAACGCTGTTGCCGATTTTCCATACCCCGGAATGGGTTCTTCAGAGTCTGGTGGTAGTGCTTGCCATCTGTTTCCATCTCTGCAGGTCACCACGGTCAATCAGGTTTTGTGGATGATGGACTCGATAGCCGGCCAGGCTTTTTTCCCTTTCTCTTGCATCAACTCGAGGTACTTGGGGTTGAACCACTTACGCAGTGCTTCATCGTAGCTCGGCCGTTCCTTGACGCGCTCATACCAGGAAACGACGTGAGGAAGACCGGTGTAGAGGCCTGACATCTGCAGGTGCTCCAAGCGCGTAAGGTAGGGAACATAGGCGATGTCAGCGAGTGAAAATGAAGGATCCGCTAGCCATTCGGACTTCGCCAATGCCGCTTCCATATCGTGCAAAAGCTTCAAAAAACGCTGAACCGCCGGCGCAAAGAGTTTCGACTCGACCCCCGCAAAAATCACGTCATGAGAGCGCTCGCGAGCGGCGGCATCGGGAATCAGATTAATGAAATCCCGCAGTTCCTGTTCGGTGCGGCCCTCCATTTGCTGATAGCGAAAAGCGATGCAGCTGCTAACCACGGCCGTTGCTGCATGCACTCCTTCATCCAGCTGCTTTGTCCATAAGCGCATGCGCGCCCTGGCGAGCGGACTCGTGGGGCGTAATGCCGGCGTCGGATAGGCGTCGTCGAGATACTCTATGATCACGTTCGACTCATAGACGACCGCACCATTGTCGACCAGCGTCGGGACCACTCCCAGCGGATTCAGATTCTTGATGTAATCTTCTTTTCGGGTGTCTCCAGCCCGCAGGTTCATGTGATGACTTTGCCAGGCCAGTCCCTTTTCCGAGAGGACGAGGCGCACTTTCTTGGCACATGTCGACATGTCGTTATGGTATAGCTCGATCAATGCAATTCTCCTGGCGTGTGGTTGCGGGCATCGGGTCGAGGTCGAGCCGGTTTCACCGACTCATCATCAGTGCGTTCAGAACGACACTCTCTTCCTCTATCGATAAGGTGATGCTTATCGGGTCCAATCCGGTGTGCGAAACTCTTAGCTCGCAGGCGCCGGCACGAGGGCTGAGACCATCGATTTTGAATTCTCCAAACTCGTCAGTCCGCGCCGATGCCAACAGCTTTCCCTGCGAATGCAATTCGACCGCTGCCTCGCTGAGACAGTCGATCACGCCGTCCACAGTGGCCAGCACCTCGCCCGCGACAAACACCTTGTTGAAAAGATGCAGGTTCTTGTAGAGCACCCTCGGTTTCGTATTGAATTCCGGACGTAGCGCTTCCAGCCCCTCGGATTTCGCGATTTCACCCATTTCGGCATCCGTTACCTTGATCGCTTTCAGAGCGCCGGTCGGACAGGTCTGAACACACCTTGGCTGTTGCCAGCCATGGTCGATAAGATGGGCATCGAATGACCATATTTGCGGCACTTTGTACTCGTCATTCCACCAGATGGCCCCATAAGGACAGGACGCTACGATGTCCTT
Source organism: Lysobacterales bacterium (assembly GCA_031362985.1). GTDB lineage: Bacteria > Pseudomonadota > Gammaproteobacteria > Xanthomonadales > SZUA-36 > SHZL01. Next base: position 24,813 of record JANLTO010000064.1, on the reverse strand, counting down.
TCTGTTTACCGCCTTGTCGGGGTCGATGATGACGATTCCATCACTGCGCTTGATCACCGCACCATTGCCCTGCTTCACGCAAGGGGCATCGTCGCAGTGGTTGCACATGGTCGGCACGTAGGCAACATCGACCGTCGGATAACGTCCACGCTCTTTCTTGAGAATGTTGATCCATTTATGCCCGTGCAGTGGTTGTGGCGCGGAATAGCCAGGGAATTCATTCCCCACGTATTCGTCCTTGCATGCGATGAAGCAATTATTGCAGTTAGTGCATTCTGCAACGTCAACAACCAGATTCCACTTCTTCATTGCGCCCGTCCCCCGGGATGGAACTTCACCATCTCGATCAAACAGGAGTTGGGCGCCGAACCCGATGTCTTCGCGGTCATGAATCGCGACGGTGTCAGAATGTTGACGCACCCGCCGATATCCGGCGAACTGCCGGGTTCACCCATGGGCTGATATTCGGCAGACGACTCTGCGCTGTGCACGACACCGGGGATCAACCGTTCCGTGACCGCTGCGGCACAGATTACAGCTCCCCGGTCATTGAAAAGCTTGACCAGATCATGATTCTCGATTCCTCGTCGCGCGGCGTCAGCCGAGTTGATCCTCGCGACCCAGTAATAGTGACCGTCTATCAGGACACGGTGTTCCTCGATGTCATTGAGTATCGAGTCTTTGCCATCTCCCAGCGTGTGGAAGCTGAAGCGCGGATGTGGCGTCAGCAGTTGTAGCGGGTATCGCACAAAAATCTCCCCGCTGCTGCGACCCTCCCAGGACGCGATATAACGATTCACGGGTGGACGCTCGGGGTCCTGGCCAAACCGCTTCAGGCTGGACGCTTCGAACTCGAACTTTCCCGACTGCGTCTGCAGGCCATCGAGATAGGTTTCCCCGTATTCACTCGGTAAGGGGCTGGGGTCCGGAACGTCCTTCTTGCGGCCTTCATAGAACCACCGCATGCTCGTCGGTGCGCGGTTCTTCGGGTCATGTTCCGGCGGAACGACGTAGTAGCCTTTCTTCATGAAGGCCTTCCAGGAGACGGCCTTGGCCAGATCCGAGCTCAGGAATTGCTCTCTGCACCACTGAATCTCGGTTTTTGCCTCCGCAAAATAGGCGCTTAGCCCCAGCCGCTTCGACAGCTCCAGGAAGATCTGAAAATCCGATTTCGACTCGCCCAGGGGTTCAATGCACTTGTGCTGCAGCGTGATGACTCGATGATTGAGCTGATTGAAGTTGTGGTGTCCGTAGCCTCCGGCAGAGCCCCATTCGCTGATATCCGTTCGCTCGAAGTTGGTACAGGCCGGCAAAATCACGTCCGCGAACCTGGCCTCCCCTTCGTTCCAGATCGATTGATTCACCACGAACTCCAGATCCTCTGTCTGGTAGGCTCTTGCCAGACGATTGGACTCCATGGTCGTGCCGAAGTGTGAACCGCCGTACTTGTACATCATTCTGATCGGAGAGTGACCTGGCGCCGGGTAGGCGAACGGTGTGAACTGTCCTTCCAGGGACTTCGGATCCGTCGGATAGCCGACAGCTTTTCCTTCGAGCAGGGCCTCCGGGATTCTCAAACGGGGTATTTTCTGCGTCGACGTGTTGATGCTGGGCAGGTGCGGCATGCGCTGGTAGTTCTGGACCGAGTCGCCTGTTCCTTCCATGTCGCCCGATATTCCACCGTCCGCGTAGCCGGGAAAGTAGAATTGCATGTCGAGCGGAGCACCGGTGGTCAGGTTGCCGAAGTTCACGCCCGGCCTGCCCCAGCCCTGCATCGCCATGAGGCACACCATGCCCCTCGCCCATTGAGCGCCCGTTGCCGAGCGATTGGCGCCTCCAAAGCCCGTTCCCTTGCCGCCGGCGGCCAGATAAGTCTTCTTTTTTGCCCACATTCGGGCCAGCGCGCGTACGACATGCGCTTGGACGCCGGTCTCGGACTGCTGCCATTCCGCCGATTTTGGAATGCCGTCTTCCACACCGAGGATGTAGTCCCGGAACACTGCAAAGCCGGTCGTCCTGTTTTCGATGTAGAACCTGTCGTAGAGATCCTCAGTAATCCATACGTGAGCGATCGCATGCGCCAACGCAGGGCCTGTTCCTGGAATGATGGGTATCCACTTGCCGCCCAACCAGGACGCGGTTTCATTCTTGTAGGGGTCTATGTGCACGACATCTATGCCAAGTTGCCTGGCCCATTGCCGCCGTACGGTTCCCTCGTAGGCGGCGTAAGAACCACAGCTCGATTCCGGGTCAGACGCCCAGTAGACGATGAGTTCCGCTTCTTTCAGGCAGTCCTCGACTTGCCCATAAGGCTCGACGGTTCCCATTCTCATGGTGTAACCGAAATGGTGAAGTGCGCCCCAGAACCACCCTTCCCAGCTATCCGGATTCAACACCATCTTGGTGTGGCCAATCGAATTCATGAAGCGGATATTGGCGCTGAGATAGTAGCCAATATTCCCCCAGGTGTGATGTGAGCCGTGGCTGTTGAGTATCGCGCCATGACCGTGCTGCCTTCTGACGCGCTTGATTTCGTTTGCGGTGATATCCAGGGCTTCGTCCCATGAAATTCTCACGTAGCCGGACTTTCCGCGGTTCTGCGGGTTCCTCTCACCGTTCGGGTCGAAATCGACTCGCTTCAACGGATGCAGCAGCCGCTTGTTCGAATAGACGATTGATTTCGATGCCAAACCGTGCGGGCTGATCGTGGTGCGGCGGGGAGGGGTGAAAACTTTTCCCCGGGCTTCGATGCTCCAGGGACCCGCATCGGTATCATCGAACTCCATGTTGGTGATGCGTACGATTTTTCCTTCCTTGACATGAACGAAGACCGGCCCACCATTGGTTTGATTGACATACCGAATCTCGCCGCTTGCGAGGCGAACCCCCTGTTTCCAGTGCGTCGTCAGCAAGGTGTTCAGTATGGTGGTGAAATGAAGCGTCAGATCGTCCGGACCGGTGATTTCGAAAGCGAAATTCTTGGCGGCATTGGTGAGGAGAAGCGGATCGAGGAACGGTTTCAACACGACATAGGCGAAGTCGAACATGCCCGACGACATATTCATCAGTATCTGCCAGCCCAGATGGGCGTTCTTGAACTGAATCACCACATCCGCCTGCGGGTGAATTCCCGCGCCGGACCTTAGCTTTCCGCCGGTGAATCGGTACCAACGTCCGCGTGAGCCATCCTTGACCCGAATCTGCGCGACGAAGTCCTTCCGGGACATCGTGCCAAGCAGTTCCGTTGAACGCCAGGCATAAAGTCGCAAGATCGCTGCAAGGGCCCAGAGTGCGAAAGAAAAGATCACTAAACAGTTCCCCCAAACAGAAAAAGCTCCAGGTGACGGGCCGTCGACCGTTCAGACCACCGGTTTGAAGTGGGCAAGAGCCCGGTATTTGAGCAGCCGGAATTCATGCCGAGTCGAGCTCAAGCCCTGTGGGCCCGTGCTGTGAACTGATTCGGGTGAGCAGTATGATTGAGCTTCGGTGTAAAGTACGTCACCCCAAAAAGGGTACATCAGGAACGGCAGTCGGCCGGGATCAGCCCCGTTTGTCCTCTGCGTGTTCAGCTTCAAGCTGAGTGAGCGCGCCATCCAGCTTGACGAGCACTCTGTCCAGGACGGATTGCTCTGCTTCGCTCAGTGATGTGCAGAATCGACGTTGCACATTGCACGCCATAGCAGCTATTTTTTCGTAGATTCGCGCGCCCTCGGATGTCAGCCGCAACAAGGTCGCCCGCTTGTCTTCGGAACACGCCTCACGCACCAGCAGTTTCTTCGCCGCCAGACCGTCAATGGCGCGGGTGACGCGAGATTTATCCATGATCGTCATGGTGATGATGCCTTTCGGTGAAATTCCCGGAAACGTCGCGACGAATGCAAGCACGTGAAACTGCGGTCGCGTAATGTCGAGCGATCGGTATTGAGCGGCCAACAACAGCGCACTTCGCCGTATGACCACGTCAAACCGGTAGGGAATGTAGGCCAGCAGATCGAAGCGGTCTGGTGATTTCATGGTGTTGAACTCGAACTCGACGGACGCCGGGAAGGCGCCAGGAAGTTTCGCTGCGCTGCTTTTGCCACGGGATCAATCGGCTGCCTTTTCATACACCACACTTCCCTCGAAGACTGCTTTGAGCACACGAGTTCCACCGATTTCTCCCGTTGGCACTTCAAACAGGTTGCGATCCAGCACGATCATATTGGCCGACTTTCCCGGTTCAATGGAGCCCTGCTTCTGCTCCCATCCGAGTGAGATCGCGCCGTTTATGGTCAACATTTTCAAAGCATCATCCAGTGTGAGCGACTGGTCACCGTGCTGCAGAACCCCCTGCAGCGCAGGAAACACATTCGGCTCTTCGGTCACCGGCCAATCGGTGCCAATGGTCATAACCACGCCGTGCTCCTGCAGTGTCCTGAACGGCCAGGCAGGCAGCGGTGGCGAGCCCGTTGTTTTTGGCAGCAGATGCCACATGATCGGCGACATCTCGGCAACCGCGTTCAATGCACCCATCCTTTGCAAATCGGACGGAATGAATGTCGCACTATGAGCCAACTCGTGTCTGATGACCGAATGCGGATGAACCTTTCGTGCCGCGTCGATCGCGTCGAGCGCAACGTGTGCGCTGCCGGGGCCGGCCACATGCATCTTGACCTTGATTCCCATGCCGTCCAGCCGCGTGACCAATTGGCTCAACACGGCCGGGGGGATGAGCAAGTTTTCCTGCGCAACCTCTTCCGTCAGCAAATCGATTGTGGCTTCGGTGAAGAACGGCGGTGTCGGCGAACCGTCCACAAACAACTTCACGAAATCTACCTCCAGGTGGCTCCCGGCATAGCGGCTTCGCTCGTCAATGAGCCTTTCATTAAACTCCTCGGAAGTCCCGGAAAACTTCCGGCTGCCCCAAACGATGTGCGCCGCAACGCGTTGCTGCAGGCTCGCGCCGCGATCCGCCGCCTGCAACGCTTGCAACACGGCGGCGTTGGCCGAGGCTTCCTGGACCGAAGTAATGCCAAACGTGCTCAGGCGTTGGCTCGACCACCGTATCGCGTCGGCTTCCTGCAAGTGCGTTGTTCGAGGCAGGTAGTCGGCCACCAGGGTAGTGGCTGTTTCCACCAATTCACCGGTGGGTTCGTTGTCGCCTCCTATCGCGACCTCACCCCCGGAAGGGCTGGGGGTGGTGGCCTCTATTCCTGCGATGCTCAGCGCCTTTGAGTTCAGGTACGCGTGATGGTATGAACCGTCAAGCAACATCACGGGCTTGTCCGGAAAAACCGAGTCCAGGTAGCGACGATGAAATCTGCCACCCGGGAACTGGTCAGACCATACGGAATCCGCGACCAGCCAATCTTGCGCTTCTTGCTTCCCTGCGCAGCTTTGTAATTCGCCGAGCACCGTTTCCAGGGGCACACCACGCGACAGCCGGCAACCAAACAAGGCGCTTACCCCTGCCCATAGCATGTGGGTGTGCGCGTCGTGGATTCCGGCATGGCCATTCTCCCCTCGAGATCATGAACAAGGGTTGATGGCCCGATGTACTTCTCCGCCTCCGTACTATCGCCCACGAAGGCGAACTTGCCATCCCTGATTGCCACGGCCTCGGCCCAGGCCTGCGCTGCGCTGGAAGTGTAGATGCTGCCGTTCAGATAGACGCTGTCCGCCGGGGCGGCAAGAACCGACAGCGGCGTCAGTACGCAAATGCAAAAGGTGATCAGGCTCGGATTGATCCGCATGTGGCTCGGGTCCTGTGGGCAAACTAGTCTTGAACGAGAATTATCTGTTCCAATCAATATTTCAAATCTGGATGCAGGGTCATATTATATAACTGTTATTACGCAATTTTCTAATTGTGCGAAAGACAAATCGGTATATAATGTATTCTCGATCGATATTAATGTGAAGCAATAAACTCGAATTACCGCATGCCGGCGAGCCGCGGCTTACTACCGATTGATACCGATGAGGTGACCGCATGACAGCACAAGCGAAACTCAGCAGACAGCACCAGATGGCAGCGGTTGCCGCCGCCAGCATGGCGAACAGGGACACTCCCCTGATTCGCAATGCCTGGTATGTCGCGGCGCGCAGCCAAGAGGTGACGCGATCGCTCTTCTCGCGCCAGTATCTTGGTGTCAGCACTGTGCTGTTTCGCAAGCAGGATGGCGCCCCGGTGGCATTGCAGAACCGATGCTGTCATCGTTCTTTCCCTTTATCACAGGGCAAACTGGACGGTGATGTGCTGGAATGTGGCTATCATGGTTTTCGCTACGATTGCTCCGGCAGATGCATCGCCATTCCCTCACAGCAGAAAGCGCCGGAAAACATTCGATTGCGGGCTTTTCCCGTCGTTGAACGAATGCCATTCATCTGGATATGGCCGGGAGATCCGAGCCTTGCCGACCCTGCTTCAATACCTGAGCAGGAGTTCAGAAATGACCCCGCGTGGACTTCAGTCAGTGGCTACCTGAAGATCACGGGCAGTTACGTTCATCTCCACGAAAACCTGCTGGACCTGACTCACCTGAGCTTTGTGCACGACAAGACCTTCGGTACGCCGGAATATGCCCGTGCGCCAATGGAAGTGTCCGTCGATGATGGCCGCATTGAGGTTTGGCGGAATGTGGAATGCACGTTGCCGCCGATGTTCGCGAAACCATTGTCCTGGGAAGGCGACAAAGCGATGCGTAGGTCCGGCGGTCGTTTCGTTTCGCCGGCGATGGTGGTGAATCAGGCCAAACTGACAAACCTCTCAGCGCCGGAAAAAATGCACAGCCTGCAGCCGCGGGTATATGTGGAATCGTTGATCACTCCGGAGACCAATGCGTCCACCAACTACTATTTCAATATCAACAGAAATTTCGCCCTTGCAGATGAGGAAGTGGGAAATTTCTTGCTGGAATCCACGCGGGCTGCATTCAGCGAGGATGTCGTTGTGCTGGAACGCATTCACAACATGTGGGAGACCGATCAGACGCCGGGTTTTTACGAGATCGATGTGGCGGCTGACAAACCCGGAGTCGCTGTGCGGCGCCACTTGAAGAAACTGGTCGACTGTGAGCAGGGGCTGACTTCCGATTAAGCGCTCTTGTAAAGTGCAAAAAGCGCCCTGCGCGAGTTGATGCCAAGCTTTTGATACGCCCGGCGGCGATACGTTATGATGGTGCTCGGCGCCACGCCTAATTCGAAGGCAATGGTTTCTGTTTTCTTGCCGTGAAGTATGCCTTGGCAAACCTGCATTTCCCGATCAGAAAGCATCGCGATCGGGTTTGCATCGACCAGCGCGGAGTCCAGGCTGTAGTGTTTGGTGACCAGGGCCGATATGACGTTTTCATCCTCAGGATCGAGAAACAAGCCGTCATCCCGAAAGCTCCGCCTGCCCAAGGCTCTGTAGAGATTGATGTAATAGCCGTAGTCGGACCTCACGGCCAATATGGACACCTTGTCCCCCAGGCCCGGATTGCTGAAATAGCGGGACTGATAAGAGGACGATATTTTCTGTATGTATTCGCTCAGGTGAACCGAACGGGTTTGCCCCGCGGACATGGTTTTCAACAGAGTAATATTGGGATCATGCTTGTAGCCTTCTTGCAAATAGGCGTCGGCCAGCGGGACGGCGATATCCGCCTTCAGGAAGTTTCGGGTTACGAGGCATGAAATTGCGTGACTTCTGTCGATCAGGAAAATGCTGCACTGGTCAACATCGAGTTCGTTGGTGAGGTAAAGGAAAAAGTCCCGGAAGAAAAGCAATGAACCGCAGGAGGAAATGCACTTGGCAATGGCATGGGTCATATGCTGATTGCCCCGTTCCCGCTGTGACTGGCAAATCGATTTTGTCTGAAGGATTTGTACCCTATTTGAGTGTACACCGGAAAGCGCAGGCCTGTGACAAAATCAACACCATCTCTACCCGATTCTATTTCGCAGCCCACAATCTGTCCATGCTGTTCACGCAGCCTCCAGGGTGGTAATTATGACTACAACTCCTTTGGCGTCACGTCTACATCATGTCGCCGCTGAAGTCTCCGACATGGAACGCTCGATCGAATTTTATCGCGAATTGTTGGGAATGCGTGTCTCGGAACGCCATGCGGCAGGTGAAGTGCCGACAATTCCCGTCGAACTCACCTTTCTTCGATTGCACAACAATCATCATGACCTTGTTCTGTCGCACAACCCAAAAAAAAGTTATCGACCCGCTACGGAAGAAGACGGCCGGCTCGGTCCTGCGGGGTTCCATCATTTTGCCTTTGAGTTTTCCAATCGGGATGACTGGTTGCTTCAGCTTGAACGAACGCGAATGATGGGTGTGAACATTGTTCGCGGCCCCCTTGTTCACAGCCCGGATGCCGAAGGGAGTTGGGGCGAGAACGAATCATTTTATGTGCTCGATCCCGACGGACATCGGATCGAGTTTTTTTGGAACTTGGGAAGTATTGATGCGGATGGGTGGATTTGCACAGGTGATGGCAGGAGCACCGGCCGGCAAGTCGACGAAGCTTGATTTGCGAACAGGAGATTCAAATGAAATTGGGTTCTACAAAAGTGGGTGGGCGCGACGGTGCACTGGTTGTCGTGAGCCGCGACCTGAAGCGAATGGCTACGGCGCAAAGCATCGCGCCAACTTTGCAGGTGGCGATTGAGCGTTGGGACGAAGTGGCTCCGAAGCTGGAAATCCTGTACGAAAGACTGAACGACGGCGCGCTGACGGCTGCGCGACCCTTCGTTGTTTCAGAAATGGCATCTCCATTGCCGCGTGCGTTCCAGTGGGCGGACGGCAGCGCCTACCTCAATCACATGCGCCTGGTGCGAAAAGCCCGCGGGGCCGAATTGCCCGAAAACTTCAACAAGGAACCACTCATTTATCAAGGCGGGTCGGATGGATTCCTTGGGCCGGAGGATCCCATCGAGATGAGTGATGAGGGCTGGGGTATCGATTTCGAGTCGGAGGTTGCGGTGATCACCGACGATGTCCCTTATGGTACGACAAAAGCAGACGCCAGCCGTCACATTCGCCTGATCATGCTGTGCAACGACGTTTCACTGCGCAATGTCATGCGTCCGGAGCTCGCCAAGGGTTTTGGCTTTTTTCAATCCAAGCCCGCCTCGGCATTCTCCCCAGTTTGTGTGACCCCCAATGAATTGGGCGACGCCTGGAATGGTCGAAAGGTAAGTCTGCCGTTGATCACCGAATTCAACGGAAAGCGTTTTGGTTGCCCAAATGCCGGGGTCGATCTGTCCTTTGATTTTTGTGATTTGATTGAACACGCCGCCATGACCCGTTCGCTGGGCGCCGGAACCATCATCGGTTCCGGAACGGTTTCGAATGAAGATCGCTCGGTAGGTTCATCCTGTTTACAGGAGAAGCGGATGATAGAGACCCTGGAGAAAGGCGAGCCGGAAACGCCCTTTATGCAGTTTGGTGACAGAGTGAGAGTATTCATGAATCTGTCCGGCACCGGGGAATCTATCTTCGGAGCCATCGACCAGGAAGTGAAGAAAAAGGCAGAGTTCGCATGATAGCCCCCAGGTCCGCCACAGCCAGTGTGCCTGGTTGGGCAAGCATATTGGGAGTGGTCGTCGTTGTGCTTGGAGTTTTCCTGACGGCAGCACATGCAACAGAGTGGCTGAAACAATCCGTCCTCAGTGCAAACGTGCCCCCATCGGGAATAATGCCAGATGCTGACTGTCCGCCTGCAGAGCTCGAGGAGGAAGGAATCAGCGAGGCGGAATGTGAGTATCTCGTCGACCATGTCCGGGGACTGATGCTTGCATCGCCAGACTGGTTTCCTGCCGCAATGGGCACGCTGGCGATAATGGGTACGATTCTCGCTTTTGTTTCGGTCATTGTGGGTGGCGCGCTCGTCAACCATACCCCTTGGGCATCAGTGGCTGCGATTGGGGTGCTGGGAGGGTTGGTCCTCATCGATATTCTTCAGTTCGGCACTGTGGCCCTTGCGGGGCCGATTCTGCGAGATGCGTATCTCGGCAACTTTTTCCTCTGGTTTCTTTTGCACTTGATGCTGGTGACTGGCGTGTTTGCTGGCCGACAATACGATCAGAAGGGAAGCGGTGAGTCAGGGCCACCCTGACCCGGGAATGAGGAAATCTTTTGTGCAGAGGCAGGGATTCACCAGGACGGCCGTGTTGATTCACTGGATTTTGGCCGTCTCGATACTTTTTCTGTTTCTGTCGAGCTGGTGGATGATGGGCCTTCCACTACCGTCGCCTGACTTGCAGTTTCGTGCTTTGCCTTTTCAGCTGCACAAGAATATAGGTCTTACGCTGGCAATCTTTCTGTTGACGCTGCTGTACGTGCGGCTGAAGTATCGTCCGGCACCCCCTGGCGACCGAAAGACCGGGTCCCAGGTTCACTTGCTCGCAGTGGTGACACACGTGCTGATCTACCTTTCCGTCTTTGCACTCTGCGTGACTGGCTACCTGGCGTCTGCGCACACGCGATGGGATACGGTATTTTGGTGGATGATCAGATTTCCGCGTATTGCAGCCCCGAATGAAGAACTGAATGAGCTCTGGAGCGACCTGCACATTTACTCTTCCTGGCTGCTGCTCGGTCTCGTCGCGGTACACGTGACGGGGGCGATTTACCACTCCTGTCGTAAAGATGGGGTTGTGCGGCGGATGATATGCTGGTAAACGGCGCGCTCGCTAGTCTGACCGAAAAGCGTCCCCCTAACGGGGTGACAGTTCAAGAGCGATAAATCGGCAATCATTCAATTCATAAAGTTGCATGCTGAGCAAGAGCTTTTGTGCAGAATCCGCTCTCTGTGTGGAACCCAAATTCTCCCACGGAGCCTGAATCACTGAATGGTGAGTAATCAATCAGCCACGGGGACCGCAAGATGAATTTCCATTTGCCACCTTCGCAACGCATGGAATTCTGCATCTCACCGATGCTCGGCTGCTTCTGTATCTGGGCCGTGATGCTTTCGACATCGCTCAACGCACAGGTGCTCGAAGAAGTAACTGTTACCGCGCAAAAGAGAGAGCAAAGCCTGCAGGACGTTGGAATATCGGTGACGGCATTTTCGGGTGAACAACTGGAAAACCTCGGTGCCTGGCACACGGTGGACCTCGTCGAGCAAGTACCGGGTCTGCAGGTGTCTGCATTTACCTCCGCATTCACCGTATTCAACCTGCGCGGCGTTTCGCAGAACAACTTTCAGGATAACCTGGAGGCCCCAGTTGCCGTATACGTGGATGGCGCGTATGTGGCGACAATGAATGCTGTCAACGCGCGAATGTTCGATATGAGGCGTGTTGAAGTCTTGCGCGGACCACAGGGTACTTTGTTCGGACGAAATACAACGGGCGGATTACTGCATTTCATTACCCGCGGTGCTGAGGAAACCGAGTTCAATGGGTATATGGAAGCTACGCTCGGCGAATACAATCAAACTGCAATTGAAGGCGCCGTCGGTGGCGCATTGGGCGATAAACTACGTGGCCGCATCGCTGGTTTTTGGGAGCAGTATGACGGATACGTTCAGTCGGTGACGCCCGGCATCCGGGACTCGCACGGCGCAAATGGTTACACGTTGCGAGGCTCGTTGCAGAGTGATTTCAGCGAGGATGTAGTCGGGGATTTGCGGGTCACGTATGACAAAGACAGCGATGTGCCCACGGGTGGGTACCATGTCGAATTAGCCGGTTTCGATCCCGTCACTGGTTTTGGGATACCCACCGGCATCAGCCTGACGGAGAAGGCGCGGCAGCATGCGTCTACCCTGGAAGGCCGGTACGATCGAGAGACGTGGAACATTAACGGCACCATTACCTGGTCGTTGAACGACGATACAGAGTTCGTGTCCATCACCAATTACCTTGGTATGGACAAATCGTATCTGGAAGACGGAGCCGGCGGCTTTGGTTACTTCCCCGTTGTTTTCGACAATGATTTCCACCAGGCGTCCGAGGAACTGAGGCTGTCGGGGCAGACAGACCGGGTTCGTTGGCAGGCGGGAGCATACTTTCTGGACATGCAGTGGGACATGTACCAAAACCTCTCCGGAGCGATAATTCATGGTGGCGGGAGCGACGGACAATCCACAGAAACGTACTCTGTGCTCGACTCATCAAATTGGTCGGTGTTCGGACAGATTGAGTTCGATATTGCGCCTGAATGGCTCCTGATTGCTGGCCTGCGTTACTCGTACGACGACAAGAGCCTTGAAATGCAACGGTACTACTCCGACGTGTCAAGTGGCATTCCAAGCACACTCTTGTTCGATATTGCCAATGTACCCATCAATGATATTGACAGCATCTCGTACGGAGACGTCCCCGCACGGCTGGCGCTCAACTGGACACCGACAGAAAATACCCTCATTTACGCTTCGGTCAATCGCGGCATCAAGGGAGGAAATTGGTCGATCGACCCGCTGGGACAGGTCGCTGACTCCAACCTCAAACATGACGAAGAGGTATTGATCGCCTACGAGCTGGGTTTCAAAACCACTTTTTTCGATGGTCTCGCCCGGCTAAATTCAGCGATCTATTACTATGACTATGATGATTATCAGACGTTTTCCTTCACAGCGCTCACCCCTCAAGTGGCGAATTCCGACGCTACCTCGAAAGGCGGCGAAATAGAGTTCGCGATTTCACCCACAGTTGGATGGGACTTCCAGCTCGGAGCGGCGTTCATCGATTCTGAAGTCGATGCTGTTCCTGATGTCTTCGGCGGAACAGTGGAAGCAGAATTTCCCAAAGCGCCGGGTCTCAGCCTGAACTGGCTGGGGCGCTACGAGTGGCCCATGTTGGGTGGTATGCTGGCCTTGCAGGTCGACGGCAATTACAACGGCAAGCAATATCTGCTGGGAACGAATTCCCTGGTTTCCAAGGATGACTCCTACTCGGTGTGGAACGGCAGTCTCTCCTACACAACGAGTGACGAGAAGTTGCGAGCTACACTGTGGGTGAAGAATTTCACGGACTCTGAATACCGATTGTATGTCGTGGATGCGGGGCTGATCGGGTTCATCGAGGACGTTTATTCGCCACCACGGTGGTGGGGAGTAACGGTACGTTATTTCTGGTAGTCGAGTGATCCCAGTAATCTTGCTGATTGGGGGTTAGGCACAGTGTTTCTCCAGAATTCAATGCTGAAAGTACTCTTTCCCCTCGGGCTTCTTTGTTGCCTGACGTTGGGAGCCGAACTGACATTCGCAGCAGAGCAGGAAAGTAAGCTCACAACTCGGGTGATGGATCACAAACCGATTGATGTCGTGACACTGCTGAGCGAGAGGTGCCTGACGTGTCATGCGCGGCCAGGGCCCTGGCCCAACATCGCGGCCATGGCAAGGCTCTCATCGGAAGAAATCTATCACACGCTTTGGGCCGGCCTGATGCGCGAGTTGGCAGACGGCCTGAGCGACGCAGAGCGAAAGGCGCTCGCCCGGTACATATCCGGGCTGAGTGCCGACAAACCTTCACTCGCCAGCGGTGGCCACTGCTCAAATGTCACCGAATCTCTCGGCGCGAAATCGGGACAATCGGCAGACTGGCCAGGGTGGTCCATCTCTTCCTCCAATGATCGACATGTGCCAGACGCTGCGCTTGACCCATCCCGGTTTGGCGGATTGCGCCTCAAGTGGGCGTTTGTCTTTCCCGAAGCCGCCCTCTACACGTCGGCTTCCAATCAACCAACCGTCGTCGGCGACCGCCTGTATGTCGGAAACACGAACGGAATGGTCTATGCGCTGGACGCAAAATCCGGTTGCACTCATTGGTCCTTCAAAGCCCGAAGCCACGTGCGATCCACCGTGGCAGTATCCGGGGATACTGTTGTATTCGCCGACTACGAAACGAACGTCTACGCGCTCGATGCGGCAACGGGATCCTTGCGGTGGGTCGCCAGAGCAGATGAACAACCATCCGCGCGCATGAATGGCAATGTCACGGTCGAAAACGGTGTTCTCTACGTACCGATCTCTACCAATCAGGAGTTCACTGTATCCGCTCTTCTCACGACACCCTGTTGCAGCTTCAACGGCGCTATCGCCGCGTTCAGCATTGATAACGGAGCGCTGCTGTGGAAGACCTACCTCATTGATGAGCCGTTAATGGAACTGGGTGTCAATGAGCAAGGCGTGAAGCGATACGGGCCCGCGGGCGTCGGCGTATGGTCAGTGCCCACCGTCGACACGAGGCGGCAGTTGCTCTACGTCACGACCGGCAATCAGCACACTGAACCGCCCGTCGAGGAGTCGGACGCGCTGGTCGCACTGGACCTGAACACAGGCGAGAAGAAATGGGTCAGGTCATTTGTCCCTGAACGATTCGAAGCTGGCGACATTTGGCACGGGGGGTGTGCCGGCTTGGTCCTGGACACAACAGATCTCTGTTCACCGACCAATCCGCAGGCCAAGGGCGACCGGGAAATCGGAGCTCCCGCGGTACTGAAAACCCTCCCCAACGGGCAGGACATCGTGCTGGTAGGAACAAAGGACGGCGTGCTGTTCGGGTTGGATCCGGATCGACAAGGCGCGCTCTTGTGGGAAATTCGGCTGGGCCAGGTGCTGCCGGACGAAGGCCCGATCTTCGGCGGCATCCAGTTCGGGTTCGCCGCAGATGACCACCGCGCCTACGTGCCAATCGCAGACATGCGGCCGGTTCAGGGAACGGCCGTTGGGAATATGACCAGCGTGGACTTGCAAACCGGCAAGCTCGTTTGGGAAAACCCGGCGCCAACAGACTCCTGCATCGACAAGCCTCCCGTATGCAATAACGGTTACATGTCGCCGCCTACAGTGGCAGGCTCCCTCGTCTTCGCCGGCTCCAATGACGGATATCTGCGTGCTTTCGATAGCCGCGACGGCAAACTGCTATGGGCCTATGACACGGCTCGAGCCTATGACGGTGTCAATGGACTCAGCGGAACCGGAGGTGCGATCGCTCGTAGCGGCCCGACGATTACAGGCAACATGCTGTTCCAGACATCCGGGTATGGTCATTTTTCCATAGGTATGCCGGGAAATGTCCTGCTGGCTTTTGAGTTCGAAGAAAAATAGAACAGTTTGATTCCACATCGCCGTGGATTCCACATCGTGTGCGCCAGAAGGCTATTCCAATGACAGATACAGATAGCACGAGAGTCCCACTGAAGCATCCGGATCAGTTCTTCATGAACGGCGCGTGGGTCGCGCCCACATCGGATAAAAGGATAGTAGTCATTACTCCGGCTACGGAGGAAACCTACATGGAGGTAGCCGAAGCGCAGCTCGAAGACGTTAATCGAGCCGTCGCCGCGGCCCGGGAGGCCTTCGATCACGGACCTTGGCCGCGCATGTCACATCACGAGCGAGCTGGCTATCTGAGGGCCATGGCAGAGGTCCTGACTGCGCGAGCCGGTGACATCAGCACGATCTGGCCGAATGAAATGGGGATAACACATCCACTGGCGAGCTTCTTCGCCGGCTCCATCGGCAGCGTGTTCGAGTCCTATGCCGGGATGGCGGAAAGTTTTTCATTCGAGGAGCAGCACCAAACTTATTCCGGAGCCAAATTGGGGTTGCTGGTGCGCGAACCGGTTGGTGTCGTTGGGGCGATCATTCCCTGGAACGGGCCGATCCTGTTGATGAGTTACAAGATTGCCCCTGCCTTGCTTGCCGGATGCACCATGGTCATCAAGGCATCACCCGAAGCGCCCGGCCATGCGCTCCTGATGGCCGAAGTCGCGGAGGCAGCGGGACTCCCGCCTGGGGTGGTGAACGTGATTACGGCAGACCGCGAAGTGTCTGAAGCTCTGGTGCGTCATCCTGATGTCGACAAGATCGCCTTTACCGGCTCGTCTGCGGCAGGGAAGCGAATCGCCTCGATCCTGGGAGCCCGAATAGGGCGCTTCACTCTTGAACTCGGCGGTAAGTCGGCCGCTGTTGTGCTGGACGACTATGACGTCGAGCTTGCAGCGCGGGTCATTGCCGCGAACACGTGTGCCATGTCGGGACAGATGTGTGCAGCCCTGACGCGCATTATCGTTCCGAAGGATAAACATGATCAGATGCTTGAAGCCTTGGCCTCGTCTCTTGCTGCTACAAAAGTGGGTGACCCCTTTGATCCGGAAACCCAGATGGGACCACTGGCAACCTCGCGCCATCGGGCTCGGGTCGAAAAATATATCCAGATCGGCAGAGACCAGGGCTTTAAATTGGCAGCGGGCGGCGGCAGACCCATGCACCTCAAGCGCGGTTTCTATGTTGAACCAACCGTTTTTGGCAACGTCGACAACCGATCAGTGCTGGCGCAAGAGGAAATTTTCGGGCCTGTGCTGACGGTCATTCCGGCCCAGGACGAAGACGATGCCGTCGATATCGCCAATGACAGCGTCTACGGGCTGAATGGATCGGTCTTTACCCACGATGTCAATCGGGCCTATTCGATAGCCAGGCGCCTTCGCACCGGCACGGTTGGGCACAATAATTTACGGGTTGATTTTTCCATGGGGTTCGGAGGATTCAAGGAGTCTGGCATTGGTCGTGAAGGTGGCATCGAAGGCCTACATCCGTATCTCGAATCCAAAACGGTACTACTTGATGGCTGGCCCAAGCATCGTTTGTGATACGTCCTTAACTATGACGGTTGAGATTGCAACAGCCCAGAGGTGACGAGATATATGCGCAAGCCAGAGGAAAAAAAGCCCGGTAAACGTTCAGAGATGACTCGGCGCGATTTTATAGGTGGCAGCCTGATTGGCAGCGGGGTTGCCTTGTTGGGCGCCCGGGCACCCGGCCTGTTGGCCCAGGGTGATGTTTCTCAAGCCTCGCAGCTAAAGCTCGGCCATACCGTGCCAATCCCCCTGACCGGGCTCGAGGAATCCTGGTCCGGACCCGGCGGCGTGGGTGACTATGCCGTAGCAAACGGCGACACGTGGCGGGAAGTCAATGCCGGTCATGCTTTTGTGCGCAATGGTGGCATGCAGGATCGTGATACCCGCGTGACGCGCACCGGTGAGCATTACGATCTGGTGGTCGTCGGCTCCGGTTTTTCGGGCTGTGCCGCGGCTTATACCTTCCTCCGGGAAAAACCCGATGCGCGCATTCTGATCCTGGAAAATCACCAGATGTTCGGTGGGGAAGCCCGGCAGAACGAATTCGAGGTGGATGGTTACACGCTCTGGGGGCCCCAAGGTTCAACCGGCACTGTTTGGCCGCTGGAAGAGTCGAGCAAAATCGGGATCAGCCATGAAATATGGGATGAGCTCAAGCTTCCACGTTCCTTCGTATGGCAGGAGGTCAGGAATTCAACGGTGAAAATCCCCATGGATGCGTACTCGCCCATGCACATGACCTGGGAGAGCAGCGACCTGGGGTGGTTCTTCAATGGCCATGATATCGCGAGGAATCCCTGGTCCAATCGCTTCGCCGATGTCCCGCTGGATGAGCAGACCAAGCTGGATCTGCTGTGGATGGAGGTATATCGGCAGCCACCCGAACGTGAGGACTGGGCTCGCTGGCTCGACTCCATCACGTACAAGGAGTTCATGAAGCAGGAGATGGGTATCGACAATCCTGTGGTGGACGCATACCTCAACCCGTTCGCTGCCGCCATGGGGTGTGGCCTGGGCACCGACGTGATCTCAGCGTACCAGGCCTATAACTTTCTCCAGCCAGGAGTCATGCAATACGGGCGCCAGTTTGGCTTGGGTGACCTCACAGACAGGCTCTGGATTGCCTGCTTTCCGGGTGGCAATACCGGGATCTTGCGGCATATCGTGCTCAACCTCATTCCCGGTATTTTTGGAGTTATCAACTCCATCAACGATGTGCTTTCCAATCCCGTCGAACAGACGCTGCTGGACCGGGATGGGAGTCCGGTACGTATCCGTGTTGGCTCACTGGCAGTGCATGTTACGCACCAAGGTACGCCCGAGGAGGCAACCGGGGTGGACGTGACTTACCTGAGCGATGGCGAACTCCGGCTCGTCACCGCAAACAATGTCGTCATGGCCGCGCAACAACATGTCAACAAGCGAATTGTTGCTGACCTGCCCGCGGGACACAAAGAGGCCATGGACCAGTTCATGCATGCTCCGATGATGATCGTGAACGTGGCGATTCGTAACTGGAAGTTCATGGACAAGCTCGGCATCGGCTCCATTCGCTGGTTCGATGATGATTTCGGCTGGTTCACCTCGCTCCGTCGGCAGATGATCCTCGATGGCAAGGAGCCGATGCCGCTGGATCCCGACAAGCCTACAGTCCTGACTTTGTACAACTCGTTCTGCACCCCGGGTTTGCCTGTCGCGCAACAGGCCGTAGCCGCGCGAATGAGAATGTTCGCTATGAGCTATGCCGAAGTGGAAAAAAGAATACGGGACCAGTTCACCAAAATGTTTGCCGCAGGTGGTTTCGATGCAGATCGCGATATCGCGGGCATCACAGTCAATCGCCAGGGGCACGCCTATGTGATCACTCCCCCAGGATTTTACTTCGGCAAGGATGGCCAGCCTGCGCCTTCAGAAGTGATTCGACGAAAACATGGGCGCATCGCCTTCGCTCATTCCGAACTCGCAGGCGTGCAGGTGTGGGAGGGTGCTGTTCGTGAGGGCCAGCGAGCAGCTCGGCAGCTGTTGGGGATCCAGACCCCAGCATAGACCGGGAGACCAGAACATTGGCTTACATCACTTACATCCAACACGATGGTACTCGTCACACATTGCAAGTCGAGAATGGCTCCACTGTCATGCGGGGTGCTGTCGACAACCTCATAGAGGGCATCGTTGCCGAATGCGGGGGCGCTATGAGCTGCGCGACATGCCACTGCTATGTGGACCAGGACTGGGTAAACGAGGTGGGTCCGCCGGGTGACATAGAACGCGAAATGATCAATTGCACCAGTGAGCCCCGGCCGAACAGCCGTTTGAGTTGCCAGATTCCGGTTACCGAGAGCCTGGACGGTCTGATCGTCCATTTGCCTGAATCCCAGTATTAGGTTGATGCGGCGCTTCGCCACCCCGATGCTGGCAAGGGGCTTGGGGATCTCGACCTGAGTGGGCTCGGGATCGGAGCCGGAGAGATCGGCGGAGATGGGTTCGAGACCTCGGACATGAGCCGCTGGTCGTCGACTTTGGGCTGAAGCGCTCCGGTGGAAGGACCACTAGCATGACCTGCTGCACGCCTGCCTGGTCACGCCCTGCCAGGTAACTTCTGGCTGGGCCCGCCTGGTAGCCACAGGAGCGTGGTTGCCGACGGGTTTATTCCGGCGCTTTACTCTGACTCCCTAACTGCCAGTGCTTCCTTTATATCTTCCAGCAGCATGTTCATGCGTTCCTGGTGCAAGCGGTAGGCGCTGATGGCGATGCGAATGACATACACATCCCGCAGCAGCGTGCCGGTAAGATTGACCCGCTGCTTGTCATTGATGCGTTTCATCAGCGCGCGGGTTGCGTTGTTGCGCTCGGCCAGCGACTGGCCTTCATCCCTCACGGCAAAGGCGAGAATGGACAAGGTGGCGGGAGCAAGCAGTTCCAGCTGCGGAATGTTACGGATCTGTGCTTCGATCCAGCGCGCCAAATCGAGTTTTTCATTGAGAGCGTCGCGAAATGCACCTACCCCGTGCAGCTTGAAGGGTAACCATATGCGCAAGCCACGAAAGGGTCGGGTGAGTTCGGGCGACAGTTGGCAAAAATCCATCAGCTCTTCATCTTCCTGCATGGCGGGCATGTAGTCCGCGCTGGAGGAGTGCACTGCCTTGAGCATGTCGCCGTCGCGCACCAGTAGCGCGCCCGTGCCATACGGCAGGAACAGGGTTTTGTGCGGGTCCAGCACCAGGGAATCGGCCAGCTCAATACCTGCGAGGATGTGTTTACCGCGTTCGGTCAGCCGAAAGAAACCGCCGTAGGCCGCATCCACGTGCAGCCACAGGTTTTCCTCCCGGGCCAATGCAGCAAGCTCCGGCAAGGGGTCGACGGCGCCGCTGTTGGTGGTGCCGGCACTGGCCACAAGAATGGCCGGCTGCAGGCCTTTGGCACGGTCGGTTCGCGCCGCGTCCCTTACCCGCGCGGGATCCAGGCGATAGTTCTCATCGGCTGGCAGTACCCTGACATTTGCTGCCGGGAAACCCGCCAGCCGTGCCGCTTTTGCGACACAGTGGTGCGTTTGGTCCGAGGTGTAGATCACGCCGCGCAGGAAATCTTCGCCCAGCATGGCTTGGCGGGCGGTGACCAAACCACTCCAGTTGGCCAGTGAGCCTCCACTGGTGAGGAATCCCCGCGCCTGGTCGGGGTAGCCCATGATCTGGCACAACCAGCGCACCACATTGGCTTCCAGTTGATTGAGTGCCGGCGCCACGCCGGCGACACCGGTATAGCGGTTCAGGGTATTGCTGATGAGGTCTGCCAGGGCCGCAGGAAAAATCCCGCCACCCGGCACATAGCCCATGAATCCCGGAGAGGCCGGATTCAGACTCAATGGCGCCAGGTCCAGGAATATCGTATCCAGCAGTTGCTCAAAATTACCCCCCAGCTCTGGCATCGGTTCTTTCAGAGAGCGAATGTACTGTGGGTCAGCTTCCGCGGACCGGTCTAGCGCCTGTTCAGGAAGCGTGGAAATGAAAGTCCCTATGCGATCCATGCTGGCATCCACCATGGCGCGTATTTCGTCTTCCGACAGGTCGAGGGGCCAGGCTTTGGTCATGGAGTAGTCCCGGGAATGATGGAACGGGTGCCGAACACCCATATCCTAGCAAACTATGAGACCCGGGTGAGGCGCCCGTGCTGGCGATACAGGGTGCAAGTCGGGCATTGTGCCCAATACCGGTGGATTTTCGGGAGCAGTGCACTTATCCTTCGCAATCACCAAAAGTACCTGTCGCGGCCCACGGTAGCCAGGAAGTTTCTCACCGCCCGCATTACATCAAAACTCATCGGGGATCCCTATGACACTATCCAAATTTGCCCCAAAGCTTGCTCTATGCGCCGTGCTGCTGGTCCTTGCGGCCAGTGCCGATGCACTCGCGGGCGACGTATTCACGGCTGAGGAACTCGCCGCAAAAAACATTGAAGCCAAAGGCGGCGCGGCCGCGCTGGCCGCGGTTCAAAACGTACGCCGCAGTGGCCAGCTCATCGTCAACGGCGGGCAACTCACGCTCAACATCACCGAGACGCGACAACGGCCGGACTCGATCCGCAATGAATTGATGCTGCAGGGGCTTACCCAAATCGAGTCCTACGATGGCAAGGACGGCTGGAAGATCGACCCCTTCCAGGGCCGCAAAGACCCTGAACGCACCTCGCCCGATGACCTCAAGGGTCTTATCGAGGACGCCCAGATCGGCGGCCAGCTTGAGGACTACCAGGCTCGCGGCCTGACGCTTGAGTATGCCGGTACCGAGGACATCGATGGCACCACCGCGCACAAACTCAAACTCACGCAGAAAAATGGTGACGTGCAGTACATATATCTTGACCCGGATTACTTCCTCGAGATTCGCATCGAAAGCCAGCGCAGCGTGCGCGGCGTAAAGGAGATCGTGATTACTGACCTTGGCGAGTACGAAAAGGTCTCCGGTGTGAACTGGGCGACCTCGGTCACGAGCAGGCGCAAGGGAGACCGTGACCCCGCCAAGATCCTCTACGACACCGTCGAAGTGAACGTCCCGCTGGACGCAGCTTACTTCTCCTTCCCCGCCCCCGCCAAGAACTGAGGACACGTCATGACGCGCAAAACTATGCTCCTGGCTGCCCTGCTGCCCTTTTCCGCAGCCCTGGCTGACACCACTTCCATCCCGGCCATTGACGCCGGCACTCTGTCCGGTCTCGGCGTACGCAACATCGGCTCGGCCGCGATGAGTGGCCGCATCGCGTCGCTGGATGCCATAACCATGCCGAACGGCAAACTGATGATCTACATTGGCGCTGCAAGTGGCGGCGTGTGGAAATCCGAGGATGGCGGCACAACGTTTGAACCCGTGTTCGACCATGAGGCGGTGCAATCCATCGGTGCTGTGACCATAGACCCGCGTAACCCCGAGACCGTCTGGGTAGGAACCGGCGAAGCCTGGACGCGCAACAGCGTGTCTGTTGGCGACGGCATCTACAAATCCACCGACGGCGGCGACTCCTGGACCAACCTCGGGCTGCCGGACTCCGAGCGCATCGTGGACGTGAGCATAGACCCGCGCGACAGCAACGTAGTCTACGCTTGTGTCACCGGCCGTCTGTGGAGCGACTCCACGGAACGCGGCGTGTACAAAACCACCGATGGCGGCGCCACTTGGCAGCAGGTGCTCAAAGGCGCGAATCTATCTACGGGCTGCGCCAGCCTGAGCATCGACCAGCAGAATCCCGACGTCGTGTACGCAGCACTGTGGGACTTCCGGCGCACCGGCTGGATCTTCAGATCGGGTGGTGCAAGTCCCACCTCGCCGTCGGGCAGCGCACTCATGGTATCGCGCGACAGCGGGCGTACCTGGTCCGAGATTACGCCGGCGGATAACTCCGGTTTTCCCAAGAAGCCTTACGGCCGCATCGCGGTTAACATCGCCCCGAGTGATTCGAACCGCGTCTACGCCTTTGTAGAATCGCCTTCCAGCGCGCTTTTTGTGAGCTCAGACGGCGGCAAGACCTGGCAAGAACGTGACAAGAGCCAGTGGATGGTGTGGCGGCCGTTCTACTTCGCGGCCATGACCGTGGATCCCACCAACCCCGACCGCATCTACAAAGGCGATGGCGCTCTCATCCTTTCCGAGGACGCCGGCAACAGCTTCTCCAGTGTTGGCGGCTTTAACGGCATGCACGGCGATGTGCACGATGTGTGGGTAGACCCGAAGAACCCGAATAACGTCCTCAGCGGTGATGATGGCGGGCTATGGCTCAGCTACGATGGTGGCAACCGCTGGTGGAAAGCGGAAAACCTGCCGATCTCTCAGTTCTACCACGTCAGTGTGGATGAACAGGATCCGTACAAGGTCTACGGCGGCCTGCAGGACAATTCGAGCTGGGTGGGCGACAGTGCCTATCCGGGTGGCATAACCAACAGTCGCTGGGAGAACATGTACGGCGGCGACGGCTTCTGGATGTTCAGCGATCCGGCTGATCCGGATTACCTGTATGCGGAAGCCCAGGGCGGCTTCGTGGCGCGCGTTAACCGGTACACCCACCAGGTTCGCGCCATCCAGCCGCTGGCCGGCCCGAACGAGAAGTTGCGCTTCAACTGGAATACGCCGCTGCACCTTTCCCCGCACGAGAAAGGCACCCTGTACATGGGAGCGCAGTTCCTGTTCCACACCCGCGACCATGGCCAGACCTGGGAGCGCATCTCCCCCGACCTCACCACCAACGACCCGCAGAAACAACGACAGGAAGAGTCCGGCGGCGTGACCGTGGACAACTCCTCCGCGGAGATGCACACCACGATCTACTCCATCAGCGAGTCGCCCATGGCGGCCGGTACGATCTGGGTGGGCACCGATGATGGCAACCTACAGCTCACCCGGGACGGCGGGCAGACCTGGACAAATACGGTGTCCGCGCTGGTGCGTGGACGCGATGCACTACCCAAGGGTTCCTGGGTCAGTTGGGTCGAGGCCAGCCGTTTTGATGCAGCCACGGCGTACGCAACCTTTGATCGACACACCTTCGGTGACTTCACACCCTACCTTTACGTGACCCGCGATTACGGCAAGACCTGGCAGCCGCTGGTCACCCTTAAGGATGCCAAGGGCGTGCGCGGTTATGCACACGTGATCAGGGAAGATACCGAACAATCCGGCTTGCTTTTCCTTGGGACCGAATTTGGCCTGTGGGTGTCGATCGATCAAGGTCAGACTTGGGCACAGTTCAAAGCGGATGATTTCCCGGCGGTCGCCGTGCGCGATATCGTCATCCAGCCGCGCGACAACGATCTGGTTCTCGCCACCCATGGCCGCGGTATCTGGATTGTCGATGACATTACGCCTTTGCGCGGGCTTACACCTGAGGTGTTGGGGAGTGAGGCGGCTTTCGTGGCCGGCCGGCCTTCGCAGCAGCGCATCAGCGGCCCGGGCGGCTGGTCCACCGGCGCAGCCGTTTTCGTGGGCGATAATCCCACCCAAGGTGCGGCGATCAACTATTACCAAAAGTTGCGCCACCTGTTTGGCAAACTGAAACTTGAGGTGCTCGATGCGAATGACAAGGTCATCGACGAGTTGCCCGCCAGTCCCCGCCGCGGCCTGAACCGCGTGGTGTGGTCCATGCATGAGAAGCCGCCGCGCGTGCCTCCAGCCGCACAACTTGCCTTTGCAGGAGCACAGGGTCCGCCGGTACTACCCGGAACCTACACGGTGCGCATGACAAAGGGCAGTGAAGTATACGAGTCGAAGATTCTCGTGGAACTTGACCGCCGCGCCACCTACGCGCTTGCAGACCGCACGGCTCAGTACGATGCCGCCATGCGCGTGCACGGCCTTTTCGGCGAGGAAAGCGCGCTGATGGATCGTATCCTGGCAGTGCGTGGCGAACTGGCAGACCGGGCAGCAACGGCCGGCAAGGAAGCGCTCAAGAAGAAAATCTCCGCGTTTGACGCCAAGGTCGATGCCGTGCGCAAACGCATCGTCGCCACCACCGAGGGCGGCGACGTCACCGGCGAGGAGCGCCTGCGCGAGTTCACCGACACGCTCTACGGCGCCATCCTGAGCTATGACGGAGCGCCGACCGACTACCAGGTCGAGCGCATCGGCGTACTGGAAAGCGATCTGGCCAACATCAACGCCGAGTTCAACACCCTGCTGGACCAGGACCTGCCTGCGCTGAACAAAGCACTCAAGTCTGGCGGTCTGCCCGAAATCGAGACGCCGCCGGTGACGACGGCGGTGGCAGAT
>JANLTO010000001.1:0-45410 GCA_031362985.1 Lysobacterales bacterium | reverse complement strand
TGCGGCTGTCAGTCCTACCTTGTATAGCCCGGCCGCAACGATTCGACCCGGAACGTTGACGTCCCGGACCAGCGGACCTCTGGTCACCACTGCAGTGCGGATACGATCAGCTGAAACGCTCGCATCGGAACTGAACCACCTGGAAAACGCAGAAAATGCGAGCACCGCCAACAGCAGCAACAGGCCTGTCGCCACGGCAGCCTGCCACAATTTCGCGTGTTTCCTTGGCGGAATACGGACAACATCCTGAGCGGATGTGTCCCTGATGACCTTGTGTCCGATTGTGTTCATTGCAGGATTAGAAGCAAGGAACGTACCAAGCAAGCAACTCGTTGTTTTTACTGATACTCAGGCTGAACGGCTGGTGCTGGAACTGTCCGCCGGACAGGTTCTGGGAGGAGCGGACAAAAAGCTGCCGCCAGGCATCCATGCCAGTGGCCCGTTACGGGCCACTGGCGACAATTCTGGCTGGATTCCCTGCCACGACGGAATTCGGCGGGACCGCGAAGTCAACCACGGCAGCGGCCCCAACGACGGACCCGGCGCCAATGCGTGCGCCTGCCAGCAAGATCGCTCTTGCGCCGATCCAGGCGTTTTCACCAATTTCAATCGCAGGATGGATGGCGGCCCTCCCATCGGTACCGGCTGGTTCCACGCTTACAGCGGCAAACGGCCGGCCAAATGCGTCATCCGCAAGAGTCACTTCGTGGGCGATGAATACGTAGTCGTGGATAACGATGCGCCGGTTTGAGCAGATGATTGCGCCAACCAATGTGCAAAAATTTCCGATCTCGACCTCACCCTGCGGCCCGAGGTCAAAAAATGATCCGTTGTACACGCCGCTGTCGTTGCCAATCCGCACCCCACTGGCCTGCCGGCTGTGAAAATGCCGAAAAGCAAACGTAGAGTACAGCCACGACCTCTGCCCTATGCTGACATTTTCCGGTAGCGGTTGCGGAAACCAGTCGTGTTCCAGTGTCGCCATGGCGCTACGGACCCTGCGGTGGTAATGGCCGTGCCGGATTGCCTTCCACCCGGGCTCCGGCAGGCACATCCCTGGATACCACTGCGCCTGCTCCGATACGTGCAGCATGCCCGATGGTTACGCCCTTTAGGATAATCGCGCCGATTCCCACGTGGACATCATCGCCGATCACCACGGGCCGGCTGATAACGTGCGGGCGCAGGCTGCGGTCACCGAAGGGTGCGTTGGCCATAGCGTCCAGTCGCCGCTCCTGTGGGTCCAAAGGATGAAAATCAGAATCGGCGATGGTCACGTTATACGACAATATCACCCGCCGCCCAACGTTGATGCGGCCTGCACACATGAATACGGGGCCCACCAGGATACTATCGTCGCCGATCTCGACCCGGCCAGTGGGCTCGATATTGAAGGTGGTCCAGGTGAAGACCTGCACGCGGTCGCCAATGATCAACCCCGGATCCTGCACACTTTTGAGACGGGCAAAACTGCCGCGTCTTTCGAACCAGCACCCCTGCCCTACCCTGACATTGGGTGGAAGAGTGGTGTAATCCCAGCTTCCCACGATGTCGTCGAATACTTTGTCGGACATTATTGAATCCCTGCCTGTGCCAACAGCTTTCCCAGCACTTTGCCGGAATCAAAATATTCCAAAGCGACTTCGCGCGCAGTCCGTTGGTGATGTGCGAGGTTTTCCTCTATGAGTTCGATGGCATGTCGTGCAGTAGCTAGATCAACAAAAGCAAACAACCCTTGCCCGGTCGGGATTAACTCGGAAAAACCGGTGTCCTGGATTACCACGGGCCGCCCTGCAGCGAGGTAACATACCGAGCGGCAACTGAACCATCCGGAACGCGTCGCCGAGTAAAGGTTCTTGACCACGCTGAATTCACCGCGTGAGCTTGCAATGAAGGCACGATAACTCTCAGGCGTTGCGGAAGCCAGATGAGAATCCTGGACTTCCCAACCCAACTGCTGCCAGCGTTCAGTGGGATAGCCCGAGCCACCGACAGCCAACATGAAAGAGGAAGCGGGAAGCTGCCTCGGCAAATCTTCAATCCTGCTGAACTCCATTTCCTTGGTGCCAAAGACCTGCTTGTCGTAGACGACGGGCTTGCCAAAGTTATTCCACGTCATCACGGTCGTCCATTTTTTCCCGCTGCTTTTTTCGCTGGAGTCCATTTTCTGACCCGTGGCTCCCCAGCGATCCATGACGACCGGTGGCCGAGTGGGCTTCCAATCCAGGCCCAGTCCTGGCAGCAAACAACCGGCCTGACCGATGCGTTCAGCATAGGTAAAAAAATGATCGTGTGCGCGGTACCCGTGCGTATTGAGCCAGTTGGGCGATGCGTCCCATTTCGGGTAATTCACGAAGTGATTCCAACCGGGGTCGGTGTCGATCAGCACTTTACACGGGCACTTCATATACTCGTCCCGCAGCAAAGCACTGCCGGACACATTTACAAATATATCTGCCTGGGCGAGGACCTCGGCGAATTTCGCTTTCTCCATGCCGTAGGTGGTATCGTCCATGGCGCGAAAGTGCCAGCGATCCCCCAGTGCAGGGGAAAGATAACGCAGGGAGCGATCAAGAAATTCAAGCGCGAAAGCGGGATCTTCCCCGTACTCGCGTTTTAGCGGGTGATAGCACGGGCCACCCGTATCTTCGAGGTAATACACCTCGAAACCCAGTTGCTCAAGCGCCAGCGCATACTGGCCGTAATCCCAGGCAACCCCTCCCACCGGGTAGGTTGCAATCATGCCGGTCACGATGGCTTTCACGGCTTCACGGCGTGGTGCGATGCCGACGGTTGTTGCACACCTTTGGTTAGCAGATGGCCCACTTTCCTGCCCAGGAGCGCATTGTCCCGCCGTGAGGTGTCGATGAATGCCTGCGCCGAGCCCTGTTGCCCAACGCGGTTGAGGCACTCAGGAATGGCCTGCACATTAGCCGCATCAACGACCCACTGCCCCAGCCCCGCGCGAGCCATGAACGACTCGACTTTTCGATCACCCGAAATGGCCAGCACTTTCTTGCCAAGTGTCAGAGCGATGATACAGCCGTGCAACCTGGAGCTGATCACCAGGTCACTCTCGCGGTAGGCGTCCAGCATGCCCTTCAACTCCGTGTTACTGCCGGCCTTGATGCGGTTGTTCACCTGCCGATACGGACGACCCGACAGCCTGGCAAATCCTTGCAACAAGTCGACGGCCTGCTGGTAGCTGCGCTCCCCCATGTTGTCGTAAGCATCGACATAGAGCAGGCCGTGACCTTGTTCGGTTGCCGGCTCCAATACGCACACGCTGGGGCAGGTTACCGCCGCAGGTAAGGAGCAGGCCGCAAGGTATTGACGGCTCAGATCGTCCCGCACGCTGCAAAACCGCGCGCGCCGGACCAGGGTCTCCAGCAGACCAGAAGACGGGCGAGAATCACGGTGCTTCGCATCGCAATAGCCCACCCCCCAGATACAAAACGGTACGCGCCCGGAAATCGGCAGAAACCCTTCCCAGAACGGCGTGAAATAGTCCATGAAAAGACCACCGCCGCCGATGACAATCAGGTCATTGCAGCTGGCTTGCGCAAGCGCCTCCAGCGTTGCAGGCACGAACGGCTCATCGCACAGGTGCTCCAATACATTTCCCTGCCCTCCGTATTCGCCCAGCAAGAACTGTATTCCCTGCGCTGACAGCCAGTCGCCGATGTTGGACTTGTTGGCAAATACGTGGTGGATCATGACTGCGCGCTGGCTTGCTGCCTGAACGAAGTAATCGTTTGTGCAAAGAAATCCGCGATTCTTTCCACGCAAACGGTGCTGACGGCATGCCGGGTCACGAAATTGCGCGCGCGCTTGCCTGTTGCCTCCCGTTCCTGCGGGTGTAACAGCAAGCGGCGCACTAATGCTGCCAAAGCCGGAACATCACCTGGCGGCACCAGGTAGCCGGTATCACCATCGCAAATTACTTCAGCAGCACCCGAACCACTGCATGCAATCACAGGCAATCCGCAGGCCATGGCTTCAAGATAGACAAATCCCGGCCCGCCCTCGTAGCGCGAGGGCGCGGCAAAAATGTGTGCGCGGGATAGTTGCACTGCAAGCTCATCGCGTGACAGGTAGCCGGTAAACACCAGCGACTGCCCGAAACCGCACTCGGCAGCCCTGGCCTTCAGTCGCGCCACCACCTTTTCCTCGCCTCCACCCACCAGGACCAGCTTGAGCCCGGCAAATTCATGCTGTAACGCACACACCGCCTCAAGCAAGTCCTCAACACCTTTGTTGCTCACCAGCTTACCCACGAACACTACAGTGAGCTCGGCATACTTGGGTACAGCCCGGGGATAAAAAAGCGCCGTATCAATACCGGTGTGCAAACACGGGATGAGTTCTTTGTCCAGACCGTATTCAGTCACGCACCAGTCAGCAGAACACTGGCTGGAAGAATAAACAGCGTCCGCCAGTCGCAGGCAGGTTCCTTCCATGTGCCTGCCGGTGCGATACAGTTCTGCATCCTTTGCGGGCCATCCCAGGGTATTCGCCAACATCACCAAGGGACCATGCAAGTGGATCACGGACGGAATGCGATTCCACTCACCCTGGTTAAGCAAATGAGCATATCCCTCGCAACCCCATTCCGGGAAATCAAGAATATCGAAAGGCGCGATCTCATGCAGGCGGACAATTTCCTGGGAAACCCTGCAACTGTGATTGATCCATTCAGCACAATCTGTGTAAATGGGAAGATCTGCTGCCTGGATACGCACCAACTGGACAGCACCATCTTGCCGGACACTGCGCTTTCCATCCGGGCTTTTGGATATGACCACCACTTCATGCCCCAGGGTCGCGAGGCCATGAGCTTTGCTATAGGTCTGTGTCCCAATCCCGCCGGTGGCGGTTTCGGGGGGGTACTCGCGTGAGATCAGCCCAATCTTCAAAGCCGCTTACCGCGTCAATTGATCCGGTTCAGTGCCGCTTTGCACTCGCACAAAGGAATCAAACGAGTCACGCTCGACCTGCACTATATGCCGGTCTTTCACTTCAAATATCATGTCGCAGTTTTTCAAAGTGCTCAGCCGGTGCGCAATCAGGAAAACCGTGCGGCCCTGCATCAGCAACTCCATAGCTTCCATTATCAACGCTTCGGTTTTCAGGTCCACAGAGCTCGTCGGTTCGTCCAGCAGCAGGATGGGTGCATCGCGCAGAAAGGCCCGCGCGAGTGCTATGCGCTGGCGTTCCCCACCGGACAAGCGCATGCCGCGCTCGCCGACCAGAGTCTGGTAGCCATTCGCGAACTCCTCAATAAAATCATGTGCGTTGGCCGCCCGCGCTGCTGCCATGATTTCCCCTTCAGTGGAAGTTGGTCGGCCGTAGGCTATATTGTCCGCGATGGATGTCGAAAAGAGCACAGGTTCCTGCAGCACGATGCCAAACTGCTGCCGGAGATCGTTCACCCGGTAGTCCTTCAGGTTGACCCCATCGAGCGCGATAGAGCCCGAGGTCGGGTCATAAAAACGCATCAAGAGACTGAGAAAGGTGGACTTGCCAGCCCCGGTCTTGCCCGCAATACCCACTCTGGAACCGGCCGGAATGTTGATAGAGACATTGCGCAGAACCGGGGTTTCCGGGCTGTAGGAAAAGCACAGGTCACTGATGCTGAAGTCACCGTTGACGCGTTGGACAGGCAAAGCATTCGGCCTTTCTTCAACTTCCGTTTGTTCATCCAGAAACTCAAAGGCTCGCTCAGCGCTGGCCAGGGAATCCTGCATTCCAGCCACCTGGCTGCCGATAACCTGCAATGGGCCATACAACAAGCCCAGGTAGGCCATTACCACCAGCAGGTCACCGGTGGTCATCACACCCTGTTGAATCTGGGTAACGCCCACGTACAGGACGATGCCCGTTCCGGTCGCAATGGCCACCCCGGTCATGAGGTCAAAAGCTCCCTGCAGAAAAGTCACGCGAATCTGTGCCAGGAAGCTCTGGGTGGCATGGCGCGTAAAACGGTCCCTTTCAGGCTCCTCCTGGGTGAATGCCTTGACCACGCGCAAGGCAGAAAATACTTCATTGATCACTGACATGGCGGCGTTGGACAAGTCTTTCTGCCTGCTCCAACCACGGCGCAAGGGCAGTCTGAAAGCCCGGATCAGCAGGATCAGAATCGGCACGACGACCAGCGCCACGACGACAAGTCTCAGGTTAATCATTGCAATGACGACCATCATGGATCCCAGCGCAATGAAGGCTGAAATCATGGGAATCAGCCCGTCGATAGCCACCCAGCGAATGGCTGCCGCATCATATTGCACGCGGTAGAGCGCGTGTGATACGCCCTTGGCGTCGTGAAAGGCGAGTGACAGTCTCTGCCCATGCCAGAACAGCCGGGAGCGAAATTCGAGCGATACCCTGCCACTCACCCAGGTGCTGTACAGGTATTCGACCAGTCGCCGGACCTGTACCAGCACGGCTACCCCGACCAGCAGGACTGCCGAAAAAACCAGCAGTGCTGAAGTCGAATGTTGCATGCCCTGCGCAAGCACCGTGGAAAGAAAGGCCGGCACAGGCTCCGACCCCAATACACTGTCCACCGTTAGCTTGATGGGCAAGGGCGAGAGCAAGGAGAGCGGCGTCGCCAGCAGGTTGAGCAATAGCAAGCCAATAAGATGGGGCCAGTACGGTCGGGCTTCGCGCAGCAATCGCGCAAGAATGGCAAAGTCAGTCGGCTTGGCTGGAGGCATTGCCGAATTCAAGATAGAGTGATTTCAGGGCCTCGCGAATTGCCGTCATGGACATCATCGATTCATACTGTTTACGTGCCACGATGACCACGGCAATTCCACACAGCAATCCTCCAACGATCCAGTTACCTCCCGCTGCTGCAATTGCACCAAGTGCACCAAACATACTGGCCAGTACGACTCCCCAGGTTGAGAAATTGGACCTCACCGCAAATTTCAATAGCTGCTTGCCTGCGCCATGCTCTTCCGTGGCCATGATCAGGCGGGCGCTGCCCATCAGCCCGCCACGTACTTCAATGTCCCAACCGTCGTAGTTGCCACCGCAAACCATGGGCGACTGCAGGGCCTTGAGGATTTGCTCCAGCCGGCCAAGGTACTCGCCCGGCGATCTCCAGGCCTCGCTCCAGATTTCAAACGCTTCCTTGCTCCTGCCCGAGGTCTGGGTCCCGTTGCCCGCGCGTTTGCGCCAGGGTGTAAGGCCATAACGCAGGCGTCCATAGAGCCTTGCCAACGGTTGGATCAGGTGCAGCAGGGACGAAATGCAACGCAGCCTGAAGCGTTGCCTCGGATCGATCCAGGCGGTAGGAAATTCGGCCTTGATGGCGCTGAGTACCGCCTGGACTACGGGTGCCAGCACGGCCAGGACCAGTATTGGAGCGGCCCAAAGAAAGGGATACCAGGCCAGGCCCAGCAACGAAAAACTTGCCAGCACGGCAATGACAAAGTACCACTCCGGCATCAGTGGAAGGGAAGGCAGCCACCCAACCGCGGGCTGGTACAGGGACTGGAATAACGCGCCCCCCCACTGGCCCTGGTAAATCCTCCAGCGTCCGGCGGGCAATGGCTGAGTCAGACCGCGCCCATAAAGCCGTCCCTGCCAGGTCAGGTGCCCGGCTGAGTTGTATTTTCCTGGCCACTTCTCTTCCAGCAGTGCTTCCGCTTTACCATAGCCTTGCTGCTGTTTCCAATAGGCCCTTAACGAATTCCGGCAGTGATGCCAGTTTTGCGCACCTGCGTGGAAACCAATATTCCAGCCGCAGTCCAGGATGCGCCAACAAATGTCCACATCATCCCCTGCGCTCCGATAGCGCGGGTCAAAACCACCAATGTCTTCCAACACCGCACGGCGGAAAGACATATTGCAACCGGGTATGTGCTCGGCCAGAGTGTCCGTGAACAGGACATGAACTGGCCTGCCAGGCGCATTGGCGACACAGTCAGCAATCGAGCCTCCGCCGGCAGGCGCAAGGCTCAGGCCACCTACAGCCGCGTAATCGCCTTTAATGTAGGCGAATGCAAGAAACTTGAGCCAGTGGGGATCGGGGTAGGCATCATCGTCTGTATAGGCAACAATTTCTCCGGTGGCCATTTGCCAGCCGGTATTACGTGCATTGCTCAGTCCGCGGTTATCCGTGCTGACCAGTTTTACATCGTATTCACGGCAAATCGCCGCGGTATCATCGGTTGAGCCGTCGTCTACCACGATGATTTCGAAGTCCGGATAGTCCAGCACCGACAGGTATTCCAGCGTGTCGCGAATGGTATTAGCGCCACAATAGGAACAAACCACCACCGAAATTCTGGGCCACTGCAGTTGCGCCGGAAATGGCGCATCGCCGTATGCCTGGCTGACCGCAGCCAGGGCGGGTTTTGCCAGGCGTTCGCGCGTCACCAAGCCGAAATCCCAGTCGGTTATGGGATGCCCTCCACGGAACCACTCATCGGTCCAGGAGAAAACTATGGTTCCGCAACAACCAGCAGCGAATGCGGCGCCTACCTGCCATGCCAGTTGCTCCGCTTGCATGGACACACCGTTTCTCTGGCTGTCGAGACCAATCTCCGCCATTAGCAGAGGGCTATCCCCGGACAGATTCTGCAGGCGCGCCAGGTAGGCACTGAGCTGGGTTTCCGTTTCCAGGTAGACATTGAAGCTACACAAGTCGAGAAAGTCCAGTTGCAGGTATTCAGTGGTTGGATAGTTGACGTAGGTCACCAGGGCGTGCGGATCTTCCTGCTTCGCGATGCGGTACAAGCGCTTGATGAAGCGCTCGATCTTCCGGCGGCCGTGCCAGCGGACTATCTGCGCCGGAATCTCGTTGCCGATGGAAAAACACAGGATCGCCGGGTGACCGGTACAGGAACGTACTCCCTCGCGAACCCGGCTTTCAATGGTAAGCAGCAAAGCGGGATTATCGAGGAAAGTGACGTGCTGCTCCCAGGCGATTCCTGCCATTACCCTGAGGTGGCTCTTCTGCGCCAGGTCAAGTAACCACACTGGCGGTGGCGTATAGGTCCGGACCGTGTTGATGCCGGCTTTCGCCATGGCGGAAAAATCAGCCGCTACAATGTCACGGCTGGGGAACGGTTGCCCGTCCTGCCCCGGAGCAAACGTTCCGTAGGTAATACCTTTTACCCAGAATTTTTCATCACCACAGAACAGGAATTTGCCGCGCGCCTCGATGCGACGGGAATAGTCAAATTGGGGAATGATTTGTTGCTTGGGAAGGTCCCGACCGCCTTCGATCAAATCGAAGCACTCGGCTTCTGCAATTTGCATTTCGTGACGCCTCACACGCCATTGGCCTGTCCGGCCATCCCGCCGTTAGGTATATCAAAAAAAATACTGTTTTAAAGCCGGCCCGGGAGACTTGCAGGATAAACGGGTGAGTACCTGCGGGCCGTTGAATTCACCCATTTCGTACAATTACTTACTGCTTCTGCTAACGGTGGCGAATCGTAACATTTTTGCCGGTCGGCAACCAGAAATCACGGGGGTTGAATCACTCCCAGCCGGCTATTCTTAAGTTGCGGATAACTCTGCTATAGTTCGGCGGCAGCAGAATTAAGTATTGGCGCAGCGCACACGGGTGTAATTCAACAACAAATGTCGGATCTCAATCGCCTTTTTCTTGACAAAATTCTGACCAGCCCGGCATCCACGCCCTTGGGCCGGTATAGCTGCATCAGGCTGGCCTCGGGGCTGACCCCCAGGCTGATTCATAGCGCCCTTATTGCTCTGCTGCTGGGTGGCTGTGCCCAATTGGGGCCCAAAGTGCTGGCGACCGGGCGGCCGCTTTACAATGTTGCGGTACAACAGACCGAGTCGCAGCAGTTGTTGCTAAATATCGTGCGCCAGAGATATAGCGATCCCATTCTCTTTCTCGATGTCACCAGCATCTCCAGTGGGTTTACCCGTGAAGCGCACGCAGACCTGGTGGGTAATCTGTTTGCCGAAGGCAGGGGTGCATCCGGAGGCACGCTGGGTGGAATCATCAGCGAGAGCCCGTTCATTACTTATGCGCCCAATACGGGCGAGAAATTTGTCACCCAGATGCTGACACCCCTGGATTTGCGCACGGTATCACTGATTGTCCAGGCTGGGTGGAGTATTGAGCGGGTGCTGCTCATAGCAGGCGAGTCCATCAATCAGCTACGCAATACCTCCTCTGGCAGTCCCGAGGCACAAGCGGGCTATTTGCAATACCAGAAGGTGGTTGCTGCCTTGCGTGCACTGCAAAAGGAAGGCCAGCTTTCGCTCGGTGCCGAAGAGACCAAAGACAGCCCCGGCCCAAGCATGTCCTTGCTGGTAGCACAAGAAGCGGTAGGAGAGGAACCCTACCGCACGGTATGTGAATCGATCAAAGTGGCCTGTGACGGCCGGCCGCTGAAAATCCGCCAGGCCATCGGAATTTCCAGCGACGGGGAAACGCTCGCCGTGGCTACCCGCTCGATCATGTCCGCCTTGTATTTTCTGGCACAGGGGGTAGAAGTTCCGCCGGCAGACGCTGAGGATGGGGTTGCATTGAAGGCGGTCGCCATCGCCGGGGGTCCTTTTGACGCCACCGGGACAGGCAAAAAGTTGTTCAAAGTGTACTCTTTGCCAACCGAACCAATGAATGCTTCTGTAAAAGTATTCTACCGTGACTCCTGGTTTTATATTGCAGACAACGATATCGACAGCAAGACAACCTTTGTGCTCCTGAGCATGCTGGTCATGCTGCAATCCGGCGATACGGACAAGATCACGCCACTGATCACCCTGCCCGTTGGCTAGGCTAAAAAAGGCGTTCGCGGATTAATGGAAAGAGGCATTTTCCAGTTCATCCTGAGGTTCAGTCTGCGTGAGCAGGTGGTGCTGGTCCTGATGTCCTTTTCAGCCCTGCCTTTTTTATACCTGACGCTCGAACTGCCGAAAATAATCGTCAATGAGGCCATTGACGGAACCCATTTTCCGCGCCACATACTGGGCAACGACTTCGGCCAGATTCCTTTCCTGCTATTGCTGTGCGGGGCGTTCCTGCTGCTGGTGCTCATCAGTGGAACGCTGAAGTATTTTACGTCCACCTTTCGTTACCGCGTGGGAGACCGCCTGCTGCGCCGTTTGCGCTACGACCTCATCGAACGGTTGTTGCGCTTCCCGTCAACCGAATTTCGCACCATGTCCAGTGAACAGGTCGTCTCCATGATCACGGCAGAGACTTCCAACCTGGGATATTTTATCGCGGAAGCATTTGCCGTCCCCGCCGTTGCCATGGGAACGCTGGCCACCATCGTGCTGTTCATGTTCATGCAAAACTGGATGATGGGTGTGGCTGCCATTGCCATGTACCCGGTGCAAATTTACCTGATCCCGAAAATACAACGGCGGATCAACGCCCTGCAGCGTCAGGAAGTGCAGGCGATGCGGGGCCTGTCCCAGCGTATCGGCGACGTGGTTTCCGGAGTCAACGAGATTCACGGCCACGATACCTCGCAATACGAGCTGGCCGATTTCTCCCAACGGCTTGGCACAGTATTCGGGTTCCGCGTGAAGATTTCATCGAAACGCTACATTGCCAATGTTTTGAACCAGGTTTGCTCCCAGCTTACCCCCTTCCTGTTCCTGTCCATAGGTGGCTACCTGGTGATTGTCGAGCGGCTTTCCCTGGGATCGCTGGTGGCAGTTCTTGCGGCATACAAAGACATGTACTCCCCATGGAAGGATTTGATTGACTATTACCAAAAGGCCGAGGACGCCCGCGTCCGCTACGACCAGTTGGCGGAGTTTTTTGCGCGTAACAGCCTGTTCGACAAAGCGATGATCGAGACCGAACCCTCAGGCAGGGAATTCAGGCAAGCCCCATTGGTCGTGACCAACGTGGTGGTGGAGAAAGAAGCAGGCCACCGGCCGGTCGATGGCGCATCTATGGCGCTGGCCCTTCCTACCCATGCCGCCATCCTGGGTTCCGGTGGCAGCGGCCGGGAGGAATTTGCCCGCCTGCTGGCCAGGCAGGTAATGCCACATTCAGGAAGCGTGTCACTCGGTGGCAGTGATCTGGCCGCATTACCCGACAGTGTTACCGGCCGGCTCATCGGTTTCGTGGGGCACCATACCTACCTGGGATCCGGTTCGATTCGCAACGCGCTGGTTTACCCTTTGCTACGGCGGCCCGGGAATGCTGGAAAATCGACACCTGACATTGCACACGCGCGTGCTCGAACCGAGTCCCTGAAATCAGGAAACTCGGCGTATGACTTCACGTCCGATTGGGTTGACTATGCAGCAGCAGGGTGCCGCAATGCGGAGGAATTGGACCGGCGCATCATCACCATATTGCGCATGGTTGAACTGGATCAGGAAGTTTTTGAAATCGGCCTGCGACGGCCGATTGATCCGGATCAGCATCCCGACCTGGTCCTGAAACTGATCAAGGCCCGGGAAATTTTCCGTGAACGCTTGCAAACAGCGGGGCAGAGCCCTCTTATCGAAAGCTTCGACGCCGATACCTACAATACCAATGCCTCCATCGCCGAGAACATACTCTTTGGCACACCCGTTGGTCCGTATTTCGCCGTCGAGAATCTGGGTCATAACCCCTACATGCGGCAGCTTATCGAACGTACAAACCTGACCTCGATTTTCCTGGAAACAGGCCGCAAGCTGGCTGCCATCATGGCGGAAATTTTCCACGACCTGCCGCCAGGCCACGAGCTGTTCCAACGATTCAGCTTCATCAAACCTGAAGACATGCCCATGTTCGAGGCCATGTTGCGACGCATCGAATCTCATGGGATTGCAGGCCTGGAACCTTCTGACCGTGAAAAACTGATGACGCTCCCGTTCAAACTGGTCGAAACCCAGCACCACGTGGGCCTGATCGATGAAGCCATGAAAAAACGCTTGCTGGAGGCACGCAAGGTTTTTGCCTGCAGCTTGCCCTCCGAACTGCGCGATGCCGTGCAGTTCTTTGACAAGGCCGCTTACAATGCCACCAGTAGCATCGTCGATAACATCCTGTTTGGCAAAGCGGATTCCCATAAGGCCGGCGGCGCAGCGCAAATCGGGAGCATGGTCGCAGCAGTCGTCGACGAAATGGGCCTGCGCGAGGACATAATCCTCGCCGGGCTTGAATACGAGATAGGCACCAGCGGCGCGCGGTTCACCGCAGTGCAGCGCCAGAAAATCGCGGTGGCCAGATGCCTGATCAAGCGGCCCGATATCCTGATCATGCACGAGGCCCTGTCATCACTGGACCTGCCCGAGCAAGACCGGTTGTTGTGCAATATCAGGAATGAAATGGAAGGGCGCAGCCTCATCCTGTTCGAGTCCAACGAGAATCGCAGGCGCGAATTTGAAACTATTTTACATATGGACCAGGGTCGCTTCATAAAACACAAGGACAACAAACAAGCCACCGATCCGGGGGATGATTTGCCCAGCCATGAGTCCTCGGTCCCTGCCAGCACACCGCATGCAGTCAGCCTTGACGAAATGGCAAGTATGCTAATGGACATACCCATTTTTGCCGGCATAGACCGATCAAAACTCAAGCTGCTGGCGTTCACCAGCGAGCGCATACACTTTGACGAAAACCAGGAAATTTTTCACCAGGGCGATGCAGGAGACCGCGCCTACGTGGTTATTGAAGGCGAAGTGAATGTGATACTGGAATCGGCAGCAGGCCAAACTACCGTGGCAACACTGGGCCGCAACCAGTTGTTCGGGGAAATGGCCTTGCTGTCAAAAATTCCACGGACCACGACCCTGCGGGCCAGAACGCCACTGGTGCTACTGAGCATCAACCAGGATGTTTTCATGCGCATGGTGGAGGAAAATAGCGATATCGCTATTGCCATGATGCGGGTCCTGGCTGAACGTCTTGCTTCAACCTTGCGTGACTACAGTAAAGTTATGGCCAGGGGAAAAGAATCAGCTGAGGGAGGCAGCCTATGAGGATGAAACGATTTTCTGCGCGCAGTGGGTGGGCCGGTTTGCTGGCCCTGTGCTTAACCTGCAGTGACGACGCGCGTGCCGCCGAGGTTTGGGTTGACATCGACACTGCAAATCACACCCTGTACCTCATGGAGGGTGATAAAGTAGCAGACGTATTTAAAAAGATTGCAATTGGCAAGAACGGCGTCACCTCGGACAAGACCGTACACGACGGCAAAACCCCACTTGGGCATTACAACATCCGCTGGATCAACAAGGAAAGCCGCTTTCACCTGTTTTTCGGTCTCGACTATCCCACCCCGCAGCATGCCGTCACTGCTTTCATGTCGGACCGCATCAGCGCTACCGAACTGGAAGCTATATACGCTGCCCATGAACGCGGTGAAGAGCCTACCGGAAAGACCAATCTTGGGGGTGCCATTGGCATTCACGGCATAGGCAGCGGCGATCTGCGGATTCACCAGAATTTCGATTGGACCGATGGTTGCGTGGCACTCACCAACGAAGAGATTGACGAACTGGCTCAAAAAATCGGACTGGGGACCGTGGTAGTGGTGCGCTAGCCCGCACTAAAGCCGCTTAAATGGCCTTGGCCACTGGAATATGTTGTTAGACATAAGTTAAACTGCACAGGCGGGCTTTTGAGTGATGTGCCTATTTATAACCGGGTGAGGTTCCGCCCTGCCCTATTTTGGAGGAGAGAAGTTCATGAAAAGAGTAACAATGAGTGCGCTGATGGCCGTGTGTCTGGGTGGTATGCTGCTGCTGAGCGGATGCGCAACCACCGAACAGTTGAAGGCAGTGGAAGCAACCGCCAATTCAGCTGCCGCAACTGCTAATGCTGCAAAAGCTTCAGCTGATGCAGCCATGGCAGAAGCCAAGGCAGCCCATGCTGCAGCCGATCGTGCTGAAGCAGCCGCCAACGCTGCTAAAGCTGCTTCCGAGGCTACCAGTGCCAAGCTGGACAACATGTTCAATAAGAGCATGCAGAAAGGCTAATCTGAGAAGTCAGACTTGGGTCGGGTCTTACGATCCGCGACAAGTGTTCGGGATGTGTGTTCAATGGCCAGGCCGTCGTTTGACGGCCTGGTTTTTTTTGGGCTCTGCGCTAAGAGTGATGGCCACTGGCAGGCCTTTGCGCTCAAACAGCGCACGTTGGAATTCGGCGTTGTCCATTCTAAAGGGCCGTTGCAGAGCTATCTGGCCTAACTGGTCCATAGCCATGTCTTCAAGGTGAGTTTCACTCTCAACGTCTTCCTCCAACGGCGGATGAACTTCCATAAATAAGGTATCCCCTTCCCAGCCGAACTTGACCGGCTGGCTGACAATCTGCACGTCCGTCCCCACAGGAACCTCCTCGAAGAGCACCTCAATGTCTTCGGGGTACATGCGTACACAACCATGCGTTGCCCGCATACCCACTCCATAGGGGCGGTTGGTGCCATGAATACGGTAACCGGGAATGTCCAGGTAGAGCGCGTAGGCCCCCATGGGATTATCCGGCCCCGCCGGCACCGTTTTCGGCAGGTAGCGACCATCCGCCTGGGCTTCCTGACGGATTGATTCCGGCGGATTCCAGGCCGGATCGGCCTTCTTGGACGTTACGTGGGCAGTGCCCAAGGGGGTTTTCCAGTCCATGCGGCCAATGGCTACCGGATAGGTCGCCACTTCGCATTCTTCCTCGCCGGTGCACGCCACGGGAAAATAGTACAGGCGCATCTCCGGTACGTTTAGCACCAGGCCTTTGCGCCGGGCGATAGGAAGAATATAGCGCGTAGGCAGGGTCACTTTTTGACCCTGTGGAACCAGCCAGAAATCAACCGTTGGGTTCGCGATTCGAATTTCTTCATGGCCGAGATTGTACTGTCGCGCGACATCAGCCAGGGTGGGCGCGGCGTCGTTGTAGATAATCTCTGCCTGGCCGATCAGATCAACATCCCCTGCAGGCAGCGTGTACACATCTGCGCTGGCGAGGCTTACCAGGCCGGCAGACACCAGCGCGACATATAAATTGAATTTGGCTTTGAATTTCATGCGCGAATTGTACAGTGGTTGGCAATGAGTGGCAGCCCAAATGGATAATTGAAATTGGTCCCTGCACGGGAAAAGGGCCTCAATCCATAGTGTCGCGCTATTGCTGCAATACGAATAAGGCCAGCTGTTTTGCCTGCTCTTCGCTCAGGTTCAGCATGGCCGGCATAG
This sequence comes from Lysobacterales bacterium, assembly GCA_031362985.1. Lineage (GTDB taxonomy): Bacteria > Pseudomonadota > Gammaproteobacteria > Xanthomonadales > SZUA-36 > SHZL01. The sequence continues at coordinate 29,279 of JANLTO010000001.1, read as the reverse complement.
CCACATCACCCCAGCGTTCTGCGCCACCCAAACGAATGCTGTTGCTAACCCTGCCTACGGCCAGATCATCGCCTTTGTATCTCGCCGCGACAGCATTAAATGCTGGCCCGACCAACTTCTTGTCCATGGCGTGACACCCCAGGCAACCGTTGGCATTCAGCAAAGTTTGCGTATCCTCAGCGCTAATCCGCTCAGTTATCGGCACTGCTAGCGGTTCACCGGGTGCAGGTTTCGTGAAATAAAAGTATCTGGCTATGCCCGCAACAATAAGGAGTGCAAGAACACCCTGCAGAATGATGTGTATAGTTCGCGGCATGTGTGATTCCCTGAGCCATTGTTTTATGTCAGCCGGTTCATACTAGCAAATCATGCGGGCCGTATCCGCATCCAGTTACAGTTACAATTGACACAGACAAAACTGCACCGGAATCCCTATGCCTTTAGTGACACCTCTCCTCCCCGACCACAATGCTGAAGTGGCCGAGCTCGCGCGATTTTTCAATGAGACCCTGGGTTTCCCGCCCAATAGTGTGTTGACCATGCAACGCCGGCCCGCCATTGCCAAAGCGTTCATCCTGTTGAACAAGGCCGTGATGGAAAACCTCGGCAGGGTTACCGCCGAACAAAAACGTCTAATTGGCTACCTGACCAGCGCCAATACCGGCTGCCGCTATTGCCAGGCGCACACCGTGTTGGCGGCCCATCGTTATGGCGGCAGCGACGACCGTCTGAAAGCAGTTTGGGAGTTTCGCAGCAGCCCCCTGTTCAGCGAGGCAGAAAGGGCAGCGTTTGAGTTTGCCCTGGCTGCCTCCGCCGTGCCCAACCTGGTAGATAGCGATATTTCCGGACAGTTGCATGCTCACTGGACTGACGAAGAGATCGTGGAAATCCTCGGTGTGATTGCTCTGTTCGGCTTTCTCAACCGCTGGAATGACAGTATGGGCACCACTTTGGAGTCCGGGGCCGAAGTTGCCGGGGACCGGTTCCTGGCGGATCGTGGCTGGGATAAAGGCAAGCACAAGTAACAACCCTGGGTTGCCTTACGAGCCCGGCAGGTGGTCTGGGTCAGCCCCCCCTTTCTCAATCACCACCACCATCAAGCTTTGATCTTTGGGAACAGGTTTTAATACCTACTATACTCATCCCTGAAAACTGATTCGGTTGGTAGAGAGCTTGTCAGGTATCGTTCAGCATTGGCGTAGAACCACCCAAGGAACATTGGCGTGAAAAGAATTCATTTTTTTCCCCTGGGTTTGGCGTTCTGCTTCGCCGCTGCAACCGTCAGCACCACTGGCGCGGTTACAGCAGAGGGGTCAGGGCGAGTCGTTTTCCCCAGCCTGGATGGGCTTATCGTCGCTGAACGGTTGGTGACTGGTTTATCCCAACCGTCTGCCATTGAATTCCTTCCCGACGGTAAAGCTTTAGTAATGCAGCGGTATGTTGGCTCGCTGACGCTGGTGGATTTTGCCAGCGGGGCTGTTAGCAATATTGAAGGGATGCCAAACTCGCTGGTGTCCGAATCGGGTGGCGCACATGACATCGAACTGCATCCGGATTTCGCCAGCAACGGCTGGATATATATTTCCTACTCGGAAGGACAGCAAGGGCACAGCAGCACGGTGGTAGATCGCATACGGCTGGAAGGTGCGCGGGTGATAGCACGGGAGCGTTTGTTCGCCGCGGAAGCGTACTCCGAGCCCGCTTATCAGCTCCTGGCGCGCATTGCTTTCGTTAATAGCTACCTGTACCTCGCGCTCGGAGACACCGAGCATCCGTCAAAGGCGCAGGACAATTCCCACCACGCCGGCACGATATTGCGCCTGCACGATGACGGGCGGGTGCCCGTCGACAATCCGTTTGCCAGTGCCGTTGCAGAGCCGGGGAAAGCCCTGCCCAGGCCGGAAATCTGGAGTTACGGCCATCGCAACCCGCAAGGCCTGTATAGTGATCCGGAATCCGGCGAGTTGTGGGAGAACGAACACGGACCGCGCGGCGGCGACGAAGTCAACCTGGTAAAAAAAGGCGAAAACTACGGCTGGCCTGTCGTGTCCTTCGGCCTGCAATATGGTGGTGGCGCCATCGGCTCCGGCTTCCCTGTGAAGGAAGGCATGAAGGGCCCGGTTTGGGCCTATGTACCATCCATAGCGCCCAGTGACATGGTGATTTACCAGGGCACGGCGTTTCCGCGTTGGCAAGGTAACTTCCTGATCGGCGCACTGGCCGGGATGCATCTGAACCGCCTGGTCATGCGCGATGGTCAGGTGGTGGCCGAAGAGCGGCTCGCGCAAGGCCTGCTGGGCCGTATCCGCGCCATTGCGCTGGACCCCGCAGGGTTGGTTTATCTATGTAATGACTACGGTGAAATCTGGCGCCTGAGCCCGTACTAACCAGCGCACAACAGGAGATGACGCAATGACCATCCAGCAAAAAGGCATTTACCTGGAGGCACTACCGCCCAGCGATCTGGTTCACTATGCCAGCGAGGCAGACAGGCGCGGCTTCGACTCCGCCTGGTTTTCTGAAATTATCTTTACCGACGCGTTCACGCCGGCCACGGCGGCGGCGCTAAAGACCTCTCGACTGAAACTGGGTTCAGGAGTGGTCGGTCTGTGGGGCCGCTCGCCGATGGTGATGGCGCTCACCGCGGCGTCCCTGGCACAAATCAGTGATGGACGATTGATCCTGGGATTGGGCACACAGGCGCGTTCATATGTAACTAACTGGCATGGCCGTGCATATGGAAAGCCTCTGCAGGCCATGCGCGAATACCTGACCATCCTGAAGAGCATCCTGAAGGGAGAAAACGCTAACCACGACGGTGAAATCTTTCGCATCAGTAATTTTCAGCTACCGTTCCCCGTCGGCCACCACGTTCCGGTCTATGTGGGCGCCATTGGACCTGAAATGATAGCCCTTGCCGGTGAATTGGCAGATGGCGTCATGGGCGCTATCTGGTCGATTCCGTACATTGAACAGGTGGTCATTCCCAGGCTCAAGGTGGGAGCCGACCGGGCGGGTCGCGACGTGAGCGGGATCGACATCACCCTGGTGATTCCCACCCTCGTTACCGATGATGACCACTCCCTGCACCTGCATCGCGGGCAGGTCATGCAATTTGCATCTGCCGAGAAGTCTTCGCCGTTTTATCGGGACAACGTCATAGCAGGCGGCTTTGAAAGGGAATACACCGCGATGATGGACAGTATCGCCAAACGCGATTATGCCGCAGCAATGGATTGCATCACGGACGAAATGGTCGATGCGCTTACCCTTACAGGAACCGTTGCCCACATCAGGAAACGCATGGCGGAAATTTATGCAGCGGGGGTGACAACCATACAATTTCACCCCTCCTCGCCGAACGGCTACTTTCCCCTGTACGAAGGGCACCTGGAAGGAGCACCCTTCCCGCCGTTCTCAATGCATGAGCACACGAAATCCATAGATCGCATTCTGAAAGATCTCTGAGCGCCTCTGTGAGTCCCGTCTTGCTGCTCTTCGACACACGTCACGGCCCCCGCTACACTGGGGACCGCAGTTCACCGGAACCAGTGGAGTAATGCAAATTCAAAAGCCAGCCAAGTCCGGGCGAGGCCCGTCCCTCATAGGTGGCACCGCCATCGTTACCGGTACCGTGATTGGCGCCGGAATGTTCTCGCTGCCGGTGGTCTCTGCAGGAATGGGATTTTTGTGGTCCTTCATGTGGCTGGCACTGACCGGGTTTTGCATGTTGCATACAGCCCTGCTCATCCTGGAAACCAATCTGAACTACGAGCCTGGCGCAAGCTTCGACACATTTATCGGCCAGACCCTGGGACCGCGCTGGAACATGCTGAACAATGTAATGCTGGTCTTCGTGCTGTATGTCCTGTGTTACGCATTCATCAGCGGAGGCGCATCCAGCGCTGCACAGACTTTGCGTGCAAGCATGAACCTGGATCTTTCGCCGGTGGTGTCGGTAGTGCTTTATTCACTGCTTGTTGCCGTGATCGTATGGATTGGAACGTCCACGGTCAGTCGCGTTACGACGGTCATCGTTGTCGGCATGGTGGTGAGCTTTGCACTGTCCATTGCACAACTGATGTCGGGAACGACTCCCGCGCTGCTGCTGGATGTGAAGACAGACTACTTCGTCTATTCGTTTGCGGCCTTGCCGGTCTACCTGGCTTCTTTCGGTTTTCATACCAACGTGCCCAGCCTGTTGAAGTTCTATGGCAAAGAACCCGCAGCCATCAGCAAATGCCTGGTTTACGGAACCGTTATATCGCTGGGCGTGTACACGGTTTGGCAGGCCGTCACACTGGGCCAGATACCGCGGGACGAGTGGCAGCCCATTATCGAACAAGGCGGCAACATCGGGCCCATGGTGGCTGCCATCAGTGGCCAGGATAAGACCGGCATGTTGATGCCCCTGCTCACTACGTTTGCCAACCTTGCGGTGATTTCATCGTTCCTTGGTGGAGCCCTGGGTTTGTTTGACTTCGTTGCCGATGCCTGTGGGTTCAAGGATGATCACTTTGGACGGCTGAAATCCACTGCTCTCACATTTCTCCCCCCGACCGTCATTTGCATGCTTTTCCCCAATGGCTTCATCCTGGCCATCGGATTTGTCGGGCTGGCAGCGGTGGTATTTGCCATCATCATCCCGGTCAAAGCCGCCAAGGTCAGCCGCCAGAAACTTGGCAATCCTTTGTTTAGGGTGTGGGGTGGCAATGCCCTGCTGTATTTCCTCCTGGGCTATGGTGTACTGGTGGCGACCTGTCATATCCTGGGCTTGACCGGGCAGTTACCAGAGTTTGGACGCTAAGCGCTCGTTTCGCGGCATAATTGAAATCCAGCGCAGGTTTTAAGGCATGGCAAAGTCACCCTACAGGCCATTCACTCCCAATCCTGAGCAGGTCGCGCTGATACCGGGCATTTCCGGAAATACGATCAACGGCATGGGCGAAACGAATTTCCGCCGCCCCACTCGGGTTTACTGGCACGACCCCGACATTATCCCGCACGGCCAGATGCAAAAATGGTTTTACACCCAGGATCCACACAACGAAGCAATCGACCAAGCGCGCGTAGCCCGGGCAAAGATTCTGGATATCGAAGTACCCCCAACCACAGGCGAGCCCTTACAGCAGTCAGCGGTGGATTGGTCGCAACAGTTAACGGCCTACTCCAATGCCCTGGACTTGGAATTGTTTGGCATAACCGCATTCAGGCCTGAGTGGACATTTGCGGGAGAAGAACTCAAGTACCAGCAGGTGATCATGATTGGTGTTGCGCACGATTATGAGCAGATGAAGGAGGCACCTGAGCCAACCGCCGGGGCTGAAGTGGTGCGCCAATACGGCAGGGCGACCAAAGCGGTCAAGGATATCGCAACGTGGATAAGGGCGCGTGGCTGGGATGCTTCGGTCCATGCCGGGCCAATGGCCGGTTCCTTACTCATGATTCCACCGGCAATTGAATGTGGTTTTGGCGAGCTAGGCAAGCACGGCTCCATCATCAACAAAGACTATGGCTCATCGTTCCGGCTGGCAGCCGTACTGACCAACATTCCCCTGATTGCTACGCCTAAAGTGCACTACGACGTGGATGATTTCTGTGCCCGCTGCCAGGTCTGTTCCAAGGCTTGTCCGCCGGACGCAATCCTTCCGGAAAAAGTACCGGTTCGCGGGGAAACCAAGTGGTATGTCGATTTTGACAAGTGCATTCCATTTTTCAACGAGCACTTCGGCTGTGGAATTTGCATCGCGGTGTGCCCGTGGAGCATCCCCGGGCGCGGCCCAAGAATCGTCGAACAGCTGATCAGGCGAAAGCAGAGGTCATAGCGTCAGGTCAGATGGAGAATCAACTGCCGGGCGCACATGTATCCCGGTGTCCCCGCGATCGACCCACAGGGATAGGCCGCCGCTCCACAGTACGAAACATTTGACCAGGAGCCGAACTGGTAAAAATGCTGCGCGGGGTCCGCCGAGAACTGACGCTCGAAGAAGGTTTGCCCGCCGGCCAGCACCGTGCTGTCAATGTTACCGCCCGGGAAGAGAAACAGCTGCTGTAAGTCCCTGGGCGCCAGCAAACGGGTCCAGGCACAGTCCTGCGGATTGGCAATCAGCGACAACACCTTGGCCTTCACTGCGGCCTCCACTTCCGGCAGCGCTTCGCCGCGCTGGTTCAGGGCCATGTTCTTGAAGAACACAGCCAGCCGGTCAAATGGCTCAACCAAACCCATTTGGCGCATCGAAGCGCCTTCAGAATAGATCTGGATGAAGCCCGGGGAATAATCGGTTTCCCCGGAAGTTACCCGCAGCGTCGACCGCTCGAAATCAGCAATGGATTCAACCGAGAATATAAAACGGAACACGGTGTCGCCGCAGGGGTCTGTCGATGATTCCTTCCAACGCACCGGTTTCCTGAAGAACAGGTTCAACTTGCCGCTGGTGCCCAGCGTGCGCTTGCCTTCCACATTGCTCACCATACCGCTGTCGCCAGTTAGCTTCGCTGCGGACAAAGGATCCGTGGAAAACACCAGGTGATCGAAGGCCAAGGAGTGGCTCTTTCCGGCATGCTGATATTGCAATGTTCCCCGCTGCGGGTCCACGCCTTCCACCGTGCAGCCAAGGCGAATATCCACGCCGCGCTCGCGATTGATTTGCCCCAGTTCTTCCGTGACCCTCCAGATACCCTCTTTGACGAAGCCATAGTAGCCGTCGAAAATTGAACCCGAGTCCATCAGCGGCATGGTGAACGCTGTATAGGGCTCGTGCAGGGAGACCGGGCCGCTTTCAGTTACCGTCATGGCCATGTAGACCTTGCTGCGCTCGGCAGTGAAATAGTGGTCCAGCAGGTCTGCTGCGCTGCCGGTAATCCACAGTTTGGTCAGGGTATCGCCCAGTCGCTGCTTCGCTTCAGCGAGGCTGGGTGGAACTGCGGCACGATACCCGTCCTGCAGGTAAGCCACGACCTTCGCCTCGTCGGCCCGAAAGCCCTCGGCATCACCCCGTTCGCCCCATTTATCAGCAAGCTCTCGCTGCAACTGAGCCGGGTCACGGTAAATCCAGGCACTGGTATTCGCATCAGGAAAATGTACGCGCTTTGCCAGCGCGGGGACGAACGTTTGCAAGCGATCCGCCAGGCCCGTTTCCTGGAAAATGAAATCCTGCATCAGGCCCAGCACGGAGGCGCCGAGGGCGTATTTGTGGGATTGACCTTCCACGGTCGCTATTTCTGAAATGCACGCGCCGCCCACCCGCTCGGCGCGCTCAATGAGCGTCACAGCAAAGCCGGCCCGCCGCAGGTAGTGGGCGGCAACCAGGCCGTTTATCCCGGCACCAATAACAACAACGTTTTTCGTCATGATCTGAACCCATGGTTTTGTCTGACGCGGTCCTCGCGTCCGCTGCTGCAATTGTACAAATTTGTGGATCCGATTACCCGACCTTTGTCACCCGGAACTGCCTGACTTGCCAATCCACTCCTGATCTTTGAGAATGGCGTGCACGGCGCTCCGCGACTGGGGAAGAAACCAAAAACCATACCAATACCATGCGCATACAAACCATCGCATTTTTCCCCGAGGCCGCCTATGGTCCCGCACTCAATTCAGTGGGGATTGCGCAAGCGGCGGAGCAACTTGGGCACAAGGCGGTATTCCTGTCCGATCCCGGCTTCCTCGATGTGTATCGCGGCTACGGATTTGAAGCCATCCCGGTCAACCTGTCCGCACCCATGCCGCCTGAACAAATGGCCAGGTTCTGGGAAGACTTCATCAATGGCCATATTCCCAACTTTCGCAAATCGCCCTTCGATCAGGTGGAAAATTATGTGAAGGATTGCTGGACCGCAATTGTCGACAGTGTGCGTTACGCGCAACAGGACCTGCCTGCGGTACTGGCCCAGGTCAAACCCGACCTGATCTGCGTGGACAATGTGATCCTGTTCCCGGCCATCAAGCAGCATGGCGTGCCCTGGGTACGCATTGTGTCCTGCTCGGAGAACGAAATTGACGATCCGGCCATACCACCGCATTTATCTGGCTGCGCTGCTCACGACCGGCAGGCACACGCGCGTTTCCGCGCACACTTCAATGCGACCATAGGCCCACTGCACCGGGAATTTAACGCCTTTCTCGCCGAGCATGACGAATCGCCCTATCCGCTGGGGCAATTCTTCGAGACTTCACCCTATCTCAATCTGCTGCTGTATCCCGAGGCGGTCAGGTTCGAGCGCGCCCAACCGCTTCCGCCTGAGCGTTTTGTGTACCTGGAGGGCTGTGTGCGCCAGGAAAAGCCTTACATGGTTCCGGATTTCCCAGCCAACAACGAAGCGCCACTGGTGTACCTGTCCTTTGGTAGCCTGGGTGCCGGTGATGTGCCACTGCTCAAGCGGTTGATTGCAGCGCTGGGACAGTTCCCGTGCCGGGCACTGGTGAATGTGGGCGCCTATCTGGATCAGTACGGCGCTTTGCCGCCCAATGTGTTGATCGACAGCTGGTTTCCCCAGCCTTCGGTAATTCCACAGGCCGATGCGGTGGTTCACCACGGCGGTAACAACTCCTTTACCGAATGCCTGTATTTCGGCAAGCCCGCCATCGTCATGCCCTTTGCCTGGGATGGCCATGACAATGCTACCCGCGTTCAAGAAACCGGTTATGGATTCAAACTGAATCGCGCCGACTGGACCGAAGAGACTTTGTTTTCCCTTCTGCGGGAATGCCTGAATGACAGTGCCATGCTCAAGCGCTTGCAGAACGCCAGCAAGCAGATGCAATCGCAGGACGGACCGACGCGTGCGGCGCAACAATTAGATAAGCTCCTCCTTCAGTAAACTGCCAGCCAGGAATGAACCCTATGATCACGCCGTATATCAAGAACCCTTTGTCCCTCACTGACCTCGATGACTGGGGAATCATTCCAACCATGCTTGAGGGTCAGTCGCGTACTTCTGGAAAAGTCTTGCATAAAGGCCCCGGCGGCCAATCCGAATGCGGTATCTGGCGCTGCACGCCGGGTCAATGGTTCTGCCATGTCACACAGGACGAGTTCTGTCACTTCCTTGCAGGACGCTGCACGTACGTGCACGAAAGCGGCGAGACCATCGAGATCACGCCTGACACCGTGGCGTTCTTCGCGCAGGACTGGAAAGGCGTGTGCACGGTGCACGAGGCCGTCACCAAGGTGTACATGATCCGCTGAACAGCTTCGCGTGCATAGGATTCTCGCGGTTGCCAGCCTTGACACAGGTTGGCGACCGGTATGGAATACCACCTTTCGCCCATTGTGCAGAGCACAGAGCAGACTATGAGACCAAAAGACAAAGTTCTGGGTGGTCGCAGCAGCGTTAAAGTTGCTGTCGTACAGACTTCACCTGTGTTCTTCGATCGGGAGAAGAGCATAGAGCTGGCATGTCTCAAGATCGCCGAGGCCGCGGCTCAAGGTGCAGAACTGGTGGCATTCACTGAAACGTGGCTGTCCGGCTACCCCTATTGGGATGAGGGGTGGGGATCAAACCTGCAAGAGTGGATTCCAACGCGGGTACAGTTTTACGACAGCGCTCTGATCATTCCCAGCGAAGACACCGACGTGCTTTGCCAGGCGGCCCGCACAGCCAATACCCACGTGGTGATTGGCTGTAATGAGCTGGATTCGCGGCGTGGATCTCACACCATTTACAACACCCTGCTTTTCATTGACCGCAGCGGCAAAATTCTCGGCCGCCACAGAAAAACGGTTCCAACGTTCGTCGAGAGGGCTATCTGGGGTCCTGGTGATGGGAGTGATCTCGTTAGTTATGAGACGGATATTGGCCGCATTGGTGGTTTGATCTGTGGCGAACATCTTATGCCATTGATTCGCGCGCGGATGATTGATCAGGGGGAAGATTTTCACATTGCCGTCTTTCCCGGCTCCTTTACGCTGCACACTGGACCCAGGCTGGAAGAACCGGACACGGAAGGAAAATTCTTCTGGGGGCACACCATGACAAGAGCGCACGCGATGGAAGCGGGGTCGTTTGTCCTCTCTGCCTGCGGATACATGAAGCCCGACGACCTTCCGGCGGATTTCCCGCTGCGCGATCATGTCAACCTGGGTTATGCACAAGGAGGAAGCCAGATTGTTGCGCCGCTGGGAATCCCGCTAGTTCAACCCACATTGGGTGACACCATCATTTATGCGGATTGCCAGGCGGACATGATCAAGGTGTGGAAAGCGATCATTGACACGGTTGGACACTACGCCCGCCCGGATATAGTTCGCTTGCAGTACATGAAATCGGAAGAGGTTTCGTTGGCTGACAGAGCGGCCGATGCCTTGCACAGAATGTCGGACAAGGAACTGGCGCGATCGGCTGAACGCCATAATCTCGAAAAAGAAGAGCTCGAAGTGGCAATCGAACGTGTTGCAAAGGGTGGTTGAGCAGCGCAAACAGCCGTTCAACGCCAACTTAAACTCTCACTGCGCACCATGGGCGCACACAGCGTTCCACAGGGTGACGAGCACTAAACCGCCCGCAACATCCCGGTACGGTCGTGGCAATTCAGGTACTCGAAAAACTGCTCGTCAGCTGCCGCAACGGTCACTTCGTGGTACAGCTTGAGCTTGGCGGCCGGGCCCAGCGCCAGCAGGTATCTCATTGCCGCACCAAAAATTGCCAGATGCGTGGGGTGCGACTCGGACCAGCGTTCCAGCGCCTCCAGGCTCTTCCACCAGCTCATGCCGAAGCTCTTGTCGACCCGGGCGCCGCCAGCGTCGATCACATGCATGTAGCGATTTGCAAAGCAGCCAATTGCCAGCCCGTCATCACGCAAAAAATCCATGCCCTCGCGCAGTATGGGCTCGACATCATGCTGGTACATCCGGCGCTCGTCAGCCTCGGTATCGGCCCAGTCCTGGCCAGAGCGGATCAGGCACAGATTACCGTGCGGCAGCACCCGGCGACGCGCACCTTCTGCAACCACCCGCGGCATTCCGGCAGGAGCCATTTCATCGGTTTGCGACAGAGGTATACGGTCCCGCGCGCCACCCCAGTACGCGTGCTCCTGCACCAGGTCGCTCATGCCATCCGCTAATACGGCAATACCTTCGGCCCGATCGTTGTTGGAAAATAGTGTCTCGTAACGCTCCACGGCAGGACGTAGCACTTCGATGAAATAACCGAGCGGCTCACCCACGCGCGCATCCGCGGTCCAGTCACGTCCATGAACCTCAAACCACGCATCGAAGCGGGCCGGCGCATCCCAATACGCGATGGAAATGATATTGGTGAAACCCGCCTCGTCCACATAAGACGCACGATCCCAGTGCCCGGGTGCATCGGCCGCGGCAAAAGCCGCAACGATGCGCTGCAGGGCCGCCGCTGCGGCTGCGGGCGCTTCACCGAGGTACTGCACGCCGAAATACGCCATGACCACCCGCTTGACGCTGGGTTTGTGGCGCGCCACAAAGCCAGGGTAGGGTGGTGCGTAGTCATCGGGTATGCGGCGGTGCCGTGAGCGGGCAGTGCGCAAGTGCTTGGGTATGGCTGATTCCATGGTGTGCCTTCCTTTCAGCTTGGCTTGCGCGAAGCGGACATTTGCATAGCCAGCGTGTCGCTGCGCGACACCAGCGCCGGTGTCTCGTCCGCGTCAGCGCGACTGATCACCCTGGCTTGACGGGCCGAGAACACCACGGGGTCCGCGGGTGTCTTGTCCAGCAGCAACCGCGTCACGTCGGGCCGCGCATAATGCCCGGCCGGGTCGGCGACTACTTTGGCCAGCGAGATCATGCCCAGGTCGAGATCGGCATACACCAAGCCCTCTTCGTTCTCCGCCAGTGGCGCGTGCATCATCTGCCCATCGGGCGCGTAAATTCGCGCGAACCCGCCACCTACAACCAACAACTGCTTTTTCATTTCGTCGGTGCACAGCAGTTGCACTATTTCCTGGGAAACGGTTGCACAGGGCGCAACCACGAAGCACTGGCCCTCAACCGCGTAAATCTGGCTTGCGGCATTGTTGACTTCCGCGCCCAAGGCATGGGCACCCCCGCGATACAGGGAAAAGCTTGGCCAGGAAGCAATGTGGACCTGCTCATTCTGTGCGTATAGCGCGTATTTCGACAGGGGCTGGAGGTGCTCCCAGCAGCATAGTGCGCCAACCCTTCCCAGCGGTGTATCGAACACGCTCAGGTCACTGCCATCGCCTTCCCCAAACAAGGTGCGCTCGACATGCGTCGGTTTGAGCTTACGACGTGTCGCAACCGTTTCCCCATCGGCACCGATGATCCACTGAGCGATGTACAGACTTCCATGATCCCGCTCGCTATGGCCCATGACCACCATGATGCGATGCTTTTTCGCGGCCTGGGTGATGCGCTCAGCTTGCGGCGTGCCATAGACCAGCGAATTGTCATGGTAGCGCTGGATGAATTGCATGCACCACGCCGGCGAGTCGAGCCAGATGAAAAAGGGGTAGCCGGGCAACCAGGTTTCTGGAAAGGCTATCAGTTGCGCGCCTTCCCTGGAGGCTTGTGCGATCAGGCCGATGGCCTTTTCGATCGACGCATCAAGGTCGAGAAAGATCGGTGCCGCCTGCACGGCAGCAGCACGAAACTTGGGATGTTGCATGGTCATAAGAGCTCCTTGACGGCCGTAAACCGTGATAGTCATTTCAAGACATGCGAATAGTGATCCACTTCCATTGCGTCATAACATCCAGGTCCGCTGTCGTTCCTTCCCGGCCAAAACCACTTAAGCCCTGCCCGCCAAAGGGAACGTGGGGTTCGTCCTGGATGGTGGCGCGGTTAATATGCACCATGCCTGACTCGGCCTGGCGAGCAAGCCTGAATGCAGTATCAATGTCCCGGGTAAAAATCGAGAAGCTCAGCCCATACTCGGTGTCGTTGGCCTGCTGCATGGCATCCTCCACACTATCGAAGGTATATAGCGTCGTGACCGGGCCGAATGTTTCGTTGCGGAACACCTCCATGCCTTCGGTCACACCCCTGAGGATAGTGGGCTGGCAGCGGTTGCCTACCCAGCCGCCACCCGTCAGAATTTCCGCTCCCTTTGCCCGCGCATCCTCGATGTGATGCCTTACGCGGTCGCGTTGCCTTTCGCTGATGATGGGACCAATGGATGTTCCGATATGGCGCAAATCCGCCATTTTCGAGTTGAGCGCCGCAGCCTTGAACTTTTCGGTGAATTCATCAGCGATGGCACGCTGCAGGAAAATCCGGCTTGCGCCCATGCAGGCCTGCCCCTGGAAAAAGAAGATGCTCAGGTGGGCCGCTTGCACTGCCTCATCAATGTCGGCATCGGCCAACACCAGCAGCGGACTTTTGCCGCCCAATTCCAGCGTGACCGGCTTCAGGTTTTTCGCTGCCAACTCGGCCACGTGCTTGCCGATCCGTGGTGACCCGCAGAAGCTGATGCTGTGCACCAGCGGATGAGTGGTCAGCACATCACCAATATCGAATGGATTGCCGGTGACCACGTTGAACAGTCCTGCCGGCACACCGGCCTCATGCAGCGTCTGCGCAAAACGCAATGCCACCTGGGAGGCAAATTCCGAGGGCAGGTGTACCGTGGCGTTGCCAGTGGCGATCGGCATGGCCCCTTGCTTGGTGACTTTCAACAGCGGCACATTGAAAGGCGAGATGCCGGCCACCACGCCGACCGGTTCACGCACCGCCATGCTGAACGCACCCGGCATATCCGAGGGAATCACTTCGCCTTTAAGGGTTCGCGGCACACCTGCTGCCGCGCGCAGACCACTGATACAGTAATTGACCTCAAATTCCGCCTTGAACAGGGGTGAACCCACCTCGTCGACCAGAATATCGATGTAATCCTGGCGGTCGCGCTCGACCAGTTCGGCGGCCTTGCTCAGCCACCTCTCGCGGTCCGCAGCGAGCCAATGCTGATTGTTTTTGAATGCTGCATGGGCAGTCTTCACTGCTTTGTCCATGTCTTCAGCGGTCCCGCTGGCGACGCGGGAATAGACTGAATTGTCATCCGGATTGAGATCGTCAAAATACTTACCGGAAGAAGGGGCAACATGCTCACCGCCAATCCACAGCTCAGTTTGCTTGATTTTGTTCATTCGGGTCTCCTGCGGTTTACTTTTTCCAGATGCCTTTTTCCAGCATCAACGCGATCTGCCGTTGCGTGACCTTCTCGGCATACTCTGCGTGCTTCATGGGTGCGCGGTCCTGATACAGGTTCTTTGGATAGATCGCCTGCTCGTAGATAATCTGGTACATCTCGTTTTTCAGATCCTTCATCCAGTTGGTCCACTTGGAGTTGCAGCGGTGATAGCGCAACGCCGCGATATCAATAGGCCCCGAGACAAACGTCGACACGCCACTATAGGACTGCTTGCCGACAATCTGGCCACGGTAGTTCACGATCATCGAGCCGCCGCCAAAAGCATCGATCGGAGTTTCGGACTCCTGGGTCAAATAGTAAGTGCCCATATTGGGCGCCACCACGAACATGTTGTTGTCCAGGGCACGGGCCCGATTCTGGATTTCAAAGTAATCGTTGGAAGAGGCCGGGTGTGGAATGGATGCGCGATAGGCAAGCTCGCAGCCATTCATCGCCAGCCCACGGGCATTTTCCGGATATGAACCCTCATTAGCCATCATGATACCCATGCGCCCCAGCGGGGTGTCCACCACCGGCCAGAACGCGTCCAGGTTGCGCCCGTACTTTTCGATCCACCAGTCGAACACGTCGTGCGGGGTCATGGAGTGTTCCACCGGCAGCAATGGCACCGTTTTGTGGTGTACCAGGATCACCTTGCCAGTATCATCAATGATGAAGCCCATGTTGAAAAAGCGGTCCGGGAAATCCGGGTGGCGGGCCTTGGCCTGGGCCATGATGTGCACGCCCCACTCCCTGGCGATCTCACCCAGCGCTTCGGTCTCCGGCCCCGGGATGTCGATCGCACAGGTATTGGCGAATTCGGCATGATCCGTGTCCATTACCTCGTCATTGAAACCCTGCAGGGCTCCCTCAGGCAGAATGATGAGTTTTACCGGGAAGTCGAGGTCAGAAAGCCACAACGCTGCCTTGATGATATGGCGATGATGCTCGATATTGCGAAAAATGTCCGCGCGTTTGCTGATACCCCAGACCGTGGGTATCAGGCCTACAGCGTTATACGGTTCAATCATGGCGCGGCCTCGCGTTCGTGTTTGATTTGCCTAGCATACTAAAAACCCTTGAGCTTAGTCCGATTTGCTCAAGGGCTTTTATGGTCCCAGCAGGCGGCTCCATTTCACTGGACAGCAGAGCCTGACTACAGGCTATGCAGATCGCGCCGGTTCAGGTAGCATTTCCGTGAACTGCTCCCGCCCCGCTGAATGGTTTGTCAGCCCGAAATACACCAGCCAAGCAAGGAAGAGAACACCATGTCGATAGAGCTAAAGATTCATGAAAATTCGGTCGTGAAAATAAAAAAGCCAAAGAATAGTGTGTGGCTGGATCCGGGTACTCTACCCTGGCTGCAATGGACCATGCCTGGAACCTGGTTCAAGTTAATTTCAGTAAACCAGAATACCGGCGGCTTCACCTTGATGCTGAAAGTTGATCCTGGAACGGAAGCTCCCATCCACGGACACATCGGTATGATTGAAGCGATCATGCTGGAGGGCGAATTTTCTTACGATGATGATCAGGGCCGCAAAGGACACGTACTGATTGAACCGCCCGGTGCCATTCACCAGCCCGTAACCAGGGAAGGGTTCGTGCTCTATGGGACCACACTTGGGCCAATAGTGGGTTATAACGAAGATGGCAGCATCGCCGGAATTATTGACGCGCAACTCATGTACGAGATGGCTCGAGCGGGTAACGCGCATCATCATGTCAAGTGGGACGAATATTGAAAGGCAATGTATTATGACTGAAAAAAGGAACTCAAAACTCGATAGCGGCATTATTCAGCTGGCGTATATTGTTGATGACATTCATAGCTCCATGGGCTTGTATACTGAGCAATTGGGCATTGGTCCCTGGTTTCTTTTTAAAAACTTCGCCTTCGAAACATTGACCTATCGCGGACAGCCTGGCGAACTGAGCATCGACCTGGCGCTGGGTTACTCCAATGGCATGATGTTTGAGTTAATCCATCAAAATGATGAACTCCCCAGCGTTTACCTTGAGACCTTCAAAAAGCGCGGCTGGGGTTTTCATCACTGGGGCGTAAAAGCCTTGCCATCACAATACGACTCGATGATCCGCAGCTACCTCGATAAAGGATATGAACTTGCTATTGAAAGCGTGGTTGGCGTCGGTTCGCGTGCTGCCTATATGGATCCTGGGAATGAACTTGCGGGAATGATCGAAATCATTGAAGTAACCCCGGTCGTTGAGGGTTTGTTTGCGCAGATGGAGTTAGCCAGTGTCGATTGGGATGGTACTGATCCCGTACGGCTGATGGGAGGGCCAACTGAGTAACAGGAATGGTAGCAGTCCATTTACCTGATTTAGGGGATGGAACGTGAATCGGATTTCTCAGGTCAACTGCTCGGCAACCAGGAACCCTGACACGCCTCCCAAGCCAGGCCCTGGATGGGTTGATGATCCAATGTGGTACAGCGATTCGACCGGCGTGTTGTTATTCCTGGAGGCGGCGCCCGGTCTCCAGAAGAATGACTGTTCAAGCCCACAGTAGCCGCCGTATGGATCACCTCCGACCAGGTTAATATTCAAAGCCGCGAGGTCAGCGGGTGTAAGCACTTTTCTGCCTATTGTTGCCTGATCAAGATTCGATATATGCCGTTTTAACAGGTTAATGATGCGATCGGCATATTGATCACCCATTAGCCGGGTCCATTCCCCATTTTCCGGGGTCACAATTTCTTCCCTGGCATCACCTCTGATGTATCTGGGTACATCCAGGATCTGCAGCCACAGGATGGACGAACCTGCTGGAGCGCGCGTCGGATCGACAACGCTCGGCTGACCCACAACGATCGTTGACTCACAGGGCAATAATCCTCTGGTCCCTTCATTAACAGCTCTGGAAACACTGTCTATTCCGCTGGTCACATGAACTATTCCAACCCTGGATAAGCCTGAATTTACCCATTTGGGAGGCTCCTTAAGTGCCAGATGAATTTGCATGTCCCCGAGACCGTATTGATACTTCAATGCATCTTCTTTCACCGCAGTCGGGAGTGACACATTACGCAGCAGCCGTTGGTAGAGTTGCGTGGGTGTAACGCTGCAGATCACTCCGTGCCGGGCCATGCGCGTGTCGCCGTTTGCCATCTGCACACCAAAAGCCTTGCCGCGTTTGTTTACCAGCACTTCGTCAACGTCGAGCGACACTTCTACCTTTCCACCTTTGGCAACGATGAATTTCTCAAATGCATCCAGAAGAATCTGATTTCCACCGCGAACGATGGGCACACCGACTGATTCGAGCGTAAGCGCCACAATTTTCGCCATTTGTCCGGATAAGACACTTTCCGGATTCAGGCCAACATGCAATACCCAAGCCGCCAAACATGCCTGGATCGCCGGGTCCCGGATATCGTTCATCAACCATGCACGGCAACTGGGCAATGCATCGCCAACAAATCGAATCAAGCCACTCACCCCGGATCGCCACAGCAGTTTGCCGAACAATTTTGCGACTCCGAACGTACGAAGCTGTCGCCCGAGCAAGGCAAAGGTGAGTTCTGCGCTTGCCTCAATTCTGCCCAGCGCAGCCTGGTAGGCATCACCATCGCCCTGGCACCGCTCATTCATCGCCGCGATATTTAGTTTCCGGTCTGTTGTGAGTATGAACGCTTCGTTATTTGGCAGGACAGAAGCCGTAGGATATTCAACGCTGACGAATTCAGCGCCATAGGCACGCAGGTCCTCACCCAGTTGCGCATACGCAGGTGAGGTCACAAAAAGCGGAAACCAGCTCGCCATGACATCGTGTTTGAAGCCTGGCGCAATGAGTTCTTCGCTGCGAAGGCAACCACCGATTCGGTCATTTCTTTCGACAATCAGAACGTGTTTGCCGCGCTTGGCTAACATGGCCGCACACACCAGGGAATTAATGCCGCTACCCACGACGATATAGTCGTGCGTACTCATGCTATGGGCGACCCGAATGTTGCCTGCAGCCAACGGGTACTCTCATTAGGATGTGCTGTTCTGCAACAACGGCATCAGAGGGAAGTGCTGCTCCGGCCCCATGGCGCTGTAACCGCCGTCTACCGGCACTTCGCCACCTGTCATATAAGACGCTTCGTCAGATGCCACAAAAGCTGCAACATTTGCGACTTCTTCAGCGTCTGCTACACGGCCCATCAAGTTATACGGTATGGAAACCCGGTCGGCATGTTGCCGGTTTCCGCCCGTCAGTCCGTCAAATGGATCAGACCAGATATGTCCCAAGCGCAGCAGATTGACGCGAATTCCGTCGTCTGCATACTCCACTGCCTGGGTTTTGGTCAGATGCAGCATGGCTGCTTTTGAAACGGGATAGGCCCAGCGTTGAATGTGCGGCGCCATTCCTGATATCGAACCGATGTTGACGATATTGCCCATGGTCTTCTTAAGATGAGGGCGCGCCTTCTCTCCCAGAATCGCTGCGGAGACCACGTTCGTATTTAACGTGGAGAGCCACGTCGCCCGGTCCGTCTTTGCGCCGTCATCACCATAAGAACAGGCATTGTTGACCAAAATGTTAAGTGATCCGAATTGACTTATAGCTTCGGCAATGAGCTGGTCCAGTGCGTCGTCGTCTGTTATGTCCGTTGCAACAAAATATGCGTTTTTCCCCAGTGCACGGGCAAGCGCTTCACCTTTTTCTGCAGTTCTGGCAGCGATTACAACCTGTGCGCCCAGCGCTACAAATTTTTGGCTGATGGCCGCACCAATGGATGCGGCACCGCCGGTAATTATTGCCACTTTGTTACTCAAATCTGTCATTTTTCAGCTCCTGTCAGGGCTCATGGCTGCGTTATTTGCGCGGTCTTTGATCAGCGCGAGAGATTGATACCGTATCGTTTGTGCAGCCGTTTGCCTAACGATCTGTAATCGGCGCCAGTCGCTGGCAGAAACCACTGGCGAAATCGAACGAAAGGTTCCAGGGGGAGATGGATGTCTTCGAGGATTTCGTCCATCTGGTGCAAAGAGAAAGGAATGATGTTGGTGCCTTTTGAATGTTTCCCATCGGTGCGCTCCTCCATCCATGCCAGGCGTGCATCGATTTGGTCATTCATCACTTTCTCGCTGGGCAGGGCAACGCCACCCATCAGGTAATCTGCCATCCACAAAGCGCCAACTTCGCAGTTCAGTTGGCTAAAGAACGACGAATTGTAGCCATTGAATGCCAGTTTCGGCACCCCAACTGGCACCATGGTTTGATACAGGCGGAAATTGCCATCCGGATCGCAAATCTTGCGGAGTACGTCCTCCGAAAAAAATGGAACGGATTGATGCCAGCCTGTACCGCAAATAATCAGGTCTGCCGGTAGCACTGCTCCTCCAGAAAGCAGTGCCTCTCCTGGCCCAAGTTTGGAAATAAACTCCTGCTTCACCACCAGCTTTCCCTGTTGGATCTTTTCGTAAAATCCATCTGTGACGAGACTTACGGTACTGCGGGCAATTGATTCAAGTGGTTTCTTGGGACGAAGGCCCAATTCGTCCAGCTTCAATTGCTTTGAAATGACTCCTTCAACACTGTTCAACATGCCGTTGCGGATGAAAAGCCCTCGCCCGTGGAGAAACTTTTCGAAGCCCTCGACCCGAATATAGCGAAAAAGGCCTTCACCCAATCTCGTCAGGAACAGATACTTGAAGTTCAGGATGTTCTTCAGCTTTTTGGGCATTTTCCAAATCAGGTGACGGGCGATGACATGAGTTGACCTGGATAGGTCGCACACAGCGTTGGCGACATCACAAGATGACTTTCCGTAACCCACAACCAGCACGTGCTTTCCGCGGGCTTGCTCAACATCTGTAAACTGGCTGGTGTGACACAAGAGACCGCCGTTGTCGACGAACTGGTCGCGACCCTGAAATGGTGGAATTGACGGGTCTGAAAATATGCCATTGCATACGACGAGGAAGTCGAACTGGTGTGCCGGTTCTTGCGTGGCTTCAAGTGGCCCGCTTTGCTTCACATGAACCAGCCATTTCGCAGCTTCCTCGTTGTATTCAGCTTGATGCACCTCGGTTTGTAGCAGCACGCGGTCGTAAAAGCCAAAATGCTTCGCATAGCTCTCCAAATAGGATTGCACTTGTTTGCCGTCAGGCCACTCCGGCCACTGCGACGGCATGGGATAATCGGAAAGTTCATAGGTCGTTCTGGGATTCTGCGTTGTCAAGCCGGGATAACGTCGCGAAGCTGCCCATACTCCGCCGACTTCAGCTTCCTGTTCAAACACAGTCACTTCAAAACCAAACGACTTGAGTGTTTTCGCGGTGCTGAGACCGGCAATCCCGCCACCGATGATGCCAATACTTTTGACGCTGCTTGCCACAAAGTTCTCCAATTATGTGTTACCGACTCTCAATCTAGCATACTAAAATCCACTACTCCTTGGGTAAACCTGCATTCGCCATACTTGGCCTTCCAACATTGCAGCGCAGGCAGCAACGTTTAGTCAAAACTCTTGCAGCGGAGGCCGTGCGTGGAAACCTATAATGCTCTCCAGTGTCAGAGCCACGGCCAATAGCCGACGATCCGACAGTTCCGGCCCATCTATCTCCATGCCCACCGGCAGCCCCGCAACCGTAAGGCCGACCGGCAGGCTTATTCCGGGTTGCCCGGTAATCGACGCAGAATCGGTATTGTGGCTGTAAGTCGGAAAAGTCGGCACTTGCTCGCCGTTCAATTCAACGGTGTCCAGACTGCTGGCGATCGGGCGCGCCGGGAGAAGAGTGGTTGGAAAAATAATCCCGTCAAGTTTTTGGCTAAGGAAGTACTCGCGGAAATTTTTTCTGAGTTGCTCCCTGGCATTCATGGCTGCCGCGTAGGCTTCGTCATTCACCGCGCCGGGACCGGCCATGGCCTGCAAAATGCCCTGCACATCGGGGCTGACCACGGCTGCCGCCAGCTCTGCAAAGCTGATGCCGGTAGCGAAAGCCGCCAAATACGCAGGCAGGTCGCGCTGTACTTCGTATAAAGCGATGGGAAACCCGCTTTGCGCAATTAAATCTGCTAAATCCGGAATTTCAGCGTAGATCAGTTGGACATGAGCTGCAGCGAGTTGCACCAATACTGCCTCAATAACCGCAGCCGTTTCCCGATCAAGATTTTGATAATAGAAGGCGCGAGGCACACCCAGCCGTATCTCGCCTGCCGGTATGGGCGGCACCGCTTGTGCATTTCGTACAATGACATCGTCCAGCACGATCAGGTCTGCAACGGTGCGTGACATCAGCCCAATGGTATCCCGGGTATGCGAGACCGGCGTAACGGACGTTGATGGATAACGCCCTGAACTTGGCCGAAAACCGACAATGCCCGTTAAGGACGCGGGGATGCGCGCGGACCCACCGGTATCGGTACCGAGGCCAGCAGGTACCAGTCCTGCCGCGATTGCGCTCGCTGTACCACCACTGCTGCCACCGGGAATCAGACTGACATTAAAGGGATTCCTGACTGCACCAAAAGTGAAGTTGTTGCTGGTGACCCCGAACGCCAGTTCGTGCATATTCGTTTTGCCGAGGACAATGGCTCCTGCTGCTTCCAGTCGCGCGACGACTTCGTTGCTCGCGGAGGGGACGAAATCCTTCAGCCCTGCTGTCCCGGCCGAATTGGGCAGGCCGGCTACGTGGATATTGTCTTTAACAACCAGTGGAATGCCGTGCAAGCGGCCCCGGCTTGCGCCGCTGGCATGTATCCGATCAAGCTCCTGTGCCTTCCTTGCGGCACCCGCGGAATCGAGCGTGATGAAAATATTCAGGTCGGCAAATTGCCTGGATCTTGAAAGCAAGGTAGCGATAATGGTCGCACTGTCGATCCCGCCCTTATTCATCATGGCTGTCAACACCGCGATGTCAGGGTATGTCGGTACGGGCATAAGCGTAGTTTCCTTCACTGCCTGTTGCTGCGGCGACTGATTATTGACCGGATTCGCGCGGTGCCAGGCAACCGCCAGGGCGATCACTGCTGCGGAAAATACCAGCACCCATAGAACTCTTTCGTTCATTCGACCACTCTCCCGCTGAAGAAAAACCACTGCCGGGACCAGGCAACAAAAACCTCGCCACCTGGCATGCTGGTAAGGCCAAGTTAACTGATTTGAAGATGAAATTGCAGCAGTCCGTCGGATCTACGTTATTGACGGGTGATTGTGGAGTGGGCAAGTTTCGCCTGCGCAAGGACAAAATCGAGCTTGACTTGACAGCACCCCATGCTGGTATCACTCTGCGGCATGCAGGCGACAAGTGCCTGGTCGACCGATTGTTTACACCTTGCCGGAGGTCATGAGCCGGCTTGGAAGCTGCTACGCCAGCAGTGCCACAGCCCGCCAGTGTAAAAGGGGTCAGAGCCCTTTTCCCGGCATCGGAAATGGGGACGGACCCGGTTTTTGGAAAAGGGCTCTGACCCCTTTTACAGTTTTTCACCCAAAAGGAGAAGACGAGATGCGAACAGGAATCGGCGCCGGTTTGGCCATCGTTGCCGGCATGCTGACTATCATGCCGGCAGCCAGCGCTTTAAGTGCGGAGCTGGTGGCACCGAGCTTCACTGCCGACCAGGCTGCCAATGGCAAAACCGTTTACGACGTCAAGTGCGCCTCCTGCCACGGTCCCAATCTTAGCGACGGCACGTACGGCCCACCCTTGAATGGTGACGCCTTTTTGCAGCGATGGGGTGGCAAGCCCATGGATGCACTGTTTCTGGCGGTGACCGGGATGCCGGTGGGCGCTGCGCGTTCGCTCGACGACCACACCTATGCTGACCTGCTCGCTTACATACTCCAGCACAACGGCGTGCATGCGGCGGCAGAGCCGCTCCCGGCCAATCCGCAACAACTCAGTGCATTACTGCTGCCATCGATAGGACCGAACCCAACGGGCGGGATCAGCAGCGGCGCCAGATTGCCGCCGCCGCCCAATCCGCGGTCCAATCCGCTCGATCGTGTCACGCCTGTCACCGACGCGATGCTGGCCGATGCCCCTGCCGGGGAATGGCTGACGTGGCGGCGGACCAATGATTCCCTGGGATACAGCCCGCTCAAGCAGATCGACAGGAACAACGTCGGCGATCTGCGGGTGGCCTGGACCTGGGCACTACCGCAAGGGCCGAGCCAGGTCACGCCCCTGGTCCACGGCGGCGTCATCTTCGTGCAAGGCTTTGGAGACGTGGTTCAGGCCCTGGACGCAAGTACCGGCGAGTTGTTGTGGCAGTATGCGCGTTGGTTGCCGAAGGACATTAATTCGATGCAACTGGGCAAGCGCAGCATGGGCATTTACGGCACGCACCTCTACGTGGCGACCTCCGATGCGCACGTCATTGCGTTGGACGTAAAGACCGGCGCGGTGGCCTGGGACACCGTGGTCGGCGATCTGGCCGCCGGTCTCAACATGACCGGTGGCGTGCTGCTCGCCAAGGGCAAGGTAATTGTGGGCACTTCAGGACAAGCTCCCGGCGGCAACTATATCGTCGCGCTCGATGCGGAGACGGGCAAAGAGGCCTGGCGGTTCTATACGATTGCACGCCCGGGAGACTCCGGCGGCGATTCCTGGAACGGCCTGCCGCTGGACAAACGTAATGGCGGATCGGTCTGGGTTCCGGGCAGCTATGATGCAGACCTGGGGCTGGCATTCTTCGGCGTCGCGCAGACTTACGACACGGGGCCGCTGCAACATCCGGTGGGCGAACCTGGCGTCGTCAACGCAGCGCTGTACACGGATTCGACCCTGGCCCTGGATCCCGATACCGGTGAACTAAGGTGGCACTTCCAGCATTTCCCCAACGACCAGTGGGATCTGGATTGGTCCTTCGAGCGGCACCTTTTGAACCTGCCGGTCGCGGGACAGGAGCAGACGGTGCTGGTCACCGGCGGGAAGATTGGCATCTACGACATGCTCGAGGCCGGCAATGGCGGCTACGTGGCATCGATTGATCTCGGCCTGCAGGACATAGTCACCGCTATCGATCCGGAGACGGGCGAGAAGCATATCAACCCGGCAGCAATGCCTAGCCGCGACAAGGTCGTCTCGGTCTGTCCGCACGCAGATGGCACCAAGAACTGGTTACCGAGCGCCTACAATCCGGAAACGCGCACGCTGTTCGTGCCACTGATGGAGATTTGCATGGACCTGTTGCCGGTGCCCGCGGGAGAGGCGGGCATGCTGTCGGTCGGTGTGCGCTGGGCGGGACGGCCGCGTGCGGATAGCGATGGCCTGTTCGGACGCCTGCAGGCCGTCAACCTGGAAACGCGTAAGCTCAGCTGGGTAAATCGCCAACGCGCGCCGCGCAGCAGCGGCTTGCTGGTCACCGCGGGTGGCCTCCTGTTCGGTGGCGACCTGGACCGCTATTTCACGGCCTACGATCAGGACAATGGCCGGCAGCTCTGGCAGCTGCGGCTCAACGACGTATCCAATGCCGCACCCATCAGCTTTAGCGTGAACGGCAGACAATACATCGCCGTCACCGTGGGCCACGGCGTGCTGTCGATGGCCCGGCGGGCCCTCGTTCCGGAGATTCGTTTTCCATCAAGCCCGGCCGCCACCCTGTGGGTTTTTGAAGTGCCGTAAAAGGGGTCAGAGCCCTTTTGCAAGGGAAAATGCGTCAGAGCCCCTGTGCCCTGCATCAGAAAAGGGCTCTGACCCCTTTTACGCACAGTAGGCTTGAAGACTTAGAGCGGCCGCGGCCACAATCCCGTTACTTCTCCGGGCACTTCTTCGGCAATGCAAGCCTCTCAAGTTCGTCGGGCTGAGGTGACAGCTCTGCAATGTCGCTTGCCGGAAAGTGGTTCACTTCCAAAATGCGGGCCAGCACGTCAACGTAATTTTGATCGGACAGGGCTCCGGGGCTATCGAGCGGCATGGTTGACTTCATCCGGTCAAAAAGACTTAATAGCGTTTTGTCGCCCCACAAAATCGCGAAAGCCGGTCCTGCAAGACTCGCCACTCCGAAACCTCCGCGAAAATTTGCGCCATGACATTGGGCGCAACTCGAAGCGAAGACTTTCTGACCCCGTTGAGCCTGGTTTGTTGAGTACACGCCCGCGCACACCGTTGCTTCGCCGGGAGCCTCGATTGGAGCAGAGAGTGGAGAAGAGATTGGCGCAATGATTGGCGCAGGGCGCGGATCAGATTCAAACCACGCGACGACCGGCAGTGCTGGCAAGATTGCAGCAAGCACGCATGCAGATAACCGTCCTGTGCCAATTAAACTCATGTGCCAGGCAAACTCATTCAATCTCATCAGTCCGGGAGCGCAAATACAAAAAGGTTGTTTGCTCCACTCACGCGGACTTCGGGCGTGAGAGATTGGGCCATGCCCGTTAGCACCGATACGCCAGTGCTGACTGCGACATACTCCTTACCATTTACAGCAAATGCAATGGGAAACCCGGTCACGGCACTGCCGAGGTTCACTTCCCAAAGGACCTGCCCGGTTGCCTGATCGAACGCTCTGAATCGCCCTGCGCTATCTCCTCCAAAAAGCAAATGACCACCGGTAGTCAGCAAGGAAAGCATCATGCTGCGTTGCTCATACTTCCACGCAGTACGGCCGGTCCTGGTACTGATCCCGTAAATGGTTCCAAGGTTTTCGCCGCCGGAAGCTATTTGGAACTCCGGGACGATGGAGTAAAGCGAGTCGAGCCCAGGATGTTCTTCTTCCAGCGACGTCACCTTCATGCAGATGTGCTGCAGCGGAAAGTACATCGTGTCGTTAAGCGGGCTATAAGCACCGGCCGGCCAGTTCTTGCCGCCACTGGACCCGGGACAAACCAACCGTTCCTGGCCTGCAGCCGTAAACAGGGTGTCCGGATTGACTGTGGTCTTGCCAGTGGTCGGGTCAATGTCGCGGACTACGTTTTGCTCAATGGTGGTGCGGGCCCAGAGAAATTCTCCGGTCTTTCGATCCAGGGTGTAGACAATCCCCGTCTTGCCGGGAATTCCAGTGACCACTTTGCGCTTCTCACCGGCTTTTATGTTCGGGTTGATCCACTGCACTTCCGACTTGTCGGGTGCGACAACCGTATCGAACAGAATGCGCTCGAAGGTATGGTCGAGGTCCCAGTGGTCCACCAGATGCTGATAGTGCCAGACGATCTGACCGGTATTTACATCGAGCGCGAGCGTGGAATTGTGATACAGATATTCAAGGTCGTTGCCCGCCAGCATATACTTCGGTGCGGGGGCGGTGACAGAAGTCCCTACGTAAACGAGTTTTAGCTCCGGATCGTAACTGGGCACCATCCAGGTTCCAACGTGCCATCGATCTTCGTCTGGAATCCCGCCCCAGCTATCACCCCCAACTTCTCCCGGTCGCGGTATCGTGCGGGTACGCCACAACTCCTTACCGCTTACCGCATCATGTGCGGTAACGACACAGGCATCCGGGCCGCTCGCCGGTTGACAGCCACGCCCGGAAATCGCTTTGCCATCGGCAACAATGGGGCCCGAGCTTTGTAGCCCACCCACTTTGTAGTCACGTATTTTGGACTCCCACACGAGTTTGCCGGTACCCGCATCAAGTGCATAAATGTAGTCGTCTCCGCTGAGGTCGAGAATGAGATTCCCGTAGATAGCGAGATTGCGATTGGTTACAACAACGGGAATGAAGTCGAGCACGTCGTCCGGCAGATGGCGACGATACTCCCATTTGAGGTCACCCGTAGCTGCATCCAGAGCCTGGGTTATGTCATTGGGATTGGGAAAATACATCGTTCCCTGGTAAACCAAAGGCGTACCTTCCTGGACTCCCGGTTCCAGGCCACGGGTCCAAACCAATTGCAGTGTGTGGGCGTTTGCGCGGTCAATCTGCGCCAGTGGGCTGTAACCCCAGGAATCCAGGGTCCTGCGCCACATCAACCAGTCCGCGTCGGCAGGTTGAGCCAGCATCTGGTCCGAGACGGGGGCGAATTCCGCCACACTCCCTGCATCGACCGGGCCGACGAGTGGCACAGCAAAAATCAACAGCAGTGAAAATCGCAAACAAGTCACGTTCGTCTTACTCCAGGCTTGAGTACAGGTCATGCAACTCCGGGAGGTTTCCCATGCAATCATCGTGCGTTGTTGCCTGTTCCTTCAGGTCGGTCAAACGGTACTCCCCACCGGGCTTTTGTCAAGTAAACTGATTTAAGGATGAGTTTGGCACGGCCCCGTGGCGGAGCCAACGAAATCCATGGACGCTGCAGCACAGGGACTTTTTATGCAATGGCCGGATAGCCAAAACGAACCGGACCTTTGTACTGTGTGCGTTGGTACTGTAAAGTCAAACGATTCAAAGAAGTAATTGGAGCAGCCCGCTGGCTCTAAGTTATTGATTAGGTGTTGTGAAGTGGGCATGTTTCTCCAGCAAAAGGACAAGAACTACGTTAATCTGGCAGTACCTGTTTTTCCAAATTTCCCGGCACGCTGACTCAGATTCACTTAAAATATTTTTTGGTTAAACCACAAAAAACGAGGCAACTTATGAACAGCAGGCATTTTTTAAGGTTTAATTCGACCCAGCTTTATGTCTTTTATCTGGTGGTGTCTACCCTGTGCGCTGCCACCCCCTCAGTCAGCTTGGCAGACGGGGACTCCGCCCAACTTGAGGAACTCGTGGTAACCGCACGCCGACGCGAGGAAAGCTTGCAAGACACTCCGATCGCGGTTTCCGCCTTTTCTGGAGAAAGACTGGAAGATCTGGGCATAACGATGATTACCCGGTTGCAGGATTTGACGCCCAATATGGTCTTTCAGAATGCCCCAACCAATAGCGGTGTTGGTTCAAACGCTGTGGTGTTTATCCGCGGTGTCGGCCAAAAGGACTTTGCACCCACTACCGACCCGGGCGTTGGCATTTATGTCGATGGGGTTTTTCTGGCTCGTACGGTCGGGTCTGTTTTTGACATGATCGACCTCGAGCAAGTGGAAGTGCTGCGCGGCCCACAGGGTACCTTGTATGGCCGTAACACGATTGGTGGCGCCATACTCCTTACCACCAAGAAACCCAATGAAACGTTTGCCGGCCAATTCGACGTCAAATATGGCACCGATAGCCGCCTGAATATCCGGGGTGCCCTCAATATCCCGATAACGGACACATTTTTCATGCGCGTGTCCGCCGCCACGTTCAAGCAGGACGGTTATGTAACGCGGCCCTACGATAACCTGGACTTGGGCAACCAGGATGACTTCACTACCCGCATGGCACTGCGCTGGATGGCAAGCGAGACTTTGGAATTTAACCTGGCGCTGGAGTACGGCGAAAACAAAACCAATGGCCACGCTCTGGTGGTTACCCGCATAGACACCCCCGACGACACGCCTGACAGTTTTGCTACCGGCTTCAACGCTTTTGCTGGCGCCGATGCCAACGGTCTTAATCCATACAACTGCTGGGTCCCGGGTGCTCCCGACCGCTGCTATAACAATGACGATATCGGCGGGCGCTCTATCAACTATGGCAGCGATCCCAGTTATTCCAATATTAAAAATCATGGAGAAACCTTTACCATTGACTGGCAGGTAGCAGATAACGTCAATGTAAAATCCATTACTGCCTGGCGCAACATAAGCGGTGATTTTGCCACGGACGGGGATGGAGCTGTGCAGGTGGTAGGCCAACCGTGGTTTCCATTCCCTGGTGGCCCAGTCGTGAACTCACTCTCTGCCACGTATGACACCTATGAACAAAACCAGTTTTCTGAAGAGCTTACGATCGGGGGGCTGGCGTTCGACGGCAAACTGAAATGGCTGACCGGTTTGTACTACTTTAAGGAAGACGGTGAGAACCTCAATCCCGTGGACTTTTTTCCGGTTTCCATTCAAAGCGGCGGGTATTTTGATTACACCAGCAAAGCGGTTTTTGCCCAGGCAACCTACAACATAACAGAACCCTGGAGTATTACCGCTGGCCTGCGGTACACAAAGGACACCCGGGACTATACGCCGGATCAGTATTACGAGTTTTTGCCCCTGGGACCCCTGCCCTTTCCCTGCTACGTCCCGGTTGAACACAACTGTGCCGTGGGCGACCGCGTAGTCCCATATCAGACATACAGCAACAACAGCTCTCAAACCACTCCGCTGCTGAACACCGCCTACCAGTGGAATGAAAGTCTGATGACCTACTTCAGCTACTCGGAAGGCTACAAGAACGGTGGCTTCACCCAGAG
>JANLTO010000174.1:0-22100 GCA_031362985.1 Lysobacterales bacterium | reverse complement strand
ATCCCTGGCGAACCCTGCGCATCACTCCACAGAATGCCAGTTCACCACCACCGACTGCGTTCACCGCGTCAAGGGGACATTTTAACTTGGGAGAAAAGGGGACATTTTAACTTTGCGTTGACAGCTTTTACGTGCCTCATGTTTACGCACCTCAGGGGCTTTGCGCGCCGGTCAGGTTACACTGTATCGGCGCGTCTTTTGCGTGCATTCCCTGCGAGCCTGAAACCGGATGGCGATGAAACCAAAGAGACCACAGCGACAATCACGCGTGCCCACCACGCGTATCGGACGCATTTTGCGCCTGGGGATGGCTGCCGGTGAACTGGCGGTTGGCGGTGTCGCCGAAGGGGTGCGCAGAATGACCGGCGTAGAGCCCGCGCAGGCGATCAGCGTGTTCCTGTCTACCGCCAACGCGCAGAAACTGGCCAAGAGCCTGTCCAGCATGCGCGGCGCCGCGATGAAATTGGGGCAAATGATGTCTATGGAAAGCAGCGATCTGTTGCCTGCGCAATTTGCCGGCGCGCTGTCTATCCTGCGCGACTCCGCCGACACCATGCCGGACAGCCAGGTTCGCCGGGTATTGGGGCGCGAATACGGCAAGGGTTGGGAGAAACTGTTCTCATCTTTTGACTTTGCACCCATTGCCGCCGCATCCATCGGGCAGGTGCATCACGCGGTCACCGTGGACGGCCGCGAACTGGCGTTAAAAATCCAGTACCCAGGCGTGGCAAAAAGCATCAGCAGCGATGTCGATAACATGGCCCTGTTGTTGCGCCTTGCCCGGCTCTTACCCATTGAACTGGATGTATCCGGCATTGTGTCCGAGGCCAAGCGCCAGTTACAGCAGGAAGCGGACTACCTCGCCGAAGCCGGTTTCCTCAAACGTTATCGAAAATTTATCGGCAAGTCCGCAGACTTCATGGTTCCCAGGGTGCACGACGACCTGACCACCCGGCGGGTACTGGCCATGGACTATCTTCCCGGTGTTCCACTGGAGTCGCTCGGCGATGATGGCGTTGCCCAGAAAAAGCGGGATCGTGTAGGCGCCTTGCTGCAGGGCCTGATGTACCGCGAGTTGTTTGAATTCCGCACCATGCAGTCGGACCCGAATTTCGCCAACTACCTGTATCGCCCCGATGATGGGAAAATTGTCCTGCTGGACCTGGGGTCAACAGTTACCTTCAGCCGGGAATTCACCACCCGTTACGGACATATTGCCCGTTCCCTGATTGCCGGGGATGACGATGCCGTGCGCTACTACGCCGGGCAAATTGGTTACCTTGATGCGGCTGACAGCTCCGAGCACGCCGAGCGCCTGCTAACGCTGATCCGCATGGTGTGCTCACCCATCTGCCATGACGGACTGTATGATTTTGGGACATCGGATTTACTCAAGCGCGCGCGGGAAAAAGGGTTCGAGATGTTCATGCACCACGCCCGGGACTTTCGGGCGCCACCACCCGACACCGCCTTTTTGCACCGTAAACTCATGGGGACTTTCCAGCTGTGTGCCCGCATCAAGGCCAGGGCCGACGCCCAGGCATTGATTCGTCCTTACCTTCCTGCCTAGCAAACTCGATTGCCACGGCAATCGGGCGTAGACTGCGCTGGTGTGCACTGGTGCCATCGCCCGGCGCTTTGGATCATTAGCTATGCATTTCTACACCGAGCAGCACCCCACACCGGGGCTGATCGAATACCGTGACCGCAAGCGCTATCTGTGGATCTTGTCGGTTCTGCTGCCCGTGTTTCCACTGGTGGGAATCTATTGCTACGTGCAAACTTCCGCGCCGTGGACACTGGGCGTGCCCTTGTTGTTTGCTTATGTGGTGATTCCGCTGCTGGACTGGCTGTTGGGATCAGACCCCAATAACCCGCCGGAAGAAATCGTTCCCCAGCTCGAAGAAGACCGATATTACCGCTGGCTCACCTGGTTCACCGTTCCATTGCATTTCACCACCCTGATTGGCGTTGCCTGGTTTGCAGCAACCCGGGATGTGACGGCCTGGCCGGTGCTGCTACTGGCAATTACCACCGGTCTATACAGCGGGCTGGCAATCAACACCGCCCACGAAATGGGCCACAAGAAAACCCGTACCGAACGCATACTGGCCCGGTTCGCCTTGGCCGTTCCGGCCTATGGGCACTTCTGTGTTGAGCACAATCGCGGGCACCACCGGCACGTGGCAACACCGGACGACCCGGCCAGTGCGCGCATGGGGGAGTCGATTTATCGTTTTGCGTTGCGGGAAATTCCTGGCGGCTTCAGCCGTGGCTGGAACAATGAAGCGGAGCGCCTGGAGAGCGAAGGCATCAGTCGCTGGAGCACACAGAATGAAATCCTGCAATCTTATGCCATCAGCATGGTGCTGCAAGGAACACTGCTGGCCACGCTGGGGTGGATCATGCTGCCCTTCCTGGCCATACACAATGTCTGCGCCTGGTTTCAGCTGACCAGCGCCAACTACATTGAACACTATGGCTTGGTGCGGACACGCAATCCCGATGGCAGCTTTGAGCGCTGCCTGCCGCACCATTCGTGGAATGCCAACTACGTGTTCAGCAATGTTGTCCTGTTTCAGCTGGAACGACATTCCGACCACCACGCCAATTCCTCGCGGCGCTACCAGAGCCTGCGTAATTTCGACGACATCCCGCAACTGCCCAACGGTTACTTCGGCATGTACCTGCTGGCCTATGTACCCTGGTTGTGGTTCAGGGTGATGGATAAGCGCCTGCTGGCGCTACCGCACATTCGCGGCGATCTCAGCAGGGTCAATATGCAGGCCGCAAAGCGCGCAAATATTTTCGCCAGGTTCGGAGCCACACGGAACGATCATTCGAAACCGTTGGTGTAAATGGTGTCCTGGACTTCCTGAAGGTTTACAAACGTGTTGCGGCCTATGGAGCCATGCAGGCTGGTTTGACCGTCAGGCCAGCGCACTTCCACCTCAAATGGCCCCTGCCAGGTTCCAACGCCGAAGTGTGCCGCGGTGAGGTTGGATGAAACATAGTTTGCATCGATGCTCATTTGCCTCATTAAGCTGGAAGGCCCAGTGTCGGCAGGATTGGTCGAGCGCAGGAATACCTTTGCGCCGATGGCAAAACGATTTTTGCCCGGGCCCGTGAGGGTCACGGTAACGAAGCCAGCGCTGGTAGCCAGCTTATTTTTGTACAGTTTGAACGATCCGCGGAAGTTGGAAATCGCAATGTCCACATCACCATCCCGATCGTAATCCACGCAACTTATTCCCTGGCCCTCACCAGTATCGTTGAGACCGATTTCCGCCGCACGATCGGTGAAAGTGCCATTTCCATTCGAGATGAAAGCCACCGCGGGCGTGCCGCTGTACAGTCCGTTTCCGGAAAAGGGGTTACCATCCCAGTACCGCCCATTCACATGAATAATGTCCAGGTTGCGATCATTGTCCAGGTCGGCAGCGCAAGCACCCCATCCCCAATGGCCACTCTCCATCCCTATAGATCCAAAGGTCGCGGCCTGCTGTACAACATCGATAAACGTGCCATTACCCCGGCCGTTGAACAGGCGGTTACCGTCGCCAACTGTACGGATCTGGGAAATGAACCAGTCGAAATGGGTATCATTGTTGAAATCACCCACGGAAGATCCCATTCCGGCTACAACCTGGCCGCTTCCTTGCCGCTTGAATTGATCTGCAACAGTTATATCGCTGAACGTGCCGTCGCCATCATTGAGCAAGACGCGGCTTTCACCATGATCCGATGCGATCAGCAAATCCGGTCGCCCGTCTTCATTGATGTCCACAAAGTTGGGTGAAAAGGTCTGGTCTTTATCCAACGGTGAGCCGTCGTAAACGGCGGAAATTTGGGCTGGAACGCTGACATCGGTAAACACAACTCCATCGTTACGCCACAGGTGCTGGGTAGAATCACCCGGATTCTCAACAACTACCGGTCCGGACGGGCTCATGGAATGTGCGAAGAAAAAGTCCAGGTCTCCGTCACCGTCATAATCACTCACCGTCCCGGCGAAATTATTGGGCGATAAATCCATGCTGTACCCGGGAAAAGTGCTGGAAAACACGTCGGTAAATGTGGTCACTCCCTGCGCGTTGGACCCATTATTGCGATACAAGCGTGGTGGTGTTCCCAGCAGTCCCCCAACGAAGAGATCGAGGTCCGCATCGCCATCGTAGTCGACAAACATCGCCCCGCCGCGCATTTCACCGCTAATTACTACTCCGGCAATTGCCGCCTTGTCGGTGAAGGTGCCATCACCGTTATTGCGAAACAATCGGGCAACGCCGCCACTGCCGCCGAGCGCAAAAAGATCGGGTAATCCGTCACCGTCGTAGTCTCCGGCAGCAACCCCCGCGTCGTCCCATGAAGTTGAAACTTCTGCTTTGGCAACCATGCGCGGCACCAGGTTTATCTGGGCATCAGTTGCATTCAGGTAGCCCTGCTTGGTAAAGATAATCTGGGCAGAGCTGTTGAGGAAATACACACCCGCAGTCGATGTGACATCTTCGAACTGCCCTGGTTGTATTGCCATTGCAGGCAAGCTAAAAAAAATACCAACAAGCAGCCATTGCCTGGATGGTCCAACACGACGATGTGGCCATCCATTGAGCTTGAATTTCATGTGCGCGTCCGATTCGAGTCCGTCAGGTCAATTGTAACGCAAGCAACCGGTGAAAATGGCAAAAACCCATGCGCTTCGAATGAACAGGCATTAAGCGTAAGATAGACAGTCTGGGCCACATCGTGCGCCGTCTTCGCGGACAAAAAGGATATTGACATGGCGAAATACACGCATAGAAATCAACACGGGGCTTCGGCCCTGGGCACGGTCATGATGCTTGCCGTCCTGGGGTATGGAGTATTTTTGGGCATCCAATGGGTGCCGCAGAAAATCCAGAATATGTCGCTCGATTCGATTCTTGAAAGTCTGGAAAGCAAACAAAAACAATTTCCAATGCGCAGTATCCGAGAGGTAGAGTCAACACTTGATGCACTTCTCGGCACGAACAATTTAACTGCCCTGAAAGACAACTTCAAAGTTATGCAGAGCCACAACAGCATTGCCATCGAGGTCAGCCGCGAATGGAAATTCAATTTGATCTATGCCGAGAAAGCGATGCGCTACGAGAAATCCCTGTTGCTGTGATAGGCCTCCACATAGGCCGGTCGCCCGCACGGGCGGCGTACGCACGCAGGCACTGCATGATCAGACCTGCGGTACTCGATTACCAGGCCACGCCAGCGGTCGAATGATGACGTGGAAGCCTACACCTTGAACGTGGCGATGCGGGCCAGTGGCTCCTTGCCAATTACCGGGACCACGGCATCACCTGCGGGGTAGCCAGTCACGATGAGCATGTAGGGCCGCTCGTCGGTGGGGCGGTCCAGCAACTCGTTGAGAAATTTCATCGGGCTGGGCGTGTGGGTCAGTGACACGAGGCCGGCCGAGTGCAGGGCAGCCAGCAGGAAACCGCACGCGATGCCAACGGATTCAGCAGTGTAGTAATTCTTCAGGCGTTTGCCTTGTGCATCGAAACTGAATTTCTTGAGAAACACCGCAATCAACCACGGCGCGTCTTCCAGAAAAGGCTTTACATCATTGGTGCCCAGCGGTTCCAGGGCCCGTAACCACTCCTCTGAAGCGCGATGCTCATAAAACTCCTTTTCTTCCAATTCAGCCGCCGCGCGGATCTTGCTTTTCAACTCCGCCTGCGCAATCGCTACAAAATGCCAGGGTTGCATGTTGGCCCCGCTGGGCGCCGTGCCAGCGGCTTTCAAGGCGTTTTCGATAATCTCCTGTGGCACTGCCCGGTTGGAGTATTCCCGCACGGTGCGGCGCTTGCGCATGTGCTCATAAAAATCCTCTGCAGCATGCAGCATTTCCTCCGGCACCACTTCACTGAACTGCAGCGGTTCGAATGGCCACTTGCTCATGCGACGTAGCCTTGGGGTGACGGAATGGCTGTCAGGTCTGGAGTCGGGGAATGCATAAAAACTCACGTTCATCAGGACAATGCCAGAGCATACGTGCCCAGGCGAGCTGAATTCAATAGACAATTTGTGGCAGACTCATTCCCATATCGATACTGATTCTGATCCGCATTCGATCGCCCGGCACCGGACCAGACAAAACGCACAAATCCGGATTACAATAATTCCACGGGCCTGGCACTAAGACGCGTCATGCAGGCCCGGGTAAGTGAGCACAACGCGTTATCCAAAACAGGAGAGCAAGACATGAGCAAAGAAATGAAAACCAAAAAAGAGGCCAAGAAAAAACCCACCTTGAACATGAAAGAAAAGAAGGCTGCCAAGCGCGCCAAGAAAGAAGGCAAGAGCTGATCGCCTTCGGATAAACTTAATTCAGCAACACACCACGGACCTTGAGCCAGCCCCGGCTGGCTCAGTCCATGTACTGCTTATTCTTTAGTGGGCCGTGCGTTTGTCTACCACGACCTCCCCGTTTCTCATTACCCACATAACATGGCGCGTTAATGCATGGATATCATCCAGCGGCTGGCCCTGTACTGCGACAATATCGGCAGCAAAACCTGGCGCCAAGCGGCCCAGCTTATCCTGCTGGCCCAACAGCCGGGCGCCGTTAACGGTGGCGGACCGCAACGCTTCGGCGTTGCTCATGCCGGCTTTAATGAACCACTCCAGTTCGCGCGTGTTTTCTCCAAACATGCTCATGACGGCGTCTGAGCCCATCACGATTGGAACACCCGCGGCGTGGGCGCGGCGCAGCATCTCGACATTGCGGGCGGTAAAATCACGCAACTCACCTGCGGCCTGCTGATCAAAGCCGTAGTCCTCGCGATTGTCTGCATAGTAGCGATTGTGGTCGATGGTGGGTACGTAGGCAATGCCACTGGCGGCCCACGCAGCCAGGGTTTCATCATCCACATCCAC
The DNA here is from genome assembly GCA_031362985.1 of Lysobacterales bacterium. GTDB lineage: Bacteria > Pseudomonadota > Gammaproteobacteria > Xanthomonadales > SZUA-36 > SHZL01. Next base: position 15,185 of record JANLTO010000174.1, on the reverse strand, counting down.
CGCGTGCTCAATGGAATCTACCCCTGCGCGGATGGCGTCGGGCACCGCCGAAGCACCGTAGGCATGCAAGGCAACCTTGAGGCCATGGGCATGGGCAATATTGGTTGCAGCACTGATTTCCGCATAGAAGTACACCTGCTCGCCGCTGAGATCAGAAGCAGTTCCAGTGGTGGCAAAGATTTTCAACCAGTCCGCTCCGCTGGCAACAACTTCTGCGGCACGCTGGCTGAGGCTCGCAATGCGTTCAGCCTGTGTCCCTTGCGCCTGCGGCGGCATCACCATGGGATGAATTCCCCTGCCGGACAAGAACAAGCGCGGACCGGGAACGACACGCTGCCTGATCAGTTCGCGCAGGTAAAAATCCACCCCGTCGAGTGCAAACAAATCGCGTGCCGTGGTGACTCCACTTTGCAGTGTCCTGGCAGCATTACGGACAGCAGCAACAAGGCGTTGTGGCGCGGGGGTTTCCTGCAATAACTGCTTCCAGGCATCGCCATGCGAGGGCCCGTAAAAACCATAGGTCATGTGGACGTGGGCATCAATCAGGCCGGGAACTGCTGTCAGCCCGTCAAGGTTTACCCGCAGCGCAGCGGGATAGCGTTCAGTTAGCCCATCGCCGATAGCAACGATTAACCCGTTTTCAACCAGGATTTCCTGGCCCTCAAGCAGTTCGCCAGTGCCATCCACCAGCACCGCAAAATGCAGCAGCACTGGGGTCGAAGGCGCCACAACCGCTTCAAGCTGTGCGTAGCAAGGCACTGGCACTGTGAGAAACAACATGGCCACTGCCAGCAACAGGCCCGCTGGCATGTTGCCCGTGAGTTCAAGCAGCTTCATGCGGCTCTGCACCATGCCGCGGTCAATCAGTAGCGGAAGCTGACTTCGACGCCGTAGGTGCGCGGCTGGGCGAGCAGGCTGAACGGCACGCCAAGGAAACTTATTCCGCGCATGGTGGCATAGGTTTTATCCCCCAGGTTTTGGCCGTATAACGCGACTCCCCAGTTTTCGTTGATGTCAAAGTTCCATGCTGCATTCCACAAGCCATAACCTCCCTGGTGGGAGTTCTCGCGGTTGTCGGGGTTGAAATACTGCGCGCCACGGTACGTATAGTTAACCATTATCGAGCTGTCCGCCTCGCCCAGACTGAAGTCGTACCGACCGGTCAGGTTCCCGGTCCACTTGGGAGCTCGGGGCAGTACATTGCCAGCCACATTGACGGGTTCGCCGGTGCTGCCATCCACCGCACCCCCCGGGAAATCATCAAACGTTGCATCGCTGTAACCTACGCCAAAATCCAGGCTGAAGTTGTCGGTGAACAATGCGCTGCCTTCGGCTTCGAAGCCCTTGGTAGTGACCTGGGCAGCATTGGAAACCAGCAGGGCGGTGGTGCCACTGGATGGGTCAAAGCGGAACTGGAACACCTGGTAATCAGAGTATTCAGCATAGAAAACATCGAGGTTCAACCGCAGGTGGCCATCCAGTAAGTCGGATTTCATACCCACTTCAAAGCTGTCGACCGTTTCTTCCTCGTACGGTAGATCCTCCACGGCCGGCACGAGGTCCACATTGAAGCCGCCGCTCTTGTAACCGTTGGAGTAGGTGAAATAAGTCGATACTGTGTCATTGATTTCGTATTCCAGGCTGGTAGAAACAGTCCAATAGCTGTCACTGCGGTCATAGGATTCAGCAATATGTGTTGCCAGGCCAAAACCCGGAAACACGTTTTGCACAATTGATGCGTCTTTCTGCTCGTCGGTGTAGCGCAGACCGGCACTTAAAGTCAGGCGGTCAGTGACGTCAAAGTTGCCATTAACGAACAAAGCCCAGCTCTGTGTATCCACTGCCGAGTCCTGCACTGCGGCATCAACACCTTGTGGCGGGCCACCAAAACCAGGTCCAAGCGCAACGACGCGGTCGGTCTTGGCATTCTGATCAAAGTAAAAAGCGCCGAGCACGTAACGAAAGCGGTTTTCACCCGGCGAGGCCAGTCGCAGTTCTTGCGTGAATTGCTGAAAATCGTCTTCAAAATACCGCGCAGCCAGAGTGAACGTGCTGGTGGCATCTTCGTCACTGCCCACTTTGCGATCAGCAGTCCGGTAACCGGAAATGGAAGTCAGGACAAAGTCATTGCCAAAATCATAGTCCATGGTCAGGCTGGTACCCCAACTGTGGTTGTCATCCACCAGTTCAGCGTCCTGGTCGACGATGAAATCGGGCGCCGCCAGCGGGTTGCCGACGGTGTCTTCAAACTGGGCTGTGGGTTCCAGAAACAACAGGTTGTTATCCTGCTGGCGGAAGTCGAAGGAGAAATTGACATCCAGGGCGTCACTGGGTTGCAGCAGAAAGCGGAACCGGCCTGCCAGTAAGTCATTGCTCATCAGGTTGTTGTTGTCAAACAGGTTCTTGATATAACCATCCTGCTGTTGCGCACTGATGGCAAAACGCATGGCAGCGGTATCGCCCACCGGCAGGTTGACGACACCCGAGCCAAAGAGGGTATCCAGGTTGCCACCACGCGCGCGAAATTCGCCGCTGTTTTCTCCCAATATCGGCGCATTGGTGACAACGCTAAGCACGCCCGCGGTACTGTTCTTGCCGAACAGGGTACCCTGCGGGCCGCGCAGAACTTCGACCTGCTTTACATCCACCAGCCCCTGGTCGACAGCGAGTGATTGACCGGCAAACACTCCGTCCAGGTAGACACCTACGCGTGTATCAAAACCGATGTTGCGCGAGAAATCACCAATGCCACGAATACCAATAAAGGTTTCTCCGGAAGACCCCGTTTCACCAAACACCAGGTTGGGCACTGAGTACTCGAGTTCCTGGACCGTGTTCAGGCGCGCTTCGGCGATGTCAGCACCACTGACAGCGGCAATGGAAATGGGCACGTCCTGCAGGCTTTCTTCGCGATACCTCGCCCTGACCACGATTTCTTCCAGCACGCCGGGCACCTGCTGAGTGTCGTCGGACTCCCCAGGTGGCGTGTTTTGCGCCCATGCGCTGCCAGAGGCCAGTATCCACAGCAAGGTCACAATCAGGGGAATGATGAGCTGGGATATATGACTGGCCGGGATGGATTTCGCCGGGATGATTTGCAATGGCTGGTGCTGATGCCGTTGTGCTGCTTGCGTATTCATAACTGGCTCCTTGGGCGCGGTCCTGCGCCAACGAGTGATAGTAGCCACGCCGGTGAACAGTTCACCGGCCGGTCCAGCACACGATGTTAAGGAGTCGTTAACAGATAAACGGTTGCCTGCCGCATTTTTTCTTGCGCTGGCGACATTTTTTAGCAGGTTTAGCGCCGGCGCACCTGCGTGGGGGTAATGCCAAAATGCTGCCGGAACGCGTTAGAAAAAGCCGCTGCCTGGGCGTAGCCCACCTGGTTCGCCACTACGGCAATGGGTTGCTCCGTTTCCTGCAACAGCTGCCACCCGGTCTGCAGCCGGTTTTCCAGGCAATACTCGGAAATGGTCTGCCCAAAGAGGTGCTTGAAACCAAAGGTTAGCTTGTTGCGGTTGATTCCCACGCTACGGGAAAGCGCTTCGATACTGGGCCGCTCCGCCGGTGAGCGGGCCAGAATTCGCCGCGCCTCGTGCAAAGCCTCCAGGTCCCGCGTCCTGAGCTTGACCGGAAATCCTTCCGCAGGGCGGTCGCTCAACACCTGCGACATCATGCAAACCAACTCTACCGCCTTGGCCTCAAGGTGTACCCGCTTCAGGTCTCCGTGGTAGGCCGTGCCCAGGATCTGGTCCATTGCCAAAGACATTTCTGCGGACAAGGACCAGTTTTGCAGCAGGAACTCATCAGCGCCATAAGCCAGCCTGCGCACCGGGTCAGACAGGCGGATGGAGTCCAGCTTGAAGCGCTGCACCAACATTTGCGGACGCATGAATACGGTAACCCAATCAATGCTGGCGCCGCCCTCAACCCATTCCTCGTCAGGCACGCCAACCGGTTGGTGCAGGATCTGGCACAACGGGCCTTCGAGTTCACTGCAGCTGATGCCATCGAAATCCATCAGGGTGCGGGCCGCTTTGCGAAAATGCAGCCGTGTCCAGCCCTCGCCCACCACCTGGTAATGCAGGTCATTGTGGAACTTCCCGCGCATACCCAGCAGGATAAAATCTTCATCGAGGGCAACCAGGTCGAGCGTACCCATCCCCATGCTGGGGGAAATTCTTGAATTCAGAAAACAGATATCGCGCCCGGTGCCCGCACTCGAAGCCGGAGAGGCCACCCCGGGCGAATCGCAAATCAGGTCATGCCAGGCCGCCAGAGCATTGCTGATGCTTATGGGCTTGGGATGGGTCTGGTCAGCAAGATGTGCTTGGCCCGGCATGGATACTCTTTTGGCTCAAGGAACTGCGTTCAATGTGGCATATTCAGCGCTCAGATGTAAAGCAGTCTCGCGCACTACCTGTGATTACGCTGAACTTCAGTGATCCATACCCGCGAACTGGAAAAATTCCCGCCGGGTCTTTGGGCCGTAGGTCTTGAATGTGGGGTCTGAGTGGGCCCGGTAGCTGGCTTTTGCCCGACCGATGGCATCGGTTTGTGCAAGCCTTGTCACTTCAACTGGTTCAATGCCAAAAATTTTTGCTGAACTCAGGCCAAATATTTTAGCCTTGATTTCATCCGTGAGTTTCGCATAACCATATTTTTCCTGGAATTCCTCGGAGATCTGGAAGGAACGGAAGGCCTGGATCTGGTCCTGTGGTGAACCGTAGAACAGGCAGTCCGTACCCCACAACACATTATCCTCGCCCAGGTACCTGATCAGTTTTCCAATCAGGTGCGCGGCCTGGTCAGGTTCCCGCATGACCTGCCACCAGGTGGAACCCAGCTCCGCATAGACGTTTGAGCCGGTGCCCAGGCCGCTGTCCAGCACCGACTTCACCAGGCTGTCCGTGCCGGAGGCAGCGGATCCTTCCGTGTAGGGGCCCTCCGGCATGGCGGGATCGTGGCCGGAATGAAAAATTATGAAGTTGATATCACTGTATTCCTTAGCTGCAGGGCCGACATCGTGGCTCAAACGGTACTGCAGATTGCCCTTGCCCATCAGTGGAAAGGGTAGCGGCAAACCCTTGTGGCAACTGATGGTCTTGCTGCCCGAGGCGCGTACTTTTTCCAGGAACGCCCGCCCATGGCCTGCATCGTTGAGCCACCAGCCGCTGTCATGGGTTTCTCCATATTGCGTATAGGTTTTCCATGCGGAAATGCCCCACTTCTCCTGCAATTCATCCATGCGCTCAAGGTCGCCCGGCAGATTGGGGATCACGCGGCCATGGAGCAGCAGGCGCTGGCCACCCGGCAGGGCATCGACTACCTGCCGGGTCGCGGATGCATTCTCGTGGCTCAGGGGCATGGAGGCCTCGTCCGTGGGTACGAAGGTCAGCACTCCTGCGTCCGTGTCACTGTCCAGGAAAATTTCTCGCACGAATGCACGCGCGTCACTGCAACTCATGTAGCCGAATTCCTCGTCAGGCAAGACATTGCAGCCAGTGGTGCTGGCCGTCTCTTTTATTGAGTCGGTCCATCCGGTAGAGGTGTGCCAGCTTTCCACCGGATTGAAGTGGTGCGTCTGGATGTCAAAAATGAATTCCTTCTTGCCCAGGCTTGCGGCAGCCAACTGTTCATCCAGCACCGCCTGCTCGGGCAGGTTGAAAAAGCCTCCGGTCTGGTTGACTGCCGCACTGGCGCGATTCATGGCCAGCAGGCAAGTAGCGGCACCACTGAGTGAAACCAGGAACTCGCGCCGCCCCTGTTTGAGTCGCCGGGCATTTTCTGTGGCCCATTTGGACGCGGTTTCTATGGTTTTGCGCACATGCCCTGACAAGGGCCGTGGCAGATACTCGCCATTGGTCGTGGTGTCGAGTTTGATCGGCAGCCGGCTGCCTGCGGGATCATTTACATACGTTTTGTGGCCAGAAATCTTCGCCATTCGATCGCTCCATTAAGCTGCTTGATGTGAACATCGACGTATGCCTGGTTTCCCCGGATACCCCCGGCTGCATCAACCTGACTTCCGCGTGCAGTCTGCGCGCGCCCGCCTGCGGTTCTTCAGTCTCGCCAGTACCGTGGCAGGAACAGTATCAAAAGCGTAAAAACCTCCAGGCGACCCACCAGCATGCTAAAAATACCCAGGTACTTGACCGTGGCGCTGGTGCCTGCAAAGGTAACGGCAACATCGCCTAAACCCGGACCACACAAGTTGATCGTTGCCATGACCGCGCCAAACGCGGTCTCCAAATCGAGACCGGCGCCCATAAGTGCCGTGGTGAGCAGTATGGAAATCGTCACGTACAGCACCTGAAAACCCAGCACTGAGAAAAGAATTTCGGTGCTCACGCTCTCCTTGCCGAGCCGCATTGCGACCACGCTGCGCGGGTGCAGCGAAAGTCTTAGCTGGCGCAGTCCAAGTTTACCCAGCAACACAATGCGCAATACCTTGATGCCGCCTGCAGTTGAGCCCACACAACCGCCAATGAAGGCCGCTATGACCAACAGCATCGGGATATGCAGCGGCCACACGGCAAAATTGGCGGTGGTAAAGCCAGTACTGGTCAGGATCGAGGCCGTTTGGAATGCCGAGTAACGCAAGGATTTCTCCATTCCAGAAAACTCTCCGGACGCGTACAGACTGAGGGTTATGAGCACCGTGATGGCAAGGAAAATAAACAGGTAGGCGCGAAACTCCGGGTCGTTTTCATAGGATTTCGGGCTGAGATTCTTCCATGCCAGGAAATGCAGAGCGAAATTTGCCCCTCCGGCCATCATGAACACGATGGCAATGAACTCAATCACCTCGTTGTCGAAAAAAGCCATGCTGGCGTCGTGGGTTGAAAAACCGCCGGTTGCGACCGTTGCGTAAGCGTGGCCTATCGCATCGAACAGGCTCATCCCCGCGAACCAGTAGGCCGCTGCACAACACAATGTAAGGAAGAAGTAAATCACCCACAGCGCGCGAGCCGTGTGTGCAATGCGGGGAGTCAGCTTGTCTTCTTTGGATACTCCGGACACTTCGGCACGATACAGCTGCATGCCACCTATTCCCAGCAATGGCAATACCGCAACCGCGAGAACAATAACCCCCATGCCTCCCAGGAACTGGATTTGCTGGCGATGGTACAAAATGGAGCGTGGCAAATCATCCAGGCCAATAATCGTCGTCGCACCCGTCGTGGTGAACCCGGAAACGGACTCAAACAACGAATCAACAAAGTCGAGATGCAGGCCCAGGATAAAAGGCAGCGCACTGGCGAGGGGAAGGATAAGCCAGAAAAGCGTCACAACGAGAAAACCATCCCGCATTTTCATGTCGGAATTGATGTTGCGATTGGGCCACCACAACAGCAGGCCAGCTGCTATGGTGATGGCGAAAGTGGTGCAGAATACCGCCCACTCCCCGTCATCGTAATACAGCGAAACCCCGATGGAAGGGAGGAAACTCGGGCTGAACAGCAGCAGCAGAATCCCAAACAGGCGAGTAACTGCTCGCCAGCGAAAGGAACTGCTGTAGGGTTTCCCCGGACTGGGTAAAGTCAAAAAGGAAGCGTCAGGCATGTTGCCGAACTGCACCCGCTGATCGTCCGTGTGTCCAGCGGAAATATGTGATCATGCAAAGCCCCGAAAGCAGCCCCTATGCTGGAGGCGAGGAAATTATGTACGTCGCCCGCACGGGGGTCAAACAATAAGCACCTGGGCAGTGTATCCCAACCACCAGGCCAACGGTGTTGCAGAAGTGTCATCGGGAGTGAACAGCCAGGGCCCTTCTTGTGCATCTGCCGACCACAACAGAGAGTGGGCCGCCAGGGAGCGTTGGTGCGTGGCATTGCTCCAGCTTCCCGGCGTTGCGGTATAGAGCCCGCGCCAGGCAAAGGGCTCGTCCCAACACTGCCCGCCAGTAACCCTGCGCATGGCCGACGACCCGCTGCGAGACATGAGGTTAAGGTCCTCGGTCGGGCCGCCAAGCAGTCGGCAGGCGGGGGCCAGCCCTCCATCGAAACACAAGGGCTCGTCTCCCGCGCAAACCGTGTGTTCACCGTCGGCGAATGTCAGCGCAACGCCATCACCGTCTATCACGGTGAACCAGCGCTGCACCTGTGCAAAAACCGAAAACGGGCCATCGGATTCGACATCCGCCCGGCTTATGCGCACTTTCCAGTTATCCCCGGCCGGCCAGGTGAGCAGTTCACGGGTCTGGCCCCCGCCATTGCGCCATGGCTGCGGCATCACCGCTGTTGCATCGACGATGATCACAGGCGTCGGCCTCAAGATTTAATAGCGTGAAGTATAGGGCAATGCTAACTGCATGATGCGGACCAGGCCGGATTGGGCAGTTCGGCGAGAATTTGCAGCCTTTCATCGCAGGCAATCGTTGAGCCGCAAGAATTTGTGGCAGCCTGCACGCAACAAAAAGCGCAGGCAAGGAGATTTTTGATGAACCGTTCGGCTTCGATGTGTGCTTTTTTGCTAGTAGCCCTTTTGTGTTACCGGGACGCAAGCGCCAGCCCTTTTGATTTGACCTGGGAAGAAGTGGCTCCGGGGGTGTGGACTGGCATCCGTGCGGACTCCACCCGCACGCCGGTGCTCGGCAACACTACGCTGGTGGTTTCTCCCGAGGGCGTGGTGGTATTCGACGGCGGCGGCGCTCCATTACAAAGCGATCAAGTGGTCACCAAGGTGCGGGAACTGGGCCAGCAGCCAGTGACATATATCGTTGTCAGCCACTGGCATGGTGACCATGACTACGGCATTTTTCGCATCCTCGACGCTTTCCCGCAGGCTGAGGTTATTTCCCATCCATATACGCGGGCCAAGCTGGATGGAAATTCTGTGGATGACACCTTCATGACGGACTACATCCCGAAGATTCGCGAACGCGTCGCTGCCAGGACCTATTCAACCGGCCTGCCGATGTCAGACGCAGATGTGGTGCGCTACCAGGACATCCTTGACAATGCCACCCTGATCGATCAACAGCAGAAAGCTTCGAAACTGAGCTATCCCGACATCACCTTCGAGGACAAGCTGATCATTTGGTCCGGCGATCGGGAAATCCACCTGCTGCATCTTGGCCGCTCCAACACCGCGGGTGATGTGATTATGTATTTGCCCGCGGAAAAGATCATTGCCACCGGAGACATCGATGTCGCGCCCACCCCTTACGGATTTGGCAGCTATCCCGAAGAATGGTCACAATCGCTGCGCACATTGAAGCTGCTGGATCACGTCCTGCTGGTTCCCGGCCACGGTGATGTGCAGCGGGATGATGCCTACCTGGACTTGCTGATCGAAACCATGGACCTGGTTTCCACGCTGATGGATAGCCTGGTGGCGCAGGGTCTGGATCTCGAATCAGCGCAGGCAAAGATGAATCTCTCAGCAGTGCAGGACCGGTTCAGCCACGGCGATGCCTTTCTCGACCGCCTGTTCGACATCTGGTTCAAAACACCCATTACGGAAGCCGCCTGGAAAGTGGCCAAAGGGCAGGACCCGGAACTGGAATAGCCCCCTGCCCTCGCTGGATTTATGAGCGCAGCGGTGAGATTATTCCGGTCGGCGCCCGTTGCAAAAGTGGCGGGAGTCCCGCGTGGCGCGTAAAACGCAGCGTAAATCTCGTGGCGGAGATGGCTGCACAAGCACCCACTGCCTTGCCCTCAACCCAGGCCCCGGACGCGGAGCAAACGGCTGCACTTGAAAGCCAGGCCGCCCAGGCCCAGCAACTCTCGACCGACATGGCGCCCAACCGCACAAACAGGCACCTACCGCATTGATGAGACGGTACACATTTCCAGTACCGACCCGATCTGCATGAGCCTGCCTGGCGAGCGCTGCACCCGGGATGAAGTGCGGACCGGCTCGGGCGATATCCCTATACCACCGGATGCAAAGAAAAATCCAAATGCAGCGGCCGGCTTCTCGTCCGTCGAGCTCGATTGCAGCAAGAACACCCTCACCGTGCTGTTGCCGGTTCCATTGTTCCCCCTGCCCTACACTGAAACCATCACCACCGATGAGCCGGAAGGCACGCACGACACACCCACCCCGGTCGGCCCCCACCAGCAACTGCTGCGTTTCCGGGCTAATGCCAAAGGCGACGTCACGCACGACCAGCCATTTACGGTCGCACTCAGTGGAAATTCGCGCAGCCAGTCCGGTGAAGAGGTGGTGTCGTTGCAAGGCGAATTCGGCGATGCCGGCAAGCTCACCGTGCGCTGGCGCTTCGACGTGCACTAAGCGGATTGTAGGCGGGTCTTCAAGCCTTGTGGCTGTAATGCGCCAGGGCCTCGCGGCGCCACTGCTCGGTGCGTTCAATCGTGTGAAGAGGTAGTAATCCTGAAGAGCGATCTCAGGGAAGCCGGCCGGCCCGCGTCAAGGCTGGTCGAGTGGGATGACACACCGGGCTGAAGTCCGAAATTGTCTACGAGTATACTTTGGACCATGTCTTTCGTACTTGCCATTGACCAGGGAACAACCGGTTCCACTGCGCTGGTTTTTTCGCGCCAGGGCACCATCCTCGGGCGGGCATACGGAGAACTCAAGCAGTACTACCCCCAACCCGGCTGGGTAGAGCATGACCCGGAAGAAATCTGGCAGCTCAGCCGCAGGGTCATGGCGCAGGCGCTGACGGCAGCAGGCATCAAGCACGGTGAACTGTCCGCCATTGGCATCACCAACCAGCGTGAAACCAGCGTCATCTGGGACCGTGCAACCGGCCAGCCAGTGCACCGCGCCATCGTCTGGCAAAGCCGCCAAAGCGCTGACATCTGCCAGCGCCTCAAGGCGGCCGGCCACGAGCCCTTGTTTCGCGCTCGCACCGGCCTGGTCCTGGACGCGTATTTCTCCGGCACCAAGATCCGCTGGCTTCTCGACCGGTATCCGCAATTGCAACGTCGTGCGGAGTCCGGGGAACTGGCATTTGGCACCATCGACAGCTGGCTGCTGTGGAAGCTCACCGGTGGTGCGGCCCCGGCCGGTGCCGTGCACCGCACCGACCCCACCAACGCCTCGCGCACCCTGCTCTACGATATCCATAAACGGTGCTGGGACCCGGAGTTGTGCCAGTTGCTGAATGTACCCCCGGCCATGCTGCCCGAGGTGTTGCCCAGCGCCGGTGTTTTTGGCTACACCCGGGGATGCGAAGGCCTTCCTCCCGGGGTACCGGTGGCCGGGATGGCCGGTGACCAGCAGGCCGCGCTGTATGGACAGGCTTGTTGGCAGCCCGGGCAAGCAAAGAACACCTATGGCACCGGTTGTTTTCTGTTGATGAACATGGGCGCGCAACATCCGGTCAGCCAGCACGGCCTGCTCACCACCATCTGTTGCGATGAAGCTGGCGCGCCGGCCTATGCCCTGGAGGGATCGGTGTTTATCGCCGGAGCGGCGGTCCAATGGTTGCGGGATGAGTTGAAGATCATCGGGACCGCGGCCGAAACCGAAGCCCTGGCCCAGGAAATCCCGGATAATGAAGGGGTATACCTGGTGCCGGCCTTTGCCGGCCTTGGTGCCCCGTACTGGGATTCCGCTTCGCGCGGCGCCCTGGTTGGCCTGACGCGCGGTGCGGGACGGGCGCACCTGGCCCGGGCTGCGCTGGAATCGATTGCTTACCAGGCACGTGACATTGTCGAGGTGATGAATCTCGATTCCGGCATCGAGTTAACCGAGTTGCGGGTCGACGGTGGCGCCTCGAAGAATGATTTCCTGATGCAATTCCAGGCAGATATTCTCGGTGTTCCGGTGGACCGGCCGGCGCAAGTGGAAACCACGGCGGCCGGAGCGGCTTACCTGGCTGGCCTCGCGACCGGCCTGTGGAACAACCCGCAGGAACTGCTGACGGCCTGGCAACCGGAACGCCGGTTTACGCCAGCCATGGGAGAGCATCAGCGCATGGCCCTGTATGCCGGCTGGCAAGAGGCGGTGTCGCGGGTCCGTTCTAACCTGAATAAACGGGACTTTGCCGCTATGACAGAAAATCAATTTCCACCGATCACCGGCCTCCACGACGGAGCTGTCACCCATGACCAAGGGAAGCTGATCACCGCCGATCAGATCGAACTGGCCTGGCAGGCCTGGACGCCGCCGGCAGCGCAGGGCGTGATCGTGGTGGTTCACGGCCTGGCCGAGCACAGTGGCCGCTACCGGGAAACAGCAGAATACCTGGCCAATCGTGGCTGGGCAGTTTATGTGGCCGATTTACGCGGCCATGGCCAGAGCTCGGACGGACGCCATTCCGGCCGCGTCCACGTCGATCAGTTCAGCGACTATTTCCACGATGTGGACGCCCTCATCGGCCTGGCGCGAAAGCACTACCCGAACTTGTCACTGTTCCTGCTGGGACACTCCATGGGTGGCCTGATTGCCTTGTCCTATGCGTTGGAAAAACCGGCCGCGCTGGATGGAGCCATCATTTCATCACCGGCATTGGGTACCCATCCGGATTCCCAGCCACCCTTGTTGTTGAAACTCGTGGTCAAGGTTTTGTCGCGCCTGGCACCGCGCCTGTTGTTCAATAGCGACCTCGACACCAGTGCGATCTCACGTGACCCTGAAGTTGTGCAGGCCTACATCGCCGACCCGCTGGTCTCGAACAAGGTATCAGCCCGCTGGTATGCGAGCATGATGAAGGCCATGGACCATGCTTTTGACCGTGCTGCCGCTTTGCGCATCCCGCTATTGCTGATGCAATCCGGCGCTGATCGATTGGTCGATCCCGCCGCGACCGCCCGCTGGGCCGCCGCCGCGCCGGGGGACTACCTCGACCTGGTCATCTGGGAAGGGTTTTATCACGAGATGCTGAGCGAACCTGGCAAAGACCGGGTGCGCGAAAAAATACTCGACTGGCTGGAGCGGCACTGTTCAAAGTGAGGGGGCGGCGGGAGTTGACGTTTCCGCTGTAGTCCATCCAGATGAGGAATCTCCAAAGCACGCACCGCGAATGGCTGCTTCTGACCGGAAGCCGAAATCAGTAATGACGTAATTTGCTTCTTGTGAAGCTCTGCTTTCTGGCCGCAGCCGGCTATTCAACTCTGTAAAACACGCATAGCTGCATCCGACCCATTGCAGCCCTTGAAATCCGAAGCCAGTGTTGTGAATGCAGCGCCTCAAGCGGGTCTTTGCCATGCCCCAGGGCACCCTCTCTTGATGCTACGCATCAATTCACCTTGTCGACATTGAGCGGTGCCTGGAGTGTGGTGGAAAGCTGCGGGTGATTGCCTGTATCGAGGATCCGTTACTGATCCGCCAGATCCTGAGCCACGTTCAGCAGCGTGATGACCCGACTGACTTCGACGCGCGCGGCCCTCCCGGTGAGGCGATTGTGGCTTGATCAGGCCTGAGTTTGGGTTATGGGCCCAAGGGGCGTGCTCGGACGATGGTAGGCAAAAACCAAAGCTGGAGCGAAAACAAGCCAGCAGAGCGTGCAAACACACCTCTGGAAGATCTCACGAGAAGCGATTGGGTCCCGAATTTGCGGAAATTCCAGGCTCGAATACTTTCAATTTTCTCAAGAAAGGTGCTTAATACTTCCTATGCGTCAACGAAACTAGGGGGAGTGGGCATGCGCGTTGCAGCAATTTGGGCAGCGGCTCATCAAAGTGGTTCGTCGCCTCGGCCGATCTTGCTGCCATACGGCAACTCGCGCACGCGACAACCTTGGCTTCCAGTCCGTGTGGCGGTTGTCGCGATTTTTGCTTTTCTCGGCTACGCCGGATCCGCGCAGGTGCAGGCGACCCCTTCCTACGAGGACGCGCCCGGCTCATTTTTCCCCGCCGTGCCCTACGCGGTGGGTACCAATCCATTCTCGGTTGCCGTGGGCGACTTCAATGGCGATGGCAAGATCGACCTGGCCGTCAGCAATTGGGACAGCGACAACGTCTCGATCCTGTTGGGCACTGGCGCAGGTGCGTTTGCCGCAGCCGTCAATTACAACGTCGGGGATGGCGCGCAGACGGTGGCGGTGGCGGATTTGAACGGCGACCAGAAGCTTGATCTGGCAGTTGCGAACATCTGGAGCGACAACGTCTCCGTGCTGCTGGGCACTGGAACCGGCACCTTCACCGCCAGCGTCCATTATCCCGTAGGAGTGAACCCGCGCACGGTAGCCGTCGCTGACTTCAACGGCGACGGCAAGCTCGACCTCGCAGTTGCCAATGGCAGCAGCAACGATGTTTCCATCCTGTTGGGCAACGGCACCGGCGGCTTCGGAAGCGCCGTTCCGTTTGCCGCCGGGATCAATCCGATCAGCGTGGCCATCGGGAAATTCAACGAAGATGCCTTCCTGGACCTGGCGGTGGCCAACCAGGCAGGCGACAGCGTTTCCATCCTGCTTGGTACTGGCACCGGCACTTTCGGGTCGGCGAACAATGTGCCGGTCGGTGACGAACCGATGTCCGTCGCGGCCGGCGACTTCAACGCCGATGGTTTGCTGGACCTGGCCGTGACCAATGTCGAAGGCGGGAATGTCTCCGTCCTGTTCGGCACCGGTGCCGGCACCTTCAACGCCACCTCGCCGGTAATGGCCGGCATACGGCCGACCTTCGTGGCGGCCGGCGATTTGAACAACGACGGCAATCCGGAACTCGCGGTGGCGAACGAGGGCTGGGGCACGGTGTCGATCCTGCTGGGATCAAGCTCCGGTGTATTCGGCAGCCCGACCGATTTGCCGACAACCGGAGGGCCCGTGCGCAGCGTCGCCATCGGCGACCTCAACAACGACGGCCTCCCGGACCTGGCGGTCGTCCATCCGCAAAACAATACCGTCTGGATATTGCTTGGCGAAGTCCTGCCTGTCCTCGACGTCAAGCCGCTCGGCAATATCGATGGGACCAGTTCGTACGCGCTGAGAAAATCGACCTTGTGGATCGACCGGCAGAACCAGTCGCCAGGGGGCCAGGGTGGGTGGCCGTTCGCCCATGCGGCCTACGCCGACTTCAACAAGGACGGTCGCGTGGATTTCGTCCGCACGTTTGCCGACAACACGATCCGTCGGCCCGTGCAGTTCATGCGCAACGACGGTGGTGGGTCCTTCAGTGACCAGACGGCGACGATGGTCAGCAATGCCCAACCAGGCGTGATCACGACCAGGAAAATCCTGATCGGCGATTACAACAGCGATAGCTGGCCGGACGTATTCATCCTGAACCAAGGCCCCGAACCCTCGAACGATCCCGGCGAGTACCCGC
>JANLTO010000010.1:0-56748 GCA_031362985.1 Lysobacterales bacterium | reverse complement strand
GGCACCATGGTTGATACCTGGGCTACCGTGGGGTCTTGCGCGCAGATTGGCAGCCATGTGCATTTATCAGGCGGTGTCGGAATTGGAGGCGTGCTGGAACCCTTGCAAGCCGCTCCAACCATCATAGAAGATGGTTGTTTTATCGGGGCGCGCTCGGAAATCGTCGAAGGGGTGGTGGTTGAGAGGGGCAGCGTGATCTCTATGGGCGTCTTCATCGGTCAAAGCACCAAAATCTATGATCGCACTACGGGTCAAATCCACCGGGGCCGGGTGCCGGCCGGGTCGGTGGTGGTTCCCGGCTCGCTCCCTGCAGCGGATGGAAGTCATTCCTTGTATTGCGCAGTTATCGTCAAGAAAGTTGATGAGTCCACCCGTGCGCGCACCAGCGTGAATGAGATCCTTCGCCATGCCGGGTGACGGGCGCACGACTCAGCCCGCAACAGGTGGTGTATCCACCGGGTCGCCGGTGGCAGACCTGTGTCGCGAGTTGGTGTCCCGACCCTCGGTCACACCGGAGGATGCCGGCTGCCAGCGGCTGATTGTGCAGCGCCTTCTGCCATTGGGCTTTGAAGCCAAGTGGTATTACTGCGGTGAGGTCAGCAATGTTCTTATCACCCGCGGGCAAGGGAGTCCGTCATTGTGGTTCCTGGGCCATACCGACGTGGTCCCACCAGGCCCGGAAAACTTGTGGACTGAACCGGCCTTTGCTCCCAGTGAACGAGACGGGTACCTGTTCGGTCGCGGGGTGGCTGATATGAAAGGAGCGGTGGCCGCCATGGTGGTGGCACTGGAAATGTTTGTGCAGGAAAACCCGGAATCTGTGCAAGGACAACTTGGTTTGCTGCTGACCAGCGACGAGGAGGGCGATGCGGTAGATGGCATTGTACGCGTTGCGGAGGATTTGCACCTCCACGGGCCGGTTCCGGACTTTTGTCTTGTAGGTGAACCGTCCAGTCTGCAGAAATTAGGCGATAGCGTGCGCGTAGGCAGGCGTGGTTCCATGCACGGACGCTTGCATGTCAATGGCATCCAGGGACACACGGCGTTTCCACAATTCCTGGATAACCCGGTGCATCGCGTAGCCCCGTTTCTGGCTGAATGGGCCCAAATTTCCTGGGATCAGGGCAACGCGGAGTTTCCCCCCACAAGCTCGCAGATCGCTTCGATTCATGCAGGCACCGGGGCGCGCAACGTTACTCCGGCGCAAGCAGTAGTCCAGTTGAATGTGCGGCAATGTCCGGAAACGCGTTCTGCAGAAGTCAAAGCCCGGGTTGAAGACATGCTCCGGCGGCACGGCATTGCAGACTATTCCCTGGACTGGCAAGTCTCAGGAGAGCCATTCTGCTCAGTTCCTGGCAGGCTGCGAGAAGCTACAGTCACAGCGTGCCGGACTGTATTGGGAACAGAGCCGGACCTTAACACCGGTGGTGGCACCTCCGACGGGCGCTTCATGGCTCCCCTGGGCACAGAAGTGCTGGAACTGGGCCTGGTGAATGCCACCATCCACAAAGTTGACGAGTGCACGCCAGTCGCCGACCTGGACCGTCTCGCCGCTGCTTACCACGAGATTATTCGCAACATTTTTACCCATTGCTGAGTGCGTCCACATCCATGCCGCTTGATTGAAATCAACTGCAGGCAGTTGATTCATTGTTTGATTGACCTCAAATAGGGTACATCAGAGCCTGCAGGCGGGCTCGCGGAAATTTGAGGATACAAAGCATGCGAATGGACAAACTGACCAGTAAATTCCAGTTGGCGCTGGCCGATGCACAAAGCCTGGCGACCGGGCTGGATAACCAGATGATCGAGCCGGTACACGTCATGGTGGCCCTGCTTGACCAGGAGGGGGGTTCCACCCGCCACTTGCTGACCAAGGCGGGCGTGCGCGTGAACGCCTTGCGCTCCCAACTGGGCGAGCGCATGGAGGGCCTGCCGAAAGTCAAAGGCGCGGCTGGAGAGATCAGCCTTTCCAACGATTTGATCAAGCTGCTCAACGTCACCGATAAGCTGGCGCAAAAGCGCGGTGACCAGTACATCGCCAGTGAGTTGTTTGTCCTGGCCGCCCTGGAAGTGAAAGGCCCGTTGGCTGACAGCCTGGCTCAGGCGGGCGCCCAACGCGATGCCGCCGAGAAAGCAGTTGACGAACTGCGCGGCGGCGAGCAGGTGGTGGACCAGAATGCGGAGGAATCGCGCCAGGCCCTGGAAAAATACACCATCGACATGACCGAGCGGGCGGAACAAACCAAGCTCGACCCGGTGATCGGGCGGGACGAAGAAATCCGCCGGTGCATCCAAGTGTTGCAACGCCGCACCAAGAACAATCCGGTGCTGATCGGTGAGCCGGGCGTGGGCAAGACTGCCATCGTTGAAGGATTGGCCCAGCGCATCGTCAATGGCGAAGTGCCTGAAGGCATCAAGGGCAAGCGTGTGCTGTCGCTGGACATGGGTTCCTTGCTTGCTGGCGCCAAGTACCGTGGCGAATTTGAAGAGCGGCTCAAGGCCGTGCTCAGTGACCTGGCCAAGCAGGAAGGCAATGTCATCCTGTTCATTGACGAGATCCACACCATGGTAGGCGCCGGCAAGGCCGAAGGGGCCATGGATGCCGGCAATATGCTCAAACCGGCGTTGGCGCGTGGTGAGTTGCATTGCATCGGCGCTACCACCCTGGACGAATACCGCAAGTACGTGGAAAAGGACGCTGCCCTGGAACGGCGCTTCCAGAAAGTGTTTGTCGGTGAGCCTTCGGTGGAAGACACCATCGCCATCCTGCGCGGCCTGCAGGAGCGGTATGAAGTACACCATGGCGTGGAAATTACCGACCCCGCGCTGGTGGCCGCTGCGACCTTGTCGCATCGTTATATTTCCGACCGGCAATTACCGGACAAGGCTATCGACCTGATGGACGAGGCTGCTTCGCGCATTCGCATGGAAATCGACTCCAAGCCCGAGGCCCTGGACCGGCTGGAACGTCGCCTGATCCAGCAGAAAATCCAGCGCGAAGCTCTGAAAAAGGAATCCGACGATGCCTCGCTGCAGCGCCTGAAAGACCTGGAACTGGACATCGCGGAACTGGAGCGTGAGTTTTCCGACCTCGAAGAAATCTGGAAATCCGAAAAGGCGGCAGTGCAGGGGACCTCCCATATCAAGGAAGAAATCGAGCGCGCCCGCGCCGAACTGGAAGTAGCGCATCGCGGCCAGGACCTGGCGCGCATGTCGGAAATCCAGTATGGCCGTTTGCCTGAGCTGGAGAAACGGCTCAAAGAAGCGGAACTGGGCGAAACCGGCGAATTCCAGCTGTTGCGCAACCGCGTCACCGAAGACGAGATTGCCGAAGTGGTTTCACGCTGGACCGGCATCCCGGTCTCGCGCATGCTGGAAGGCGAGCGCGATAAACTGCTACGCATGGAAGAATCGCTGCACCACCGGGTGGTTGGCCAGGACGAGGCCGTCAAGGCTGTGGCGGACGCAATCCGGCGTTCTCGCGCCGGACTGTCCGACCCCAAACGGCCTATTGGTTCTTTCCTGTTCCTCGGGCCGACTGGCGTGGGCAAAACCGAGCTTTGCAAGTCATTGGCTGAGTTCATGTTCGATACCGAGGACGCCATGGTGCGTATCGACATGTCCGAGTTTATGGAAAAGCATTCAGTGGCACGGATGATCGGTGCTCCCCCGGGCTATGTTGGTTATGAAGAAGGCGGTTACCTGACCGAGGCGGTGCGCCGCCGTCCGTATTCTGTGATCCTGCTTGATGAAATCGAGAAAGCCCACCATGATGTGTTCAACATCCTGTTGCAGGTGCTGGACGATGGTCGCCTTACCGATGGCCATGGCCGCACGGTGGATTTCCGCAATACGGTCATCGTCATGACCTCCAACCTCGGCTCGGCCCGTATCCAGGAACTGGCTGCGGCCGGCAAGGGTTACGACGCAATGAAATCTGCCGTTCTGGAGGTTGTGGGCCAGCATTTCCGCCCAGAGTTCATCAATCGCGTGGATGAACTGGTGGTATTTCATCCGCTGGACCAGGTACAGATCCGTTCGATTGCCGCCATCCAGACCAGCATGCTGCGCACGAGGTTGCAGGGTCATGGATTTGACTTGACCCTGAGCGATGCTGCGCTTGACCTGATCGGAGCAGCCGGTTTCGATCCGGTGTATGGGGCACGCCCATTGAAACGTGCCATCCAGCAGGAACTGGAAAATCCCCTGGCGCAAAAAATCCTCTCAGGCGCTTTCCAGTCCGGCCA
The DNA here is from genome assembly GCA_031362985.1 of Lysobacterales bacterium. Taxonomy (GTDB): domain Bacteria; phylum Pseudomonadota; class Gammaproteobacteria; order Xanthomonadales; family SZUA-36; genus SHZL01. The sequence continues at coordinate 52,498 of JANLTO010000010.1, read as the reverse complement.
CACCATCGCGGTGGATGTGGTGGAAGGGCGGTTCAGTTTTGCAGTAGCCGGGGAGTAAGCTCCGGCCCCTGAGTTCTGGCTCCTTAGTTCCAGCCTCCTGAGTTCAAGTCTGTGCCCGGTCATTTGAAAATACCGGTACTATTGTGGCCTGAGGGTCTCCTGCTAACCCGCTACAGGTACCGCTCCATGCAAAATCATTCCCGGTTCTTCCTGCTGTTTGTGCTGTGCAGCGGCCCCTTGCTGGCTGCCGAACCTTTTGCTGACCGGGTGTTGCTTAATGGCCATATCCTGACCGTGGATGCGCACGATTCGGTCGCCGAAGCACTGGCGATTCGCGCCGGGCGTATCGTCGCGGTGGGCAGCAACGATGAAGTCTCCGGGATGATTGGCCCTGCCACGGAGCAAATCGACCTGCGTGGCTTGACTGCAACGCCCGGCCTGCTGGATTCACACGCGCACTTTTCCTCGGGTGGATTGCAGCGGCTGACGAATGTGGACCTCAGTTACCCACTGGTAAGCAGTGTGGCGGACGTGGTCAGGAGCGTGGCAACCCGTGCGGCGAATACTCCACCCGCAGACTGGGTGCTGGGTCGCGGCTGGGATGAAGGCAAGCTGAGTGAGCTGCGCTATGTCTATGCCTCAGACCTCGATCCGGTTACCGCTGGCCACCCCGTGTGGCTGACCCACACCATGGGCCACTACGGCGTAGCCAACAGCCAGGCGCTGGCCATGGCGGGGATTACTGTGGAAACGCCGGACCCGCCCGGCGGCGTCATCGACCGCGATGTCGAAGGTAATCCCACCGGTGTTCTGAAAGAATCCGCCATGGCGTTGGTGACGCAGCTGATTCCTGCGGCCACGGCCGAACAGGAACGCGATGGCTTGCGCATGATGTCGCGTGAGTTCAATCGCGAATGCATGACCGGATTGAAAGATCCCGGCATCTTTGATGCGACCTGGAAGGCGTACCAGGATGTATCGAACGAGGGCGCGTTGACCGTGCGCGTGTTTGCCTTGTGGCGCAGCCCCGACACGCTGGACGAGGCACGCCAGTTGGTGGAGAAGATCGCGCCATTCACCCGACCGTATGAAACCACCGGGGATGACCGGCTGATTTCCGGTGGCGTCAAGCTGTTTGCTGACGGCAGTGGAGGAGCACGCACCGCGTGGGTGTGGCAGGACTGGAACAAGAACCACAGCGGAGTTGATGAAGGCAACGATGGTTATCCAGCCATTGATCCGGATGTGTTGCGCGAGTTGATCTTTCTGTACCACGACGCCGGCCTGCACATGGGGGTGCACGCCATCGGTGACCGAGCGATCGACTTCGTGGTTGCTTCCTACGCGCTGGCCCTGATCCGCAATCCGCAACCGGGGCTGCGCCACGCCATCATACATGCCAATATTCCCACCGAACTGGCGATGAACACCATGGCGGCGCTGCAACAAACCTTTGATGCCGCTTACCCTGAACCGCAGGCCAACTTTACCTGGTGGATCGGCGATACTTATGCCGGTAACTTCGGTGTGCAGCGAAGTCTGCGGCTCAACCCGTTCCACACATTCCAACAAAAGGGTATTCACTGGGGCGGAGGTTCGGATTTTGATGTCACGCCTTTTCCCGCCCGTTACGGCATCTGGGCTTCGATAGCGCGCCAGCCGGTGCTGGGAGTGTATGGCGCTGATCCTTTTGGCCAGGCAGAGGCGGTGGATGTGCGCACTGCGCTGCGTTCATTCACCCTGTGGACTGCCCACCAGATGTTCCTCGAGGACAAAATCGGCTCACTGGAAGTGGGTAAGTACGCCGATATCGCGGTGTGGAATGTCGATCCTTATACCGCCCCGGCAGAGGACATCAAGAACATGCAATGCCAGATGACATTGTTGCAAGGCGATGTGGTGTACCGCGTGGAAGAGAACGGCCAGCCACACTGAGGCCTGTATTAATTATGTGTGTGGGCCGTGCGCGCTGTTTGATGGTTTTAGCGTGAGGGCAGCACGTGGCGCTGCTCCGGTTGGACCAGGGGACTGAGAAACTCGCTGAACATTTCGTTACTCAGCTTGACCGAGTTGCCAATGTGGGCATGGGTTTGTTCACGAATCACGGTAGCATCCTGCCCGCGGCCTGCTGTGTCGAGATCCTGTTGGTATTCCGGGTAGTGCAGCCAGCGATTGATCAGGCGTTCGTCCAGTTCCAGGTGACACTGCAGCCCATACGAGTTGTCACCATAGCGGAAGGCCTGGTTCTCGCAGGTTTCTGTGCGCGCGAGATGTATCCCACCATCAGGCAGGTCAAAGGTGTAGCCGTGCCACTGGAACACCGGGTGCGGTTGAACCAGTTTGCAAAACAAAGGGTCGGCAGCGGAATGTGCGGTGGGTTTCAGGTCATACCAGCCGATTTCCCAGGCGTCCAGTGGCCTGACCCGGCCACCCAGGGTGCAGGCCAGTAATTGTGCACCGAGGCAGATCCCCAGCACGGGCATGTCACGCTGCAGGGCAGCTTCTATGCAGCGCATTTCAACGTTGAGGTGCGGGTACAAATCTCCCTGATCCGGCATTTGCGGACCACCCAGCACGATCAGGGCATCATAACGGCTCACGTCCGGTTTCATATTGGGTTCGCGGTTGAAATTCACATAGCGAATGCGGTGGCCCCGGCCGCGCAATATCGGATCAAGCGTGCCCAAGGGTTCGGCCGCCACGTGTTGAAATACCAGTACCTTGGCCATGCTCAGTAGCCCACTCAGTCCGCCGGCCGGACCTGACCTGTCCCCCGAACCACCCATTTGTAACTGGTGAGTTCCGCTAAGGACATGGGCCCGCGGGCATGCAGTTTTTGTGTGCTGATGCCAATCTCTGCACCCATGCCAAACTGCCCGCCATCGGTAAAAGCTGTGGATGTGTTGGCCAGCACCACGCCAGCATCGACCTGGTTGAGGAATCTTTCGACGACTGCGGCATCCTCGGCCAACACAGCTTCCGAATGCCTGGAGCCAAACCGGTGAATGTGGTGCAGTGCTTCATCCAGGCCAGTGACTGTTTTCACCGACATGCGGTAGGCCAGGAATTCCTGCCCGAAATGTTCATCGCTCGCGTGGTGCAACTTGGCCGGGTAATGCCCGTCCAGCGCCCGGTAGGCCTCTTCATCCGCAAATATTTCTACATCGTATCGCTGTCCAAGTTCCTGCAATAGAATGGGCAGGGCAGGCAATAAATCACGGTGCAGCAACAGGGTATCAAGTGCGTTGCATACGCTCACCCGGCGCGCCTTGGCGTTGGTGATGATGACGCTCGCCTGTTCTAACCGGGCTGATTTATCGACATAGGTATGCACGACACCAGCGCCGGTTTCAATTACCGGGATACGGGCGTGGTCGCGCACGAAATCAATCAAACCGCGTGAACCGCGGGGAATGGCCAGGTCTATCAGGCCCACGGCCTGCAGGATTTCCGGCAGAAATTCACGCTGTGGCGGCGCCAGGAAAACGACGCGGGGATCGATACCGTGGGTGGCCAACGCCTCCTGCATCAGCTTCACTGCCACGAGGTTGGTGTCATGTGCGTCGCTGCTGCCCTTGAGCACGCAGGCATTGCGGGTTTTCAGGCATAAGGCGAAGACATCAAACGCGACGTTTGGCCGGGATTCAAAAATCACTGCAATAACGCCCATGGGAACCCGTACTTTACTGAGCGCCAGCCCATTCTCCAGGGTTTGCTGTTGCAATACTTCACCGACGGGATTGGCAAGGACTGCAACCTTACGCAAATCATCGGCCACCGACTGCAGGCGGTCGGGGTTGAGCAGCAGGCGGTCGTATTTCGGATCGGCATTGTCCATGCGTGCAAGGTCACGGACATTGGCGGCGAGGATTTCCCTGGTGCTTGCCAGCACACTGGCGGCCAGATCATTCAACACCGCTTCGATGCTGGATTCCGCACAACCCGGCAAGCTGCGGGATGCTTCGCGCGTGGCGAACAGGTCCTGTTTCAGGCTGGCTCCTGCCGCTTGTCCGGGCAGCGAGGTATTCATTTTGCTGCCTGCAGAAACAGGTAGTCGTAATGGATCAGCGGTTTGTGCCCGCGTTGACCTAACAGCTTCTCCGCTTCCTCGTGGTCATAACGGCTACGCCCGCATCCAAGGACCTCGCCCGCGCTGTTCCTGATCTGGATAACGTCGCCTTTTTCGAAGGGTCCTTCAACCGCTTCGATACCAACGGGCAACAGGCTGGTCAGCCGGCTGCGATCAAGCAATGCTGCTTCTGCACCGGCATTAACCGTGACACTGCCACTGGTACTGGCCTGGGCACTGGCCAGCCAACGCTTGGTCGACGAAGTTTCCCCGCGGGCAGTAAAGCGCGTGCCCACGGGTATGCCTGCGACCACGTTCAGCAGGATGTTTTCGCTGCCACCGTCTGCAATGACCACTTCTATCCCGAGGTTGGCCGCCTTGCGCGCGACCGCAATCTTGCTGTGCATGCCGCCGCGCCCAAGTGTCGAGGTTCCGCGCTGCACGATTTCCTCAGCCTGGTACTGCTTGTCATCCCAGCGGCGAATATAGTCAGAAGCAGGGCCCGCGGGGCCCGGGGCGCGGTCATAAACTCCCGGTACTGTGCTGAGCAGGCAGAGCAGATCAGCATTCAACATCCCGGCCAACAGCCCTGCCAACTCATCATTGTCGGTAAACATCAATTCCGTCACAGCCACCACGTCATTTTCATTGACGATGGGCACCACGCCACAGTCCAGCAATGCCTCGATGCAGGACCGCATGTTGAGATAGTGGCGGCGAGTCTGGAAATCGCTGCGCGTAGCCAACACCTGGGCTACCGTCAGGTTGCGTGCATTGAAGTGTTGCCGCCAGGTTTCCATCAGGCGCACTTGCCCGGTTGCAGCAAGGGCCTGTTTGCGGATAACCGCGTTGGGAATGTGTTGTAGTTTTTTTGCACCGGCCTCGGTTTTCATCACTCCCGTGCCGGCTGCCACGGCACCGGATGAAACCAGCAGGACCTGCCAGCCCTCATGGCCAAGGTCGCTGACCTGCGCGGCCAGGCTGGCCAGTGAGGGTATGTTCAGTGCGCCATTTGCGTCACACAGAACCTGGCTCCCGACTTTGACGACAATGCGCTTTGGTGTGTTCTGGTGGTCCACCGGCGATTACAGTCCCAGTACCGCTGCGCCCTGTTCGAATACCACATCGACCGGGATGTTGGCCGCACCGAGGCGATCCAGGTCGGATTGCAGTTGCGATTGAATGTCGCCCAGCTGTGCCACGAAAGCAGCGACTTGTTCGTAGTTGCCATTACCTTGCAGCATCAACAGTGTGCGGCTCAGGTCGGCCGCCGCCTGTTCGAATTGCGGCACGTTGATGCGGTACTTGCCCGTTGCTTCATCACGGTTGAACGCACCGGCCTCTTGGAAGAAGTTAAAGCAGATCATGTTGGCCTTGCCATGTGCATCACTGGTCCCAAACCGCACGGAACGGAAAATCCCTGCCATGAAGGTGACGTAGTTCTGCATGATTTCACCTTCGGTGATCTCACCTTTCTCGCGCAGCTTTTGCACCATGTACAGCCCGAGGATATCGGCTTTGCCTTCCTCCAGCGCCGATGCGTACTCCTTCAGCGCCTGCCTGACGGTGTTTTGGCCATCCAGCGTGTTCTTGATACCAAGGCCGTGGGCCACTTCATGGAACATGACGTTGCTGAAAAATGCATCAAAGGTAATGTACGGTAACTGGTCGTCTGCAATCAGCATGTCGGCAACGGGTAACAGGATCTGGTTGTACTTGGCCAGCATCGCGTTCTTCAGTTGCAGGCGGCGCGTTCCCTTCTGCAGCTGCACCATCTCGTCATTGGGCAGGTTAATTGCGATGGTTTTGCCACCGGCATTGGACTGGCCGGCGTAATACACCACGTCGTAGGCATTCAAATCCGCATCTGCACCGGGAACCTCCTTTTTGTATTCATCGGCAACCGGCAGGCCGGTTTGCAATTCAGGCAGGAACTGCGCAAAGCGCGCCAGGCGGGCGCTCCACTCCATATCCTTGATCAGTACGTAGCCTTCGTAGGCAGCACGGTACCCGAACAACCGGTCGCCGTAGGTTTCGATCGCGCCAATGACCAATTCGACATGGTTATTCTTCATATCCATCCAGGCCATGTCCGAAGGCCGGTAGTCGTCACTTTCGAGTGCATGGGCGCGCATCAGCAGGTAATTGGCAAACTCCGCTTCGGTTGACAGTTCTGCCGCCTGCCGCAACAAGTTCGCAGCCGCAGCCAACTGGTTTTTATAAGCTTCGCGGTAGGGCTGCAGCATCAGTTCGCCCTGCCCGTTGCGCACGACCAGTGAATATAGCCCGTCCTTGCCTGCCTGGTTCCAGGCCTCGAATTCTTCTTTGCTCATGTCTTCGGGGTAAAAACGCTCACCCAGGGGCTTGGGGCCGGCACTCTCGATAAACGGTTGGTTCCCGGCAAGTCGGTCCCAGGGGCCATAATTGATCTCAGCAAACCTTCGTTCAGCCGGGTCGCTGATGCTGGAAAGCAGGGCGTCTTTGTCGCCATAGGTCTGCAGCCAGTAAATCTCGTCCATGATTCGGGCAGCCTTGATCAGCAACACGATCATTTGTTTCTGGTTGGCATCGAGGCTTTCGAGATTGGCGGTAAGACGGACCATCGCGTAGATATCAAATCGGGAATGCTGAGCGGGGGATGGCTGCGGAGCGAGAGTCGCATCGGTAGCCGGTTCAGCAGGAGACTGGCCAGGCCTGGTGACCGGTTCCTCGGCTTGCTGCTCGCGTTGACATCCTGCCAGTGACAGTGCCAGTGACAGGATCAAACACAAGGCGCAAATTCGCAGCATGGTACTTCTCCCCAACCAGGGCCGGCAAACCGGGCAAAAAGGTGAGTAAAACAAGCCAGGTATGATATCAGTTCCCTGCCATGATCGACGTTGGAAATCAGTAAAATCGCCCCCATTTACAAGCGCATACTTTATAATTCACGGTCGCATCGTCGCGCCCGCCCGGGGCCGGATGCACACTGTTCCACCAAGCTAGGTAGAGAAAAATGCCGATATATGAATACCGTTGCCAATCCTGTGACCACAAGCTGGAAAAGTTGCAGCGCATGAACGATCCCGCTTTGACTGATTGTCCCAATTGTGGAAAGGCGCAGCTGAAGCGCCTCATTTCTGCTGCGGGTTTCCGGCTCAAGGGCGCAGGCTGGTATGAAACCGATTTCAAGCAGGGCAACCAGCGCAATCTGGCTGATGCGTCCCCGGGGAAAGAGGATGGCGGTGGTTCATCTGGCACAGTGGCTGAGAGCACTGCCACTGTGACGCCTGCTTCCAGTACCGGCAGCGAGGCCAAATCGGGCAGTGTTACCAAGGCTGACTCGGGAACGGGTAAGAGTGATGCCAAAAGTGAAAGTGGCAGCAAAGACAAAAGCGCGGCCAAGAGTGCACCTGTCAGCAAGGCCAGCGACAGCAGTGCGGCCAAAACGGCCTGAACCAGCGTTCTCTGTACACACCCCCGGAATTACGGCAGGAGCCGCAAGAGTATGCGCAGTCATCTGTGTGGAGAAATCGCCGAGAAGTTTGCAGGGCAAACCGTAACTCTGTGTGGCTGGGTAGACCGGCGCCGGGATCTGGGGGGGCTCATCTTCTTTGGGTTGCGGGATATCGCAGGCCTGGTGCAGGTTGTGGTTCACCCCGACAGTCCGGCTTTTGCGGGGGCAGAGGGTTTGCGTAATGAATACTGCGTGCGTATTACCGGGCAGGTGCGGTTGCGCCCGCAGAGCCAGTGGAACGAATCCATGGCCACGGGCCGTGTCGAAGTCTCAGCCAGCGCCGTAGAGTTGCTCAACAGTTCTGCGCCCATGCCGCTGATGATGACCGATGATGATGGCGAAGAAGTGCGCTTGAAGTATCGCTACCTGGACCTGCGTCGCCCGCGCATGCAGCAGAACCTGAAAATGCGCGCACGGCTGTATCGGGCTATTCGCAGGCAACTGGACGCCAGCGGTTTTCTCGAAATGGAAACCCCCATACTCACTCGCGCAACGCCGGAAGGCGCCCGCGATTACCTCGTACCCAGCCGGGTGCAGGCCGGGCAGTTTTATGCCTTGCCGCAATCGCCGCAGTTGTTCAAGCAGTTGTTGATGGTGGCCGGGATGGACCGTTACTACCAGATTGCGCGCTGTTTCCGCGATGAAGACCTGCGCGCTGACCGTCAGCCCGAATTTACGCAATTGGACATCGAAATGTCCTTTGTTGGCGAGCAAGAAGTGCAGGACTGCGCGGAGCAATTAATGCGCGCAGTTTTCAAGGAAACCCTGGACGCAGACTTACCCGCGCCTTTCCCGCGCATGTGTTGGCGGGATGCCATGGAGTGCTACGGCTCGGACAAACCGGATTTACGCATCTGTGCTGAACTGGTTTCGGTTGACGAGCATGTGCGGCATGTTGAGTTCAAGGTATTTTCCGGTCCCGCTTCGACAGAAGGTTCACGGGTGGCGGCGCTGAAGGTTAAAGGCGGAGCAGACCTTTCACGCAAGCAGATTGATGATTACACCTTGTTCGTGGGCCGCCACGGTGCCAAAGGCCTGGCCTGGATCAAGGTTAATGACGCCGATGCCGGCCTGGCGGGTTTGCAATCACCTATTGTCAAGTTTCTCGATGACCGGGCATGGCAGGGCATATCCACTGCGACCCGGGTACAAAGCGGCGACCTGCTGTTTTTCGGTGCGGGGGAATGGTTGCCGGTAAGTAACTTCATGGGGCAGTTGCGCGTGCGCATCGCCCAGGACCTCGAGCAAATTGAAGAAGGGTGGCAACCGCTTTGGGTAACCGCCTTCCCGATGTTTGAATGGGATGATGCCTCTGCCCGTTTCATGGCCATGCACCACCCTTTTACTGCGCCGCTGGCGCCGGATGCCGCGGACCTGCTGGCCAACCCGGGAAGCGCGCTGTCCAAAGGATACGACATGGTATTGAACGGGGCAGAGATTGGTGGCGGCTCCATCCGCATTCATAGTGCCAAAATGCAACAGGCGGTTTTCGGCCTGCTTGGCATATCTGAACAGGAAGCACAGGAAAAATTTGGCTTCCTGCTGGAAGCACTCAGGTACGGCGCCCCGCCCCACGGTGGCATTGCTTTTGGCCTTGACAGGATCGTAGCCATCATGAGTGGCGAAGATTCAATTCGCGACGTGATTGCCTTCCCCAAGACCACCACGGCGCAATGTCTTCTCACCTCTGCGCCGTCAAGTGTGCCTCAAGCGCAACTGGATGAATTGCACGTTTGCGTCAAGCAAAAAGACTGAGCTATGGGTGGGACTTCCGGCACTGCCGCCGGGCAAAGTGCTTGCTAGAATGAACCGCGGAAACGACCGTTATCTAAGGAAGCTCTGAATAATGCCATCCTGGCACTCTCAGAGCACACCAAACAAAAAGTGTGATTTTTGTTTGGCTTCATTTTCAATGATTTGCAATCATCGAAAATGGCGGCACATCCGTGTGCTGCATGAAATTCTGAATTAATCAGAATTTCCCCAAGTGGAATTTCAGGAGCAGGAGAAAATTATATGAGCGCGAAGAATCTGTTGGTTATGGCAATTCTGTTTTTAGGCGTCACGAGCAAGGCTGTGGCTGCACAACTTCCGCTGGAAGACTTCTTCAAAAAATCACAGTTTACTGGTTTTCAGTTGTCGCCCAATGGCAAGGAACTGGCAGCCCTTGCGCCCCTGAACGGCCGCATGAACGTCGTGATAATCGACCTGGCAACGCGCAAACCGCGGGCCGTGACCGGCGTTACCGAGCAGGATGTCAGCGGGTTCTTGTGGGCTACCAACGAGCGAATCCTGTTTTTCATGGACAAGGACGGCAGTGAATCCTTCGGTATTTTCGCCGTTAATACGGACGGGACCATGCTGCGTACCCTGGTTGAACCCCTGGAGGCGCAGATCAAGGGCGGTAAGGCGGTAATCCGGTTTACCGATGTGCTTGACGTGCTGGAAAACGACCCGGAGCACGTACTGGTCAGCTCAAACCAGCGCCGCGCGGCCCATCCAGATGTTTATAAAATGAACATCATCAACGGTCGCATGACCCTGGTTCAGCGCAATCCCGGCAACATCACCGGCTGGGTAACGGATTGGGATGGAAATGTGGTGGGCGCAGGTTTCCAGGATGGCGTTGAAGTGGGCTACCTGCGGCTGGTTGATCCGGCCAGCGATCAGTGGGAAACCGTAGTAAAGGCCCGCTACGATGCAGCTTCGTTCACGCCTGCTGGTATGACTGGCAATCCGGACGTAGGCTATGTGATGTCCAATCTCACACCCGATGGCCAGGCGCGTGACAAGGCCGGACTCTACCATTACAACTTCAAGACCAGGCAGTTCGGTGAGCTGATTTATGAGCACCCGGAGATCGACTGCTGCAACGTGATTGCAACCAAAAAAAAGCGTGACATGATTGGTGTGGCCTACCAAGTGGGCCTGCCCGAGATGGTTTATCTGGACGAGCGCTGGAAAGCCATAATGGCTTCGATTAACGTGGCATTGCCGGATACCGTCAATGTCGTGACCAGCGTGGATGATGCAGAATCCATCGGTGTGGTGGTGGCCAGCAGTTCAACCCAGCCGCCACAATACTACCTGTACAATTTCCAGGAGAACTCCCTTGAATGGCTGGCTGACTCCCGCCCGTGGATCAAGTCGGCCACCATGTCCGAGGTCAAGCCAATCACTTTTGCTTCTCGCGACGGCATGACCATGCACGGTTACCTGACCCTGCCCACTGGCAGCGACGGCAAGAACCTGCCGATGATCCTGAATCCGCATGGCGGCCCCTGGGCGCGGGATGGCTGGGGCTACAATCCTGAAGTGCAGTTCCTGGCCAACCGCGGTTATGCGGTATTGCAGATTAATTTCCGCGGCTCAACCGGCTTTGGCATGCAGCATATGAACTCGAGCAAAAAGCAATGGGGTCAGACTATGCAAAATGACCTTAGCGACGGAGTTAAATGGGCCATCGACCAGGGCGTAGCCGACGCCAATCGGATATGCATTTACGGTGGAAGTTATGGTGGATACGCTGTGATGGCAGGATTGACGTACACACCGGAACTCTACAAATGCGGCATCAACTATGTTGGCGTAACTGATTTGCCCTTGTTGTTTGAAACTGCTCCGGATTCGTGGGGTGCCGGAGAAAAGCAGATGGCGGAAATGATAGGAGACCCGGATACCGAAGCAGAATTCCTTGAGGAGTGGTCCCCGAGCAATCATGCTGCCAATATCAAGGTGCCGGTTTTCATGGCTTACGGGCTGCAGGACCCGCGGGTAAACATCAAGCATGCGCGCGTGATGGAAGATGCAATGGAGAACAGCGGTGCGAGTTTTGAACTGATGATCAAAAAGAACGAAGGCCATGGCTTTCGCAAGCAGGAAAACGTGTACGATTTCTATGGCCGCGTTGAGACTTTCCTCGCGGAGAACCTCAATCAAGCGCTCACACCACAGGCTAACCCCTGAAATGCGTTGTCTGATTTGATAGAGGGTGGCAGAGGGGCCGGCTAATGCCGGCCTCTTTATCTGGGGAGTAAGCAGCGCCGTTTGAACACGCAAATACACAATCAACGGCACGGCATCATTGCTGCCCTGGCTGCGTTTTCGTTCTGGGGTTTCCTGCCGATTTATTTCAAGTGGATAGTCGTAGTGCCGCCGCTGGAGATTATTGCCTACCGGATACTGTGGTCGATTCCGGTGCTGGCAATATTCCTGCTGTTCCGCGATGGTTCGGGCTTTTGGAGACGCATGCTCCTGCCAGGAAAGACCATATTGGGCCTGCTTATTTCGGGTTCACTGGTTGCTTCGAACTGGTTGATTTTTGTCTGGGCGGTGCACGATGGCCACATACTGGCCACCAGCCTCGGCTATTTCATCACTCCATTGCTCTCCGTCACATTGGGATTCTTGTTTCTTCACGAACGCCTCACTGTTTTGCAAACAGTCGCTTTGGGAATTGCCGCTGCAGGCACTTCATACTTGGGTTGGTTTTTAGGCGTGGCTCCGTGGGTTTCACTCACTCTGGCCCTGTCATTTTCGTTGTACGGTCTGGCGCGAAAAAAGCTTAACGTCGGGCCCATGGTCGGCTTGCTGTGGGAAACCTTGTGGATGGCCGTTCCTGCGCTGCTGTACCTGGTGTGGGCTTCGGCGAAGACTGGCCTGGCTTTTGGCAACCTGTCCTGGCACATCGACCTCCTGCTGGTGCTTGCCGGCGTGATCACGGTGGTTCCCCTGATCTGGTTCAACATGGCGGCGCGCGCGCTGCCACTTAGCTGGGTCGGTTTATTTCAGTACATATCACCGACCATGTCCCTCCTGATCGCGGTTTATTTCTATGGGGAGGCCTTCACCAAGGGACACGCTGTTGCGTTCACCTGCATTGGGTTCGCGGCTCTACTGGTGACCGGCGAGTCGCTGTTGAGCACGCGGCGTCGCCGGAATCTCTGAAAAGGTTTTCTGCATGGCTGACGGTCACGAAATCATTCTGGTGCCAGGGCTTTGGTATGGTCCGAGATCAATGTCCTTCATCGGCATGCAATTGCGCCGGCAGGGCTACCGCATCCGTTCTTTTTCTTACCGCAGCACAAAAGCAAATGCCGATGACTGCGCCCGGAGCCTGGCAGAATTCACCCGCACGACACGATCTGATGCACCGCACCTGGTCGGGCACAGCCTGGGTGGTTTGCTTATCCTGCGCATGCTGGCCATGAGCGAAGTGCCGCCCGTGGCTCGCGTGGTTCTGCTGGGCACTCCCATACAGGGCAGCGAGGCAGCGCGCAGGACCTTGCAATTACCGGGTGGCCGCGCCTTGCTGGGTGTTGCGGCGGCCACGCTCTGCGCGGGATCGAATGGATTCCGTGGCAGTCACGAAGTGGGCATGATTGCCGGTTCACGGGCCTTTGGCCTGGGTCGCATGACAGGGCTCAAGGGCAAGACCAACGATGGCACGGTCACGCTGGCTGAAACCGAATCTGCAAGTCTAAGCGGTCGCATCGCTTTGCCGGTTAGCCATACCGGTATGCTGTTTTCTTCCCAGGTAGTCAGGGAAACCTGTTGTTTCCTCGAGCAAGGGCGATTTTCTTTCGCTCCGATTGGGTCGGAACAGCAGACAACACCGCACTGAACGGCAGCCGAAGTAGCATGACGAAGTAGTGGAATGAAGACCTGTCCTTTCGTGGTAAAATTCGTAGTTTTAGCCCGCCTGACAATTAACCAGTAACCAGAGAAGGATGCTTGAGCATGGCCGGACACAGTAAATGGGCCAATATTCAGCACCGCAAGGCCAAAGTGGACGCCAAGCGCGGAAAAATCTTCACCCGCGTCAATCGCGAATTGGCCGTTGCGGCGCGTGAAGGAGGCAGTGATGCCGGTTCCAACCCCAGGCTCAGGCTGGCCATTGATAAGGCCAATGCGGCGAATATGCCCAAGGACACCATAGAGCGGGCTATCAAGAAAGCCGCGGGTGAACTGGAGGGAGTCCACTACGAGGAGATTCGCTACGAGGGCTATGCTGCCGGTGGCGTCGCAGTCCTGGTGGAAACATTCACGGATAACCGCAACCGTACTGTGGCTGAAGTTCGTCATGCCTTCTCCAAGCATGGCGGAAACCTGGGCACTGACGGCTCGGTGGGCTACCTGTTTGACAAGATCGGGGTGCTTAACTATGCCCCTGGCGCCAGCGAAGATGCCGTGATGGATGCGGCGCTCGAGGCTGGTGCCAACGATGTGGTTACTGCTGATGATGGATCTATCGAAGTCATCACATCGCTGGAATCGTACATCACGGTGGTGAAACACATGGAGCTGGCCGGCCTGGTTCCGGAAAATTCCGAAATCACCATGCGCGCAAGCGTGGAAGTGGAACTGGATATTGACACCGGGCGGAAAGTGCTGGGTTTTCTCGACGTGCTGGAAGACCTGGATGATACCCAGGCAGTCTACTCGAATGCCGATTTCCCTGACGAAGCCTATGATTGAGCCAGGGCCCAAACGAGAACTCAAACGCAGGCTTAAACGAGGCACGCAGCGTGCGTATCCTGGGTATTGACCCCGGATCACGCTTCACGGGTTACGGCATAATCGAAGTGCAGGGTGAGCGCACGATTTGCGTGGCGCACGGTGTCATCAAGACCGGTGATGGCGAATTCCCGGAGCGATTGGGCATAATTTTCTCGGGTATCCGCACGGTGATCGCGGAACATCGTCCCGACCAGGCTGCGGTTGAATCCGTGTTTGTCAGTCGCAACCCGAATTCTGCCCTGAAATTGGGGCAGGCGCGTGGGGCAGCGATATGTGCGGTCATTGAGCAGGGACTGGCGGTGTGCGAATATTCACCACGCTCGGTCAAGCAGGCCATCGTGGGCCGGGGCAGTGCGGACAAGGAGCAGGTTAAGCACATGATCAGCATGCTGTTGCAGGTGAAAGAAGCCCTTGCCGAAGACGCTGCGGATGCCTTGGCTGTGGCATTATGTCACCATCATACGCAGCAAACGGTGCAGCGCATGCGTGTGCTGCGCGGTGGAGATCCGAATCATGAGGCCTGATATAAAGCCTGGCCCAAAGCCAGACACAAAACTTGGCCCAATGCCTGACCCAAAACCTGACCCAAAACCTGACCTGAAGTCCGAACCGAGCGTGTCTGCGTCAATGCATTGTGTGCGTGTGCGAGTTCGGCAGTGATTTCGCGCCTCTCCGGAACATTAATTGCCAAGCGCCCGCCGCAACTGGTGATAGACGTTGCGGGAGTGGGCTATGAAGTTGAAGCGCCCTTGTCCGTTTTCTATGACCTGCCGGAAATCGGCCAGCCACTCGTGCTGTTGATCCATTTGCAGGTCAAGGAAGACGCACACACGCTATTTGGATTTGCCAGCGAAGCCGAGCGCGTGTTGTTCCGGCAGTTGCTGAAAATCAGTGGCATTGGCGCAAAGCTGGCGCTGACCATACTCTCCGGCGCGACCGGCGATGAATTGGCGCGCTATGTCACCGAAGGGGACACCGCTTCGCTCACCCGACTGCCCGGCATCGGTAAGAAAACAGCAGAGCGGATTATCATAGAACTGCGCGACAAACTGGATGCGTACACGGCAGCCGTCGCAATCCGCTTACCGACGGCCACAGGCCGCCCCGCAGGGGCAGCCAGCGAGGCAACGCACGCACTGATTGCGCTGGGCTACAAACCGCAGGAGGTAAGCCGTATGGTAAATCTGGTGGTAAAACCGGGAATGGCGGTAGAAGAAATCATCCGTCTGGCCTTGCAGTCCACGGTCAGGACCTGACGGATACACGCCATCGTGAGCACCCAAGAGCGCCCGAACGAACGAATTATCAATCCCAATATGGGTCCCGGAGACACAGGCGAAGACCAGGTCGTGGAAGCCAGCCTGCGTCCACGCAGCATGAGTGAGTACATTGGCCAGCCAGCCATGCGGGAGAAGCTCTCGATTTTCCTCGAAGCGGCACGGCGCCGCAGCGAGGCGTTGGACCATGTGCTGATTTTTGGCCCCCCGGGGCTAGGCAAGACCACGCTGGCCCACGTCATAGCCAATGAAATGGGAGTAAACCTGCGCCAGACTTCGGGCCCCGTTCTGGAGCGTGCCGGAGACCTGGCGGCCTTACTGACCAACCTGCAGCCGCGTGACGTTTTGTTCATCGATGAAATCCATCGCCTTTCGCCCGTGGTCGAAGAGGTGCTTTATCCCGCGCTGGAGGATTTTCAGCTTGATATCATGATTGGTGAAGGCCCGGCCGCGCGCTCGATCAAGCTGGAGTTGCCACGCTTTACCCTGATAGGTGCAACTACGCGCGCAGGCCTGCTGACCTCACCCTTGCGCGACCGGTTTGGCATTGTCGAGCGTCTTGAGTTTTACAGTGATGAGGAACTGTCGAGAATCGTCACACGTTCCGCAGGAATTCTGCATATTTCTGTGGATAATGAGGGTGCCATGGAGATTGCCCGCCGATCCCGTGGCACGCCGCGCATTGCCAATCGCCTGTTGCGGCGGGTGCGGGACTACGCGGAAGTAAAGGGCGATGGTTTTATCAACAGTGAAATAGCTGCCGCGGGCATGGAGATGCTGCAGGTTGACAAACTGGGGTTTGATACCATGGATCGCCGCCTGCTTAAAATGATCATTGAAACTTTTGATGGCGGACCCGTCGGTGTGGAAAGCATCGCGGCTGCTTTGTCTGAAGAACGCGGAACGGTTGAGGATGTGTTGGAGCCTTACTTGATCCAGCAAGGCTACCTGGCCCGTACTGCACGCGGCAGGATTGCCACGTCCAAGGCATACCGTCACTTCGGCCTCAAGGAACTTCCCGGCCGTGCCGGCGGTCTGTTTGACACGGAAAGCTGAATAATAAATACGGTCTGAACCCTGCAGAAGAATTGGGCCCTACACTTTATGACCGAAGAAAAAATACAGCCCCATACCTGGCAGTTCAGAGTGTACTTCGAGGATACCGACTCAGGCGGCGTGGTTTACCACGCACGCTATCTGAATTTTTTTGAACGGGCCCGCACTGAATTGTTGCGCATCCATGGAATTCAGAGCGAAGCCCTGCGTCAAGACCACAACCTGATCTGGGTTGTGCTGGACATTCATGTACAGTACCGCCAGGCAGCGAGGCTGGACGATGAACTACTGGTCAGCGCTGAGCTGACCTGGAAAAAAGGTGTGCGCCAGGGCTTCCGGCAGCAAATGACCCGCAAGTCAGACGGGGTGCTGGTGGCCACGGCCGAATTGAGTGCAGCCCTGCTGCATGCGGATAGTCTCAAACCAGCGCGAATACCAGCCTGGATGGAAACGGAGTTTACCCATGTCGAATGATTTACAACTTTGGCAGTTGGTCCTCGAAGCCAGTTTGATGGTGAAAGCCGTGATGGCCATTTTGCTGGCGGCTTCGGTTGCTTCCTGGATGATCATATTCAACAAGCGCCAGGTATTGTCCAAGGCCGAAAAAGCCGCGAACGTTTTTGAAGAGCGGTTTTGGTCGGGTACTGATCTCACCCAACTGCACAGCGGGATTGCCGCCGGTCACAGGCTTACCAGCGGCATGGAGCGTATTTTTGACGCCGGTTTCGCCGAATTCACCCGCATGCGGCAGCAAGGGCGCATGAGCCCCAGCGCCATGGTGGAGGGTTGCCAGAGGGCGATGCGCATCGCCCTGACGCGGGAAACTGAGGAGCTGGAAAACCACCTGAACTTCCTCGCTACCGTGGGCTCGACCAGCCCCTACGTGGGCCTGTTCGGCACGGTGTGGGGGATCATGACCTCGTTTCACCAGTTGGCCAACGTCAACCAGGCCACCATCGCCATGGTGGCTCCGGGCATTTCCGAAGCATTGATCGCCACGGCCATGGGCTTGTTTGCTGCCATTCCCGCCGTCATTGCCTACAACCGCTATTCCAACCAGGTGGAACGTCTGGAAGTGCGCTACGACAATTTCAAGGAAGAGTTTTCTAGCATTCTGCAACGCCAGGCCCACGCTCTGAGCCAGGAGTAAGCGCGCATGGAAAGGTCGAAAAGACGCCGTCCGATGGCAGAAATTAACGTTGTTCCGTATATCGACGTGATGCTGGTGCTGTTGGTTATTTTCATGATCACGGCGCCCTTGCTGAACCTTGGGGTGGAGGTCGAACTGCCCAAGGCGGATGCCGCGCCGCTGGACTCTGAGCAAAACAAAGAGCCGCTGGTGCTCACGGTCATGCAAAACGGCGATCTTTACCTCAATGCCGGTGGCGACCTGGATGGCACGACTGCCGGTATCATGGACCCTGAAACTCTGGTGACCACCGTTACGGCGATCGTCGAGCGTAATCCCGACATACAGGTCCTGGTGGGTGGCGACGAGCGCGTGGGTTATGGCGCCGTATACAACGCCATGGTGCTATTGCAAAAAGCAGGAGTGCAAAAAGTCGGTCTGATGAGCGACCCCCTGGATGTGCAATCTGAGGCGGAGCCTGGCTCCGGCGGCTGAATGATTGCACGCGCAGAATACGCGCCCATGCTGCGTGCATTTGTGTGGGCAATGCTGGTTCACCTCCTGGTCGTCTTGCTGATGTTCCTGGGGAGTTTGAACTGGAAGCCTTTCCGTCAGCAGCAGATAACCGGCATGACCATCGAAGCGGTGATGGTTGACACCGGCGAGATGAGTGCGCGCCGCGAAAAAGCGCAGAAGGCGGCCGAGACTGCCGAGCAAAAGAAACAGGCGCAAGAAAAGCGCAAGCAGGAACTGGAGCTGCAGAAGGAGCGCGAAAAGGAAGTTGCAGAGCAGAAAAAAGTCGAGGAGAAACAACAAAGAGAACTCGACATCCAGCGTGAGAAAATGCAGCAGGAACAAAAACGCATAGAGGCGGAAGCAGAAGCCAAACGCAAGGCGCAGGAAAAGTTAAAAGCGTTGCGGGTGAAGCGCGAACAGGAACGGCAGGAGCAGAAAGAAGCGCAGCAGCGCGAGCTGGAAAAGGCAAAGAAAGAAGCGGTCGAAGCTGAAAAGAAAAGAAAGAACGAAGCAGAAAAGATGAAGCAGATCGAAGCCCGCGAAAAGGCAGAAGCTGCTGAACAACAGGCCAAAGCGGATGAAGCAGCCAAGCAGAAGCAGGCCGAAGACGCGGCGCGGGTGTTCAAGGCAGGGCAGCAAGCAACCCTGGACGACAACTATATTGCTGAGATCCAGCGCATAGTCACCGACAACTGGTTACGACCGCCAACGGCTCAGACGGGCCTGCGCTGTACCCTTCAAATAGTGCAGATTCCAGGAGGGGAGGTTATTTCGGCAGCAATCTCCTCTCCGTGCAATGCGGACGATGCAACACGCCGGTCCATCGTGGCTGCAGTTGAACGAATCGAGGCGCTGCCTTATCGTGGCTTCGAGAAGGTGTTCAAACGCGAAATTGACTTTATATTTAAATATGACGGTGAATAAAACATGAAAAAAATCATTTTCCTGATGCTGGCACTGTTGGTGCACCCCCTGGCCCAGGCGCAACTGCAGATTGAAATCATCAGCGGTAACGCCAGCGCATTGCCGATTGCCATCGTGCCCTTCAGCTGGGAAGAGTCTGGCCCGGCTCCAATGACCGGGGTGGCCGAAATTGTTTCCAATGACCTGTATCGTTCCGGGCTGTTTGATCCCATGGAAAGTAAAGACATGCCGGATCGACCGTCTGACGAAGAATCCATCCGCTTTGGCACCTGGCGCTTGTTGAAAGTTGATTACATGGTGGTCGGCAAGGTCCGTGCTGCGCCGGGTGGCCAGGGACATGAGATCATTTACCAGTTGTTTGATGTTCACACCCAGGAAAAACTGCTATCCCAAATTACCACCGTGGGTCCCGGCGATCTGCGTTTTGGCGCACACCGGGTGGCGGATGCCATCTATGAAAAATTGACCGGTGTGCCTGGCGCGTTTTCCACCCGAATTGCTTATGTCACTGCGGTTGGTTCCGGAAAAAACATGAAGTTTGAACTGATCGTGGCGGACGCTGACGGGTTTAGTCCCCAGTCCGTGGTGGGTTCACCTGAACCATTGCTTTCTCCGGCCTGGTCGCCGGACGGCAGAAAGCTGGCCTATGTTTCATTCGAAAAGGGTAATTCGGCCATCTACATGCAGGATGTCTCAACCGGCGCGAGGGAATTGGTTTCCAGCGGTCGCGGGATCAATGGCGCACCTTCATTCTCCCCGGATGGGCGAAATATGGCGTTGACCTTGTCGCGAACCGGCAATCCTGAAATTTACATCAAGAGCCTTGCCACCGGCGCCGAAACCCAACTGACCAATAACTCGGCAATCGACACGGAAGCGATATGGGCGCCGAATGGCAAATACATTTATTTCACTTCGGACCGTGGCGGCAAACCACAGATTTACCGGGTTGCGGTTGGAGGCGGAAACGCCGAGCGGGTAACACTCAGCGGCGACAGTAACGCACGCGCCAGTATCGCGCCTGACGGCAAGCGAATAGCGGTGGCACAAGGGCGTGGAAACGAGTATCGTATCGCCGTGTGGGATACTGAGTCCCAGCGGTTCACCGTCCTGACGCCCGGCACTCTGGATGAATCCCCCAGTTTCGCTCCGAATGGCAGCATGGTGCTTTACGCTACGCGGGAAGGTACGCGCGGCGTGTTGTCCGCTGTCTCAGCAGATGGAAATGTTCGACAACGCTTGATTCTGAGCGACGGGGACGTACGAGAACCTGCATGGTCACCTGTGATCAGGTAAACTGCTGATTGCAGTAATTTTATTAACAGCGCCGCAAAGTACGGCGCAAGCAACAACAATCAGGAGAACGAGATGAACACCGCACTGCGATTGGTAATGGCAGCCCTAATAACGATGGCTATTGTGGCGTGCCAAGCCAAGCCAAAGCCGCCAGAACAAGGGATGACCGAGCCAACTACAACAACCGAAGGCGTGGCAGTTGATGGCGCGCCGGACCCGCGTGACTACACCGATGCACGCAACTTCGACAACCCGGAAAGCCTGCTGTCCAAGCGTGTCGTTTACTTTGACTTTGACAAATCCAGCGTCAGGGCAGAATACCGCGACATAGTTGCAGCACATGCTGCCTACGTTGCCGCGCATTCTGCTGCACGCGTAACGCTGGAAGGCCACACCGATGAGCGCGGGACCCGAGAGTACAACCTGGGCCTTGGCGAACGCCGCGGCAATTCTGTGATGGGACTGATGTCCGCCCAGGGTGCACGTGGTGACCAGCTGGTCGTGGTCAGTTACGGTGAAGAACGCCCGGTTTGCCGCGTCAGTGATGAATCCTGCTGGGCAGAAAATCGCCGTGTGGAGATCGTGTACACCGCACGCTAGGCATGATTCAGAAACAGCAAGAAAAAATCGTGATGGCCAGTGTTGTGCTGGCCATCATTTTTTTTGTGGTGGCTCCGGTCACCGCGGCGGCGCAGACTGTCGATCAGAATGTCACGGCCAATATGGTTATCCAGATGCAGGAACTGCAGGATGAGCTGCGGGAATTGCGTGGTCGGATGGAGGAGCAGGAACGCGAGATCGAAAATATCAAGAAGCGCCAGCGCGACCAGTATCTGGACCTCGATCAGCGCATTACCGATCTGAACGGCACGGCGCCCGGCAGTCCTGGTGTTCCTGCCCCATCTGCGGGTGATGATGCCAGCGGCACCGCGCCCGATTCGGGTCGGCCCGAAGCACAAGCCGGGGAAAGGCCCGAAGTATCGCCCGAAGCCCAGTCGGAACCACAGTTCGAAGATGTCCCCGAAGTGCGCGCACCCATGGAACAGCCGTCGGATACCGCTCCCCTCAGCCAGTCAGGCGCGGACAGCGCAGTTGTGGCGGCGCCCCCAGAGGCTGAAAAAGAATCCTATGACAAGGCCTTTTTGGCCATGAAAGAATTGCGCTACGCAGATGCTGCGGAAGAGTTCCAGTCGTTCCTGGATCTATACCCCGGCAGTGAGTTTGCCGATAACGCGGTGTACTGGCTGGGTGAGTCCTACTACGTAACGCGCAATTACGACATCGCACTCGAAGCATTTGAGCGTTTGATGCATGACTACCCGGACAGCCCCAAAGTCCCTGACGCCCTGCTCAAGGTTGGATATACGCACTACGAGCTCAAGCAATGGGACAAGGCCCGGGCAGCCCTCCTGCAGGTGCAACAGGATTACCCGGATACCACCCTGGCCCGACTGGCCGAAAGCCGCCTGCGCAGCATGAAAATGGAAGGGCATTACTAACAGTAGTCGCATGAGCGAAACATCAACGCGCTATGTCCCCGAATCCCGCGAGGGCATGCTGAAAATCACCGAGATTTTTCATTCCCTGCAAGGTGAGGCGCGTCAGGTTGGCCTGCCCACTGCATTTATCCGTCTTACCGGTTGCCCGCTGCGCTGCACGTACTGCGATAGCGAGTACGCTTTTTACGGTGGTGAGTGGATGCATTTCGATGCCATCATGGAAACGATCAATCAATTTGGCACCCGGTATGTGTGCGTAACCGGCGGCGAACCCCTGGCGCAGAAGCGCTGTTCCGAATTGTTGGTGCGCCTGTGCGACGTTGGCTATGCCGTGTCACTGGAGACCAGCGGGGCGGTAAACATTGGCCTTGCAGACATTCGGGTCAGCCGCGTGATGGATCTGAAAACTCCTGGCTCGGGTGAAGCGCACCGGAACCTGTGGTCCAACCTCGAACAGCTCACACCCAATGACCAGGTAAAGTTTGTTATCTGCTCGCGTGAAGATTACGACTGGGTCAAACAGCAGTTGCTTGAACACAAGCTCACCGATTTGTGCGAAGTTTTGTTTTCACCCAGTTGGGGGCAGGTGGATGCAACTGCCCTGGCCGAATGGATACTGGCCGACCAATTGCAGGTGCGCTACCAGTTGCAATTGCACAAACAGCTGTGGGGGGATGTGGCCGGAAAATGAGCGTACATGCTGCCAGTGGGAATGCCGGCAAGAAGGCCAACACAAATGCCAGCACAAATGCCGTAGTGCTGCTGTCCGGCGGTCTGGACTCAGCCACGACGCTCGCCATGGCGCAGCACCAGGGCTATCGCTGCTTCGCACTGGCGGTTGATTACGGCCAACGGCATCGTTCGGAGCTACAAGCGGCACTAGATGTAAGCGCGGCGGCTGGCGTGACTCTGAAAGTCGTGCAGGTCGATTTGCGCGCCATCGGTGGTTCAGCGCTCACTGCCGATATCGACGTTCCCACCGCCGGCAGTTCGGGCATCCCGCTGACCTATGTGCCGGCGCGCAATACCATCATGCTGTCCCTGGCGCTGGGCTACGCCGAGGTGCTCAAGGCCAGTGACATCTTCATCGGGGTCAATGCCGTGGACTATTCCGGCTACCCGGATTGCCGTTCGGAATTCATTGCGGCCTACCAGGCCATGGCAAGACTGGCCACCAAGGCCGGTGTGGAAGGCGCAGAAATCGTCATCCACACCCCGCTGATTCAGCTCACCAAGGCAGAAATTATCAGCCGAGGTACAGCACTGGGGGTGGACTACAGCCGAACTGTCTCCTGCTACCAGGCCGATGAACAGGGCAGGGCATGTAAAACCTGCGATTCCTGCCGGATTCGCCTGGCGGGATTTGCCGCGGCCGGTATTCCCAACCCGACCCGATATTTCTGACTCAGGAGAATGACTCACTCCGGGGAGTTACTGCCCCGCGGGGTTTGCTGACGACTGGGGATGCAGAATGCAGAATTTTCACGGTTTCAGCTTGAGGCTGAGGGGTATTTCCCCTAAAATGCCGCCTCCCCAACAAGGGGGCGCCCGGCAAGGGGCGCAAGCAGTGCAGGGCCGTTAGCTCAGTCGGTAGAGCAGAAGACTTTTAATCTTTTGGTCGTAGGTTCGAATCCTACACGGCCCACCATTTTTTCAATGGCTTACCACCAACTTCAACTTCGTAATTCTACTGCCTTTGTTTTGCCAGCGGCTCAGTGTGGCAGCAGGGCCGCAAGTCAGCGGTTTCTACCAAAAATTAATCTTCCTACAAGCCCCCTCGACAATGAATTGGAATCAAATTGGTGGAAGCAAACGGGACACACAACGTTTCTGACCAAATGGGGAGGGCAGACAAGGTGCGGTTTTGAGTCAACAAAGGGCTCTGACCCCTTTATTGACATCCCCGACAAAACCCGTTTTGTTTGCCAGCGCACAGACCGGTTGCCTGGATGGGAATAATTTGACTTGCCAATCAACCCAAAACTCTGGAGAAATGTCATGAAGACTCAAAACTCGTTAGTAGTATCACTGGCGCTGGTATACCTTGCCTTGGGCGCTTGTGCTGCGTCTGGACCACACCGCTCGACCGGTCAGGCTATTGATGACACCACAATTGCTGCCCGCACCAAGACCGCATTATTGGCGGATTCGACCACCGATGGACTGAACATCGATGTCGAAGTCGACCGGGACAAGGTACAGCTTAACGGCTTTGTCGATTCCAAAGTCCAGGTCGATCGGGCGGGCGAGATAGCGAGATCGATTCCGGGCGTGGCTTCCGTAGAAAATAATCTGAAAGTGTCAAATGGCACACGCAGCACGGGCGAATACATTGACGACAAAGCCCTTTCAGCAAGCGTCAAGGCGGCATTGGTGAATGATCGGCTGGCCCCTGGATCGGAAATTGATGTGGAAGTTAATCAGGGGATCGTCAGTCTGGGTGGATATGTTGATTCCGACGCAGAACGTAATGCAGCCGTTGCCGCTGCGAAAGACGTGAAAGGCGTACAAAAAGTCGTCAATAATCTGGCGGTTCGCTGAGAGATCCAGGTCGTGGAAGGGAAGTATTAACCACATTCCGACGAGTATCGGGGTTTGCGTCTGACCGCAGATGCGGCAGATGCGCCCCTGTCGGCCCCTTGAAACGTCTTACGGTTCAATCCACAATGCCAAATCTCTCTTTCAGATCCTCGATTTCGCTCAATCTTTCTTGATGCTTTTGCAATCGGATCTCTTGGTTGCGTATGCTCTGATGTTTTAGTTTGACGTGGATCAAATCATTGATCCAGCCACCAGGTAGAAATGCGCTGGGCCCGCCTGATAAAATGGAATAGTGGCGCCCCGAGCCATCAACTTTCATTTTCATGGGTATTTCGATGAGGCAGCGATCTGAATCATCGTAAAGATACAGGCTGAAGAATTTCGAGTGCTCGCGCCAATTCTGTTTTTCTTCGTCGTCAACGAATTTGTACTTGGCTTCTTTCAATTCGAATTCACATGTATTCAGCCCGTTTTGGGTGCTGACATGCAGAATTTTCAAGCCGAACCACTCATCGTCCTGAATGTAACGGTCCAATGAATGTGGACTGGTGTGTGGCAAAATGTTTTTGTGGAGATCCCACAGATGATGAGAAATGTCAGTGTTCCATGCAACTCGCTTTCGATCGTCGATGAGCTTTTGAAGCCTCTGCAATTCGGCCTCGCTCTCTTCTGCGGTCATAACCTGGGGTTCGTTACCGGTAAAGGGCTGTTCTGACGAATGCGGTTTGCGTTGCCCGGATTCGAAATTGATGTTGAGTCGGTCCAAAATCACACGCATGATCCAATGCCGGTTTTTGCTTGCCAGTATGATCGCAACGATGATTACCACGATCACAAGTGCATATGATTGTTCATTTGTCATTTTTGGATTCGCTGTTGATAGAACTTTCCCGTTTAATCGGGTTTAAATAAGAGGGTCTTTTCCAAATCGAGCGGGTAGTTTAACCTGATGACCCATGAAAGACACACTGTGGTGCCGCCAAATTCCAGGCATTCGCTAACCACTGTCAGATTTTTCCGAAAACGGCTACCCTTCTTGCCTCATCAGGCCAATGTTTTCCAGGAGCACAACAATGAAGCCATCTGACCGCAAGCTGGGCATGCACCGGGATATCACCCGGCGGGATTTTGTCCATGAACTGGGTGTGGCTGCGTTGGGCCTGGGTTCAATGGGTTTGGGCTTGCCCGCATCCGTATGGGCGGGAGCGGCGGGCGCCACAGACGCAGCAGACACGGGGGGCGCGGAGTCCATGGCCATTTATTACCCCCCGACCCGCACTGGCCTGCGTGGGTCCCATCCCGGTTCCTTCGAAGTGGCGCACGCACTGGCGCGCGAGCATAAGGTTTTCGACCAGCCCAGGGAACTGGATGAACCCTACGACCTGGTCGTAGTCGGTGGTGGGCTGAGTGGTTTGGCTGCCGCCTGGTTCTATCGACAGAAACATGGAGCGAATACAAAAATCCTGATCCTCGACAATCACGATGATTTCGGCGGTCATGCCAAGCGCAATGAGTTCCACCAGGGTGGCCCCATGCGCCTGGCCTGGGGTGGCACGGTCAACATGGAATATCCCAAGTACAGCGCCGCGGCGATGGGTTTGCTGGATGAACTTGGCATCAATATTCCGCGCCTGCTGGAAGGCTCTGAATTTGGCTGGATGAACAATGCCACCGGGCTTAAACCGGCGACCTGGTTTGACCAGGAGGCCTATGGCCGGAACGTGTTGCTGCCAAACGTCGTGATTACCGATATGGCGCCGCAGGAACTCGCTGAGCAGGTCGATGCGTTTCCTATTTCAGAACCGGCACGGGCTGCGCTGCAGAAATTCCTGCGGGCTGACAACGATGTGCTGGCCGGAATGACAGAAGTGCAAAAGCAAACCTATCTTGCCACGACCAGCTACCGGGATTTCCTGCGCCAGCATTTTGCCTTGCCCGACGAAGCTATCCAGGTGTTCAGCGGGGGCGCCATGGGGTTTTGGGGTGTGCGAGCTGAGAACTTGTCCGTTGCGGAATGCCTGGAAACCGGTCTGCCGGGCGCACATGTGTTGGGTAGTTTCGTGCAGTCGGCAGAAGAGAATGCCGCCGGGCCCAGCGCCTCGGCCATGTTTCCTGATGGCAATGCCTCGGTCGCCAGGCTGCTGGTACGCTCATTGATACCCGGCGCATTCCCGGGCATGGTGCCGGATTCTGATCCATTCGATATCGTTACCGCGGACCTGGATTACAGCCAACTTGACCGGCCCGGCTCCCCGGTGCGATTGCGTCTGAACTCCACCGCTATTCACGCCGCCAACACGGATCGCGGCACGAAGGCCGGGACAGGCACAGCGGTGACCTACGTGACCAACGGGGAAGTAGTGCAGGTGCAGAGCAAGCACTGCGTGCTGGCCTGCTACAACATCATCATCCCCAGCCTCTGTCCGCAATTGCCAGAGGCGCAAAAAGCCGCGCTGGCACAATGCATCAGGCGGCCCATGCTGATCATGAACGTAGCGCTACGCAACGGCCAGGCCTTGCAGAAATCCGGCATTTCCGGCGCCTATCTGCCCGGCGGGCTGTGCCAGACCATGACCCTGGTCACTGGCGTCAACGTGGGTGATTACCACCCGAAATGGCGCCCTGAGGACACCTGCGTCGTACAATTTTACGGTGCAGTCGGCGCGCCGCAGCCGGAAGGTCTGACCATCACCCAACAAAACCAGGCGGGCCGCGCCCGTTTGCTGGGTATGAGCTTTGAAGATTTCGAGCGCGAGATTCGTACGACCATGGCCGGTATCTGGGGACCCAGCGGGTTTGATCCGGCTGACGACATCCTCGCCATCATCATCGACCGCTGGCCGCACGGCTATGCCCGCGACCACATTGACCTGGAAGACCCGACCTGGAATACGGAACCTTATCCTAATGTCGTTGGCCGCCAATCCTTTGGCAATATTGCCATTGCCAACTCGGATGCGGGAGCCGATGCCTATACCCACATCGCGTTTGACCAGGCCTGGCGTGCCGTGCACGGGTTGCCGTAGGGCACGGCAGCATAACGAGCGGGAGAGAACAGACGTGAAGTTTGTCGAACACGTCGAAGAAGAGTTCAGCGATAACTTCCTGCAGGTATTTCACCAAGCCAGTGTGGTCGCCATGACACACACTTTTCCAGGTCAGCCCGGTCATCACCACGTGAACCGTTAGCCCACCGGGTATTGGCTAGACAGGATGAAAGCGATGGGCTTCAGCCTCGGTCGCGCAGCGACAGCGGAATCGCGCGCCTTTGCGTTATGAGAATATGCTCCAGTAACTTAGGCCCTGTATTTCCTGGCATTTGCACCTGTTCGACAGTTAATTTGGCAATACCTTTATGGGTTAGTATGAGTCCATCAAAATTGCGCACTGGGTGATCACCGTTGGTCAGCGAAACAAGCTTCGGAGCAGTGGTTTCTGGCAACCAGGAGGCAAGTGCGGCTGCACGAAAAGTCCTGCTTTCAGGTGGAAATGCGGCGGACGCGGCGACAGTCTGTCTGCTAATGCTGTGCGTTACTGAGCCAGGCGCTGCCTGTCTGGGCGGGGAAGCCCCAGTGATGATCTTTGATGCAAACACGCAAAAGGTTGACGTTCTTTGCGGTATTGGTGCCGCGCCAGGCTCGGCTAAAGCAGCTAAAAGATATCAACGCGGAACCAGCTGGCATAAACATGGGGCCGATTGGCATCAACGAGGAGTCGACTGGTATAAACGCGGGACCAACTGGTACAGACGTGGAATTTATGACGCCGCCACTCCTGCCATGGTACATCTATGCGTATCCCTTCTTATGCACTATGGAACTGTTTCCTTTGAACGCGTTGCGGAGCCAGTTCTGGAGTGGTTGATCAAAAATAAGCCTACGCAATATCTTGATTCGGTTAACAAAATAATCATTAATGCCGTTACCGGCAAACCCGTCAAAAAGGCGTCCCGCGACAACAGCGGTTCAACGCGATTGTGGTGGCAAGATCTGCTGAATACATTCAAGCGGCTTATTCATGCAGAAAATCAGCATCATGGAGATCGGCAAAGCAAATTACGTGCGGTAATTCGGGAATTTTACGAGGGTGAAATAGCAGAAGAAATAGCTCGATGGTACGAAAAATCGCATGCCCTTCTGACTTACGAAGACCTCATTCGCCACACCACAAAAATTGAAGCGCCTGTGTCAATCCAATATGGGGGACTTGAAGTATTAAAGTGTGGGCTCTGGACTCAAGGCCCTATGGTGAGTCAGGCGCTCAAAATTCTCGCTGGTTTCGATACCCGCGATCAAATTTGCAATGTTGATGAACGAAGCCATCTTGTCGCAGAGGCGCTAAAGCTGGCAATGGCGGATCGTTTTCGGCATTTTAGTGATCCTGATTTCAATAGCATTACCGTGGATGATTTGTTAGCAGATGACTACATTAGTCTACGGCGAGAATTGATCAATCCACATCATGCTCAAAGGTATGGGCCTGGCGATCCCCTGTTGTGCCGGGCGCAAGCGCTTCCTTTCGATGACGGCGCGCCAAGTTCAATCGGCACTACTACCTGCACCGTTGCCGACAAATTTGGAAATGTAATCGCTGTGACTCCCAGCGGCTGCGGGAGCCTGGCAGGAGCTGCGGGTACGACCGGTATCATTCACGGCACACGACTGTCCCAATTTGTGCAGCAATCTGGCCACGCCAATTCCATAGCAACCTTGAAACGCCCATGCATCACCCCGTCGCCGACCATGGTATTGAAGGACGGTAAGCCCCTGATCGCAGCCAGCATTACCTGGGGTGATTATCAGGATCAACTTGCGCTAAACCTGATCGTAGAGCTCGTCAGCTATGCCCAGTGCTTTGGTGACACGATAACCAGCCCACAAGTTATGCACCCCTGTCTTCTGATGACGCCGTTTCATAAGTACGACCAAGGCGAGATCATGATCCCAGTCGAGCGTCAAGGGTCCGCTCAGCATATGATTCGCCTGGGCCACAATGTGATCAGAAAAAACTGGCATTTCGATTGGTCCGTGATCTATTTTGATCCTTCTAACGGGAAACCACGCACCTGGGCTGGTAACAAACCAAGCTAGGTTATCAAGGGGCACCCAAACTTCGGAGACAGGCAGCACATCGCTGGACACGGAATCCAAGCCAAAAATTTTGTTTCTGATTGGCGAACTGGGTGATGGTGGTGCCGAAAGAGTGTTTGTCAACTAAGTGTGCCACGCACAATCTGTAAAGCCTGTTGTCGTGTTGAATAATTCTGAAGGTCGTATGTATTCGCTGCTACCCGAAGACAGCAGGGTTGAATTGCTTGGCCGCGACGATAGTCCAGGTTCAGCAACAGGGCCAGGTACCGGGACCTTGGGATGAGGAGAAGTAAAGTGTTTTGCTCGAAAAATACGGTTGCTGCTTATGAACGTATTTTACAAAACGCGCAGCGGGCCTGATGGTTTTGTCGAAGGCTGAATCCTCGAACGTGACCAAACAGGATAAGCCCTGCGGGAACCCACAGGTGCCCATTCGGTTAGGTGTGCTGCTTGACGATGATCTCGTTCCGAATTACGTCAATACACTGCTCAACGAACTTTCCCTTCGGCCGGATATGTAATTGGCAGCTGTCATTGTCCATCGCCAGCACCGTTATTCAGGGTTGACCGGTTACCGCCGGTTTTTGCAGGAAGGCCTGCGAGTCGAGTGTCTCTGGATTTTCTGGTGGTTGAAAGTGAACGGGACCCGGCATTGTCCGCGCGAGCCAGCATTGCAAGATTCGGTGCAATCAGGATGCGGTTTGGCGCGTTGCCAGCAGTACCGTCGAATAAAGCGGGATTCAAAGAGGTATGTCAGCAGGACCCTTTTTCAAAATTCAGGATCGTGTCATTGCACGGGCGCGGAGCCGTAAGCTCAGCGGCACGATGTCTTTTGCCCTGCAAGCAGGAATTGGCCTGAAATAGAGCTGCACCTGGGCAGAGTTCAGCTTGGTAACTTCAAATCCTGTGAGATTTCGCCAGATTTCGCAACCTGCGGAAGGTAAATATAAGCTTATGAGCCTCTCGGTAATTGTGAATTTCTGGCAGTATAGCTTTTATGCTACCTATCCTCATATACGTACTCTCGCCCTGATGAAAATTGCATACTGGAGCATTGGCAACCTGCGCGGATACGGCGGCGCCGAAGTGTGCGTCGCGCTGTTGCTGAACGCGCTGTGCCGGCGCGGTGAAACCTGTTTTCTGCTGGCTCACGTCCCCGAAGCCGGGGCGTCTACAGCCTTGGCTCCGAAACTGGACGGGCGGATTACCGTGCGCCAGGGTCATTTTGCCAATCCCTTCGACCACCCGAAGGGCCCGCTGGACTCCCTGTACAAGGCCGCGCGCTACCTGGCGTCCTCGATTGCCCTACTGGCGTGGCTGACAAAAAACCGGGTAGACGTGATTCATCAACATTTCATCAACCTGGATGTCCTGATTCTGTTGGCCTTCAAACGACTGCTGGGCTACCGCCTGGTTCTGACCTTTCACGGCATGGAGCTGGAAATGGCCGAGGGAGGCCGGCTTGCCACCTGGAAGAACCGCGTCGCACTGAAATACGCCGACGAGGTAACCTCCGTCTCACCCCATCAGTGCGTCGCGCTGAGCGAGGCGGGCGGAGGCCGGCAGGTGCACTTCATTCCCAATGCGCTGGATTCCGACGAGATTCACCGACTGGCCGGTCAGGTCCCCGATGTTCCGGTCGAAGCGGGACACTTCGTTTTTTGCGGCCACCTGGAACCCGTGAAACAGGTGCCGCAACTCGTTGATGCGTTCGCGAGTGCGATTCGGCAAGGATGCACGAGAAACCTTTACTTGGTGGGTGATGGCCGGGAAAGTAAACAGGTGCGAAGCCGCATCGAAGAGATCGGGCTGTCGAAGCGGGTTATTCATCTGGGGGGAATGCAGCGCCGGCAGGCCATGCTCCTCATTCGCGACAGCTTCTGCCTGGTCCTGAATTCGAGCACAGAGGCCTATCCCCTCGTCATCCTCGAGGCGATGGCGCTGGGCAGGCCGGTCATTGCACCACGGATCGGCGCAATCGGGCAGCTGCTGACCGACGGCGAAAGCGGGCTGCTCTTTCCGGCGCTGGATCCGCGGGCGCTCACGGAATGCCTGCTGAGGTTGGACCGCGATCCCGGACTGGCGGGGCGCCTCGGCAACCGGGCCAGCGCCGACTATCGGCAATTGGCGACGCTGGACTCGGTTCTGGACCGCTACCTGCAGGTGTATTCGGGCTGACGCCCGGAGCGTTCGATGGCCAGGATTGCCACCGTTTACTACCCCGCACCAACCCGCTTCGTACCGCGTGACATGTCGTTCATCCGGTGGCTGAAGATCTCGGAGGCCCTCGCCCGCCTCGGGCATGAAGTGGACGTCGTGGTCGACGAACCGCTGCGGTTCGGCTGGTGGCTGCGGCGGCCGGAGAGGATGGCGGGGACCCTGCGCCGGGTACCCCTGCGGGGAATCGATTTTTCCACTTACGACGTGGTCAAGACCCTGTTTCACACCGGCTACGAAACCTTCGCCAGGCACGGCGGCGATCAGCATCCGTTCGTCATCTGCAAGCTGGGATCCGTGGTCGGACCCCGTGACATGGAGGGCGTGTACTTTTACGGCGATCACCGGGCGTGGCGGTTTAGCGTGCAGCAACGGATGGCGCGCACGGCGCGTTATATCACGGTGCTCAGCCAGCCCGCGGCGGAATTGTGGAAGACGGAGGTTTGCGCTGACAGCAAGCTGCTACTGGTTCCGGGCGGCGTCGATCGCGAGGTTCCGGAACCGCGCAAGAACCCGTTTCAGAGCCGATCGGAGAGGCGTTGCCTTTTTTCCGGCAACATTTACGGCCGCACACAACAGCCGCAGGCTCATGCGGTGCTGGTTGCCAAGCTCAATGAGCTTGGCCGTCACTTGCGGGGTCACGGTGTGCGCCTGTATTTCCAGGGCACGGGGGAAACCAGCGGCCTCGATGCCTCCGCCGTGACCATTCTCCGTCCTGTGTCCTACGAGGAAAGCTGGCAGGCCATGCATTTCGCGGATGTCGGTATCGTCGTGTCCGCCGGCCCCTTCATGCACAATAATGAATCCACCAAGATCTATCATTACCTCAGAGCGGGCTTGCCCGTGGTCAGCGAGTCCGGATTTCCGAATGATCATGTGGTCACGTCCTCCGGCCTAGGTTGGCTCGTTGAGAACGAAAATATGCAGGAGATGGCCGAACGCGTCGCCGCTGCCGCCAATGCGCGGTGGGACCGGGAAGCGGCCGTGAGGTATGTTGTCGACCATCACTCCTGGGACCAGCGCGCAGCGATCTATGACGAAGTCATTCGGGAAGAACTTGCGAATTCTGGTCACTGACGGACACGACCCGGCGGCGCTCGGACTCATACGGGCGTTCGGGCGGGCTGGCCACCAGGTGATCGCAGCGCACGTGGCGGGGGATCGGCCGCCGCCCTGCCTGTCGTCCAGGCACTGCAGCGGCAGTCGCATGCAGCCGGACGCCCGGACTCATCCGGCCCGATTTCGCTCCTGGCTGGTCGACAGAGTGCGCGAGGACGGGCTGCATGCGGTGGTGCCGACATCAGCCGCCGCCATTGTCGCCTGCGCCACCCTGCGGAGCGATCTGCCGGCCTCGCTCCTGCTGCTCTCGGCCACCGGAAATGGACCATGCCCCGGGCACTCAGACTGGTTCAGAAACGCCGAAAACGCAGGTGTCCGGACACCGAGAACGTGGATGCCGAACGGGGCCGGGCGGTGGTCGGAGCATGGGAGCGGTGAAGTGCTGGAGACAGACGCACTGCCGTTTCCGGTGGTGCTGCGCGCCGCCAGCCGGATAGATTCCGCACAGCCCTGCTGCCCTGGCCGCGCGTATTATTGTGGCCGCTCTGAGATACAGTCGTACGTGCGTGACGCTGTGCTGCGACCGTACCGTGACGTGTTCGTGCAAGAGTACCTTGCTGGCGAATCCGAGTACGCGCTGCTGCTGTGTCAGCGGGGGGAGCTGCGCATGCACTTCGCCTTTCGGTCCGAGAGCGAGGCAACGCGGCGGGGCGGGCGGGCGACGTCGCTCGTGTGCATGGAGGATGACGGACCCGTACAGGACGCAGCGAAATTGCTTGCTGCCTGTGACTACGAAGGACTGGCCAGCGTGGAATATCGCCGTGACGCGAGTGGGCGCCGCTGCCTGGTCGGCCTCGACCGAAGCCCCTGGTGCAGCGCCGTCGCGGCGCTGTGCGCAGGCCTCGATTTTCCGACAGCGTGGTTGGATTCACTTCAGGAAGCATCCGCACGGATACCGCAGACGCCCCGCCTGAAGGGCATCCGACGGGTGCTGGTCTCGTCAAGGTGCGCAGGCGATGCGTATTCACTGCCATCGGGCAAACCGGGCGAACGGGCGTCGCCGGGCTTGGCCCGCTTGTGCGATTTGCGCAATCCCCTGATTCAGCATAACTCTTTCTGGTGGTCCGACCCTGCTCCGCGCGCAGCCCCCATGATTGCATTTGTCGCCCTGATGGCGCGGCGAGTGCTGACATCCTTGATCCATGGCGCGAGCCGCAGCCGGCTTCTGGCTCAGGCGGCGGGGCTGGCGGAACGTGCAGCGTCGCTGTCCGTGGTCACGGCGGAGCGCCGGAATGAGCGTTTCCGGAATCGGCAGCCAGGGGAACTGGGTGGAGCACTGCGGAACGCCGCAAACGTTGTGTTCCTGGACCTGAAAGATTCGGGTCACAGTCGATTCGCCGCCGCACTCTGGAACGATCGCCTGCACCGCGCCGGGATTCTCGGGGTCCACGCGCGATTCGCGGCCGTCGAAACCGCGCGCGGCCCGCAAAATGCGGATGCCTCGAGAGCCGCTGCGCTGCGTGCCGGCCTGGACCTCGACCAACAGGTCGCCGCTGTCTTTGACGCTGAGATGGCGGCTGCATCAGACATTGTCTTCGCCCTGGACCACCCGGCCTACGAACGGGCTGCTGCCACGGCCCGGGCGGCGTCCGTGAAGTGTGTGCTGCTAGACGCTCCCGCATACCCCTCGTCGATCGAGCTCACGGCGACGCAGGCACTGAACGCGCTGATGGCCAGCCGGCGTCGGCCCGTTTACCCCTTGCGTATTTTCATGTTTCACGCGGTCATTGATCAGCCGCTTGAGGTCCCGCACTACTGCTTCGTAGAGCGCACCCTGTTTCGCCGGCAGCTGGACCTGATCCGGCAGCATTACCGGGTGCTGCCGCTTGCAGAGGCCGTGCAGCGGCTGCAGGCCGGCGAACTGCGAGCGCCGTCGTCAGTGATCACCTTCGACGACGGATTCGAAAACAACTTTACCCATGCGTTCCCGGAACTCCAGCGACTGGAGCTCCCGGCAAGCATCTTCGTCTCCACAGGCTTCACCGGCAGCCAACAGACGACATGGTTTTGCCGTGTGCTGCGGGCCGTGGCGGAGACACGCGCGCGAACTTTGGCATGGAAGGGGCAACGCTACGATGTGTCGGGAGGACGCGCGAAGATTCTCGCTGCGTCAGACCTGATGGTGCAGCTCAAGCGGCAGCCACCCGATGTCCTCGAAGCCGATCTGGGCTGCATCGAGGCCCTGCTCGGGTTCGAGGCCCAGCGGCCGGTCGAGCCCGGCTCCCCATTCCGGATGCTGGACGCCCCCGCCATCAGGGAGATGGCTGCTTCCGGCCTGGTGGATTTCGGCGGCCACACGACCAACCATGCCATTCTTTCCAGGCTGTCGAGCGATGGACAACGGCAGGAGATAGAGGAGTCGCTGAACTCCCTGGGCCGGATACTGGACAAGCCGTGCCGGTTGTTCGCGTATCCGAACGGGCAGGCCGACGACTTCGACGAGCATTCCATCGCGTGCCTCCGCGACTCCGGCGTCTCGGTCGCACTGACAGCGATGCCCGGCGTCAACCCGTGGTTCGGGGGCCCTTTCGAACTGCATCGGGAATCGGTCGGACCGCCGGACCTGGTGGAGCGCTTCGAGGCCCGCATCGAGCGTATGGTCCAGATCGACCATCTGCATGCGGGGGCGACACCTTGAGCGAAGCAGGACGCTCGATGGCCGGGTTTTTGCCGAGCGAAACGCCGCGCACGGGCGGCGGCGATGAAAGCGGTCCGGCGCCGGAGCTGACAGTGTCCATGCCCGCATTCAATACCGGGCGCTACATCAGGACGGCGATCCAAAGCGCTCTGCGGCAGGAGAACGTGCAACTGGAGTTGATCGTCGTGGACGACGGGTCGGACGACGATACGTTCGAAGCGGCCAAGTCCATGGATGATCCGCGCGTACGCGTCCTGCAGAATCCCGAGAACAGGGGCATTTCGTTTTGCCACAACCGGGTTGTCCGCAACAGCCGCGCGCCGTTCATCCTGCACCTGGATTCCGACGATTTCGTGATCCGACCGCACGCGTTCCGCAAGCTGCTGGACCTCATCCAAGCGGGCGACGATATCGGTCTGGTGCACGCCCACTTTGTTTTCGTTGACCGCGACGGCAAGGCCTCGTGGCCGGCTCTGCGCGAAATACGCAGGCGGCAGTTGCGTGACCGGGTGCCGGGCCGTGACTACCGCTCTGCGTTGCTGAGCGAGGGCTCAGTGATGAATTACCTGCGACTGTTCCGCAGGTCCGCCCTGCAACGCGTCGGTCCCTTCAATGAGCACTTGCGCTACGGCGAGGATCTGGAGATGGCGCTGCGACTGGCGGAATACTTCCGCATGGACGTCGTGCCGGAAGCACTGGCCGCCGTCAGAATGCACGAACGAAAAACGACCAATTTCCGTTTCCAGTACCTGCGCTACTGGTGGCAGCGCCTGGGCATGGTCGACAGGCTGCAGAGGAGTGGGCAGATCAGCTATGCAAACCGGCGATTCGCAATCTTGGGCGCCGCGCTGGCCAGGAGCCTCGCCAGAAAGCTGGCAACTTGACATGATTGAGCTCTGCTTCACGGTGCGCGAAGGCGGCCACGTAGCCGGCGTGGAGACGCGGGACAGCCTGAGTTTCATCTGAGAGGCGGAGGAGTCCCGCAGGTCGAGCGGCAGCGCTGCGCAATCGCCGCTTGCGCCGAGGCGCTCAGAGTGCAAACGCGCCGGGATTCTGCTTCCACTCGAGCAGCCGCAAGGCCATCCTGGTTTCGACGGAATCGTCCTGGCAGAGTGCGGCCCAGCAGGAGTCCGGTTGGACTCCGTCGAGGGCGCGCAAATACGCCCGGCGGCGCGAAAGGCAGATAAGTGGAATTCCGGCCCTGGCCGCCTCCATCGCCAGGCAAAGGTCTGCGGCTATGAAGTTCGTCCAGCCGCCCACGTCAAACCTGAGATGCGCTGCGGAGAACATGACCGTGCCGGTCCCAAGCACATCCACGGGGACCGGCTTGCGCAGTTTGTCAGCGAAGTGGTAGACCGTCCGGCCGGACCGGTAGCTGGTCAGCCCTTCGCGAAGCAAGGCGCCGTGGATCCCCACAATCGCAGGTTCGTTATTTCGCTGCAGGCCTCGCAGCGAATGCGACACGTAGCTGGCCGGGTACGCGATGTCGTCGTCGCAGCCGACAAAGATGAAGTTCGCCGGCTCCAACGTGAGCGCAAGGAACTTCCCGGCCACCCGCAGCCCCGGCATCGCCGTCGACAGGACGGGCACGATCTTCTCCTCGCCGAGCAGAGACGCGGGGATTTCATCGAAGCCGTCCAGGTAAAGGTAGAGGCGATCGAGCTGCGGCAATATGGAGGACAGAGCCAGGCCAAGCGTGTGCGCTCTTGACGGCATCGTCGCCATGCCCCCGATAATGGACACTCGCTCGCGCCGTCTCAGTCTCCAGGAAAACATGCTTCCCACCCCCTGTATTGCATGACTGTTCTGGCAGGGGCCGTCACCACGCTGCCTGCCGGGATACGACTATGCATGACGCCGCATCTCATCGCGGAATCCGCGCCGAAAGTGACGGCGGCAGAGGCTGTCGAAGCGATGCGTCGGGAATGGCGATATCGACTTGAGCCAGTCCCAGCCCACCACGCGCCTTACGATGGCGCGCACTTGCGTGCGCAAAGATTCCGCTCTCGCCGCAGGGTCGGTCGATACGAAAAACGCTCGCCCCCTTCCACTTCGATAGGCGCGCGCGGCCCAATATGCTGGCTGCAGCTGGCTCGCTCGCACAATGTGCCAGACCTTCGGCTCCGCCGCGAACCATGACTTCGCACCGCTTTGAGATACCCGCCTGCAAAACTCCGACTCGCTACCCATCGGGTAGTAGGGATCCGCGCCGTTCGGACCCAGATTCTCGTTGAATCGAAAGCCCTCGTCGAAGATTCTCTTTCTGACCGCCATGTTCCCGCCGTAAATCCTGGACCATGAGACCGGGCCTTCGCGGAGATCGCAACGCGCGAAAAGCATCGCGGCGCCTGCTTGATTCCTTGCCAGCCAACGCGGCGGCTCAAGGTCGAATAACGGCTCGATCGTGCCTCCGAAGAGATCGTAATCCGTCCGGGCTCTCGCGCAGCGGGACCAGGCCGCTACAAATGACGGAGAAGGCACCGCATCGTCGTCGGTCAAGACGATAAAACGCCCCTCTGCCGCGGCCAGCCCCGCGTTGAGCGCTCGATTTTTTCCGGGCTCTGCAACTTCCAGTATTTCGAGTGGCAATTCGTGCTGAAACGAACGAAGTATAAGCGCCGTGTCATCCTCGCTGCCATTGTCGACGACGACGAGTTGCCA
The DNA here is from genome assembly GCA_031362985.1 of Lysobacterales bacterium. GTDB lineage: Bacteria > Pseudomonadota > Gammaproteobacteria > Xanthomonadales > SZUA-36 > SHZL01. Next base: position 14,451 of record JANLTO010000010.1, on the reverse strand, counting down.
ACTCGATGCCTCCCGGGCAACCGCACTGTACGCAGCCAACACCCGGGGAAGGACCGATCCCCCATTCCGGGTAGCCAGCAATATCGTCAGCTCGATATTGGCCATGTCCCGTGCGTTGCTAGGCCTGCAGATTGCCCGGTGAAAAGAAGGATAAAACCAGGATGAAGGCCAACAACTGTAAAACCTTAAACACCAGACACCTCTCAGGGGAAGAGCAGTAATTGGACGCCACTCTATAAAAATGCACTGACAACCGCAAGAACACCAGCCCTCAGGCGAGCAAAAACCAGTGCCCAAGCGCCTGGGCGCCACCGGGACCATTTGTGCAGAATGCCCCGGTTTTTGTTCCGCATGTGCACGCGCTGCGGGTTTGCTTACCAGGGATGGCGAGCTGTTTCGCTGCGACCCGCGCGCTCACCTCCGCTGCACTTATGGAATGGCCTGTGACGTCACAGAGCCTGTTGGGTTTCGGCAGTGCGTGCGCGTTGCTGAATCAGCGCCAGTACTATGTCGATGGTCGGTGTCGGCACATCGACCATGAGACCGAGTTCCTGGACCACGGTTACCAGCGCGTCGATCTCCATGGGCCTGCCCAGTTCCAAATCCTGAAACATGGAAGTTTTGTGTGCGCCGACAGCGACAGCTCCTGCCAGTCGCTGGTCGAGTGTAACGCGAAATTTCGCTCCGAGTTTTTCTCCAATTGCCTGCGCTTCAAGCATCATTAATTTGCAGATATGGGCCGTTCCTGGTTCGCCTGCGACTACATCCAAAGTAGCATGCGTGAGCGCGCTGATTGGATTGAAGCAGAGATTACCCCATAGCTTGACCCAGATATCGTCACGAATGTTGCTTCGAACCCGCGACGTAAGTCCTGCTTTTTGCAACGCGCCACACAGCTTATTTGCCCGCTCTGATTGGCGGCCGTCCGGCTCGCCGAGAATAAAACGGTCTCCTTCAATGTGCCGAATGATGCCGGGCGCCGCGATTTCCGCAGCCGGATAGACGACGCAACCGATTGCCCGCTCCGGGCCTATCTTCGCCCAGATTCTGCCGCCGGGGTCAACACTTTCGAGTTTGTGGCTTTCGTATTTTCCTGCAAGCTGATAAAAATACCACCAGGGTATTCCGTTGAAACCCGTGACGACGGCAGTGTTATCGTCCAGAAGTGTTTGCGTCTGGTCGGCGACGCCCGGAAGCGAATGCGATTTTAGCGTTAAAAACACGAAGTCTTGCGGACCTGCGTCAGCGGGATCTTCAAGACAACGGGGATGCGCAATCCGTTCCTCACCTGCTATTAGCAGTTTCAGGCCATTTTTCTGCATCGCCGCGAGATGCGGTCCGCGATCAATCAGCGTCACTTCTTCTCCAGCGAGTGAAAGCTGAACACCCAACCAGCCGCCGATTGCACCAGCACCGTATATGCAGATTCGCATCAGCCCGGCCTCAGATTCGGAAGCGCAAACCTTTCCAGCCCGGACATCGCAATATTGTTGTCCGACCCAACCCGCTGAAGAACCTCAATGGTGGTGTGTCTGGTCAAGAATCACTCCTGAAATGTATTACTTTTTGGGTCAAGACGGCCGCACGAACAGGTCTTAATAACTTTTTCGCCTTTGAACAGTTGTTGGCCCGGTAAAACCTTTTCCCCAATTCGGCGTCACCTGCCTTGGTTTTCGTTCTCGACCCGTTCCAGCCAGACGCCGAGTTCGACTATTGCGTGGTCATATCCAGCCTGCACGATTTTCTCGAAAGACTTGACTTCGGTCAGACCGAACCGCCGGACCGGGGGGGTGAGCAGAATGTCGGCGTGTTTACCCTGTTCACGAACCCGATCTAAGGTGCCCAGCATGGTAGCCTTGAGCATGATGTTGGACAGGCTGGGAACACGATACTTGCGGCAGAACGGGAGGTAGCGCCCGCGTAATATCGCCCAGGGTGAAGGCACGGACGTGTAGTCAACCATCATCTCCTCCGCCAAGCCAAGGTCGACCGCAACGATGCGGCTGACGGGTTTTTGTAGCATCACGTCCACCGGCAGGTTATTCACCACGGCGCCGTCAATGGCCAGGCGGTGGTTGACGACGGCGGGGGGAATGATGCCCGGGAGTGCGGCGCTGGCGCGCAAAGCTGACGGCAGGTCGCCTCTTTGGTGCAGGTTCGTGGAGCCTGTGTCGAGATTGCATGACACGCAGTAGAACGGAATCGGCAGGTCTTCAATCAGATAGTCCAGGTGCTCCCGCAGCAAGCTCTCCATTCTTTGTCCGCGGATCAGGGACATCATCGGAATGGTGAAATCACTGAACGGTTTGCCAACGACAAAGGACTTCCTGGAGATCTTGAGTACTTCATCATCAGAAATGGGGCTTGCAATGCTCGCCGCCATAATTGCGCCAAGGCTGGTACCACCCACCCAGTCGATGGGCAGACCCAGTTCCCGCATGGCCCGATGCACACCCAGGTGGGCAAAACCCCGCGCTGCACCACCCGCCAGGACCAGCCCCAGCGCATTGCCGGAAATGATCCGGCTTACCCGGCTCAGGTCGTCTGGTTGATCCTCCCTGACGTGAATGTGAAAATCAATGTGCCGGTCCACAAGCCAGCGGGCCGTGCCTTGAATCGGCGTGCTCGACGGCGGTTGCAGCAACACAAGCATTTGCCTCGCGATGGTAGCGCCTGATGTCTCCAGCAGTTCGACTTCCCAATTCTGCGGCCTCGGGTCGTGCGCAGTATCGCCCACCAGCAGCACCATGTCAGACTGGCGCAAGGCAAAGTGAGACCAGTCAGCATTGCCCGGGGGACAGTGGTAAATCAGGAAGCGGTGTTCGTTTTCCTGATCCTGCAGCCAGTTCTTGAGCGATTCCGGAACCGCCTGCCCGGCTTGAAGCGCATCCACCGGGGCGCCTTTTCTGCCCAGATTGCCGGCAGCCAGGCTGAGCGTAGAGCCCAGGTTCTCCAAGTCACGCGTGAGTTCCCGGCAAAAATTCTCCAGCCGGGGTGACTTGCCCAGCGACAGGATGGTGATCGAGTTGAGATTCCGAATCGAAGATTTGGCGCCAACACTGCTGCTCTGCAGCAGCCTGGCCACGTTGGCAGCCAGGCGCATGACCAGGGCCGGGTGGTCCTTTGCCATCCGCTCGAATGCAGCACGGTCCAGTCGGATCAACAAGCTGTCCCGGATGGCCTGGATCCCGACGGCACGTGGTGCGCCGGTGAGCAGGCTGAGCTCTCCTACGCTGTCTCCGGGGACAATTTCATTCAGGAAACGACCCTTGTCGTTGCCGCTTTCATCCCGCGCCCATGCTTGCAGGCGCCCGCGCACCACAAAGTAAAGCGCATCGCCGGGGTCACCCTGTTTCATCAGCCAGTCACCGCCAGCCAGCTTGCTCACCTGCAGTTCTTCCAGCATGGAGTCGTCGGCGCCGAATTCGATATTGAAATACGCGGTGAGTGTTTTCAGAACCCGCCTGGTCAGGCCGACTGATTGTATATCCCTGAGGTTAATCTGAGGTTCCTTTGCCACCAAGGCGCAGCTGTGTGTCAAAAATAACACTAATGGACTGCATGAACGTGGCAAAGCGCTGCTCGTCTTCGTCATCGAATGGCTGGCCGTCTTTCCGGTTCAACAACTGGGCGACGGCAAAAACCTCGCCCTGGGGGTTCTTGAGCGGCAGACACAGGATCGACCGTGTAGTGAATCCGGTCTGCTGGTCAACTGCCTGGTTGAAGCGGGGGTCCGAATAGGCGTCGTCGATGCGGACAGTTTCACCGTATTGAGCCACGGCACCGGCGATTCCACTGCCGACGGGGAAACGAATCTCCCCCATTTCGTCCAGGTTCTCGGCCACTTTGAGCACCAGTTCATCGCCTTCGCGCAGGAACAGGGACGCGCGTTCGGCCTTAAGCAGCGCGGCCAGTTTGCGGGTGAAGGCGAACAGTCCGCGGTCGAGCATGCTTCTGAAGGCCAGGTTGTTGGCCAGTTCCGTGACCTCGAGAAACCGTTCCGATTCTTCTGTGATGTCCTGCAACAATTGGCTGAACTGGGTTTCATCCAGCTTGTCGACCACAGTGTCCAGTGGTTGTTTCTTGCGACTATTCGCCAGCATTTCCATCATGTGGCGGTTGTTAGCGATGACCGCGTCGGTAAAGGTCGTCAGGCACCCGTCTTCCAAGTGAATAATGCGATCGGCAATATCCAGAATCCGGTTATCGTGGGTCACCAGCAAAATCGTCGTGCCATGCTCTTTCGCCAGCACCTTCATCCGTTCGACCACTTCCCGGCCGGATTTCTTGTCCAGCGAAGCAGTCGGTTCATCGGCAAGTAACATTTCGGGTTCCGCTACCAGGGCGCGCGCAATGGCGACCCGCTGGCGCTGGCCACCGGAAAGCTGTCCTGGCTTCTGGTGCATGCGATCACCGAGGCCGACGGCATTGAGCATGTGCATGGCGCGTTCACGGTGTTCGGAGCGCGGGAATCTGCCGCAGCCACGTATACCGAGTTCGACATTCTGCAGCGCGGACAAGGCAGCCAGAAGGTTGTGCTGCTGGAAGATGAAACCAAGCCGCCGGCGGATCTTTTCCAGCGTCGCCGGGCGGGCATCGCGCAATTCGTGACCCAGAATTTGCACGCTGCCCTCCTGGGTAGAGCGCAAGGCGCCAACCAGAGTGAGCATCGTGGTTTTGCCGGAACCAGAAGGGCCGGTAACGATAACAATCTCGCCTTTGCGGATTTCTGCCGATACGTCGAACAGGACCTGTCTTTTCAAGGCACCTTTGCCGTAGAAATGATTCAGTCCTTCTATCCTGATTGATGGCGCCTCGCTCATCAGAATACGTCCGCGGGATCCAGTCGCCACACTTTACGCACTGCCAGCATGGCGGAAATCGCACACATGGCCAGGGTCATCAGGAAAACCGTCAGCGCTCTTTCCTGCGTGATGTACAGGGGTAGGTTGGTGGCCGCAGCCGCTATTCCGTAAAGCCAGTAGACGATGGCCAGGCCGGGCAGGTAACCGAGCACCGCCAGGATGAGCGCCTGCTGCAGCACGATGCCGGAAACGAAACGGTTGCGGTAGCCGATGGCTCGCAGGGTCGCGTATTCGTTGAGGTGCTCCGACACGTCGGCAAACAGGATCTGGTACACGATAATGGCCCCGACCACGAAACCCATGATGGCGCCAAAAGCGAAAATGTAACCAATCGGAGTAGCTGAGTTCCAGTAATCCCTTTCGCGCTGCACGAACTGCTGCCTGGTCATCACCAGGACATCGCCCGGCAGGTATTCCGCTAAAGCGTCACGTACCTGGTTCGCGTCACTGCCTTCTTTCAGGCGGATCAGGCCTAACTGGATTTCATGCCGAGGGCGGTCGGGGAACAGGCGCAGCCAGTTGTCATCGCTGGTTATTACAGTCCCGTCGATGCCGAACGAAGTGCCCATTTCAAACAGTCCGACCACTTCGATTTCCCGGTCGTTGATTTCAGTGACCACGGGCTCACCTGCCAGCAGCGCCTCCTTCACCGGCCCGAATTCGGGCCTGGAGCGGCTGTCGAACAGGACCACGTCTTGACGGCGTAACAATTCCCGTGACCGCTCGAATCCCTCGATCGCGAGCAGTGGCGAGTCGGGATGAAAGCCAATGGTATTGATGCTGCGCCGCATAGTGTCCCAGGGGTTCTTCCAGGTGGACGGGAAGATATAAACCGGGGTGATGTCCTCGACCGCCTCAAAGCCTCGTGCCTGGTAGAGGCGGCGGATGGAAAACGGCTGCGGTCGCACAATGAAGACACTGTCCGGGCTGAACAGGGCAATGTCGTAATCGAAGCGCTCATGGAACCGGACTGCGCTTTCAAACAAGGCCGAACGGAACCCCAGTTGCATCATGATCAATAAGACTGCGAAGGAGATTCCGGACAGGGCGACGATCAGCCGCAAAGGCTTGTGTCTGAGTTGCAGCCAGCCGAGCGGCATCAGGGATGAATCAACACGTCAACCTGGAGGTTGGTCAGTCCGGCCGCCGGGCCGGAATCATCCAGCGCGATGGATACTTCCACGATCCGCGCGTCCTTGCGCGCGGCCGGGTCGGTGCCAATCTGGTCCTGCTTCTGAACTTTGTGGCGGATGCTTTTCACGGTTCCCGCCAGTTCGCCTTCCAGGGCAGCGCTGCTGATGGTGGCGCGCTGGCCGGTTTTCACATTGCGAATGTCGGTTTCATACACCTCCGCGATCGCGATCATCTGGCTGACCTGGGCGAGCTCCAGGATGCCGGGCAAGCCGATCAGTTCACCCGGCCGCGCCATGATGTCGATCACGCGCCCGTCTACCGGAGCACGGATAAACGACCTCTGCCGTTCCGCCTCCACGCTGGCCACGTGCGCGCGAGCCACCTCAACACCCGCTTCAGACAATTGCACGGTGGTCGAAGCGCTGGCGCAGGATGCTTTCATCGCCTCAGCTTCACCCCGTGCACTTGCTGCTTCCTCTTCACCGGCTACGCCCTGCGCGCGCAGCCTGGCCCTGCGCTCGGCTTCCTGGGTCGCGACGTCAGCGCGAACACAGGCTTCAATGGCTTTACTGCCGGATGCTTCGACTTCACGTTCGGCAAACTTCACTTTGGCTTCTGCTTCGTGGATCATCGCTTCCATCACCTTGGCGGCATCGGTTACCGCCAACAGGTCACCTTTTCTGACGTCATCCCCTTCTTCCACGTGCAACTCAACCAGCAGGCCACCCAGCAAAGCCTCGGGCGTGGACGGCGCAGTAACTTTTATCACTCCGTGTTCCGGCTCAAGACGGCCAAGCGCAGAAATGCCCTGCTCGGCTTGCGCCAAGGCGCTACAGGCCATCAGGAAAGCGATGAGGCAAAATGAAGGTCTAAGCATTATTAAAGAGAGTATAGGGAATCCAAACGCTATATTGCCAGAATTCCGCTGATAGTGAACGACGCTATTGGTCTATACCTGCCCAAATTGCTTTGAGTACAGGAGCTGATCAACCCCTGGGGGCTGCGCAGACCACCCTGGAAGGGTACACTCGCTCACGAGCATTTTGGAGCCTGGACCCATGATTCATAGATCATTCCGCCTGTCTGTACCGTGCAGCCTGCTGCTGGCCCTATGCACCCTGACGGTGTGCAACCTGGCCCAGGCACAACAAAACGCTTCAAGCTGCGATGTGGCAGGCGCCGCACTGGTCCAGGCGCGGGCCCTGCTGCAATCCGTACCGCTGATTGATGGCCACAACGATTTGCCCTGGGTGATTCGCGAGGAGGCGGGTGGGGACGTTCGCACGTATGACCTCAGTCGCGAAAAGGAACTCGACACCGACATTCCCAAATTACGCGCAGGTCTGCTGGGTGCACAGTTCTGGTCGGTGTGGATCCCGGGTGAGACACCCGCGATTGACTATGGTCGGGTGCAGATGGAGCAGATCGACATTGCCCGGCAGATTATCAACACCTATCCCGATACCTTCGAGCTGGCTTTGACGGCCGATGACATCGTGCGCATCCACAAAGCTGGCAAGATTGCCTCGCTACTCGGCATGGAAGGCGGCTACGCCCTGTACAACTCGCTGGGCGTGATGCGCTCATACTACGAACTGGGCGTGCGCTACATGACCCTGAGCCACAACGTCACCCTGGACTGGGTGGATGCGGCCCTGGGAGCGCAAACCCACAACGGACTCACACCCTTTGGCCGCGCCATGGTACGGGAGATGAACCGCAGCGGCATGATGGTCGACCTCGCGCATACCTCTCCTGCAGTCATGCACCAGGCGCTGGACGAGACTCGCGCCCCGGTCATCTGGTCACATGCCGCCGCCCGTGCGATCGTGGATCATCCGCGCAACGTGCCTGACGATGTGCTCAATCGCCTGCCTGACAATGGTGGCGTAGTGATGGTGACCTTTATCGCCTCTTTCCTTTCGCAAGAAGTGTGGGACATGGAAGAAAACCTGTGGGAAACCGGCGGCTCACTGGAGAAGATCAGCGAATTGCGCAAGGCCTGGTTTGCCTATGACAAGGAACATGGCGCCAAGCGCGCCAGCATTGATCAGCTGGTAGCGCACATTGAACACGTGCGTGATGTCGCCGGCATAGACCACGTGGGCATTGGCAGCGACTACTATGGCATGCCCGACGGCCCCGTCGGCCTGGAGGATGTCACCGGCTTCCCGCGCCTGTTTGCCGCCTTGATCTGTCATGGCTGGAGCGATGAGGACCTCACCAAGCTTGCGGGTTTGAACATGCTGCGGGTGATGCGCCGGGTGGAAGAAGTTGCACGTCAGCTGCAACAGGAAACACCACCGTCCAATGCCACCATAGACCAACTGGACCATCAGGCTGTTGCTGATTAACTGGCGACAGGCCGGAGAAGTGATTTGAGCCCAATGAAAGAGGTGACTTTATGCATATCCTGATGACCAGGAGGGGCTTCTCCCAATGGTTTGGCCGGGGCGTGGTAGCCTGTGGAGCGACTTCTGTACTGGGCTTATCCGGCCTTTATTCCCTGGCCTGCAGCGCAGACAGTGCTGCTCCCGAAACAGACGCAGCCCAAACCGAAACCCTGCTGCACTATGCCTTTTTGCTAATACCACTGCTGGAGCCTGCTCATGCGCGTTACCGGGAGGTAGCCGCCAGAGTCTCACTGCTGGCCAGCCAGGTGCCCCCAATGGCGTCGCTGATGGAGGGGGGCATCGCCGCACTCAATGCAACGGTCAAGGGTCCCTGGTTGGAGCTTCCGGAGCAGGAGCAGGTTGGAATTATCCAGGACCTCGCCGGAACTCCATTTTTTAATTTTCTGCACTGGGTGACCGCAGAAATCGTCATGCGGGACCCGACACTCTGGGGAAAATTGGGCTACCAGGGCTCTGCGATTGAACATGGCGGCTATCTGTACCATGGTTTTGATGACATTGACTGGCTGCCACCGGCCCCACCAGGAACTTGAAAATGAAAACGTTTCAACATAGCGATGATTCGGTGGTGGTCGTCATCGGCTCCGGCGCCGGAGGCGGGACACTTGCTAACGAATTATCCCAGCGCGGTATCAACGTTGTCTGCCTGGAGGCTGGAAAGCGGCTGGCGCCAGAAGAGGTCGTGAATGACGAGGCGGTCATGGCCGAACGTCTAACCTGGGGGGACACGCGCATAGGCTCCGGCATCGCGTTAAAGCAATTCCCCGTATGGACCTGCAAAACCGTGGGCGGCACCACCATGCACTGGACGGCCTCCTGCCCCCGCATGCAGGAACACGAATTTCGTGCCCGATCCACTTATGGAGAAATTGCGGATACCAGCCTGGTTGACTGGCCAATCAGCCTGCAGGACCTGGAGCCCTACTACGATAGGGCCGAGGACAAGATGGGTGTGACCGGAACCCACGGCATTGCCCGGCTACCGGGCAATAACAACTACAAGGTACTGGAAAGTGGCGCCCGGGCCGTGGGCTACAGCACCATTGACACGAATAATGTGGCCACTAATTCAGCGCCCCGCGATGGCCGCCCTGCCTGCCAGCAACTCGGTTTCTGCACCAGTGGTTGCGTGGTGCACGCAAAATGGTCAACTCTTTATACCGAGATCAGCAAAGCCGAGACCACGGATCATTTTGAATTAAGGCCTGAGTCGATGGCTGAGCAGATCACTCTGGATAAGGAGGGTCGCGTTACAAGCGTTACCTACCGGGACAAGCAAGGGCAGGCCATAACGCAGCAGGCGCGTATGGTGTGCGTAGCAGGTAACGCGGTGGAGACCACGCGGATTCTATTGAACTCAAGCAGCGAACGTTTTCCCGCTGGCCTGGCGAACTCCAGCGGGCAAGTGGGCAGGAATTATATGCGGCACTTCGCCCTGCCGGTTATCGGCATCATGCCCGGGCCGGTTAACATGCACCGTGGCACCCACCAGGCGGGAATTGTCAAAGATGAGCGCCACCATGATCCTCAGCGAGGTTTTAATGGCGGGTTCCTGTTTTTAACCGTGCCTTTTACTCCGGAAATTGTCGCCAAAGTGGTCTTGCAGGATCTATGGGGTGAGCGTCTGGCCGGGGTCATGCAGCAATACAGCCACATGGCAGCCATGTTGTTGCATGGTGAAGATATGCCGCAGGAAAGTAATCGCATTACCTTGCATCCCACCCAGTTGGATCAAAACGGCCTGCCCGTCCCCATTATTCATTACGAGAGCCATCCCAACACGGAGGCGATGAAGGCGTTTGCAGCCCAACGTGGCCGGGCTATCTATGCGGCGCTCGGCGCCAAGGAAGTCTTCGCTGTTCCTGACGTTTTTCCCGCAACACACAACATGGGCGTAGCACGCATGGGCAACGATCCAGCCCGGAGTGTCTGCAACTCCTGGGGGCAAACACATGACGTTGAAAATTTATTTGTTTCTGACGGCAGCCTGTTCCCTACGGTGGGCTGTGAGAATCCAACCCTGACCATTGTCGCGCTCGTTTTGCGGCAGGCTGATTATATCGAGCAGCAAATAGACAAGGGATTACTTTGAAAATAGCACTATTGGGAGGAGGGCATGGCTGCTATGCCGCCGCAGCAGACCTGAGCGAACAGGGCCATGAGGTGCGCTGGTGGCGGCGGGATGCAAACGCGTTCGCGCCGGTGCTGAAGTCCAAAGAAGTGGAACTTCAGGATGCCCAGGGTTCAAGGCGAGTCCCGATCGCGCGTCCCACCAAGGTTCTGGGCGAGGCCGTGCAAGGCGCAGAACTTGTTCTCATTCCCGGCCCTGCCACCGCCCAGGCTGATATCGCGACTGGCATGGCACCCTATCTGCAAGATGACCAGGTGGTGTTTCTACCACCGGGAACTTTCGGCAGTGTACTCATGGACGATATCGCGCGGGCGGCCGGATCAACAGCGCAAGTGACTTATGCCGAAACCGGTACCCTGCCATACCTGGCGCGCAAGCATGGGCCAGATTCGGTCGCCATCACCATCCATGCCGTCAGACTGCCCACAGGAGCCTATCCCGCTGCGCGGTCCGGTCATGCAATGGAGGTAATCCGCCAGGCTTACCCCGGTGTGTTGGCGTGCGAAGACGCGCTCTCCGGTGCGCTCATGAACGCCGGCCCCATCATCCATCCACCGCTCATTCTGATGAATGCCGGGCCGCTGCAGCACTTCGAGCATTGGGATATTCACAACGAAGGCACACAAGCTTCCGTGCGCGCTGTCACCAATCAACTGGATGCGGAACGTATCGCGGTGCGGGAAGCCATCGGTTACGCCGCGCCACATTTTCCTCTGTCTGATCACTACACCAGTGATCGCTGGATGTATGGCGATGCGCACCAGCGCCTGGTGGATTCAGGCGACTGGCGCGAACATATCGATTTGCACACGCACCGCTACATGCTGGAGGACACTGCGCTGGGCCTGGCTTTCCTGGAATCAGTGGCACGTTGGGCGGGCATTGAAGTGCCGCTGGCCAGTGGATTGCTGGCCATGGCAGGCGCGATTCTCGGACGCGATCTGCGCGCCGGACCACGCACGCTTGAAGCTCTGCGCCTGGATGGCCTGACGCCTTTGGCAATGCGACAGTTTCTTCAGAACGGCCGTCCGTGATCCCCATAGCTGTAGTGGGTGCCGGCCGCATGGGGCGCAGCATCGCACTGGCCTTTGCCTATGCCGGCTACGAAGTAGATCTGATTGACCTCAAGCCGCGCGACGATGAACAGTGGCTTAGGCTACGCGATGATGCCCTGGCAGAGATCGATGCCAGCCTGGACTCCCTGGTCGAATTGGGGGCCATGCCTGCTGATGCCGTGGTGCGCGTGCGTACACGCATTCAATTCGTATCCGCGACGCAGGCGCCCGCCGCCCTGGCCCGCGCAACCGTCGTGTTCGAAGGCGCACCCGAGACCCTGGAGGCCAAGCGCGACGTGTTTGAAAAACTTTCGCGCATGTGTGCGTCAGACGCCATTCTTGCGTCCACCACTTCGACCATCCTGGTGACGGACCTGCTCCCCTTTGTGACCCATCCCGAGCGGCTGATCAATGCGCACTGGCTCAATCCTGCCTACCTCATTCCCCTGGTGGAAATGAGCGCCCATGCGGGCACCTCGCAGACCACCATAGACCGCTTGCGCGCACTGCTGGAAGACATCGGCAAAGTGCCCGTGCTGTGCGGGCCGACGCCCGGTTATATCGTGCCGCGCCTGCAGGCCCTGATCATGAACGAGGCAGCGCGCATGGTGGAAGAAGGCGTGGCCACTGCAGAAGAGATCGACAAGGCCACGCGTTACGGGTTGGGCTTGCGTTTTGCAGCGCTCGGCGTGGTGGAATTCATCGACTATGGCGGGAATGACATCCTGTACTACGCCAGCCGTTACCTGTCCTCGGTGTTGGGTGCAGAACGTTATGCAGTGCCCGGGATCGTAGAGCGTCATATGCATGAAGGTCGCAATGGCTTGCGCGATGGGGTAGGTTTTTATGACTACCGTGACCGCGACGTGGCGGCCTATCGGCGGGATGTGCTGCAGAGAACCCTGGGTATGCTGCGATATTCCGGGCTGTATCGGGAGGCGAAGTGAGTCGGCATGTGGTGTAGTTGGAGCGATTTGATTGAGATCAGCGTGTGTTTGATCCGTGCTCTTTAAATATCTACATCTGGTATCTACATCTGGTTTCTACATTGGCCAGATCACGGTTTTTCAATAAAGATACTTTTCGGCATATGCATGGTCACCAGCTTGTTTGGACCATCAACTACTTCTGCAATCTTGAGATCGCCCGCAATGGAGCACAACATGTAAGCCTGTTGTCGGCTTAGCCCGTGCGTGTGGACGAGATAATCCATCATGTAACGCGTGGCGTTTTTAACCGCTTCATCCAGCGTTGTGGCAAAGCCGGTTGTAGCATAGTACGAATCCGTTTCATATTGCGGCTCCTGCATGGGCATGCCACCCTTTACCACGCGGACTCTGTAAATAATGCGCATGGGCGCTTCCACGGCAGTGCCGGAGACTTCGCCGAAGCCTTGCACGGCGTGCGTATCACCGATGGAGAATAGTGCGCCTTTGACAAAAATCGGAAAATATACCGTCGTACCAGCGACCAGGCTGGGGTCATCCATGTTTCCGCCATTGGCGCGCGGCGGTATGGTGCTGAGTTGTTCGCTGGTTGCCGGAGCCACGCCCATAACCCCTGCGAAGGGGCTCAGGGGTACGCGAATACCGGGTGCGAACTCGATGCCATGATCCAGGGAAAACGTGGTTAACACCGGTTCGGGGAATTCATCGGCCAGCAGACCAAGGCCGGGGATAATCCCCATCCAGCCCCAATCTCCGGGTTCAATCTCCAGCAGCGTCACCGCCAGTACGTCGCCCGGCAGGGCATCTTCAACATAGACCGGCCCGGCAAGGGTGTGAATTCGATCCATGTCCAAAGCAGCGAGTTCATCGGTCGTTGACTCGATCGTGAGTTGGCCGCCCGTGGCTTCGTGCGTGTAGACCTCAATAACACTGCCCGATGGAACGGTGATGGCCGGGGGAATGGTGCTGCTGAATTTCGTGTGCGTCTTGGCGCGGTCCAGGACAAAGTCCACGCCGGGGTGCGGTGCAGGACCGTCCGCCATCTCCGCATGGGTGCTTGCAAACCCAACTGCACACGCCAATACGAGAAAAATTCGTACGATGGGCAAATTCATTTGAACTCCGGGCTTTCCGCAGGTTGACGGATTTGCACCCGGCACTGGGAAGGACTCTGGGCTGGGGGACACGGCACCCGCGAGGGTGCCGTGCCGCACTGCAAAATATTTCCTGGTTAGAACGTGTAGCCAGCCATCACATACCACTGACGCCCACGGTCAAACGATTCAATATCCCAACCAAAGCCGGGCTGATAGTCGCCGAACGTGCGGTACTTCTTGTCGCCGGCATTATCAACACCACCTGTGAAGAAGAACTCATTGGAGGGGCTGTTCCACCTCAGGCTGAGATTAAATAGACCATACCCAGACTGGTACAGTGGCGGTGCCACATCCCGGTAGGGAAGGCCGTTGTTATTGGTAAAGAAGCCGCTGCGCCAAGTCCAGTTGAACAGGGGAACCAGCGATGAGCCATTTGACAGCACCATGGTTTTTTGGATGGTGGTGTTAAGATTCCAGTCCGAAATCAGCGTGAACGGTGAATCCAGGGTTAAGCCGGCCGCCATCGCGCCGGGAGTAAGAGATTCATACGAAGGGTCCAGGTAGCCGACACTGAAATCTATGCGCCAGCCGTCGGCGGGTATCCAGTTAACTTCGAGTTCAGCTCCTTTCATAAGGGCGTCGCCTGCGTTGGTGGTGAAAGGGCCTATTCTTGAGGCATCTGACACCAACAACTGCATGTCCGTGTAATCCATGTAAAACACTGCTGCGTTTATACGCATGGCGCCATCCAGCAGATCCGACTTGAGGCCTAGCTCATAGGACTGGACATATTCAGGGCCGAATTCAG
>JANLTO010000143.1:0-3163 GCA_031362985.1 Lysobacterales bacterium | reverse complement strand
TCAACTACATACAGGTAATGGCTGTCGGGGATTTCGACCAGGACGGTCTGGCAGACCTCGTGACAGTGGGTGAATACGATAAATACGCCTCCGTGCTACTCAATCGCTCGCCACTATTTGTCGATGACTTCGAGGCCGCCAACTGATTGGGTCACTAATTAGCAGGAAGTCCTTGCCAGGAATTCCACAGCGTTGGTTCGAAAAAGACCCGGGCCATTAGTGGCTTTAACCCTCCGCATCTGCCCATAACTCTTCGACCCACTGCCTGATTTGCAAGGCTTCCTGCCAGCGGTCGGAAAGCTCCATGCCTTGCGCATCGGTGATGGCATAGATCGGCGGGCCCAGTTCGCACAAAAAAACCAGCGTCGCGTCTGCGGCATTGCGCTCCCGCCACCCGCGTATGCCATCTCCCCACCAGGTTTTGAACTGCTCGACCCAGCGCTGGTGCTGGGGAAAATTGATCTGCACCTGGATTTGCTCACTGCTCGCCACGCGCCCCTGGAAACAGTCGGAGCGTTGCAACACCCGGTTGATGTAGCCACGGTTCAAATCACTCAGCGGCAGGCGCAGTTCCCGATCGACCACAAAGTGCGAAAGATCCGCACACAGACGCATTTCAGGCACGGCATCAAGCAATTGCAGGGTATATCCCAGGTCATTGAGCAGGCTGTCCCGGTGGGTCTCGAATAATAGCGGAATGCCCACCGCGGCTGCCTCCGCCTTCCACTGCTGCACCGTGGCCGCGCCCTCGCTGACACTCAGTGGTATCTCGGTACCCAGGGCGTTGACGTGACAGGCGTTCATCTCCCGCGCCATTTCCAGCAGTGGCCGCATCTCCTCGCGGCTGTGCGGAAACGCGTTGACCATGCATTTGAGTCCGTACTTCTCAAACAAGGGCAGTAAATCCAGTGTTGCCGGTATTTCCTCAACCGAAGGATCGACACACAGCCCGTAGTAGCCGGCTTCCGCTGCCAGCGCAAAGTTTTCTTCCATGGGCCGTTCCAACTGACCCGGGCGGCGCAACTCCATGGCCCACAGGGACTGAAACACTTCCAGTTTTTGCATGCTCAAAACGACGTCAGGAAGGACACAGCATTACCACCGTAGTTACGCACATCCTTGCAGGCCTGCAGGTATTCCGGTCCCAACGCACTTTGCTCATTGTCATATGGCCCGCCTTCGTGCATCACGCGGCATACGCGGTAACAGTGGTACATACGCAGTTGCGAGAAGAACGGAATGACCCGCGAATAATCGGCGCCGAGTTTTTCCCGGTCAAAAGCCGGCAGGCGGTACCACGCCACCGTCGGGCGGATATGGTGCGCATTATGGAATCCGAAATTCAACACCAGCCAGTTGGGCATGGCAAAGCGCGTGGACACGGGGCAACTAAACGTGTGCTCCTGCTCGGTGGCGCGTCCGCCAAATCGTGATGGCGGGTTTTCCACGAAGAGGCTGGGATTGGGGCCGTAATCGTGGTGGGTGCTGTCCATCAGGCGCAGCACATGCAGCATCAGCATAAAGGCCACGAAGGAAAGCAGGGCTACCTTGGGATACAGCACCAGTACCGTGAGAAATATCGTCCAGCGCACCAGGATCACCGTCACATTACGCACCCTCTGGTCACGCCGCTGCGGAATAATGAACGAAGTGAACATGGTGATGAAGTGCATGATCAACTCATGCGCCGGGATGTAAAACCATTCCAGCAACTTGGTCAGCCGGCAGATCAGCGGGTGCCGTTCAAAAAACGCCTCGTATTCCCACCACACCGCATCGTCGTTATCCATGTGATGGCGAAAATGCTTGTAGCGAATGTCCTCGAAGGTGCCGTAATTACTGGCACACAGCCAATTCAGTAACCGGCCGAGACGGGCATTGTGCTCATTGGCGCGGAACACGGTGTTGTGGCCGCACTCGTGAATCATGTAGGCGGCAATCACCATGCCGTGGGCCAGTAACAGGGTTGCCAGTATGTTGATGGCCAAGTGGGGAGAAAACAGCCCCGCAATACCAAAGCCATACGCCAGCAATGCATAGGCCACGGCACCGCCGTGAAATAGCAAACCTTTTGGTTCATGAAATAATTGCGTAGCTGCCGTCATGATCTTGTCCGTTTTCCAATGCATCCAGCGGTCATTGTGAAGTTCCTGATCCCGGGCATTGTCATTGTCATGAGCGGGATTTTAGACCCGCCATGCGAATGGCTTCAAGCAAGGTGGCCGGGTCTCCGGGCGTCATCAGGTTTACCCCGGAAATCCCCGGGATCTCCTGCAATTCCTGCAGTTTTTCCGCACATATCTTTATGCCCTCCAGTTCCGCATCCCGCGCCTGCTCGAGGCGGCGAATCAGCTTTTCCGACAGTACTGATCCGCTCAGGTGCTCTTTCAATACCCGCGCAGATGCCACCGTCGGCAGCACGGCCAGTCCGCCCATGATGGCACAACGCCAGGGCAAACGAATCTCCACCAGTCGAGACAGGTAACGGCGCAGGGTTTTGAGGTTGAAACATATCTGCGTCTGGATAAATCCGGCGCCGGCATCGACGCGCAACAACAAGGAGCGTGGTTGCCACTCTGCCTTGGGATTGAACGCGGTTACTGCGGTTCCGATAAGAAAGCCCTGCGCCCCTGGCACCGACTCATCTTCGCCCAGTTGCCGCGCCGTGGTCACCAGGTCCTCGCCGCTGAGCTCAAATACCTGCCTGGTCACGGGGCGATAACTGCCGGGCAGTTCTTCGCCGCGGGTCAGCAACACGCTGGTCACACCCAGCACCGCAAGTCCCAGCAGATCATTCTCCAGGGCAATGCGGTTACGGTCCCGCCCGGTGACATGCACGATGGGATCCACCCCCTCGCTCAACAGCAAAGCCGCCGCCGCCTGCGTGGACATTTGCAAACGCCCGTCATGGCTGTCCGGCACCTGGATGGCGTCCACCACCGGGCCCAGCACCCGCGCCTGTTCCCTGACCTGCTCCGCATCCGTTGCGCGGCTGAGTGCGAGGTCAGCTGTAAGCACGAATTTCTGCGTGCGGATGGCGTCCCGAAATGGCGTCACAGTGTGTAATCCTGGAGTCAATTGGGGTCAGAGTAGCATTTTCTGATGCGGAATTTAGATGGGGTCAGAGTACCATTTTCTACTGCGCAGAAAATGGTACTCTGAC
>JANLTO010000135.1:0-59397 GCA_031362985.1 Lysobacterales bacterium | reverse complement strand
ACCCGCAACAGCATCACGGGCGGCACTGGCAGTGCGCTGGCGATCGGCGTGCGCTCGCTCAACTCGGCACCGACGCTGCGGGCGAACTGCGACACTATTGATGCGTCGGGGCGCTGCACCTCTTCCTGTACCAGCAACCTCGGGGCCCGCTTGATCCGCGGCAGGAGCTTGGGGAGCACTGGCACAGCCTCCTACGGCGTGCGCCTGGAATCCTCGCCGGGTGCCGTAATCGATGGCAACAGCATCTGCAGCTTCGGCACGAGCACCGGCGATGCGGCCGGCGTCAGGCTCTCCGGGGCTGCGAACGGCACGCTGATCCGCGCCAATTTCATCTTCGGCAATGGCGCACAGAATGCAGTGGGTGTGTGGACGGACGCCTGTGCGGGCGCTGCACCGTGGGTGGTGAACAACGCTTCGATCATGGCGCTCCCGACGGTTGTCGACGCGCGCGCCGACGGCGTGCGGGCGCAAGGAGATTGCCATCCCAGGATCGACGACAACCTGCGCATCGTCGGCAGCTCGGAAGGTGCGAACGGTGACGTGAATGGCATCTACTGCGCGCGCGACCCGGGCACCGGCATTGCCAGCCGCTGCACCATCTCCGGCAACACCGCCATCCTCGGTGCCCTGGCCGGTGCGCCGCCAAACGCGCGCGGTATCCGCTGCGACGATGGCGCTTGCGCGATCATCCGCGACAACCTGCAGGTCAGCGGCGGCAGGGGTCAGAACACCATTGGCCTGACCCTGGGCAACAGCGGCACCCTGGTCGACACGAACCTCATCCAGGCGGGCTGCGTGAGCGGCACGGGCATCGGCCTGAGCGCCGTGGATTCCTTTGCCCGCATCCAAAACAACCGCATTGAAGGCGGCACCACGGGCGGTGGCTGCGGATTGCTCGCGCCGATCAGCGTGGCGGCATGGCTCACGCTCGGCGCCGGGCCGAACGAAGTCGACTTGCACTCCAACGATTTGATCGGCCAGCTCGGCGGTGGTGCCTGCACCAGTCGCGGGCTCGCCCTCGACCTTGCGGGAGCCCCGCCGTTCGGTGCGCGTGGCCTGATACGCAACAACATCGTGTCGGCTGGCGCCTGCACCACGAACTTCGCCATCGACGAGTTGCACGTCGGCGCTGACCCGCGCGTGCTGCAAAACAACGACCTGTGGTCGCCGGTCGCACCCGTTGCCCTGTATCGCGACGAAGCCGCCAACAATATCCTCACCATCGCGGCGGTGAACGCGCTCGGCGACGTGACGGCAGCAAGCAATATCTCCGCCGACCCTCTGTACACAGGCGCCAACAACAAGCTTTCGAACGCTTCTCCACCCCGCGACACCGGCCTGCTAACCGGCGCGCCCGTGGTCGACTTCGAGGGCGAAGCGCGACCGCAAGGACCAGCCTTCGATATCGGCCGCGACGAGTACGTTCCCTGAGCGACAGGTCACAATTCCCTACTCACACTGAAAAAGGCAACCGGCACGTTTTTTCATCCAGTCGTTTTTGCTTTATGCTTCCGCTATGAAACGATTTCCAGCCTTGATTTTCCTGACACTTTTTGCGCTTTGCGCCAACGCCGGGTTGATCGAAGATTCACCAAAAAATTGTGCTTATTGCGAAACCTGGAATACACCGCAAACGCCTTACAAGGTGCACGGCAACACCTGGTATGTAGGCACGAAGGGTTTGGCCTCTTTGCTGGTGGTCACCGATGCAGGTTTGATTCTTATCGATGGCGCGCTGGCACAGTCGGCGCATTTAATCGATGCGAATATTCGTGAAATTGGCTTTGACCCGCTGGATATTAAATACATCCTCAACAGCCATGCGCATTTTGATCATGCCGGTGGCATTGCTGCATTACAAAAATTTACCGAAGCGCAAGTCCTGGTCAGCGAAGGCAGCATGGCCGTGTTTCAGACCGGGGAACTTGCTGTCAGCGACCCGCAGTACAATTTTGGTGTGGAAGCCAATCGCTTTCCGGTCGTGCTGAATGTGGCATTGATCGGCAATGAAGAAACGGTGACATTAGGCAACACTAAGCTCACCGCCTGGTACACCCCAGGGCATACAGCCGGCGGAACCACCTGGACCTGGGTAAGCTGCGAAGAGTCAGCTTGCCTGAACATCGTCTACGCCGACAGCCTGAGTGCGGTGTCAGCCAATGGATTCCGCTTTTCTGATGCCAGCTCATCAGCTGACAACGCCCGGCAGATCAGTGCCAGCGCTTCGCTAATCCGGAAGTTACCTTGCGACATCTTGCTGGCCCCCCACCCTTTCCTGATCAAGATGAATGACAAACTCTCCGCCCGCGCAGCCGATCCTTCGATCAACCCCTTTATTGAAGTCGGCGCCTGCGTGGCCTATGCCGACTATTTTGACGCATGGCTGGCTCTCCGCCAGGAGGAAGAAACCTCGAACACCGCTGAATGATTGCGTGCCACCTGCTGGTTGTGTGCCGGATGGAGACGGCGTAGGCTGCACTCCAGGTCGGATAAACCGCCAGGGGTGATAAATGAATCGCCTGCTCGTCTTGGTATTCCTGTTCGTCGCATTGAGCAATCCGGTTGCAGCGGGCGAGCTTGAGGATATGACCGCCAAGGCCGAACAGGGTGATGTCATCGACCAGTACGATTTGGGTATGGCGTATTTCTTTGGCAACGCCGGGCCGCAGGATTACAAACAGGCGTATATATGGCTATCCATCTCGGTGAGTAACGGCTACGAAGATGCGGCGGCAAAAAGGGACAAAGCGGCCCTTGAACTCACACCGGAAGTCCTCGCCGAAGCACAAGCCGAAGCCGCTACGCTCGACCGGAAGATTAATGGGTTAAACCAATAATCCATCCTGTTGCAGCTTTTCCGTGATTCAATCCGACCTCATTGCCACCTTGCTTGCGTGATTTTCAGTGGCGGTCGATTTCCTTCCTCTGCTGTAATACGCGTGGGCAGGTTTCGCCGGGCGCCAGGTGTCGCATTGGTCGGTCAGTTCGTACCAGCCGCCCCAATCATCGGCAGTAACCTGAGTCTCCGTCAAGCGTCGCCATTCGGCAAACAGGCCGCGAATTTGAATCCCGACTTCCTGGACCAGATTTTCAGCGCCACTGGCTTCCTCGGCCAATGACAGGTAGTCATGGCTGACTTCAATCCAATAGTCTGAGGCCAGGGTCATGCGAGCTTCCGACCCCGCATCTTCGCCAATGTTGTCGCCGATCATCGTATGCACGGCGGCCAGCGCACTGCATTCAAGCAGTTCATCTTTGTATTCAGCGAGTTGAAATTCCGCTAGCCCTTCCGCTTTGTACTTAACGGCCACCTCTGCATGTTTTGACGATGCGGAAACGTTGGCGGCAAACAGGACAGCACAACAGATGACAAGGCCGAGAGCACGGCCAATGAATGACTGGAAAAACATACATCCCCCTTACTTAATGGTAAATCCCCTTTACCCGCATTAAGAATAATGCATAACGGCACCAAAGACAAAGCCTGCCTTCATGGGATACGGAACTGGTTCAAAGGCCTTGCCTAGCCCGTACCCCGCGTGCGGGTCTTACCCTGTTTCGCGTTTTTCTCGATAAACTCAATGATCAGCCCTGCAACGTCCTTGCCCGTGGCGCGTTCAATGCCTTCCAGGCCCGGGCTGGAATTGACCTCCATCACTACCGGGCCATGGTTGGAGCGCAACAGATCCACGCCGGCCACGTTCAAGCCCATGACCTTAGCCGAGCGCACGGCAGTTGAGCGCTCCTCCGGGGTGATCTTGATCAGCTTGGCGCTGCCGCCGCGGTGCAAATTCGAGCGGAACTCACCCTCTTTCGCCTGGCGTTTCATGGCGGCGACGACTTTGTCGCCGATCACAAAACAGCGGATATCCGCACCGCCGGCTTCCTTGATGAATTCCTGCACCAGGATATTCGCCTTCAGTCCGCGAAAGGCCTCGATCACGCTTTCGGCTGCCTGGTGGGTTTCGGCCAGCACTACTCCCACGCCCTGAGTGCCTTCCAGCAACTTGATGACTACGGGCGCGCCGCCAACGTAGGCCAGCAGGTCCTCGGTGTCGTCCGGCGAGTTGGCAAAACCGGTAACCGGTAAACCAATGCCCTTGCGTGACAGCAACTGCAGGGCGCGCAGCTTATCCCGCGAGCGGGTAATTGCCACCGACTCGTTGACTGAATACACGCCCATCATTTCGAACTGGCGCACCACCGCAGTGCCGTAGAACGACACCGAGGCGCCAATGCGCGGGATGATGGCATCTATGCCTTCAACCGCTTCGCCCCGGTAATGCACGCCGGGATTGTGGCTGGTGATGTTCATGTAACAGCGATTGTGATTAATTACCCGCACCTCATGACCGCGTTGTTCGCCGGCTTCGACCAGGCGACGAGTCGAATACAGGTTTTTGTTCGCCGACAAAATGACAATTTTCATGAATGATTCCTCATAAGGATGGCGGCAATGCAGACGCAGGCAACTGGCGGACTGGCCTTAGCACACTGGCCGGGTGCGATCACGGTGTCGCCACTGGTAACAGGCCTGTTACCGCGCATGGCCGCTCATTGCTGTTGCTTCTTACTGTGTTTCTTCTTACCCAGCAGGTAGGACCGCGCAGGGTTGACCTGGGCGCGCCCCTGCATGGCTGTGCGCCCGAGCAGCATGCGGAACCGCATATCGTCCCGGTCCGTCAGGGAGATTTCAATCGGCCAACTTTCCGCACCCATGGTCAGCGTCGTGCGGATCACCCAGCGCAGTTCACTGTGGCCACCGGAATCGGTGACCCTGCGCTCGTCAATGACATCGGCGATGCACACGATGACTGTGTCATAGTCACGTTGCCGGGGGTGCAGCTTGAACTCCACGCGCTCCCGGCCGTGCTCGATAAATGGCCGTACCTCAAAAGCATGCAGGGCCGAAGTCCTGGCCCCGGTATCCACTTTGGCCTCGAGCTGCGCGATACCCAGTTCCGGCAAAGCCACCCACTCCCGCCAACCAATGGTCAGTAATTCCTGGGGTACCTGAGTGGAGTGCGTGGGGGTGGAGTGCATGAAGGATCCCTTGTTCAGCCCGGACCTGCCAAAACGAAGCATACCGTATCTGTCGTCCGGACAGTGTCGACCGCCTATTGAAACGTGACCGGACCGCGAGAAATTCGCTATGATGTGGCTGTCCAATGTGCGGACGCGAGGAGTGTGAACATGAGCTGGATTATTTCGTTGATTATCGGTGGAATCGTCGGCTGGCTGGCCAGCATCGTCATGAAGACCAACGCCCAAATGGGATTGATTGCCAACGTGCTGGTAGGCGTGGTGGGTTCGATACTGGGCTATTGGATTGCAGGCCAACTCGGCATCGTGGCAGCCGGCAGCCTGCTTGGCTTCGTGATTGCAATAATAGGCGCGGTGCTATTGATTTTTATTCTGCAAAAGCTCGGCCTGTTCAAAAAAACCTGACCACCGGCAAGCCGGTTCGGCGGGCGGCTCAAGCCCGGTTTCTCGAGGTCGCCGGAGCGATTGTTCCGCCGCCTTAAAACAGTATTTTGCCCTAAGAGTCTGCATTGACAAACCCCCCGACCACGATGGCCAGGTCCGAATCAATGCCAGCCAAGCTCAAACATCTCCTGCTTGCGCAAATGAGGCGATTATTGCACATGCCGGTGCAAAGCCCGATGATGGGCTGACACCTATCCAAGCGACGGGCAACATCATACCGTGAGACCTCACGAATCCAGACAGTACTGGAATGGAGCAATCCGGGCGTTCGTGGAAGGCGGTCCGCAAACCCTGTGGCGGTCCCATAGTGACCAGGTAAACACAGCATTGTTGAGCAACTGGCTGAACGGCAGGCAATTTTCCAGCATCCTGAAAACCGACCTGTTCGATGAAGCGCTGAGCCCGGGTCTGTATCCCTTGCTGCGCGGGCATGCCAGTGCGGTGCACGGCGTGGATATCGCAGGGGAATCAGTGGCGGCTGCAAAAGCCCGCTATCCGGAGATGCAAACCCGCTGCGCCGATGTCCGCAAACTTCCATTTGCAGACAATAGTTTTGATGTCATCGCGTCCAATTCCACGCTCGACCATTTTCAAAGCACGGACGAGATCGATACCAGTCTGCAGGAACTCTTCCGGGTATTGAAGGGTGGCGGTGAACTGCTCATCACCCTGGATAATCTGCAAAACCCCATAGTCTGGCTGCGCAGCAAGTTGTCCAGGCGCCTGCTGAACAGGCTGCATTTGGTTCCTTATTTTGTGGGTCAGACTCACGCCAGGCCGGGCCTGGTTTCAGCCCTCGAGAGAGCAGGTTTCGGGGTGCTCGAAACCCGCGCTATCATGCATTGCCCGCGCGTGCTGGCGGTGGCGGTATCCACTGTTATGCAAGATCATGCGCCGGTCGGGTTGCAACAGCGATTCCTGGCTTTCCTGAACCGCTTTGAATGTCTGGCACATCTGCCAACGCGCTACTTCACCGGGTATTTTGTTGCGGCCCGTGCGGTCAAACCCCGCGAATGAAGCGCCGCACATTGCGGGACTTCGGCACCACTTGAGCTCATGGGAATTGGCGAAAAGGTAGGGTAAGCTTGCGCCATCTCGTGGCGCGGCCAGACGCGAATCGATCGGTGCCGGCAAAACCTCATGGAGGAAATGTCATGCCTGGAAAAAGCCTGAAGCTAATTTTAGTCGGTGTGCTTCTGGTGTTTTCATTCGACGCCCAGGCCGCTCAAATCGATGTCACCACCCTGGCGGATGAAGACGCAGCTAACGCGAACTGTTCCCTGCGCGAAGCGCTGGCGGCGGCCAACACGAATGCTGCCAACAAGGGTTGTACCGCCGGGCTCGGTGCGGACACGATCCGCTTCACAGTACAGGGGGTGATCGTGCTCACTTCTAATCTGCCAAACATTACCGAGAGCCTTTCTGTCATAGGGCCCGGCCTTACCAAGCTCACGGTCGATGGCGATGAGCAGTTCGCCATGTTCTATTTCCATTTCCCGACGGATGATGGTAACTATTTGCTCAAGGGCATCAGTCTTATCGACGGGGCTTCGCCCGTCGGAAGGGCGCCCGCAGTCCACTTGCTCGACGCAGTGAATGTGGTTTTGGAAGATGCCATGATTAGCGGAATGAAGCGAACCGCACCTGGCTCCGGCGGGGCTATTGATACTCAGAACGCAGCCATTACCGTCCGGCGCACAACCTTTTTCAACAACAGCACCATGGATGGGATAGGGGGCGCGATCTCGCTCTTTATCACAAGCTTGACCGTAGAGGAGTCAACATTTGTCGGCAATCACACCAATGGCGCTACTGCAGATGGGGGCGCAATCGCCGTTGCAAACGGTAGTAGTGCAACACTGCGACGTTCGACCTTCAGCGGCAATACCGCCAGCGATGACGGCGGCGCCATTGCAATGTTCGCGGCCAACGCCACTGTGACTATCGAGAACTCCACTTTTACCGGCAACAGCGCAGCAGCAACTGGTGGAGCATTCATGCTTAACGCCGGGACGGCAACGATCAAAAACACCGTGTTGGCGGATAACCAGATATCTCCGCCACCGGGGATGGGCACCCCAACGTCTAACATCAGTCATACCGGCAGCGCCACTTTGACATCCCAGGGCCATAACCTGATCGGTGACAATACCGGCGCCGCGACGGCCTTCCCGGCGGGCAATCCCAATATCAACACCGACTACGTTGGCACTGCGGCTGGGTCGATTAGTCCCTCGCTGAGCACTCTGGAAGAAAACGGTGGCCCGACCAGGACACATCGCGTGCTGGCCGGAAGCCCGCTCATCGACCAGGGAAGTTGCACCATAGAACCCTACGATCAACGGCTTTACAGTAATCTGGTAAGCGGGCGCATCATCGATATTCCAGGTGTCGCCAACTCGGACGATGGCTGCGATATTGGCGCTTTCGAGCGGGGCGCCTTGATGCCGGAACCCCTTTTCCTGGACGGCTTTGAAATACCCAACCCCTGACCGACGACAGAACCCCATCTCACCTTTGCGGTATGAGGTCATAAAACTCCTCGCAGAGCCCCACATTGTCCAGGGTAATTCGCTCTATGGGTATGACCCCGTGCAGGTTGATGGACGGAATGTCATAAGTCACAGTGCCGGCGCTACAACTGCTGAACTCCAGGATAATGTTCCCGTACAGCGTCTGGGTCGGTACCGGAGTGGGTGAATCAAATACCCCACCGTAGGTGAGCTCGATATCCAGCACCGCCTCGTTCTCGGCATAGGCACCAAAAGCCGTCAGCCAGCGCGCGCCCGGGTCACCGAGGATTGCTGTTACATCCGCCGGGGGACGTTCGGTGTCAAAAGTAAACCAGCCAAGGAAGATGTTGCCATCGCCCGGGAACACGTTGATGAAGAAGCCCTGGCCGGGGGTGTCCGGATTGAACCACACGTCGTTCAAACCGGAATTTATCTGGAACGTGCTTGAGGTATCAGTAAATACGTACGCTGAGCCGGAATAGGGTTGGGAATTGCTGGCTTCATCACCATTGACCCCGGTTGAACCACCATCTTCATAAGGCGCGGTAATCACCAGGGAGTCGCCCGAGACAGCCAAGGCCACACCAAAAAAATCTTGCGTCTCGGTATTGGAGGCCTTCAGATAAGCCTGCTGGCTCCATACGGCGCTGGTATTGCGGGCAAAGGCATACGCCGCCCCGGCGCCATAGTCTGAATTATCGCTCTGATTGCCATTTACGCCAGTTGCATTGCTCGCTTCATAGGTAGCGCCAACCACCAGCATGCTGGGAGAAAGAGCCACCGAGGTTCCGAAAAAATCACCGGCCTCGGCATTGGAGGCTTTCAGGTAAGCCTGTTGGCTCCAGGCGGTGTAGGCACGGGTAAATACATACACTGCCCCGGATTGCCCTGCCGTATTGTCGGTCTGCAAGCCGTTGATGCCGGTAGCCTTGCTGTCTTCATAGGGTGCACTGACCACCATGGTGTTGCCTGCAACTGCAACGGCCCAGCCAAACTGGTCACCAGATTCCGTATTGGATGCCTTGACATAGGCTTGTTGGCTCCACGCGGTGCCGCTGCGCACATACACGTACACGGCCCCCGCTCCACCCGCGCTGTTATCCGCCTGGTTGCCGTCGATGCCGGTGGCTTTGCTGCCTTCCCCCCGGGCCCCTACCACCATCGTATCGCCTGAAATAGCAACGGCCCTGCCGAACCCGTCGCCAGCGCCGGTATTGGAGGCTTTCACATAAGCCTGTTGGCTCCAGGTTGTGCCGCTGCGGGTAAACACATACACGGCGCCGCTTTGCACCACTGAATTATCCGTTTCAATGCCATTGATGCCGGTTGCCTTGCTACTCTCCGCAGGCGAACTGACCACCAGCGTAGTGCCGGAAATGGCCATGGCCGAACCAAACTGATCGCCACCCTGGGTATTGGAAGGCTTGAGATAGGCTTGCTGGGTCCATTCCGTGCCAACACGGGTGAACACATACACCGCTCCGGCGTTGAAAAAGGCATCATCGGCCTGGTCGCCGCCAATACCGGTGGCCTTGCTGTCTTCCTGGTAGGCGCCCACCGCGAGCGTGTCACCGGAAATAGCCACTGACCAACCAAACGAATCCTGTTCCTCGGTGTTGGAAGCCTTCAGGTAAGCCTGCTGGGTCCAGGTCGATCCGACACGTACAAATACATACACCGCTCCCGCGCTTAAGGCGGAATTATCGCCCTGATCGCCGTTGATGCCGGTGGCGAAGCTGTCCTCCTCATAGGCACCGATCACCAGCGTGCTGCCGGACATTGCTACGGATGAACCAAACTTGTCATAAGCACTGGTATTGGATGCCTTCAGATAGGTCTGTTGTTGAAAGCTGGGGTCAATGGTGAGCGGGTAGTTGGCTGCGCTGTCGTCAATCACCAGTTCAAGTTGCCCGGTGGAGAGCTTCATGCTCGCAGGCAATTCCCGGCCGGTGGCGTCCCAGGCTTTGAGTCTGTTATAGGTAATGATCGCGCCGGCAACACCGGCAAAGCGCAATTCGCTACCGTCCGGACCGAGGTGCTGGCTATAGGCCAGGCCGGTTTCCAGGTTCATCGTCAGTGTCAGGGGCTCGCCCTTCAACCCGCCATCCGGGCGGTGTTCCAGCTCAAACCACTGCTCCAGATCTTCGCCGCTATTGACCCACCATTCGCGCACATTGTCGTTCCACTGGTAGGTGACGGTGGAGTCCCTGGCAGTGACCTGTTGCGGCCTGTCCAGGGTTCGCGCTTCCGAGTAACCAACCGACAGAAGTTTCAGGCCCAGCTCGTACGTTTTCCCCCCGGTTTCGCGCGGACTCAGGGTGGTGGCGCCATCGGCGGCGTAGTGAATGCGCCAGCCATGGGAGGGGTTGGCGGCAACAAAACCATGGCTTGCGTCGGGGTAAGCGCGGTAAGAACGTGCTGCAATCTGTGCCTGAATGCCGGCCCAATCGGCGCTGGACAAACCTTCCGGTTTCGTGCCGGAGGCATGCACAGCGCTGGCGGGAGCCAATAATGCAACAGCTAAAAGCCCCAGCAGGGTGAATGCTCTCGCTAGCCTGAGAACATGGGCGCGTTCGCCGCTGCAATACACTTCGGTCATGAGTCGTTCCCCCGGTAACACCGGCAATCTAAAAAAGGTCGTTAATTATCGTGCGGAAAGGGCAAGTATACCAACTCACCAAATGGCGTGGCTAACAAATCACGGCCGACGTTGCCAGGGCTGACTCCAGTGGCCTACAGGCCACTAAAGGCGCAATTTGCTCTTACGCATGCTATAGGCAAAGTAAATCAGCACGGCAGCAGCCATCCAGAAGAAAAACATGTGGTAAGTTGCCGCGGACAAATCCTTGAGGATATACAGGCACGCAAGAACGCTCAAACCCGGAATTAAGTAAGGGCCAAACGGAATGCGGAAGCCCTCCGATGCCCGGCCGATTTGCTTGTGGCGCAATACCGGCACCGCAATGGATACCACCATGAAAGCAACCAGCGTGCCCATGCTGACCATGTCCCACAGAAAAGTGGAATCCACTGAGCCCGCGACCAGGGCCACCATGATGCACACCACCACCGTGTTAATGACAGGGGTTCTGGTGCGTTGATTGACTTTTTGAAAGACCGCGGGGATCAGCCCGTCCTTGCTGATGGCAAAAAGAATGCGGCTTTGCCCGTAAATGGTCACCAGGGTTACGCTGAACACCGAAATGACCGCACCGGCCGACAGAATCAGGGCCGGCCAGGCTTTACCTGTTACGTTTTGCAATATGACTGCCAGCCCCGCTTCCTGCCCTTCAAACATGCCTGCCGGCTGGGCTCCAATCGCAGCGGTTGCCACCGCGAGGTAGAACACCGTGACGATGAGCAGTGCAGCCATCAGGCCCAAGGGGACATTGCGTCGCGGGTCTTTGGCTTCCGCGCCCGCGGTGGCGATGGTGTCCAGGCCAATAAAAGAAAAGAACACGGTACCCGCCGCCGCGGTGACCCCTGCCATGCCCACCCAACCTCTGCTGGTGTCGTTATTAAAAAACGGCGTGAAGTGCTCGGCATTGAAACCGGAAAATGCGATCACTGCAAAAAACAACAGTATGGCCAGTTTTATCAGCACCATGATGGCGTTAACCGCGGCGGATTCTTTTGCGCCGCGGATCAACAGGAAGCAGCAGATCGCCACCAGGATCATGGGTGGCAGGTTGAATTGGCCGGTGTGCACTTCGATACCGCTTGCGCCGGAGACGAAGGTCGGTGCACGCAGCCCGTCGGGAATGTGCCAGCCCATGGAGGTACTGAGGAAATGATTGAGGTAGTCGGACCAACCGATGGCCGTTGCACTCGCCGCAAGGCCGTATTCGAGCAATAAACATGCCGCGACGACGAATGCCAGGAACTCACCCACGGTCGCGTAGGCAAACGAATAGGAAGATCCGGAAGAGGGAATCCTGGCCGACAGTTCGGCATAACATAATGCCGTCAGTCCAGCGGTGACGGCCGCAATGAGGAAAGACAATATGACCGAAGGGCCCGCTTTAGGCACCGCTTCAACCATGGTGAAAAAGATGCCGGTGCCAATGGTAGAACCCACGCCTATCATGGTCAGATAGAACAGCCCCAGCGAGCGATGCAGGCTGTTCGAGCCTGGCTCGTCAGCCAGGTGCGCATCGCTGTCAACGGGTTTGGTTCGGGTCAGCTGCTGGGCAAACGTTTGCTGTGTCACGGATTTTCCCTTGTTGTGGATTTGCTGCGAATGGCCGGAAAGTTGTGAGTATAAGCGCGATCGCCAGCATGATTGATTCAGGGCGCGTCCGCCAGTGCGGGTATGTGACGCCGCAGCCACAGATACATTAAGCCAAAAATCACCATGCCGATCAGGGCCGCAGCCGCACTCATTTTGAATACTGCCCCGTACCCCAGGCCGGCGCCCAGCAAGGATGCGGCTATATTGGGACCGACAATCTGGCCCAGGCCCTGTGCGCCCGGGATCAGTGCGGCAAACGCCCCGGAATGGTCAATGTTCGCCGCCGTCGACATCTGGTAAACATCCACGAAAATCCACAGCAGGTTAAAGCCAAATAGGCTGATCAGGAGCCTGCTTTCAGTGATGCCGTTACTGAGCATAAAAGCAACGCTGGCCATCGCCACCAGCGCCAGAAACAACGGCCGGGCAAGCCCGAAACGGTTACTGATCAGGGTCACCACCAGGCATCCCACGGCAGTTAAAAACGAACCCCAAACCAGTACCGGACTCACGAAATCCTTGTTGAGGCCTGCGTCGAGCGCGGCCAGTTCAATGTAGGTCCAGTAAGAACCGATGTCGATATAGGTAAAAAAGATGACACCCATGCACAGCCACGGAATCCAGGCAGGCACATGGCGATGCTCAATATGATGCCGCTGGCCTGGTCCGGCAATGTCGATTTCGGTCACATCAATCTCGACATCCAGCGCCTTATCCACCGGGCGCGGCGGAATCCAGCGCAGGAACAGCAAGCCAAACAGGTAGCAGCCGACAAAGGTCAGGTAAATGCCATCCATCGACAGCATAGGCAACACCTTCAGCTCCAATGCCTGGGAAAAGCAAAAAGCGAACAGCATGAAATTGTAGGCACGGGAGGGCTTGAACGTTCCAGCCAGGGTAGCCATGCCCACAGCGGTGTAAACACCACTACCAATGCCCGCCCCGACCCGCAGCCACAATACCTGCTCATACTGCTGAAATTCCAGGCACAGGAGATTGCTGGCAATGGCCAGCGCGGCACCGAACAGCGCCAACCAGCGCCGGTTGAACCTGCCCACCAGCATGGCAGCGAGCACCGCGCCCAGCGATAATCCACCCAGATCCGCGCCGGCCACCCGGCCGACCTGCTCCTCGCTGAATCCCAGCAACGTGACCCAGGCAGTGCTGATGACCGGCACTCCCACCAGCACCCCATATCCCACCAGGGTCATGAATATGGCTATGACCATTGCACGCCAACCATCAAATACCGTGCGATGGTGTTGCAGGTGTGCTATTGCGAGCGTGGTTGCGGACATGGGGCCATTTGCCTTACTGATCCAGAAATGAGCCCATCCATCATCGTTCAGTCAAGCGCTGTGTCAACTCGTTGCGAATTTGCAGGACGTCATGGTTGTCAAAGTACCACCGAATGACCCGATCCAGACCCTCGTTGAACCCGACTTGGGGTGACCAGCCCAACAACTTGCTGGCAAGGGTGTTGTCTGCAACCCGGTTATACGGGCCGGTCGGCTTGGAAGGATCGGTTTTAATCACCGCTTCATATCCGGTTTTTTTGATGATCTCCCTGGCTGCATCCATCACCCGAATTCGTTCTGTGGTACCAAGATTAATCGCGCTGCCGTCTTCGACACATTCCGCTGCGCGAATGGTGCCTTCCACAATGTCTCCCACGTAGGTCCAATTCCTGATCTGTTCCCCTGTTCCCCAAACTTCAAATGGGTCCTGCCTCACAAAAGCACGGGCGATCATGGCAATAACAGCGTGGGATTCACTGCAGCGTTCGCCATACACAGTGAAATACCGCAAAGAAACTGATTTCAAACCATAGTCGCGGTAGTAGGCTTTCAGACTCATTTCGGCCATCAGTTTCGCCCAGCCGTACAAGCCATCCGCCTGGTAGGGTGGCCGGGCCATATCTTCGGTCAAATAAACCATCTGCGTTGGATCGGCCTGCAGATCGTCGGGATAGACACATCCTGAAGAAGCAAAAGTAAAATGATCTACCCCAGCTTTACAGGCCGCCCGGATCATCAGTCCATCAAGGGCCAGGTTTGTAGCGCAAGCGGCCTGGTGAAGATCGATATATCCTCGCCCGCCATGATCCGCAGCCAGGTGAAATACGTTGTTGATGCCTTGAACAGCCCGTTCGGCACTATTACTTTCCAGCAGGTCAGCCTCACGGAAATCAACCTTCCCCGAGTCAATCCAGGGTTGGATATGCGCCTTTTTTCCGCTGGACAAATTGTCCACCACGCGCACCGAGGCGCCTCTTTTGAGCAGGGCCCCTACCAGGTGCGATCCGATAAATGAACAGCCACCTGTAACCAGGGCTTTTCTTCCAGACCAGTCCAACACGCTAGATCTCCTGTTTGGCCAACCAAAGCATATATGATGTTGCAGTGAAAAATGTTTATTCCGAACTGAGTAAGGGTCTAGCAGGAGCTGTAATCCCGCCCATTGGTAGTTGAGTTGATAATGCGAGTGAAAAGAACGTGATGGACGCAACACACCTACAGAAACGACCCGCGTTCCAGGTGGTTATCGGCCAAATTGCCAGATTTTTTGGAATACACGTTTATGAACTTTATTATTGTCAAAAAGACTTGTTGTCGCCTTTTGAGCCTGTCATTCCGTTACTCCAGGCACAGGTTCGGATAGCGACCTCTGCGGACCTCAACAGCATCACCTGCCGTGGTGACGGGGAAATTCAAAAAGCATTTGACCATAACGTTGCCATTGGCAGCGCCTGTTATGTTGCTGTCCATGAAGGCACTATTGCAGGTTATATCTGGTTGAATCGACGAGTTGTCGATCTGACAGGAATGTATCTGGCTCCACTGCCAAGCAAAAATTCATTCCTGCACAACGCCTTTATTTTTCCTGAACATCGCCGCAAAAGAATCTTTCAATTCTTGTTTCATGCAGTCGCTCATGAAATGCAAAAGGCGGAATTTCTTTCCATCGCGTGCTTTGTTGACAAGGCAAACAGGCCGTCCGTTGAAGCGCTCAAATGCACGGGTGTAAGGTTTCACAACGCTGTCGTCCTCAAATTACCTGGGGTCAAGCCTGTTCTCTTTTGTAGAGCGTTTGCATGAATCATGGATAAAAGGAAAGAAAAACTCCGCGCAAGAAGAAGCCGATATAAATTGGCCGAAATTCCCTATCTTATCCGGAGTCCGCTGGGGCGAATTCAGTTCTGTCATGGCATTTACTTCCGGCTGTGGCCTTTGCTGTCTGTTCTGGCAAGGCTATACCGCAGGAAAATTGTTAGCAGAACAAGAGTTGTCAGCGTGGTCGGATCATTTGGAAAGACTACGACCACGCGAGCGCTGACCATAGCTTTACAACGGCAGATTCATGGAGAACTGTCCTTGAACTGTTGGTCTTACGTGACGGCCGCGATATTTCGTATTCGGCCACATGACCGTCATGCAGTCATTGAAGTTGGGATAAATGATACGGGTCAGATGGATCAGTATGCCCGTATGATCCGTCCCAATATCGTAGTCGTAACCTCCATTGGCAGCGAACATCAACGCTCCCTGGGTTCGCTGGAAGTAACCCGCGCGGAAAAGGCGGAGATGGTCACAGCATTGCCAACGTCGGGGCTCGCGGTACTCAATGGAGATGACCCGAATGTCCTTTGGATGGCAAAACTGACTAAAGCCAAAGTGCTTACCTTCGGTTTTAACGAAACAAACGATGTAAGAGCAAGCAGCGTCACTCTTGAATGGCCTCATGGCACACGATTTCTTCTCCACATGAACGGGGAGACACGAACAGCCCGGACTGGGCTTATTGGATCCCACATGGTCTATCCGATTCTTGCTGCCATAGCCGTCGCCTCCGCTGAAGGTTTTTCTCTCGAAAAAACACTGAGTTTCCTCCAATCGATGCCGCCGACACCCGGGCGGCTTGAGCCCGTGCATTTACCCAATGGAGCAGTGCTGCTACGCGACGATCACAAGTCCTCTTTTGAGACTGTGCATGCCGCGCTTGATGTGTTTTCTGATACACATGCCAGACGACGAGGCGTAGTGATGGGCGAAGTTTCAGAACCGCCAGGAAGCCAGGGGCCAATTTACCGGGAGCTTGGAAGACGCATTGCAGCAACGGCTGACTATGCAGTGTTTGTCGGGGACAATTTTCAACGCTATGCGGCCGGCGCCAGGGAAGCTGGATTTCCAATGACTGCATTGTTCAATGCGAAAGGAAGTGTGCTGGAAGCTGCCGAATTGCTGCGGAGAGAGCTTCAGCCAGGTGATGCCGTCCTGATCAAGGGGCGAGACACCCAGCGGCTTGGTCGTATTGCCATTGCGTTGACCGGACGTACCGTGCGATGCGATATCCGCTTCTGCGATACCCGTGTCGTTGCATGTGAAGAATGCCCGATGCTGGAACGCGGCTGGAGCGGGTTGCGGGTAGTCATATGAATTTTCCAAACTCGGGAAAACAAGGCCAGCTTCCTGACTCCGATCTTTACATCGTCTACAGCATGAGCAACTCACCCTACCAACAGTGGCAGGCCGATCTGCTGGACTTTAGTGTTCGTGAAGTTGGACAGCACGGGGAAATTGTCCGGCTGTGCTCCCTGGAACGCGGCTTCCCGAACCTCGCGGTGAGCGCCTCATCAAGGGGTTACACCTTCGTTACACCCTCCTTCGCGGAAGTGGGCGAAGGAGCTTTCCGAAAATTCGTGCTGTGGTCAAAAGGGTTGCTCAAACTGGAGGCTTCCGGCAGATATCACTTTTACTGTTTGAACAAAGCGCTCGCGATGAAAGTTTTTCTGGATTCGCATGCCAGCCTTGCCAACGACGCAAAGCTGCTGTGGCTGGATCCTGACATGGTTTTCAATCAGCCGTGGGACCCGCTTGCGTCAATGGGGCGGCCAGGTCATGTCGCTGGTCAGTACTGGTGGGGCTATGACCCGGCGTGGTGTCAACATAACGAGGGCAGTAACGGCGAGTCGCTCTGCCCGGCGAGTGACACGGCCATCATGTTTCCTTTCTGCATCTCGCTGGGAGA
Source organism: Lysobacterales bacterium (assembly GCA_031362985.1). Lineage (GTDB taxonomy): Bacteria > Pseudomonadota > Gammaproteobacteria > Xanthomonadales > SZUA-36 > SHZL01. The sequence goes on along the minus strand of JANLTO010000135.1, from coordinate 42,138 downwards.
CATGCGCAGGATTGTCGATTCGTACGGCAGATTTTCCAGTGAGATCTACCGCCGGACACGGGACTGGAAGTCGGAGATGTACGCGCTGGTCCTGGCCATGAGTGCAGCGGGATTGGAGTGTCACACAATCACTGCGCTGGGCACGTGCAACAACTGGCCCGATGGGCTTGCCGATGATTCCAGCGCACCCATTTCACACTACACCCAGCCGATGCAGGACTGCGATGGACGTGAGATCTGGAATAAGAGAACGTACACGCCGCATACCTTATCCAAACCTTGGCAACGTCCGCCACATCATGACGAAGTGACTACATTGTCCGACCAACGAACCCTGCGGATGTTGCATCGGTTCATCGACTGGCAAGAAGAAAGAATTAAGCAAAATGAGTCAGCGGCATGAGGAACAGAACTGGCATCATTCGACCGTTCACCGATGCGTTCTTGATTCGACGATCAGGATTGCTCCATGTAGCCTATTATCGGAGTCAGTTCTATCAGGAGCTCAAAGCTGACAGGTACCTGCTGAGGCTATCGCCGGTTCTTCACTACGTACTCTTTGGCGCGTTCGACGGGAAAAACCCCAATCCACTGTTCGATACGGAATATTACCGGGATAACAATCCTGATGTTGTCCAGTCCGGGCAGAATCCACTGGTTCACTATCTGCGCTATGGAGCTCAGAAAAGGCTCAATCCCAGCCCGTACTTCGACACCGGGTTTTACATTGATCAGAATTCTACCGCCCTTGGCTCCGGACCCAACCCGTTGTGGCACTACTTTCAGCACGGCAGGCAAAAAGGCTGCAACCCACATCCGCTATTCGCCAGGAATTGCAACGTCCCCAAGCCGCTCGCCGTGAGTCATGCCGAGGGGCGCGACTGGCTGCAGCGGGGACTTGGTGCCACTTCAGTCGCGGACCCTTGCACTGCACACCGACCGAATCGGATCATCCGTTTTGAGTGGGACACCGGGGGTTGGAATAACATCCGCATGCAGGCGGAGGTGATGGTATGCCTGGCCGCGAGTTTCGGTCGTGCGTTGGCCCTGCCCGCTCCCGCTCGATGGTACCTGGTACCTGGAGAACATTCGCATCTGTTTGATTACTTCGATGAAGCCGCTTTTCGGGCGGCAGTGCCCGTACTACCTGCGGGCACCGGGATGGGAGATGAGTGGAAAGTCCCGGCACATCTGGCCGCCATCAACACGGTGCGATTGAAAAAAGCGGAGTACCTTGAACAACAGGATCGCGAAAGCTGGTACTTTCCCCAGACTGCCCGCATGTTTGGCTGTTTCGCCAGCGTGTTCGGGAGTAACACTGCGCATTATGCGCTGATTCAACGTGCCTTTCGGGTTCGCGCGGATCTGTTGGACCAGACGATCGAGTTGCTGAAAGCTCATGGGCTGAATCCGGGCGGGTACCTGGCAGCCCACGTACGGCGGGGTGATTTTCAATACCAGGCTATGCGGCACCTTTCCGTAGCGGATGTTGTCAAGGCACTTCGCAGTCATGGCGCCGACACCGCAGGCACTTTGTTGATCGTAAGCGATATGTATGACGATAAACTGCTGGACGCATGCCGCGCACAGGGCTGGAAGCCGGTATGTTGGGCAACGGAGCACGGCGGAGATGCAAGACTCTCTGGGGTCCTGGACATGCTGTGCTGCTGCCTCGGATGGAGGTTTGTGGGGACTCGCCTGTCCACCTTTTCCACTGGCATCATCCAGTGGCGAGGATACGTCTCACGCGTTGCCGGAACACAGGTCGACGCGATCCCGCGTTTCACCGTTGAACTCGATCAAGTGCCCTGGTGGGCTGCAGTGGACGAGCATGCGTGGTTGTCTATCGGATCCAGTGGGCTCTCCTCCTCAGGCGGGGAAACAGCTTGCGGACATGCTCCGCATACCACTCAGACCGTTCTTCGAGGAACAGATGGAGGCGCTGCGCGAGGCCCCTCGGTACCTTGATCACAAAGCTCACGGTGATCGCAATGCAGTAGTCTATCCACATGCCCAACTGGTGAGCCTTCCATGCCTGGGACATGATCTCCCGCGCATGGATTCGCGCGCCGGCGGATCCATAATCGCACAGCCACACATCGAGGTGGCCTGGTGTTCTGGAAAAGGTGGTGTACTGCCCCAACTTTCCGAACAGCTGCAGGGTCTTCATGGTCCTGATGCACTTCTCACATCTGCTGCAGTTCATGATCGAACCCGAGTCTTCCCGGTATCCGGTTGTGTTGAAACACACCCGCAGTGTCGTGTGCGTCGCGGCCCAGTTCGAAATGATCGCCGTCTTTTCGGGTCGTCTCAGGTGCGAAGAATCGTGAACTGTCTGCATTGATTCCGTGCTGATAAGGTGATCGAGCAATAGATGCGAGCCATCGCGAAAGAACTCATCAAATCTGTAGGAAGACGGCACATAGAAGCACGAAAAAAGACGTCCAAGAATGAGAGCGGGGGCGGTGACCATGGCGGCAAAAGACTGCTTGAGGATATTCGGATCGCTGAAGGACATGTAGTTCGTTCGACATACGATCAGCTCTACACCTTGGCTCACTGCCATCGGCTCAATTGATCTGTGGATCGTCGCGAAATGCCCGTTATTTTCCAGGTCGGAATCAGCGTCGAATCCGTTGATCATCAGGCAGTGTGAAATCCTGTACTGGTGGATCGGTTCGTTCTCGGGAAGATGCCGCCACAGAGTATGGAAAGAGTCGACACCTCCTGAAAATGAACATCCAACACCCGGCCTCAAAGAACCAAGTTCTGCGGGTTGCAGTCTATCCTGAGCAATGCTGACACACTTGAAAGACGTAGGTTTCCATGCACTTTGAATGCGTTGGTACTCCAACATTCCACTCAGCAAGCGCGGAGAAAGAACACCTTCCATATGGAGGTTCTCACCGAACGTCATGGCCAACGGCAGCAGGGCAACAGCAAAACCGTTGAGGTGATCGGTCACATGCTCGCTGTAGCGTCTCGGAAAACTGAACCAGAGCTCATCCGGCAACTTGGTCCGCGCGGAGTTAACCTCAACCCGTGCCGAGACGCACACCTCTTCATCATGTAGAACAATTTTTGGTTTGAATACCCTCATGTAGCTACCTGCTGCACCCTCAGCCTCAATTTGCGTCTCGCCCAGTATAGGCACATCACTTTGGCCTTGCATTTTACGAACGCCTGTAATGGACTAGGCTTGGGCAGAAAATCTGCTGCAATTTCAGACAGTTTACCTTGCCATGAATGTACGGGACCCCGTAAGATGTCTACCGATGGTCAAACGCCGCAACACTGAGGAAGGCTCCCCTGTCTACCTGCATTTATCACAACAACGGGAGACTTCGGGTCTTTGTAGATCGCCAGCGGTTCCGGTTGAATATGGGGCCGGTATTTTTCCGGCTCCTTGAAAACCACCTCTTCAAACAGAAAGGTCTAAAGGGACACCTCCAAAAGCCCGCTGATCTTGACATCGTCCTGTGCAGCACTCAGCCAACGAAGCAATACACGGAAAACATTCTCGAGTATCTCGGCATGGACGACTTCTTCGTCTTGGGTAGAGACCTCAAAACCTGGAAACACATCTACAAAATCAAGCTCATCGTCGACCATATCAGGGAACATCCTCACCCGGAATTTCTGCTCCACCTGGATGCGCCGGATGTGCTTGTCGTCGGCGACCTCCAACCTGCGCTGGACTGTTTCCATTCAGCTTTCCAATGTGATCTTCTTTTCGGCGCCGAAAAAAATAGCGCGCCCGGGTCAAAGACCACACGCGGAATCACCGAGCCGGAGGTGCGATTCCTGTCCCGAATTGAGGAGTTCGAAGAGGCCAGCTACGATCCCCCATTCCGTTACCTCAATGCGGGTTGTTTCATCGGCAGGAAAGCGTATATTTTGGAGCTTTTTTCAGAGGCGCTGCACATCAGAAAGCACCTGCAACTGAGCAGTCGCTTGCATCACGGCGACTACATGTACAATGACGATCAACTGATTCTTCGCGAACTCCACCGAAGACATTATCCGAGGATACAGATAGATCACGGCAACCAGGTGTTTCAGAATCTGTATGCCACCGAAAGATCGGAGATCTCTGCCAACCACCGTGTGCCAGGCGGTGCTAAGTTTCTGGCGGCATACGCCAGCCACCTGGCGTTCATCATGTCTGGAAAGATCAAGAACCGGCTCTTTGGGAAGCCCTGACGGGGACCACGAACACTCCGCTGGTGTTGCTGAAGTTCCCCCGCTGTCCGGGGTGACAACCCTGCTGTTGGTGAACTTCTGTGCCGGCACCAACAGAAGGTTCAAAGACCTTGTTGCCCGCCTCAGCAGCAGCGCGATACACCGCTCCACTTGTCATCCTGCTGCAGTTTGAAGAACTGCTGCCGGCTGAGGAGCGTTGCACTACAGTGTGAACCTTGCGGGTGGACGTTGGCCCCCTGAGAACTGGCCCCGTGAGTGCTGACATAGTGCGCACAGTAGCGCTCATAGGCGTCGTCCCCGGTCACCTGTCGCAGGAACTTCCAGAAGTCTTTGAGCTGATTAACCAGGCCCATGAGGGGCTCAGCGGAGGGCTCGGTGACGGGTTTAGTGCGACGCGTCATCATGACGAAACAACGGGGACTGGCTCAAGCCGGGTCTGGACGTAAGCCGACTCCGACAGAGGTAGCACCGATTTACCGGAGCGCAGGCGCAGCGACATGCGCAGCATTTCAATGATGACCACCCACAGCACGAGGGCAAAAAACAGCGCAAGCGCTGCGTCGATCTGCTGGCCGATGATCAACTGCGGCGCCACCGCCGCGCGCTCGGGCGACAGCGTGCCGGCAAGCAATTGCTGCTGCATCTGGGCAGCACCGGAAAGGAATCCGATGGCAGGGTTGGAGCTGAGTACTTTTTCCAAGGCGGCGCTGGTGCACACGACCGCCAGCCAGGCGAGCGGCACTCCGGTCACCCATGCGTAACGCGCCCTGCCCATCTTGATGATGATACCCGTAGCCACTGACAGGGCAATGCCTGCCAGCAATTGATTGGCGATACCGAACAGGGGCCACAGGATGTTGACGCCACCGAGCGGGTCCTTGACACCCTGCCACAGGAAGTAACCCCACGCGGCCACGAACAACCCGCTCGATATCACGGTAGCCGGGTAGGACGACAGGTTGGCCATCGGCTTCCACACATGCTTGAGCATGTCTTGCAGCATGAAGCGACCTACGCGCGTACCGGCATCCAGCGTGGTCAGGATGAACAGCACCTCGAACATGATGGCGAAGTGGTACCACAATGCCAGCAGGGAATTGCCAAACGTGCTGCTGAAAATCGTGGCCATGCCTACCGCCAGGGATGGCGCACCCCCGGTGCGTGCAAACAGGGTCTGCTCCCCTACTTCCCTGGCCAGCATTTCCATCTGCTCGACCGTGACCGGGAAGCCCCATGAGGAAATTGTTGCAACGGCCGCCGCAGCCTCACTGCCAACCACGCCGGACGGGCTATTGATGGCAAAATACACACCCGGATCAAGCACACAGGCCGCGATCACAGCCATGATGGCGACCAGGGATTCCAGCGCCATTGAGCCATAGCCAATGAGGCGGATGTCCCGCTCGTTCGATAGCAGCTTGGGTGTGGTGCCGGATGCCACCAGCGAATGAAAACCCGATACCGCACCGCAGGCAATGGTGATGAACACGAAGGGAAACAGGCTGCCCTTGAAAATAGGCCCGCTGCCATCGACGAACTGGGTCAGGGCCGGCATCTTCATCTCCGGCGCCAGGAACAGGATGGAAATCGCCAGCATGAACACTACGCCGAGCTTGAGAAAAGTCGAGAGGTAATCGCGCGGGGCCAGCAGCAGCCACACAGGCAGCGTCGCCGCCGCAAATCCATACAGCATGACAAAGCGTGCGACGGACTCACCACTCCAGTCGAACATGCTGCGCAGTGCTTCATTGTGATCGACCCAGCCACCACCCACTACGCAGACCAGCAACAAGGCGATGCCGATCAGGGAGCCTTCCAACACTCGGCCAGGTCGAATGCCGCGCATATAGATGCCAACGAGCATCGCCACGGGAATAGTGCCCAGAACCGTGCTGGTGGCCCAGGGGCTGTGCTTCATGGCATTGACAATGACCAGGCCCAACACCGCGATCAGGATGACCATGATCAGCATGGCGCCGACCATGGCGGCCCAGCCGCCGATGAGGCCGAGTTCGTCACGCGCCATCTGGCCGAGGCTACGCCCGTCGCGCCGCGTTGAGCAGAACAGGATGATCATATCCTGCACGCAGCCACCCAGCACCGAGCCGGCGAGGATCCACAAGGTGCCGGGAAGATAGCCGAACTGCATGGCCAGGGTCGGGCCGATCAAGGGGCCGGGACCGGCAATGGCAGCGAAGTGATGACCGAAGGTTACCCAGCGGTTGGTCGGTACGAAATCGCGCCCGTTGTTGAAACGTTCTGCCGGCGTCGCACGAGTCTCGTCCAGGGTAAGCACCCGGGCACAGATCCACGCGCTGTAAAAGCGGTAGCCCACCAGGTAAAAGCAAACGGCAGCCGCTACGAACCAAATGGCATTTATGGCCTCACCGCGATGAATGGCAATGCCGCCAATGGCAGATGCCCCGCCAATGGCGATGGCCAGCCACACCAGGGTGCTCAGGACTCTCTTGGGCATGGCTCCTCCAGCTGGTTTGTTAACGCCGCGCAATCATAGCAGCAAGCGCAGGCGTGGTTGAAATGCCCCGCGGCGGCGCTTACCATCGACGGCGATAACAATATGGAAATATGCATGGCCGCTTTTGAACGAATTCCGGAACCTGCCCTGATGGATGATCCGGTGCAGGTCGATGCCTACGCCTCCGCAGACTGGTCGGAAGCGCATGACCGGTTGATGCAGCAGATCGCGGAGCACTTTCCGCGGGAAACGATTTCCGGGTTGTTCCTTAACCTCGGCTGCGGTTCAGGCGACGACACTTTCCGGTTTCTCCGTGATTTCCCCAATGCGCGCGTCATTGCGGTAGACGGAGCCGCACGCATGCTCGACCACGCCAGAGCAGACTTGCGCACGAAGTTTCCCGAATTTCGGGAGCGCGTGGAATTCCTCCAGGCCTACATACCCAGTGCGGACATTCCGGTGCGCGAATACGCCGGTGTCATCAGCAACAGCCTGTTGCACCATTTTGATGATCCGGCCATGTTCTGGACCGCAGTGCGGGAACATGCGCGCCCTGGTAGCCGGATTTTTGTGGGCGACCTGCGTCGGCCTGCCAGCGTGCAGGCCGCTGATGGCCTCGTTGATGAATACGCCCGGGAAGCGCCTCAAATCCTGCGCGAGGACTTTCGCAACTCCTTGCTGGCCGCTTTTACGCTGGAAGAAGTAGAGTCTCAATTGCGCCAGGCGGGCCTCGCAGGGCTCGAAGTCCAAAGCGTGGGTGACCGGCACCTCATCATCGCCGGCCTCAGGAATTGAGCATCAGGCATTGACCTTGGGGAAATTGACCCTTCGATTGCGCGTCAACGCGCACTAAAGTACGCTTGGCGCTGCTAAAATAAGGAACCCAAAAACATGAATGATGCTCAAGGCTCGACACCGCGCGTAACCGGTTTGCACCGGCTGTTCCTGCGTAAATCCGTCGCCCAGATGCAGGCCGAGCAAGGCAAAAGCGAACTCAAGCGTTCATTGAGTGCGCTCAACCTGATCTCGCTGGGCATTGGCTGCATCATTGGCACCGGTATTTTCGTCCTGACCGGGCGGGCCGCGGCGGAATTCGCCGGCCCGGGCATCATGATTTCGTTTGTTCTCACCGGTACGCTGTGCGCCTTCGTCGCGCTGTGTTATGCCGAGCTTGCATCCGCCTTGCCGGTGTCCGGCTCCGCCTATTCGTACTCGTACGCCTCGATGGGTGAAATCGCCGCCTGGATCATGGGCCTGCTGTTGGTACTGGAATACGGCCTTGCCGCATCAACTGTTGCCGTGGGATGGTCGGGCTATTTCGTGAGCTTGCTCAAGGACATTGGAATTCACATTCCCCCGGCACTGACGGCAGCGCCCGGGGTTGCTGTCAAGGAAGCCGGTGTTGTGGTGGCAACCGGGATAGTCAACCTGCCCGCCATCCTCGTAGTAGCGGCAGTCACCACGCTGCTGGTCGTTGGCGTATCGGAATCGGCCAAGGTCAATAACATCATCGTGATCATCAAGGTCTCGGTGGTGGTCGCGTTTATTGCCATTGGCATCTTCTTTGTAAACACGGACAACTGGGTACCCCTGATTCCGGCCGAAGTCCCACCGCCGCCCGAAGGCACTCCGCGCGGATTGTGGCCGGATATCTGGCGTGCGCTGGTCAATGTGGTCACCGCGAACAACACCTCGCATTACGGCATTGGCGGCTTGATCGGTGGTGCTGCGACGATTTTCTTTGCCTACATTGGTTTTGAGGCGGTCTCGACTGCGGGCGCGGAATCGAAAAACCCTGCACGCGATATGCCCATTGGCATTCTTGGTTCCCTGCTGATCTGTACTGTGCTGTACATCCTCACGTCCGCCGTGCTGGTTGGTATCGTGCCCTATACCGAGTTGAACGACCCGGCGCCGATCGCGAAGGCAGTCAACATGATCGGCTTGCCATGGTTTGCCGTGCTGGTAAAAATCGGCGCCATTGCCGGCCTCTCATCGGTGGTACTGGTGCTGCTCTATGGTCAAACGCGCATTTTCTACACCATGGCGCACGACGGCATGTTGCCACCGGTGTTGGCCAGGGTGCACCCGCAATACCGCACGCCCTGGATCAACACACTGATCGTTGGATTCTGTGCAGCGGGAGCGGCAGGCTTTACCTCGCTGGATGCCTTGTCGAACCTCACAAACGTTGGCTCCCTGGCCGCATTTGCGATTGTTTGCATCACGGTGTTGTACCTGCGCTATTCAGCGCCGGACATGGTACGGCCCTTCCGCGCGCCGTTTTCACCGGTAACGCCCCTCATCGGCGCGTTGATGTGCATGTTCTTGTTGATGTCGCTGATGTCCCATGAAGCCACGCGCAATTTCTTCCTGATCTACCTGGCTATCGGTATCGGGGTGTACTTCGTATACGGAATCAGGCATTCCAAGCTGGCCAAAGGCAAAGTTTAGGACCGCTGCGAGCCTGGCGCTGGCTAGCACCTGAGTCCACCGGAACCGAGGCCGGACTACCCGTGACAGCCTGTGCCCAGGCTCTTGCGCAGTCGGATCCGGGGCACGGCGCGGGCCCGCGAACCCGAGTAGAATGGGGCAGGTGAACAATCCCATGCATCGTCTTTGTCCGCCTCGCATCTTGCTGCTCTGCGTCCTGCTCGTGCAGAGTTCCTTCGCAATTGCATCAGACCCGGTGGTAAAGTCCGGCAGTTTTCTGCGCACGCTGATCCCGGCAGTGGCCTACGGGGCCACGTTCTATATGCACGATAAGGACGGCCGGCTGGAGTTTTACACGTCGTTTGTTACCAACTATGCCGCAACCTGGGCGCTGAAAGGCACCATCCACAAGACCCGGCCCAACAGCAAGGACGACGAATCTTTCCCCTCGGGCCATACCTCCGTCGCGTTCCAGGGTGCAGCATTCATTCACCTGCGCTATGGTATCCAGTATGCAATTCCGGCCTACATGGCGGCAAGCTATGTAGGCTGGACGCGGATAGCTTCGGACAACCATTACTTCGTTGATGTGGCGGCCGGGGCTGCGCTGGGAATTGCCAGCAGTTATATTTTCACCAAGCCCTACCATGGGTACGTGGCCACACCGCTGGCCGACAATGGTTTTTATGGAATCAGCATCAGCAAACAGTGGTAGATACTGGCTGGATGGGGACCGGGTGCCGTGCAATTGATTGAAAGGAAAATAGTGCGATGATTAGCGCCTACGCCAGCGATAGCGGACGGCTGGTGCTGCTCGACCAGCGTACCGCAGCACTGGAAAATGCGGTGTGGTTCGATTTGCTCACGCCTACCAGGGAAGAAGAGGCCATTGTTGAGCAGGCCCTGGGGATCGGTGTGCCACTGCGCGAAGAAATGGAGGAAATTGAAATATCCTCCCGTTTGTACCTGGAAAACGGCGCTGCGTACATGACCGCCACTTTGCCGGCGCTGACCGACACCGACGATCCGCACCTGGCGCCCGTTACTTTTGTATTGGCTGGTGAACGCCTTGTCACGGTGCGCTATCACGAGCCGCGTGCATTCGTGACACTGGTGTCGCGCGCGCAACGCGTGGCCATGGGTTGTCACAATGGCGAGTCGATTCTAATCTCCCTGCTGGAAATCCAGGTGGACCGGCTGGCCGACGTGCTGGAACGGATCAGTCGGGAAGTCGCGCACATCTCGAAAGAGGTTTTTCAGCCGAGCGGGGCCAAGCCCACCAGGAGCTCAACCATCCAGGCAATCCTGGAAGCCATTGGCCGCAAAGGCGACATGACCTCCAATATCCGCGAGTGCCTGGGCTCTCTGGGGCGCATGATCGGATTTTTTGGCCAGGTCACGCTCAAAGGCAAAACCGGCAAGGAACTGCGAGTTCGCATCAGGACCTTATCGCGCGATTGTCAATCCATCACCGATCACGCCAGCTTCCTGACCCAGAAAGTTACCTTTCTGCTCGATGCAACCCTCGGACTCATCAACATCGAGCAGAACGCCATCATCAAGATTTTTTCAGTGGTGGCGGTCGTATTCCTGCCACCCACGCTGATTGCATCCATCTATGGCATGAACTTCCATTTCATGCCCGAACTGTCGTGGCCTTACGGCTACCCGTTCGCCATGCTTCTTATGGTAGCTTCGGCCATTTCGCCGTTTTGGTACTTCAGGCGACGTGGCTGGCTGTAAAGCCAGGCCGGCAGAGCAATCCACCCACAAAGACCTTGCCAGAAGCCTGCTGTGAGCGGAATATTGGAGCCCGGCCAACACCATGCTTCGGGCACTCGCGCAGGCCTTCTGGTCAGGCGTTTGTAAGAAAATGTGCCGCTGCTGGGTCTTAATCCAGCAAGGACAGTGTGCTTGGATTTACTGCGATCAAGGCCGGCACTGTACGACTCATGTTCCCCCCACAAACTTAAGAGGTATGAACCATGCAAGGCAATCTCAAGAAACTGAACGGCATCGCTTTGGCAGCAGCGGCCATGCTCCTGGCAGCACCTTTGACACTGGTAGCAGGAGATAAGGATGCCGCTGGTCATTGCAACGGCGCAAATGCCTGCAAAGGACAGAGCGCATGCAAGACAGCCAGTAACGCCTGCAAAGGTGAGAACGCGTGCAAAGGCAAGGGTTTTGTTATGGCAGACAGCAAGGAAGACTGCGAAAAGATGGGCGGCACGTTCGAAGCTGCTTCCGCAGAGTAATCCCGGAAAAATAACCATTGTGATACCTGCCTGGGCATTATCAACCGCCAGGCCAGGCGCATGCACGAATCCGCCCGGTAATGACCGGGCGGATTTCTTTTGATCCCCTGAACAACATGGCTTTGGCAGCTTGACCTCAGCAGCGTGAGCAATCAGCCCGATGCGCTTTCGTTAAGACCCAGGCCCTACCTGGGATATGGCCTTGGGCTGCGCACCGTGCACTACAACGAGGTGCTAACGGGCAAGCCGGCCGTGGACTGGTTTGAGGTTTTGACGGAGAACTACATGGTGGACGGCGGCAAGCCGTTGCACTACCTGGAAAAAGTGCGCGAGCTTTATCCCCTGGTCATGCACGGCGTTTCACTGTCCGTGGGCAGCACCGATGATCTCGACTTGGACTACCTGCGTGCACTGAAAACACTGGCACGGCGCATCGAGCCACAGTGGATTTCCGATCACCTGTGCTGGACCGGGGTGCAGGGCCTGAATTTGCACGATCTCATGCCATTGCCGTACACCGAAGAAGCGATAAACCACGTGGCGGGACGCGTGCGGCAGATCCAGGACTTCCTCGGCCGGCAAATTCTCCTGGAGAATGTCTCCAGCTACGTGAACTACACGCACTCGCGCATGAGCGAGTGGGAGTTCCTGGCGGAAATCGCCCAACGCAGCGATTGCTACATTTTGCTCGACATCAACAACATTTACGTGAGCAGTAAAAATCACGACTTCGCTGCAGAGCGTTACTTGCAGGGCATCCCGGTTGAACGAGTGGTGCAGTTCCACCTGGCCGGACACAGCCACAATGGCAAACTCATTATCGACACCCACGACCATCCCGTTCCTGACCCGGTGTGGCGCTTGTATGAGCAGGCCGTGCGCCGTTTCGGGCGGGTCTCCACCATGATCGAGCGCGACGACGACATTCCCCCGCTCTCGACCCTGATGCAGGAACTGGACCAGGCCAGAAACGTCGCCGAACCCATACTCAAGGCCGCAGCATGAGCACGCTACGTCAAGTGCAACATGATTTCCAGGCTTGCGTTCTTTACCGCAACAACAATTTTTCCGGGCAGATCGTCAGCTCGGTCAATGCGGGTGCAGCCGAGCGGCTGGAAGTCTATCAGCAGGCGTATCGGCTGCGTCTGGTCGAAGTGCTGGGAAATGACTTTCCCGGCCTGAAAGGATTGGCTGGCGAACAGAAATTCAGGGAGCTGGCGGAGAACTATATTACCGCCCAGCCGTCAACCAGCCGCTCGGTGCGGCACCTTGGTGCTCACCTCGCTGCATTCATCCACAACTCGCAGCCAGGCGAGGCCAGTGAGGCCTGGGGGGAAATGGCCGAATTCGAGTGGTTGAAAAACGCCGCATTTGACGCCGCCAATGCACCCGCAGCGAACATTGCGGATTTAGCAGGACTTCGCGCAGAAGACTGGCCACACATGCACCTCAGCTTCCAGCCCAGCCTCATGCGCATTGATCTTGGTTGCAATACCGCACAGCGCTGGCGTGCATTGGCCGACGAGCAGCCATTGCCGGACGCGGAGGTCTTGCGCCCTCGCCAGCCATGGCTCATCTGGCGCGCCAGCCTGGAAGTGCACTGGCGCCCGCTGGAGCGGGATGAAGCGCTGGTCCTGGATGCAATGAGAAATGGCTCGGGCTTTGCGACTATTTGCGGGGTGCTGGATGATGAACTGGGTGACGAGTCGCAGGCCGCCTTGCGCGCCGTCATCCTGCTCAAGCGATGGCTGGAAGAAGGCCTGGTCAGCACCCTGCAGGCGTAACAACCCCGAATGCGGCGAACAAAGCCCTGACTGGAACGATCTGTCCAGCGGCAAAACCCAAAAAACAGCTAAAAGCACGTACCCGATTGCCCGGGAGGGTAAATGCAGTAGAATGGCGACGTCCGGCGCGCAAGTGGGGTTGCCGATTCTTTTTCGCATTTCTGTGTGGGAGCAAGTACCGTGCCAAAAACAACAACCCTCAGAGTCATCTTTTCCAGTTTTTTACCCATTTTGTTCATGTCGCCTGTCTTTGGGCAATCTTCAGACACCATCGAAGAAATAGTAGTCACCTCCACCAAGCGCGAGCAAACGCTGCAGGAAGTTCCGCTGGCCGTGTCCGTGGTAACTGCCAGGACACTTGAGCAGGCACAGATTAACGATATGATCGATCTGCAGGGAATGGTGCCCTCCTTGCGGGTGACGCAACTGCAGACCAGCGGCAATACCAATTTCATCATTCGCGGGTTTGGCAATGGCGCCAATAACCCCGGTATCGAGCCCTCGGTGGGCGTTTTCATTGATGGTGTCTACCGCTCCCGTTCTGCCTCCGCATTACCTGACCTGCCCAACATCGAACGCATCGAAGTTTTGCGCGGACCGCAAACGACCCTGTTTGGCAAGAATGCGTCCGCAGGCGTTATCAACGTAGTCACAGCTGCGCCCAACATGGACGGATTTACCGGCAACGCATCCGTTGGCTTCGGTAACTACAACCAGGTCATTCTAAAAGGTGACATCAGCGGGCCGATTTCCGATACTCTCGGGTTCAGCCTGTCGGCGGCATCCAATAACCGGGACGGCTATTTTGAAAACCTGGCAACCGGCAGTGAAATCAATGAGCGGGATCGCTGGGGTGTGCGCGGACAGCTGTTGTTCTTGCCCACTGAAAATATCACTTTCCGCCTGATCGCCGATTACGACAAGATAAATGAGAAATGTTGTGGCGTGGCCAACCTGCTCGACGGCCCAACAGGTCGTGCAGTTCAATTGGTGGGTGGCCAGCAGGTACCGAACGCTCCTTTTGCCTACGAGAACTACTACGATTTTGACCCGACCAACGAAATCACCAGCAAAGGCGCCTCGCTGCAGGGGGACTTCAACTTTGCCGACGACTTGCTGCTGACCTCAATTACGTCCTATCGTGAGCTGTCCCGCTATGACAATTCCGATGTGGACTTTACCAGCGCGAAATTGATCGGTGTCAATTCCGGCGATACCGAAATCAACACGTTTACCCAGGAACTGCGACTGAGCCAGACCAAGGACTCGCTGGACTGGATGCTGGGCGCGTTTTACTTCAGTGAGAGCGTTAACTACGATAATAACATCGCGTACGACGTGGCGTTTCGCCCCTATGCCGACATCCTCTCGCGCGGTGGCGTGACCGCGGTGGAGCGGCTCATGCAGGCGTTTGGCTTGCTGCCGCCCGGCCAGGTCTTTTTCAATGCCGGACAGGGCACCAAGGAATTCAGCGGCCAGGACGATAACACCATCTCCTTGTTCGGCCAGGCGGACTGGCATTTCACCGAGCAGTGGACTTTGACCGGCGGCCTTAACTACACCAAGGCTAAAAAGGACGTCTTCGTCAACCAGCTGAATACGGATGTATTTTCGTCGGTTTCCATGCCGGCCGTGGGCTTTGGAGCCATCTTCTTTCAATTGACGGGCTTACCGCCGACCGGTGCGAACATTGCTGCCAACCCACAGGCAGCAGCGATTGCAGGGGGCCTGAGCGTGACTCCTTGCTCAGCTACTACCGGCCCGGCCTGCAACCCCTTGCTGGGCTTGCAGCCCTTGCAATTCCTGCCCCCGTTTGTCGATTACCCCAACTCGGTGGAAAATGGCAGGTCCAATGACAGCAAAGTGACCTGGACCGGCGTGCTGGCTTACCAGCCAACCGATAACATCAATCTTTATGCCCGCGCCGGCACCGGCTTCAAGGCAACCTCCTGGAACCTGAGTCGCGATTCGAAGCCGTTTGCTTATGATATTCCACCCATACTGCAGGCCGGGCTGGGCGTACCCAACCTCAGGCCGGGCACCCGTTACGCCGGCCCCGAAAACGCCACGGTTTACGAACTTGGTTTCAAAGGCAACTGGAGCACAGCAGACTTGTACGTTGCCGTGTTTGATCAGGAGATCAAGGGATTCCAGTCCAATATCTTTGTCGGCACCGGTTTTGTGCTGGCCAATGCCGGCAAACAGTCCACCACCGGTCTTGAAATTGAAGGGGCGTGGCAGCCGGCCGATGCGTGGAAGCTGACTCTTGCGACCACCTTCCTGAATCCGAAATATGACTCCTTTGTGGGCGCTTCGGGCGTGGGCGGCCCGGTAGACCTGTCAGGGACAACCCCGCCCGGTATTCATAAAGTCACCATCGATACCTCAACGACCTACTATTTTGACCTCGGCTCGACCCAGTCTTTTGTCCGTGGCGAGTACACCTACGCGGACAAGATACAAGTCATTGAAAACGTGCCCGAGGACGTTGCGTCGCGCAAAGTCAGCACCTTCAATGGCAGCCTGGGCTTTGGCTGGAACAATGGTCTTGAGCTGATTATCTGGGGACGGAACCTGTTCAACGATGAATACCTGCTGTCGGCTTTTCCATCCGTCGCCCAGGCGGGAAGTTACAGCGGCTACCCCAACCAGCCACGCACGTTCGGCGTGACGCTAAGCTCAGCCTTCTGATCGACACGTGCTGATCGATACGTGTTTGGCACCTGACGCAACACAGACAAACCTGACCGGCAATCGCCGGTCAGGCCATCCGCTTTGCCACTCAGGTCATCTGGTTTAATTCAGGTGTGGCGAAGATTTCTGGGCGGCTTAATAGCGTTGCTCGTGATGGCAGTGATTTACCTGGTGATGACCTCACCTGCAAAACTGGTCAATAACGCGAAATCACCCCAGCTCACAGGTGACCTGACCGAATGGCTGGCGCGCAACGAGCGCGGCATCAGCGCGCACCAGGCGATGATTCCAGATACCGAAAAACGCATTCGCTGGTACCAGGAACGGAAAGACTCAAAAACACCCTACTCCCTCGTTTACCTGCACGGTTTCTCCGCCACCCGGCAGGAAATCGCCCCGGTCGGCGAACAGCTTGCCGACGCATTGGGAGCGAACCTGTTCGAGACTCGCCTGGCCGGGCATGGCTACCAGGACCATGCTTTACAGGGCGTTCGCGCCGAAGACTGGCTGGACGATGCAGCCGAAGCATTGGCCGTTGGGGCGGCAATCGGCGACCGGATCATCCTCATGGGCACCTCGAACGGTGCAACCCTGGCCTTGGCGATGGCAGGTCATCCCGCTTTTGCGCAGGTCAGCACGATTATTCTGGTGTCCCCGAATTTTGGACCCAAGGACGCGTCCGCTGAATTCCTCACCTGGCCGGGCGGCCCGCAACTGGCGCACCTCGTGGCTGGCGAAACCCGAACGTGGACTGCGTTTAATGATTTGCAGGCGCGGTACTGGTCCACGACTTACCCGATGAGTGCGGTGGTGGAAATGATGCGCCTGGTGGACTACGTGCGCACCAGGCTGCCGCTGCGGCTGGAACAGGATTTACTCGTTTTTTATTCACCGGCGGATACCGTTGTCGAGACCGGCAGGACTGTTGAGGCCTACGGGGAAATCGACAGCCCGCACAAGCAGCTGGTCGTCATCCCCTCTTCTTCCGATCCGAGCAACCACGTAATCGCAGGCAACATCATGTCACCGGAAAACAATGGGTTGGTGGTGGAAGACATCATTGAGTTCCTCAGGAACGGCGCCAGCCTGAAACCGTCTTTATAGCAAGGAAGGATCCAGGTCGATCGGGCCGCTCAGGCCCGCAGGATCAGCCGTCATACCGGCAATGATTTTATAACCCTGCGTGGAAAACTCTGAATGCAGCACGCGTTCCGGCACTTCAACCAGGGCACCCGGGCCTGCCGTGAATGCCTGTTTGAGCACATGGTCGGTGATGGTCAGCTCACCTTCCAGGATGTAAATACGGGTGGAGAAGCCGTGCCAGTGGCTTGCGTTGCGCACCGGGGGGACGAGCATCTCTACCGGGTAGAGCTTTTGTGCCTCGATTTCCTCAAAAGCCTCATGCGGCGCATTGAAATACTGCTGGTGAACCCGGATGTTCATTTTGCCGGCTTCACCCGAAGTTCTGCGGGCTTGCCGGCCACTGGCTTGAGCTCCCGCAGTTTTTCTTCCAGGTAGGCCAACAGTTGTTCCTTGTTGTCCTCACGCGCATGGGTGTAGAAGCTGATGGCCATACCTTCCATGAGTTGTTGGGTCAGGTTCAAAGCCAGGTCAAACGCCTTGGGGTCTGATTGCCATTCGGGAAATACTTCACGCGCCGTGGTGTACCACTCATGATCAAAGGCCAGTTGTGCCGGGCGCAAAATCTCGCGTAATTCCGGATCTGTGCGGGCCGCCACCGACAACTCAATAAAAGCCACGTAGATCGGGTGGTTTACGTGAGCCCAGTACGAATGAACGGCGAGGTGCACCATATCAGCGCCCGGAGGGATCTCCCGTATGGATCGCCGGAAGGCGTGCAAACGCTTTTCATGGAGATAGTCCACGGCTGCCCGGATGATATCCATTTTCGATGGAAAGTGGTGCAAGGTTGCACCGCGCGAGAGCCCGGCGCTTTCGGCTATTTTCATGGTCGTAGCCCTGGAGTAGCTGGACTCGACTATGCAGCGAATGGCTGCACCGATGATCTGGTCACGCGTGGCGGCGCTTTTCCGCGCCTGCCAGCCTTCCTGCCCCGGGGCCTGGGGCTGGATGTCTTTCGCCGGCTTGCGGCGCTTTACCTTTTCCTTATTCATGATCTCATCACGTTCGCATCTGGCCGGGTAACGACTATCGTCAGTTTACCGCAAAATTCCATAAAAAAATCACGCCTGATTGTAACCAACAGATGTGCTTGTTACGATGTGGCCTGTGTCCAATCTTGCGGGAGAAATCAATGGGACGTATGACTGGGAAAGTAGCTCTCATTACCGGTGCTGCCTCCGGACTGGGTAAGGCCGATGCCTTTCGGCTCTCCGAAGAAGGCGCCACGGTGGTGCTCACGGACATCGACAAGGCGGGCCAAACGCTGGCCGAAGAGATCAGCAGGGCTACCGGAAACGCCACCCGGTTTTACCAGCATGACGTCACGGATGCGGCGCGGTGGCAAGAAATCATTGATGCTGTTGAATCTGAATTCGGCGGCCTGGATGTACTGGTGAACAATGCCGGCATCGCCCTCGTCGCAACCATCGAAGACACGACCCTGGAACAATTCCGCCTGAGTAACGCCATCATGAACGAAGGGGTTTTCCTCGGCTGCAAGACTGCAATACCTGCCATGAAGCGCCGCGGCGGAGGCTCCATCATCAACATGTCTTCCGTGGCATCACACCTCGGCTATCCGGTGTTTTTTGCCTATTCTGCTGCCAAGGGCGCAGTGCGCAGCATGACCAAGACGATTGCCATCCATTGCCAGATGAACGGCTACAAGATTCGCTGCAATTCCATCCATGCAGGTGCGATTGATACTCCCATGGTGCGCGCTTCCTTCGGAACGCTGGGCATGGACGTGCCCGATCCCGACAGTCCGGATGCGGCGAACACGGTGGGCATAGGGCGTCCGGTGGATGTGGCCAACCTGGTGCTTTACCTCGCCAGCGACGAATCCCGCTTCATGAACGGGACCGAGCTGATGCTGGACAATGCCCTGACCATTCAATAAGAACGGGTTCTTAGAACGGGATCAGTCCACAATTTCGGCGCGGACCTGGTTTACCACTTCCGTAACCGCCTGGATGACGAGATCAGGGCGCTGAAACTGGATGTAATGCATGGAGTCCGGCACGATTTCCCAACGTGACCGGGTGGACCATGAGGCTTCTTCAGCCGAAAGGATCTTCCATGTGGCCTGCATGTCCAGACCGTCCTGCGGGGTGAGGTCCATGGCAACCAGCATGTCCTCTGGCATGGGCTGCATGGCCGTCAGTACCACCAGCGGTCGATCGCCCAGCGTGCGCAATTTGCCACTTTGTCCCAGCGTGGCTTCTACGGCGTCCATTTCCTTCAAGCTGGCGCCAAAGGTTCCCCCCAGGTACGCCTTGGTAATGGGCTTTATTCTTTCCGGCATTCCGGCAATGTCCTGATCTGGAAGAACTCGAAAAATGCCGGTCCAGGAAAGTGCCGACAGCACTCTGTACATGAGTGACACCCTGATGGTGTCAACAATTTTTGGCGGTAATCTGCTCACCTGGTCCGGGTGGGAGCAATCGACAAATACCAGTCCCTTCACGTCGTCGCCATACGTCCTGGTGTAGTTCATCACATATGGACCACCCAGGGAATGACCGACCATAACCAGTGGCCCGGTGACGTTGGCAGCTACCAGGGTTGCGTGAAGATCGGCAGCCACGGCGTCGGCGTCTTGCGGCGTTGCCTTCGGCTCACTCCACATCATGCCGGCACGATCATAGGAACAGGTACGGGTGAGCTGCGCGATGTGGTCCTGGACCTTGTCCCATGACAAGGAACCATTGGTATCCAGGCCCGCTTCGAGGATGACCGTAGGCGAACCCGTGCCCCGGCAGTCGAGATGCATTTTACGGCCGCCGATATCAACCATTTGCCCGGGAGGAGGATAGGTGGTGTGCGCGTGACGGCGGGCGAAGAATTCATAGCCCGTCCCAAACAGTGTGGCGCACACGATCAGGACCACGATACCCAGCCCGATGCGCTTGAGCCAACGCCGAATGTCTGCCCACATGTTATTCAACTCTCTTGAGATCAAGATCGTGGAAGTCGTATGAAAAATCCGTTGCTGGGGACACGGCCTGCATGCGGATTCGCTCCACCCTGCCTTCCGGGCTCAGGGAAAACGAGACGTAGGCATCGGCCAGCAGCTTGCGGTCGGTCCAGCGGGCGATGAAGGTATCGTACTGGAAATGTTCCAGTGGCCCGTTCAGGGGTTCGTTCCTGTCAGAACTAAAGCGTAGCTGGTCCCCGTCAGGCATGTTGTCCAGGGTGATATGTATGTCACCATACCACTCATCCCGATAGGTTCCGGCATAGGCTTCGAGCGGCAGGCTGGGCTTGCTATTCACTGCTCGTGATTCTGCAGCCGCCGCAACTACTTTGGCCGCGTCGTCCTGGCGGCTCTGGACCATCTCGCTGAGGATCGCAATCCAGTCCCTACCGGCGTCCGGCGTGGCGCCGGCCAGGAACTTGTCGGCAATGTCGCTGACAATGGCGCGCGGGGCTACGGACATCTGGTTGCCGCTGGCAAAAATGGCCAGCCCCTGTTTGGGCAGGACCATGAGGTAGGTGGTCATGCCCCATACACCACCAGCATGCGCCACCACGGGCTGCCCGTAAAAGCTGGAAATGCTCCAGCCCAGGGCATAGGCGTTGAGGTTGGCGCCCGCGTACTTGATCATGTCGGGCGAGGTCGGCAGGATTGTGACGGGGCTCAACAGCTGATCGAATTGGGCGGTGCTGATGAGTTGCTTTCCTTCGGCGGTGAGTCCCTTGCTCAGCACAAACGACCCCCAGCGCGCCATGCTGCGGGCGCTGCAATTAATGCCTCCGGCGGCGGAGATAAGGCTGGTCACACCCGAACGGGTGGTCAGCAATTGTCCGTCCACCAGCACATGGGGGGTCGCCTTGCTGGCCTGTGCCGGGGCGCGGTCGAGGGTAGCGGAACAGTCCTGCATCCCCAGCGGGAACAGCAGGCGCTGTTCGAGGAATTCCTCAAACGACACGCCGGAAACCCGTGCAACCACTTCCCCGGCGATGATGTAGAGCATGTTGTCGTAGTCGAAGTGGTAGCGGAAACTGCTGCTGGGCTTGAGATAGCGCATCGCGTTGATGACTTCTTCCCTGGTGGTCTTGCCTTCGGGAAACATCAGCAGGTCACCGGCGCCGATGGGCAAACCGCTGCGATGCGTGAGCAGGTCGCGGATGGTGAATTCACGCGTCACCCAGGCGTCGTACATGCGAAATTCAGGCAGGTAGTCGATTACCCGATCATCAAAGGAAAGCTTTCCTTCGTCGGCGAGGATGGCCAGGGTGGCCGCAGTGAAGGCCTTGGACACCGAACCAATCTGGAACAGGGTCTGGTCATCCACCTTGTCAGCAGCACCGGTTTCGAGGATGCCCGCGCCACCGGAGAAGTAGATTTTCCCGTCATACACCACGGAAACCGCCATGCCGGGTACCTGGAACACTTCCAGCGTGCGCAGCATGGATTGTTTGATTAATTGTTCTGACGGGGCTGCGGAAACTGTACCGGTAACGATGACGGAGGCGGCAATGACCAGGATGGAGCGTGACAAGAAGAGGGAGGTGCGTGACATGAGAAATCCTCGCGTTTTATTCGCAGGCTTGGGTTCAGTTATGACTCAGGTGGGTTGTCGGTCGAGGTGCTTTCCTTGCCGCGCCGGATTTTCCACACGCCGACCGTGCACAGTGGCACGATAAACACCGCGATGAACACCCAGGTCAGTGTGCCGTAACCCTTGGCAATCAGATCGATCAATCCGATTTTGCCGGCCAGCACAACGGCAATCAGCAGGGCAACAAAGGCAACGTTTAACCGCAACCAATGGGGCATCACCTTGTTATTCTCGCGGTACACTTCAGCTATCCGTTCGTTGATGGCGTGAATGAACGCGGTTCCCGTGGCGACCAGCGTGCCGAACACCACGATATAGAAAATGACCATCAGCCAGGGCATGGCCAGGCCCTGCATCAGGAAATCCGCTGGAACAGCGGAGTCCAGGATGGCAGGGTACGCGGCGGCCATTGCCAGGTAGAACAGGATGGCCGGGGCCATGACGAGCGGGCCGGCCAGCGCGCCAGCGGCGAACGCGTCCTTGCGCGAGGTCATGTGGCTCACGCAAAACAGGACGACCGGAATGACGGCGACATTGTAACCAACGTAGCGCACGCTCTTCACCAGCCACTCGGAGCTCACGGGCGCTTGCGCCAGGTTGCCAGCAAGATCGCTGCCGTAGCGCCACAGGTAACAGGTCACCAGCGTTACGTAAGTGACATACAGGAGCATGGCCCAGGAAGCGAGGGCTTTTTCGATCAGGTCAGTGCCCCAGAATACCAGCAATCCAACCAGCACCATGAAGATCACCGTGACGACGGTGGGGGGTATGCCCAGGTGTGTGCCGGTCAATTCACCGGCCGCGGCGCCAACTACCGCCAATACCAGCAAGCCGAGAGAGAAGTAAGCAATTTCAAACAGGAACCAGCCCTTGCCCAGCAACTGCTGGAAAAAGCTGCGGTAGGTAAGGCTTTGCGTCAGCCGGGCGAGCTCAAAACACAGCGCACTGACGATGCTGAACATGATCGTAGCCGCCAGCATGCCCAGAAGGCCACCGACCGGGCCGGAGGAAAGAAAGAACTCAACCAGCTCGCGACCGGTTGCGTAGCCGCCGCCGATAATCACCGATTGCAGCACAAAGCCGGGCAGCCAGATTCGCTGAAAAGTCGATCTACTCAAAAAATCATCATCCCCACAACTCCGTGCCGGGAGGCGAAACCACACCACCCACATAGGACATCGGGTGTTGCCGGTCTTTTTTCAGAAACAGCGCGCCGTCGAGATCCACAAACCGGCATAGTTGGGCGAGCACAAATCCGGGCGCCATCGCCAGGGATGTTCCCAGCATGTTGCCCACCATCAGGCCGATGCCCTTTGCTTGCGCGAGGTGCGCGAGATCCAGTGCTTCGGTCAAGCCACCGGTCTTGTCCAGCTTGATGTTGATCATCTGGTAGCGACGCGAGGCCTGTTCGAACTCGCTGGTGTCGAGGCAGGATTCGTCTGCGCATAAGGGAATGGGGGAATCGTAAGCCTCCAGCGCTGCGTCTGCACCACGCGGCAGTGGCTGCTCTATCATGGCCACGCCCAGTGCTTTGAACTTCGGTGCGAACTCCACCAGTTGCTCAAAGGTCCAGCCCTGGTTGCAATCCACCACGATCTCCGCATCGGGGCGGGCCGCACGCACAGCTGCAATACGTTCCAGGGGAGATTCCCCATCCAGTTTGACCTTGATCTTGGGGGTGTCCAGCGACTTCGCCGCCTGCGCCATCTCGGCCGGTGTGCCTATGCCTATGGTATTGACACTGATCGTAGCGCCGGGCCTGATGCCGGTCAGTTCCCAGATCGTCTTGCCCGAGCTTTTCGCCTCAAAGTCCCACAATGCGCAGTCAATGGCGTTACGGGCACCCCCCGCGGGTAGCAGTCGGCGTAGCGCTCCGCGGTCTGCTCCCTGCTCCAGCGCAGACTTCACGCTTTGTGCCTGGGCCAGCATGCTGTCGCCGGTTTCACCCAAATAGTAAACACCGGTTGCTTCGCCGCAGCCAGTAACGCCGTGCGCGGTAATTGCTACATGGAGCAGGTCTGCCCCGGTGAAGGTATAACCGGTAATGCGGAACGGGATTTTCATTTCCCAGCGTTCCGTTGAAAGAGTTACTTGCCGCATTGCAGGATTCCTTGGCCAAATATCAAGACGCACATCAAGGTGAACATCAGGACACCCAGATCTCACCCAGAACGCGCCTGAAATTCTCACCCAGGATGGCGCGAATGTTGTCGTCGCTGTAGCCGCGGCGTATCAATGCTTCGGTCAGGTCATACATTTTCTTCGGATGGTCCAGGCCCTCGATATCGATCTTGTCCCTGAATGAGTAGCTGGATTTGTAGCCGGCCTTGAGCTGGTCGTAGATTTCCTTGGGTAGAGCGTCGTAACCTTTCAGGTCGGAATCCGTGCCTATCCCGACGTACTCGATGCCTGCCAGCTTGACGATATAGTCAACGTGATCGACGTAATGTTCTATGGTCGTAGGCTCATCGACCTTGACGAAGTTGCGCACCGCGGTCACACCCATCACGCCACCCTTTGCGGCCATCTTCTCAATGGCTTCATCGGTCTTGCAGCGCGGGTGGCCGGGAGACAGCGCCCGGCAATTGGAATGGGTAATCAATACCGGCTTGGTGGACAGTTCAAATGCGTCGAGGCTGGTTTGATCGCCGCAATGCGACACATCCACGGCCATGCCAATCTCGTTCATGGCCTTGACGATGGATTCACCAAAATCGCTGATCCCGCCATCAGCGCGGTCGGTTGAACCCGAGGCAATCATGTTCTGGGTGTTATAGGTCAGCTGCGAAATCCTCTGCCCGGCAAAGTAGTAGCGTTTAACATCTTCCACGGCCTGGAAGTGGTCTGAGTTCTGCACTCCAAGGACGATGCCGGTCTTGTCGGTCTGCCTGAGCTGATCGATATCTGCGACCGAATCAATGCGCATCAGGAGGTCCGGGTAGTCTGCAACCAGCCCGTTATAAAAAGCCATGTGGCTCATGGCATCCAGTTGCACGCCGGGTCCACCCATGCCGATGGCCGGGTGGAACACATCGATGCCGGATGCGCGGATCGCCAGCAGTTCCTCGCGATTGAATGCCACCGGATTCTCGCCGCTCTCCTCAGCTTTCAACACCCGCTCCAGGTCGAACAGCGAAAGCATATCCATCACCAGCGATTCGTTCACGAGCCTGATGGCACGGTCGCTGTACACCGTCGTGCTGCCGGCAAACAAGCGGTAACTGCCCATGTTGATGAAGGGCGAGGCCGCCACAGCCCCGACGGTCAGCTGGACGAATTGACGTCTGGAGACGCTTTTCCTGGCCATGAGTTTGCTTTTCCTTGCTATTTGTATTGAAAACCCAGGATGTTCCAGTACCAGTAGAACCAGCACATGGACAAGGCAGACACGGTGACCAGGCTGTAGCGCACGCGCGCCCAGCTACCGGCCAGCAGTCCTTGTCTCCACACGAGGTAGGTGCGGTATGCCAGGTACAGCCCGGCGATGAATGCGACGATGGGAAGCACCAGCCAGAGTTTGAACAACAAGGGTATCCTGGTGAACATCTGCTCCGCGACAATCGAAATGACGATGGCACCTATGACCAGCACCAGCCAATTGGCAGCGGCCGCAAACACCGCAGCACTCAGCGCCGAGCGGTCAGCGACAGAATAGGACTTGATGGTCGTGCGCTGGAAAAAGCGCCGTAGCAGCACACCCAGGAATACCAACAGCGCAAACCCGAGCAAACCCGCACTGAAATTCATCGAATCATAGAATGGTAACTTGTCCAGGGACATGAAGGGCAGGCCATCCATCACGAAGCCGGTAATCTCTCCCTTTTCGTTTTCCTGGAAGGCCACCTGCCGCGGGCTAATGCCCGGCACCATAGAGACACCGGAGTCCACTTCACGGAACAGGTTTTTCTCCACCTCCGCGTATTGTTTGGCTTTGCCGCTGAAGCTGACGACCAGCGTATTATTTTCAGTGGGCGCGACCTGCACGCCGCTGACCGCCCTCAATAGTTTTTCAATGGTGGAAAAATTGTTGCGCCAGAAACCGTAGTTACCCGCGTATCTTCCCACTCTCTCGTTAAAATCTTTGGGCGGGACAGGAGGCGCTTCCTCCCGCGGGAAAAACTCAGCGTAAAAAGCCGGAGGGAATGAGGAGCGCACCGGACTTCCACCGGGACCGCCGAAGGAAACGAAAAACGCGAGGTTGTGTTCCTGGTCTATGCCCAGGTCGGAGTGGAACCACTGCGTGTCGCCACCGTGTCCCACGAGGCGGGTGCCGTTCTCATCGGTTTCGTAAAACCCGAGTGCCATGCCCATCAGGCGATCATCGTGTGAAAAATTCCGGGTGAGCATCTCCTTGACCGTTTCCGGTTTGAGAATGCGGGCACCGTTGAGCTCTCCGCCATTGAGTATGGCCTGGGCAAACTTGAGCATGTCCGTGGCAGACGCCGACAGCGATCCCGCAGGGGCAAAGCTGGCAATAATTTCAAAAGGCTTTTCGACAAAGGTGCCGGCTTCCACGGTGTAACTCACCGCCATTTGCGCGGCCAGGCCGTCGGGCAAAGGTTCAACAAAACTGGCGTTTTCCATGCCCAGCGGATCAAAAATATTCTGCTGCACGTAGTCCTGGAACGACAGGCCGGAAACGTTGGCAACGATCAACCCGGCCAGCGCCGTGGCGTAGTTGGAATAGGCCGTGTGGGTGCGTGGGGGATTGACCCGCAGGGGCTGATACTTCTCCATGGCCTCAGCCAGCGGGAGGGCCTCGGCCGGATCATCGACGATCAGGTAACCCAGGGCGCCATCTTCGAAACCGGAGGTATGGGTCATGATGTCCCGCAGCGTGATCGGCTGCTCGAAGGTGTCCTTGATCTTGAAGGTCTGCAGGTAGGTGTTTACATCCGTGTCCAGGTCCAGCTTGCCCTGCTCCACCAGTTGCATGACCGACACCCAGGTGAACAGCTTGGACGTTGAGCCCGGCCGGAACAATGTCTTGTATGGATCCACCGGGATCTGCTTTGCCACATCCTGGAAGCCGTAACCCTTGGCGAAGATCAGTTGGCCGTTGCGGATGATTGCTACGGTGCCCGAAGGGCTGTTGTTGTTTTTCATCAATGGTTTGACGATGCCATCGACGTAGGCTTCGACGTCAGCCGGGCTGTCCAGGCTGGCGGGTGACGCCAGCAGGTTCGCAGTAAGAAACAAGGAGAAAATTACGCCGGACAAACAGCTTTTGAACATGGTCATGGCTTGCCTTCCCGTGAGATCCAGTGATTGACTGCACTGATCATAGCTTTGCTGATCATTGGCAGGTTAGGCCAATACGCCGTGAACATGTGCAGAATCGGCGGGATTGCCTATAATCACCGTTTCCACTGGGGTACACCATGCATTCACCGTGCAGGTCACGAATTGAATGATTTGGGGAATTGAATGATTTACGGAGATGAATTCTCGGTAGATGTCCCACCCGGATTTGATCCGGAGCAGGTTTCTACGGCCCAGTTGGGCAAATTATTCCAACACGCCAATCGCTTGAGCCGTTTTAAATCCACTCCGAAAAACCACTTCACCCATGACTTGTCCCATTCCAGTTTTGAAGGCCTGCTGTGCTACAAGGTCAACGACGATTGCATGATAGAAATCAATGATGTCACGCTCAAGACGCCCATTGTGATTCGTAACCAGGTGTCAGACCTGATCAGTTTCCAGTTTGTTTCCAGCGTCAAGCGCTCGGAGTTTCTCGGCGAAAGCCGGAACGTGCATAACCTCGGTCATGCCATGATTGTTACGGTGATTCCGAAGAGGGAAACCACCTACCGTGTGCCCATGGTCAATGTACCCATCCGTCACGTAGCCATACACACCAGGCTGTCGAACCTGATCAGACGTATGCACGAACCCAGGGACGCCTACCCACCCTGGCTGTTGGAAATGCTGGATGGGGATTACAAAAAGCCCCGGCAACGGGTATTTTTTCTCGAAGAAATCCACCGCGACCTGATCTGGTACTGTTTCCATTTACCGGTGTCGGGGGCCTTGCTCGGACCCTGGATGTCGGCAAAATTCCACGAGCTTTTATGTATTGGCCTGCAGTTATTGAAGAATAGCCAGATCGTTGCCGAACCGCGCCCGCAGGATCACGCTTTGCCGAGTAGCGAGAAGATCGCCCGGGCCCGCAGCATCCTGAGTAGGGAATATTCCAATCCGCCAGCGCTGCCGGTACTGGCGCGGCATTTGAGCATCTCGGAAACGCAACTCAAGAGCGGCTTCAAATCCATGAATGGAACCACGGTGCTGCAGTTTTGCATTGCGCGCCGTATCGATGCAGCGAAATTACTCCTCAGGGAAAACCGTCATTCGATTTCCGAAATTGGTGACATTGTCGGCTATGAAGACCATTCCGCGTTCTCGCGGGCCTTTCGACGGCTCAATGGCTGCAGTCCACTTGAGTGGCGCCAGTCGCGCAGCGCCTGAACACGCATTGCTCGCACCGGTGGGCGAATAGCCCTCACCGTTTCTGCACAGTAAAACGGTCGAATCAGACTATGGGGTAATCTCGCTATACCATTACTATTGGCCTATGTCCCGACAGCACCGCCGGTGGGACGGCGCTCGACCGGGATTCAAACACTACAACAGGTGAATTATGGCCATGCACAAGTCAATCAACTATTTCGCAATATCAATAACCTTCAGCTTGGTTTTTGTCTGTGCCGGAGGGTTTGCATACAGCCCACTGGCCACAGCACAGGAGGAAGGTGAAGCCACCGAACTCGAAGAAGTGGTCGTCACTGCATCGCGGCGTGAAGAGAAATTACAGAACGTCGCCATTTCCGTTTCCGTGGTCGATGTGAAGGAATACCTCGATGCCGGCCTGACCAACATGTCTGACATCCTGCCGTTCGTGCCCGGTGTTTCCGTGACTGGTGCCGGTGGAAATTTCGGTAACCAGGTCTATATCCGTGGCATCAATGCCGTGCTGGCCGCGGGCGTTACCAGTTATGTCGACGACATCCCGATTGGATCTTCCACGGTTTATACCACTCCCGCACCACTGGATGGCACCTTGCTGGATCTCGGTACCCTCGACGTGCTCAAAGGCCCTCAGGGCACCCTGTATGGATCCAGCGCGCTGGGCGGATTACTTAAATTCAATACTCGGGAAGCTTCTTTGACCGACTGGACGGGCAGCCTTTCTGCCAACCTGTCGGATACCCGTGGCGGTGGCCTGAACCAGTTGTACCGGGTTAACGCCAATGGGCCACTTGTCAATGATTCTCTGGGCATGAGCTTTACTGCCTTCTGGAACGATAAGTCCGGCTACATCGACAATGTGAGCATACCGAAAGATGGCTGGGACGATTACGAGTATTGGGGCGCTTCCGGCAGCTTGCGCTGGGCCGTGACCGACAAGCTCGAAATCAAGGTCCAGGGTCTGTACCAGAAATCCACCCAGGACGGCCTGGCGACCATACAGGCCAACGCTGCTGACGGCTTCATACTGCCCGGCCTGGCGGCCGGAGAGCCTTTCTTCGGTGAGTACGAGACCGGGGAAGCGCTGATCAACCCGAGTGAATTCGAAGCCGACATGCTGGGCCTGACCATTGACTACGATCTGGGCTTCGGGGTGCTGTCATCGATCACCAGCACACAGACCGAAACCTTTACCCAGTCGACGGACCTCACGGTACCTTTTGCCTTCTTCGCGGATATCTTTTTCCCCGACAGCGCTCCGCATACCTCGGCGTTTTTTGTGGGGGATCTCGGGTTTGACAAGTTCACGCAGGAGGTGCGGCTGGTATCCGCCTCTAATCAGAAATTCGAATGGATCGTAGGCGGTTTCTACACCAATGAAGACGGCCACAATACCCAGCGCCTGGATATTACCCCGCCAGTAGACTTGTTTTTCGCCAATTTCCCATCGAGTTACGATGAGTTGTCGTTCTATGGCACAGGCACCTACTACTTCACCTCGGACTTCGACGCCAGCTTCGGTATCCGCTATTCCGATTACAACAATGACGTTTCATTGGAAGCCAAAGGGCCTCTGGTTGCACCGATTCCTGTGACCAAGATCAGTGACAATGTCACCAATTACCTGTTCAACCTGCGCTACCGCCCCAACAACCTGATGGCGTTTTATGGCCGCATCGCCAGCGGCTATCGCCCGGGCGGCGCCAACTTCCTGCTGCTTGATCCTAGCGGCAATCCGATCACTGAGGCGTTTTACAAACCCGACTCGTTGTGGAGCTACGAGCTCGGCCTGAAAGGTGTATCCGAAGACGGGCGCTTCAGCTATGACGTCGCTGCGTTTTTCATCGACTGGCAGGATTACCAGATCGGCATAGTCCGCGGCGGTCTCCAGGTTGCAGGAAACGCCGAAAAGGCTACCAGCAAGGGCTTTGAAGCCTCTCTGAGTTTTGCTGCAACCGAAGCGCTGGTCTTCACGGGTGCCTTCTCCTATATCGACGCCCAGCTCGCGGCCGACGAACCTGACCTGGGTGGCGCGGATGGCGATCAACTGCCCGATTCCCCCCATTGGCAGACCGCGCTGGACGTGCAGTACAACTTCAACCTGGGCAGCATGCCCGCCTATGCCGGCGCTTCGTGGCGTTACAAGGGGTACATGCCGGTTGATTTCGATGGGTATACCGACAGCGCTGGCGTGTTCTGGCCGGCTTCAGCTCCAAACCTGATCCTCGATGGTTACAGCCTGGTTGACCTGCGCGCAGGCTTCACCGCCGGAAGCTTTGATATTTCCCTGTATGTCACCAACCTCATGGATGAGTGGGCGTACACAAGTTTCGGAAACTCGGACGTTGCACCCTCTCTCGGTACCCCGACCCGTCCCCGGACCTTCGGTGGGGTCATCAGGTGGAATTTCTATTAGCCACACGCCATGCCGGCGGGGCCTGCTTCCAGGCCCCGCTTCCACCGGGGTCAGAGTAAAGTGCCAGAGTAAAAACTCTGGCACTTTACTCTGACCCCTGAATTCTTCCTCGGGTGAACTCAGTCCCACAGCAAGGCCAGTGGTTGGGTCAGCCACGCGGGCTGACCATCCTGTTCCTGACCGAGATGTGGGAAATCTTCTCCTACTACGGAATGCGGGCATTGCTGGTCTACTACATGACCAAGCAGCTCATGCTGGGTCAGCAGCAGGCATCGTTGATCTACGGCATCTATACGGCCACCGTCTATTTCACCCCGATCATCGGCGGCTTCATTTCCGATCGCTGGCTCGGCCACCGGCGTGCCGTGATCATCGGCGGCAGCATCATGGCGATCGGCCATTTCCTCATGGCCTCCGAGGCATTTTTCTATTTCGCACTGGCGGCCATCGCGATTGGCAATGGACTCTTCCTGCCCAGTTTGCCGAGCCAGATCGACGGCTTGTACACGGAGGACGATCCACGCCGGGGTTCGGCCTACAACGTCTACTACGTCGGCATCAATCTCGGCGGTCTGCTGGCGCCGCTGGTCTGCGGGACGCTGGGTGAGGTCTATGGCTGGCACTGGGGGTTTGGTGCAGCAGGCATCGGGATGCTGCTTGGCCTGGCAATCTATGTACTCGGCGGGCGCTATCTGCCACCGGACTCAAAGGTTCCAAAACGACAGGAAGCCAGGCCTGGCCCGCCGTCCCTGGCCTCGGCAGATCTGCGCACGACCATGCTCGTACTGGGTGCGATCGGATTGACGGTCGTGTTGTTTCGCGGCGCCTACGAGCAGGTCGGCAACACCATCGCGTTGTGGGCTGATTCGGCGGTCGATCGCAGCATCGCCAGCGGTCTTGCCATTCCCATGACCTGGTTCCAGGCGCTCAACCCGTTGCTGGTCATCCTGCTGACGCCCTTGTTCGTCGCGCATTGGACCCGCCAGGCCGTCAAGGGACGGGAGCCTGCACCGGCACGCAAGATGTCCTTCGGCGCGCTGGGCGTGGCAGCGGCCTATATGTTGTTGGCGGCTGTCAGTGGGGCCAGCGAAGCAGGTCAGGTCAGCTGGCTGTGGCTCGCGCTGTTCTTTTTAATCCTGACGGCGGGCGAGTTGTTCATTCTTCCCGTCGGCTTGGGATTGTTTGCCAGGCTCGCGCCAGAAGGACATGGCGCCACCACGATCGCCGCGTGGTTCCTCGCCGCATTCGGGGGCAATCTGCTGGCCGGTGCGCTGGGAATGCTGTGGAGTGTGGTCGGACATGCCGCGTATTTCGCCTTGATGGCCGGGGTGGCGGCGACCGCGGGCCTGGCCTTGTGGCTGCTGGATGGTCCGGCAGGGCAGTTGACGAAACTGCATGCGGCGGTTTTGGGGTCACCGAAGCAGCACTGCAACCACAATCACACCGATGATCAGTAGCACAACAGGGACCAGCCATTTGGGGCGAAAGGACGGCGCTGGGGCGACGCTCTGCGACTGTTGAGGTAAGGGATCTGCACTGGCCGGGGTATCCGTTACTGCACTCTTGCCCGTATTTTGCGCGGATTTTGCCGCATTTTTCCTGAAGGCAAAATCAGCACAGTGTTGCAGAAACCAGGAACGGCCGGAGTCAAGCCCCAGCCGGAACCTCAGCTCGCCGATCATCTTCAGAGTAGAGTGCGTGCTGTCGTAAATGGCCCGCTGCTCGCTACGCAAAAGTATCGTTGCGTAATCGCTTAGCTCTGGCCTGAGCTCCAGCGCGGCCTGCACTTCCTCTGAGCTGGCACTCCGGTCAATGCCTAATTTCGAGTACAGGTCTTTCATGTACCAGGGCCTGTTAACACTGTGATAGCTTCCTGGACTCTGCTGAATCTCTCCCTGGCCACTGCAACTGCAGCTTCTCCCATTGCCTCAACCCGGCCGGAATGGAACATGGCAGTCAGGTTCTCATAGGCGCTGTCAATCTCCTGGGGCGTTGCGCTTAAACTGACACCCAGAGTAGTTCGGGCTTGTTCAATCGTCATACGCGAACCCGCCTGACCGTCGTTTTCCCCTTGTTCCGGCAGACCCTCCGTGGAAACCTGGTCCCACCAAAGCAGGCTGCCTGGGTCACCGGGCTGGGAAAATGCCGCACCGGATATGGTTTGAAAGCGTTTTTCCAGGACCTCAATTCCGAGATACAGAGCATCAGCATAAAAGCGCAGAATGTGATTCTCAGTTATCGCTATGCGGCGATCAGCCATCGACATGGTTATGGCCAGGTCGAGAAAAGCCGTGCGTAGTTCCCTGCTTTCCTCTGCGACTGCGCGGATCGCCATTTCAATACTTTTCAAATCGGCGTTGCGGATGACCGCCAATACGTGATCGGTCGTCATCGTTCCCACGGTGTCGGGAAAACGCGAGGCAGCAAATTCCAGTTCGGACTCGTCCAGTTGGCCGTCGCTGGCGGCCACCCACAAAAGCAGCAGCTTGACGGAGCCTGCCAACTTCTCCTTTTGGGCCTGCGGCGCTCCTTGTAATTTTGAGTTTACAATTGACATCTGTGCTTCGACCTGTGTGTTTGAAGTTTTGGGGTCAGAGTAAGTACTCTGGCACCTCGCTCTGATTCAGAACCTGAACCGGGAGAATTTACTCTGACCCCAAATCCTCCTGCATTGCCGGACTCCGGGTTCCCAAATTCTCTTCCACCGGCACGCCGTCCCGCTTGTACACCGTGCCACCTTTTATCACCAGGTCCACGTCCTGCAACAGGCTGATGTAGCGCAGGACGTCACCCTGGACCGCAATGATATCGGCATAGCGGCCGGCAACCAGGCTGCCCCAGCGCTGGTCTACCCGCATGAATTTGGATGGCCAGTAGGTCGCTGCCTGTATGGTTTCCATAGCCGGCACGCCCATCACGTTGACCCAGACATCCAGTTCGTGCCAGGTGGACTGGCAGTGAAATTTGAGTGGAATACCACTGTCTGTACCCACCAGCAACACCACGCCCGACTCGCGTAATTGCTGGAATTTGCGCTGCAGGGTTGGCTTGCGCTTGGGCGTCAGCTGGAAATAGAGCAATTCATCCGGGTGCGCAATGGAAGCAGAAATATCGGCAATGGTGTCCGCTTGCAAGCCGCGCTTCCAGCAACTGTCATCCAGGGCTTCCGGATTATCCCGCGTGTATTCGTAGTTCCACAGACCTTCGACGGTCGGGGTCCAGTACAAAGGCTCGCCAACAATCATGCCGGCAGCCGTGCGCTCCTCGAGTGGGGTCATCACGCTGTCCGGGTATTCCGGGGCGCTGGACAGCCCGGTATGCTCGAAGTCGTCGACGCCGATCTGCAATCCGCGGCGAATCTCTTCGGGACGATGGGCATGCGCCACCACCTTGAGGCCGCGTTTATGCGCCTGGTCGACCAGGGCCTGCGCCTCCTCGAACGTCATCTGATCCTGGTCGATCATCTTGATGACATCGACACCGGCATCAGCCAACCGGTTAACTTTGTCGCGCGCATCCTTGGGACTGCTTATGCCCCAGCGGTAATCTTCGGTGCCCGGATAAGCCTCGTGCTGCAGGAAAGGCCCGGAGATAAACAGCCTTGGCCCGGGAATTTCGCCGTCGTTGATGCGTTTGCGTACTTCCAGGCTGTCATCCAGTTCGGCGCCCAGGTCGCGGGCCGTGGTGATGCCTGCCAGCAAGAGCTGCACCGCTGAGGCCGGCATGATTTCACTGGCGAAACGATCCTTGTAGGTCGGCATCCAGTGGTCGTAATCGGCATGCCCGTTGATATCGAGGTGCACATGCATGTCCCACAGACCGGGCAAGACACTCATCCCTTCGGTTGAAATCACCGCGTAGCCTGGCGGTACCGCCAGGGTATCCACCGTACCGATTTTTTCAATCGTCTCGCCGTCAATCAGCACGACGCTGTTGCGCACCGGCGGCGAACCCAGCCCATTGATCAGGGTACCGCCCACCAGGGCTTTTTTGTCCGCAGCCACCGCAGTGGCCGCAAGGCATACGGTCAGGAACAGGAATAGCAGGAATGGGGTCAGAGTACTATTTGGGGTCAGAGTAAATACTCCCGGATCGGGTTTTCGGGTCATAGTAACCTGCCAGGATGTATACCCCAAATAGTACTCTGACCCCACCACTCCGTCATCCCAGCTGGCGCACGTTCAGCTGCGGCGTGGGCGCGGTTGTGTACAGCGTGGTGCGCTGGTAAGGAGTGCGCCCGCAGGAGATGATGACACGCTCCAACGTGGGCGGTTTCATTTCCTGGCCGTGAACTGCGCCGGCGGCACGCGTGATGCTTTCATTCATCAGGGTACCGCCGATGTCATTGGCACCGGACTGCAGGCAAACCCGTGCACCCTCCAGGCCCATTTTCACCCACGAGGTCTGGATGTTCGGAATGTGGGTGGACAGTACCAGCCGGGATACCGCATGCATCAGCACCGCTTCGCGAAAGGTCGGGCCGCGCCGGGACTGGCCGCGCCGGTAAATGGGCGCCTCATCGGCCACGAACGGCAGCGGCACGAACTCGGTGATTCCACCGGTCCGTTTCTGCAACTCCAGGATACGCAGCAAGTGGGTGGCCCAATGGTGGTAGGCATCAACATGCCCAAACATGATCGTGGCTGTGGTTGGCAGGCCGACCTCGTGCGCTGCGCCCACCACGGCCAGCCATTGCTCCGTGTTGAGCTTGTCCGGGCAAATAATTTCCCGGATGTCATCGGACAGGATTTCCGCCGCGGTACCCGGCAGGGTCTTGAGCCCCTTCGCTTTGAGCTGCGTGAGGAACTCGGGGATGGTCAGGCCCAGCGTCTCCGCCCCGTGGGTGATCTCCAGCGGAGAAAACGCATGGATATGCATTTCCGGCAAAGCCTGGTGCACTGCTGCGCAGATGTCCAGGTAAGACTGACCGGTGAACTCAGGATGGATGCCCCCTTGCAGGCAGACCTCCGTGGCGCCGCGTTCCCAGGCTTCAATCGCCAGATCGGCCACGTCCTGCGGGGTTTTCAGATAGGGTGCGTCGCTGGCCGGTGTGCGTTTTTTCCCCTTGGCAAAAGCACAGAACTTACAGCGGTACGTACACAGGTTGGTGTAGTTGATATTGCGATTGACCACGTAACTGACCTGGTCACCACAGATTAAAACACGCATGCGGTCCGCTGCCTCGCAAACGGCGGTGAATTCATCACCCCTGGCATCAAACAGGCGGCTGATCTGGGCAATGCTCAGGGTGTTACCGTGTTCTGCCTGATGCAGAATTAAATCCAAAGCCGTTGGCGAACTTAAAGCGGATGAGACATGGCGGCGATTGATGTGTATGTGGGAGGCAGATGGCGCCGTCCGGAAGTCGCGCGGGACTTCTACAGACGTTCCGCTCAGCCAATTGTCTTCGCGCGCCAGGCCTGCGCTGTCAGACAGCTTCAACACGAAGGGCCGTACTTCGTCAGCCAGCCAGGTTTCGGCGGCGAGCGCGTAATTGCGGTAAACCGTCAGCCGCTGCTGCAGGCACTTGCCGGCCGCCCTGGTTTCTTCCGCCAGCACGTCGAGTTCCGGCCAGGGCGACTCGGGATTGACATGATCAGGAGTGAGTGGGGACACGCCACCCCAGTCGTTGATGCCGGCTGCGATCAGGCGTGCCCAGCCCCCCGAGTTGAGATTGGGCGGGGCCTGGATACTCATTGCAGGGCCAAAAATGATCCGCGCCATGGCCACGGTCCAGAGCATGTCTTCTGCCGCCGGTGGCGCAACCCTGGCCATCTTGGTATCTGCCTTGGGCACGAAGTTCTGGATGATGATTTCCTGGATATGCCCGTACTTCTGATGCACATCCCTGATCGCCAGCAATGAATCCAGCCGTTCCTCGCGCGTCTCGCCAATGCCAATGAGGATGCCGGTAGTAAAGGGAACTTTTGCCTGCCCAGCGTCCTCCAGGGTCTGGATGCGCACCGCCGGATCCTTGTCGGGTGAACCGTAGTGCACCTGTCCTTTCCCGCACAAGCGCGGCGATACATTCTCCAGCATGATGCCCATTGAGGCGGACACCGTGCGCAACATGGCAATCTCCGCCGGCGTCATGCATCCGGCGTTAATGTGGGGCAGGAGGCCGGTTTGCTGCAAAACTTCCCGTGCGACGTGAGCGACGTACTCAAGCGTCGTGGCAAAGCCCATCCCGGCCAGCATCTGCCGGGCCGCCTCGTAGCGCAGCTCCGGTTTCTCGCCCAGCGTGAACAAGGCCTCCTTGCAGCCCATTTCCTTGCCCTGCCGGGCAATGGCCACCGCTTCTTCAACCGACATGTAGGCGGAAGACAGGTGTTTGGGCTCGGTCGCAAACGTGCAGTAATGGCACAGGTCACGGCACAGCCGGGTCAGGGGAATGAATACCTTGCGCGAATAGGTAACGATGTTGCCATGGCCAGCATCGCGCAAGGCCGCTGCCTTGGCGCACAACTGTTCCAGGGCCATGGTGGAGGCCATATGGTAGACCTCAGCCTGCCCGGGCATGGTGTAGCCGAGTATGTTGTGTGCGGGTACGTTGTGTGCGGGCACGCCGTGATCGGGTATATCGTGTCCAGGTACATTGTGCTCGCGGCCCTGGCTTACTGCATCATTCATTGCCTAAACCTCGTTTATCCCTGCCCCTTGGTTAACTTCATTGGGTTTCTGGCTATTCCTGCGGTGCAGGAATTTCCATGTTGCGGTGTGCTGAAACTCCTCATGCTGCCGGTAATACTCCAGCAAAGTTTCAAGATCCCCGGGCTCATCGACGTCCATACCCACCGTGAGCGATTCCAGTAAAACGACGTCTGCGTGACGCGAACCCACACTGGCACAATGTAACGCAAAACTGTCCGGACCATAGCAGAACTCGAAGGGCTGCCCCGCATCGAGGAACAGGCAATTGGTGCCCCCCCGGTCTGCCGAAGGACTAATGGCCACCAGTTCACCCGCGCAAGCCCCGGACCGTTCAGTGTAAATGCCCGCCAGGCGATCCAATTCACTCCCGGTCAATAGTGGAATATCCGAATGGATGATTACTACCCTCCAGCCGCCATTTTGGCGTATGGCCTCCATCCCGAGCCTGATGGCCACATTCATTTCGCAATGGCCGGTCTCTTCCACCAACAGCAGCCCCCGCTGCTGCGCCAGCGCAGCAGCGCGCGGGTCCTTGGTCACCAGCGCAATATTCGTCACAGCCTTGCTGGCGGATAAAGCGTCCAGCACATCATTGAGCATGGCAAAGGCAAGTTCCTCACGCTCCGGCCCGGCGTAATTCCGCAGCCTTTGTTTTGCTGACCTCAGTTCCTTGACCGGGACCAGCGCCCACAGGTTTCCAGCCAGTGAGCAGGTCACTGGATTGGCCACCGCAACCGGGCGGCTGGCGAGTGCTTGCGTTTTTGGCAATATTTGAATAATGTTCAAACTCTGGTTGATGATAGCAAAAACGGTGCGTATGGCAAGGCGGGTGGCACTGCCCGCAGATTGCCATGCCCTTGTTGTCACTATTATGATGAATTCGGTATATCGTACAAGTTCAACGGTGTCCCACTTACCCCGGATTTGGTGAATCAATGCAAATAGGAATGATAGGGCTCGGTCGCATGGGCTCGAATATGGTGTTGCGGTTGCTCGCGGGCGGGCACGATTGCGTGGTCTACGATGAAGACCCGGCCAGCCGTGAAAGACTGGCAGCGTCCGGCGCAGTGGCCGTGGACTCGCTTGCAGCCCTGGTTGCAAAGCTGGAACGCCCAAGGCCCATCTGGATGATGATTCCGGACAAGGTAGTCGATTCGGTCATAGAGAAGATGGAAGGCCTGCTGGAACGCAACGATATTCTTATCGATGGCGGCAATTCGTATTTTCCCGACGATATTCGCCGCGCCGGGGAACTGGGCGAACATGGCATTGCCTATGTCGATGTCGGGACCAGCGGCGGCGTATGGGGCCGCGAACGTGGCTACTGCCTGATGATTGGCGGCCAGGCCGAAACCGTGCAGCTCCTCGACCCTGTGTTCCGCACTCTCTCGCCCGCGCATGATTCCGTTGCAGCAACGCCCGGCAAGCCTTTGCCGGGAAGCACTGCCGACCAGGGCTATCTCCACTGCGGACCGCATGGTGCGGGGCATTTCGTG
Organism: Lysobacterales bacterium; assembly: GCA_031362985.1. Taxonomy (GTDB): domain Bacteria; phylum Pseudomonadota; class Gammaproteobacteria; order Xanthomonadales; family SZUA-36; genus SHZL01. The sequence goes on along the minus strand of JANLTO010000135.1, from coordinate 3,551 downwards.
AAAATGGTTCACAACGGCATCGAATACGGCTTGATGGCGGCTTATGCGGAAGGATTCGCCATGATGCACAAAGCCGGGGACAAGTCTCCGGACGCCGACCCGGCAGCACAAGCTGCAGCGGTGCAACTTGATGTCACAACGGGCGAGATTGCCGAGCTCTGGCGTCGCGGCAGCGTAGTGGGTTCGTGGTTGCTTGACCTTGCCGCCCAGGGCCTGGCAGAAGATTCGGACCTGCACGATTTTAGCGGAGAAGTCAGCGACTCCGGCGAGGGGCGCTGGGCGGTAAAAACCGCCACCGACATGGGTATCCCGGCCCAGGTTCTCACCGCTGCCTTGTTCCAGCGCTTCAGCTCCAGGGGCGAAGCCGGTTACGCAAACCGCATGCTCAGCGCCTTGCGCTTTGCCTTCGGTGGCCACCTGGAAAAGAAATAGCCCATGTTGCAACTTCGATCACTGGCTTCAACAGCAGAAGTCGCCATGGCGGCCGCTGAACATATTGCCACCTGCGCCATGCAGGCCATTGATGAACGTGGCCGTTTTACCTTCGCACTCAGCGGTGGCAGCACGCCCTGGCTGATGCTTAACCAGCTCGCTCAGCTGGACCTGCCGTGGGAGCATTTTCATATTGCCCAGGTGGACGAACGGGTTGCGCCCGATGGCGATGCAGAAAGAAACCTCACGCACATCCTGGAGCAGTTCATAAAACGGACAGCCATTCCGTCAGGCCAGGTGTATGCCATGCCGGTGCTGGAAGAAAGCCTCGACGCTGCCGCCGACACCTACATGCATACGCTGCGCGGTCTTGCCGGCACGCCGGCGATCCTTGACCTCATTCACCTCGGGCTGGGAGGCGACGGGCACACCGCTTCCTTGTTTCCAGGCAACCCGCTGCTGGATGTGCTCGACACGGACGTCGCCATCGCCCGGGTGGAACATCAGCGCATCCGCATGACCCTGACCTACCCCATCATCAACCGCGCAAGGAATATCCTGTGGCTGATCAGTGGCGCCGATAAAGCCGGCATGCTGAGGCGTTTGTTTGCGCAGGACCATGCGATTCCGGCAGGTCGCGTCAACCAGGACCAGGCGACTGTTTTTACCGACATTTCCCTGCCCACCACCCAAGATCATCATCACTAAGGACATCAAAACCGATGAACAGCCCTTCCAAGCTCAAACTAGGCTACAAAGCATCTGCTGAACAATTCGGCCCGCGCGATCTGCTGGAGTTTTCGGTCATCGCAGAAGAGGTCGGCTTTGACTCGGTGTGGGTCAGTGACCACTTCCAGCCGTGGCGGCATAAAGGCGGTCATGCCCCGTTCTCACTGGGCTGGATTGCAGCACTGGGCGAGCGCACCTCCAGGGTCATCATGGGCACCAGCGTCGCCACGCCTACGTTCAGATATCACCCCTCAGTGGTTGCCCAGGCTTTTGGTACGCTGGGTGCGCTCAATCCCGGCCGCGTGGTGTTGGGAGTAGGTACCGGTGAATCGCTGAACGAAGTGCCCGCCACCGGCATGCAATGGCCGGGTTTCAAGGAACGCTTTGGACGCCTCAGGGAATCCATTGAGCTGATACGCAAGTTGTGGACCGAAGAGCGCGTGAGCTTTGACGGCGAGTTCTACCACACGTCCAATGCCACCATTTATGACCGCCCGGACGAACCCGTTCCGATTTACATTGCTGCAGCTGGAGAAACGGCTGCCCGGCTTGCCGGACGGGTTGGCGATGGCTTCATTTGCACCAGCGGCAAGGCCCCGAAGCTGTACAGTGAAACCCTGCTGCCCAATGTGCAGGCGGGGCTTGATAAGTCCGGCCGGAGCATGCACGACCTGGAAAAAATGATCGAGATGAAAGTATCGTTTGACACAGACATCGATGCCGCCCGCAACAACACCCGGTGGTGGGCGGCATTGGCCTTGTCACCCGAGGAAAAAACGAGCGTGGAAGACCCGCAGGAAATGGAGCGCCTGGCGGATGCCTTGCCGCTGGAGCGCATCACCAGTCGCTGGATCGTTTCCGCTGATCCGGAAGAGCAGGTCGAGCGCATCAGGCCTTATGTTGAGCTGGGCTTTACCCACCTCGTATTCCACGCGCCTGGGCCCGACCAGGAAAAATTCCTGCGCCTGTATGCCGAGCAGGTGCTGCCCTTGCTGCGCAAGGCCTTCGGCTAAACTCTGGGCTGACGGTAGACCGACTTCCTCGCTTGCTCCCGTGAAACCGCCAGCCCTGTCCATACATCCGGTTCCGGACCTTCCGCTGGTGCGCAGCGGAGACCCACTCGCGCCCATGATCAGCGCGGCCTGCACCCGGGCAGGCATAGTGCTGCAAGACGGTGACGTCCTCGTTATTGCCCAGAAAATTGTTTCCAAATCAGAAGGCCGCCAGGTCCTGCTGGCTGACGTAGAGGCTTCTGCGGAAGCGGTAAAAATAGCCGCAGAGGTCGATAAAGACCCGCGACTGGTTGAGCTCGTTTTGCGCGAATCGGAAAGCATCATACGCAAGACCCACGGCGTGCTGATCGTGCGCCACCGGCTGGGAATCGTCAGCGCCAATGCAGGCATTGATCAATCCAATATTTCCCACAGCGAGGGCGAATCGGCTTTGCTGTTGCCGCTGGACCCGGACCAATCCGCCCGGAACTTGCGGGCTGCCTTTGCCCAAAAAACGGGTTTGGGCGGAGACTTGAATCTCGGCATCATCATCAGTGACAGCATTAACCGCCCATGGCGCATGGGCACCGTCGGAATCGCCATCGGCAGCGCAGGCATTACGGTGCTCGATGACCGGCGCGGTCAAACGGATATGTTTGGGCGGGAACTGAAGGTGACGATGGTCAACCGCGCAGACTCCATCGCTACGGCCGCCATGCTGGTGATGGGCGAAACCACCGAACGTGTTCCTGTTGCCGTAGTGCGTGGCTTCCCTGCGGAAGACTCGGCGCACTCTGCAGCGGACTCTCTGCGGCCTCTGGCCGAAGACCTGTTCAGGTAAACATGGACGCCGGCCGGTATCTCGCCATCACTGGCGGCGTGGGCGGTGCCAAGCTGGCTCTGGGCCTGGCCAACATCCTGCCTCCGGAGCAATTGGCCTTTGCGGTTAATACTGGCGATGATTTTTGCCACCTGGGCCTGCATATCTCGCCGGACATCGATACCCTGCTCTACACCCTCAGCGGTGAGAACAATCCGGAAACCGGCTGGGGCAGGAAGAACGAAAGCTGGCAGTTCATGCAGGCCCTGGCGCAATTGGGTGGTGAAACCTGGTTCGAGTTGGGGGACAAGGATCTCGCCCTGCATGTCGAGCGCACGCGAAGGCTGGCAGCAGGTGAGTCGCTCACGCACTGCACCTCCGCGTTGGCAGTGTCGCTGGGTATTGTGCACCCTGTCTGGCCCATGTCCGACGACAGAGTAAGCACCCAGGTGCTCACGGCCGGCGGGCCGCTGGCTTTCCAGCACTATTTCGTACGCAACAAGTGTGCCCCGGTGGTTACAGGCTTTGCATTCTCTGGTTCAGGCAGCGCGAGCATCAACCCGGAAATACTCCACTGG
>JANLTO010000034.1:0-70555 GCA_031362985.1 Lysobacterales bacterium | reverse complement strand
TGGATGTGGCCCAATGCGCGCATTTCCGTTATGGGTGGTGAGCAAGCTGCCGGGGTTCTGGCCACGGTGAAACGTGATGGCATTGAAGCCAGCGGCCAGACCTGGTCCGGGACGGACGAAGAAGCGTTCCGTGCCCCAATTCGTGAACAGTACGAACACCAGGGCCACCCCTATTACGCCACCGCCCGCTTGTGGGACGACGGCGTGATTGATCCTGTGGACACGCGCAGTGTACTCGCGCTGGCGCTGTCCGCAGCGCAGAACGCGCCCCCCGAAAGTGGCAACTTCGGCATGTTCCGGATGTAGCCAGGCAGGCCATGAATACACCTATGACTGAATGTCTGCTGCACAGCCGCGATTCACGCGGCGTGCTGACCCTTACCCTCAATAGACCCGAAATTCACAACGCGTTTGGCCCCGAGCTGATCACCAAACTGGCCACAGCTCTAAAAGATGCTAACGATGACCCGGACCTGCGCGCCATCGTGATTACCGGTGCCGGCAAGAGTTTTTCCGCGGGTGCAGACCTGAACTGGATGCGCAGCATGCTGGCAGCCAGCGCAGCAGAGAATGAACTCGACGCTCTCCAGTTAGCCACCATGCTGCGCACCCTCAATTACAACAGCAAGCCCACCATAGCCCGGGTCAACGGCTCAGCATTTGGTGGTGGTGTCGGGCTGATCGCCTGTTGCGACATCGCCGTGGCAGTGGATAGCGCGCAATTTGCGCTCACCGAGGTCCAGCTTGGCCTGGTCCCGGCAATTATTTCTCCGTATGTTTTCCGGCGTATCGGCGAGCACCACGCGCGCCGCTATTTTCTCAACGCCGAACGCTTTGATGCCAGCAAGGCATTGCAAATCGGTGTGCTGCATGAAGCAGTGCCATTAGCCGGACTGGACCAGCAAGTAGACCGGCAAGTGGATATGCTGTTACGCGCCGGTCCGGTTGCAGCTGCACAAGGCAAAGGCCTGCTGTTCCGCATAGCCAGCCTCGACGCCGCACGACAATTGCAACTGGACCAGGAAAATGCCCGCCTGATCGCCCGCCTGAGAGTCTCTGCCGAAGGCCAGGAAGGATTGACGGCATTCCTGGAAAAGCGCCCCCCGGCCTGGGCGTGGGAAGAAGCCCAAGAAGAAATACAGAAAAAGCATGACTAATCAGGCCGTTGCAGCCAATCGATTCACCGTGGTTGAAGTCGGCCCACGCGATGGTTTGCAAAATGAAAAATCAGTCGTGCCCACGACTACAAAAATTGAATTGATCAACCGGCTTGCGGCCTGTGGTTTGCCGGTTATCGAAGCCACCAGTTTTGTCAGCCCGAAGTGGGTGCCGCAAATGACGGACGCCAGCGAGGTGCTGGCGGGACTGGACCTGCAGTCCAAAATTCGCTTCCCCGTGCTGGTGCCCAATCTGCAAGGACTGGATCGTGCGCGCGCAGCGGGAGCCCGCGAAATTGCGGTATTCACCGCGGCTTCAGAACATTTTTCCCAAAGCAATACAAACTGCTCCATAGCCGAATCCATTGAACGGCTCACGCCCGTGGTTGAAGCCGCGGCGGCGGACGGCCTGCGTGTGCGCGGATACATTTCCTGTGTGTTGGGCTGCCCCTACGAGGGCCAGGTCTCGCCGGAAGCGGTGCTAAAAGTGGCTGAAGACTTGCTTGCTGCCGGTTGCACTGAGATTTCATTAGGCGATACCATCGGTACCGGCACGGCGGGAGCCGCGCGGGAACTGCTTAGGCTGGTCTCGCGCTCCATTCCGATGGAGAAACTGGCAGTACATTTCCACGATACCTACGGTCAGGCACTGGCTAATATCCTTGCCTGTATTGAGGTTGGTGTTCGCATTGTCGACTCTTCCGTGGCCGGCCTGGGCGGCTGTCCTTACGCCAGGGGCGCCAGCGGAAATGTTGCCACCGAAGACGTGGTATACATGCTGCAAGGTCTTGGCTTTGATTGCGGCGTTGACCTGCAACAATTGGCCCTGACGGGCAACTGGATTTCGTCTGTGCTGGGACGCGAGAATGACAGCCGGGCAGGACGCGCCCTGGTTGCGCGCTGAGCACTTCACCAGAAAAGCCATAACAAAAAACTTTCACCACACAGTATATTAAGGAGTAGCCGCATGAAAATTGACCAGGTGAAAGCCCTGATAACCGGCGGTGCATCCGGATTGGGTCTGTCGGTGGCACGGCACATCTTGGCCGGTGGTGGCAAAGTCTGCCTGCTGGACATCAATGACAAGGCCGGACCAGCCATTGCCCACGAACTTGGCAACGACACTTGCTACATTCACACTGATGTTACTTCCGAAGCGGCAGTTACACGGGCGGTAGCGGAATCCGAGGAGGCCATGGGCGCAATCAACCTGGCCATGAATTGTGCCGGTGTTATAGGTTCCGGGCGAGTTTTGGGGCGCGAAGCGCCCATGGAATTGTCGGTGTTCACCCAAACCATCATGATTAACCTTGTGGGCAGTTTTAACGTTGCCAAGGCCGCTGCAGATCGCATGCAACACAATACACCCACCGACGATGGCGAGCGCGGGGTGATCATTAACACCGCGTCCGTTGCTGCCTACGAAGGACAAATTGGCCAGGCAGCCTATTCAGCTTCAAAGGGGGGCGTCGTTGGCATGACCCTGCCCATGGCGCGTGAATTCGCTCGAATTGGCATCCGGGTAGTAACCATCGCCCCGGGTATCTTCTGGACTCCAATGGTGGATAACATGCCTGAACATGTGCAGCAATCGCTCGGCGCATCAATCCCCTTCCCTTCCCGGCTAGGGAAACCTGAAGAGTTCGCCAGCCTGGTGCAACACATTACTGAAAACATCTACTTAAACGGCACTACTATAAGGCTCGATGGCGCTGTGCGCCTTGCGCCGAAATAAGGAATCAAGATGCAAACGTTCTCCGAAGTACGCAGACACATACTGGATAAATACGAGCTCAAGATTGATGAGCCCTTCATTATCGGGTTCGAAATTCCCCTGCAACAACCCGGCAGACTGCAGAGCATGTTTCTTGCAGAGCTCAATTCCAGCGATGGCCATCGGGTCTTGCGAGTCGAGACCCCGGTTGCACCGCTCGCAGCCCTGGCTGCCGAGAAATGCCTGCGTATCAACCTCACGCAGCGCGTTGGCTATCTGGCCGTTGGCGACCTGGACGGAGTCCCCTACATCAAGATGTGCGAGAACATCCAGTATGCCTTACTGGAAGAACGGGGGCTGGACTACGTCATCATGCAAGTGGCTACCGAAGCTGACCAGATGGAGCAGTCACTCGAGCCCGGCGAAGATATCGCCTGATAAAAAACCATGTTTCATCCCCGGCGTGGTTAATTTAGAATTCTGCCGAAGCCTTCCATCCAACCAACAGGAATTATCATGAAATCACGCGCCGCAGTTGCCTGGGAAGCAGGCAAACCACTCGAAATTGAACAAGTGGAAGTGCAAGCTCCACAGCAGGGTGAAGTGCTGGTCCGGATGATCGCCACGGGCGTGTGCCACACCGACGCATACACTCTCTCGGGTGCAGATCCTGAAGGAATTTTTCCGTCCATTCTCGGGCACGAAGGGGGAGGGATCGTTGAAGAAATTGGACCCGGTGTAAAAAGCCTAAAACCCGGTGATCACGTAATCCCGCTCTACACACCCGAGTGCGGCGAGTGCAGCTATTGCAAATCGGGCAAGACCAATTTGTGCCAGGCGATCCGTTCCACCCAGGGCAAGGGACTGATGCCGGATGGCACCAGCCGCTTTTCCCACAAGGGCAAAACAATTTTTCACTACATGGGAACCTCAACTTTTTCCGAGCACAGCGTGATGCCGGAAATTTCCGTGGCCAAGATCAGCAAGGACGCACCGCTGGACAAGGTGTGCCTGCTGGGATGCGGCATTACCACGGGCATAGGCGCAGTGCTGAACACGGCCAAGGCCGAGCCTGGCAGCACCATCGTAGTCTTCGGATTAGGCGGCATTGGGCTCAGCGTCGTGCAAGGTGCGGTCATGGCCAAAGCTGGTCGCATCGTCTGCGTAGACCTCAATACCAGCAAATTTGACATGGCGCGCCGTCTTGGAGCCACCGATTTTGTCAATCCCAAGGACTATGACAAGCCCATACAGGAAGTCATCGTTGAGTTGACTGACGGCGGTGCTGACTATTCTTTTGAATGTATAGGCAATGTTGACGTGATGCGATCTGCCCTGGAATGCTGCCACAAGGGCTGGGGCGAATCGATCATCATTGGCGTCGCTGGAGCAGGGCAGGAAATCCGCACTCGTCCGTTCCAGTTGGTGACCGGTCGCGTATGGCGCGGCACAGCGTTCGGCGGCGTGCGCGGGCGCACAGAATTGCCCGGCTACGTGGAAAAATACATGGCAGGTGAAATCAATATCGATGACATGGTCACGCACACGATGGGACTCGAAGACATCAACAAAGCCTTTAAGCTGATGCATGACGGTGAAAGCATCCGTTCCGTTGTGGTCTACTGAAGTTGCCAGACATGGAAGTCATTTCCCGTACGGTTTCTTTTGCCGGAGAGTTGCAACGTGTTCGCCACCGGTCTGCCGCCTGTAACTGTGACATGGTGTTCGCTATTTACCTGCCACCACAGGCCGCCAGTCATCCCGTGCCCGTGTTGTACTGGCTCTCTGGCCTAACTTGCACCGACGAGAACTTCATGCAAAAAGCCGGCGCACAACGGGTTGCTGCCAGGCTGGGCATGGCCATCGTGTGCCCGGATACCAGCCCCCGCGGCACTGACCTGCCCGGGGAGCACGACAGTTATGATTTTGGCTCCGGCGCCGGGTTCTATGTAAATGCAACACAGGCTCCGTGGAGCAGCCACTACCGCATGTACGACTACGTCACAGAGGAACTGCCTGCGCTGGTCGAGCAAAATTTCCCGGTTAGCTCAAGCAAGGGAATCAGCGGGCACTCCATGGGAGGACATGGCGCATTGATCTGTTACTTGCGCAATCCGGGCGTATACCAGTCCGTGTCTGCATTTGCCCCGATTTGCCATCCCTCGGGCTGCGCATGGGGACAAAAGGCGCTGTGTGCTTACCTCGGCGAAGACCGCAACGATTGGGTGCCTTACGATGCAGCCTTGCTTATCGGTGATGCACAGGAAAAGCTGCCCCTGTTGATAGACCAGGGCACGGAAGATAATTATCTAAGCGACCAGCTTAAACCAGGAATGCTGGAACAGGCGTGCATCGCCAACCATTACCCCTTGAACTTGCGCATGCAGGAAGGTTACGACCACAGCTATTTCTTCATTGCAACGTTCATTGAAGACCACCTGCTCCACCACGCGCAAGGCATGGGGCTGGTCTACGCGGATTCTCCCCACAGTAACTTGTCCATTGCTCCCGAATAGCCGTAGCGTTGCAAATTGGTGCGGCCATTGAGAAACACCACACCTTCTTTCTCCAGGCGGCTTTTCTGCTGCTGGTGACTTTGGCTCCCCGCTGGAAAAGAAATCCGGCCCTGCGAATTAATGACTCGATGCCACGGAAGCTTCATTCCTTGTGGAGCCTGCCGCAAGGCCTGGCTCACAAGTCGTGGTGAGCCACCACCGCCGGCTAACCGGGCGACTTCGCCATAAGTCAGCACGCAACCACGCGGAATTTCCTGAACCACCTGGCAGACAGCAACTGCCCAGGAATTGAAGTCCGGTTTTGCCACATCGGTGGTAGCGCTTGATCCAGTCACTGGCTATCCTGATTCAGCCCTCCCAACTTGCGGAGGTTCGAAACTAACAATGTGCCCGTCTTACATCCATCAGCAGTTACCGGTAGCATACCTTCTACCCCAGGCACAGGAACACAAAGATGGCACACGACTCGTCAACCGGACCGGATATGCGCTTCAGGCGTTTGAAAAAAAAGGGCAGCCGCGATTTTGCGCTGGCGTGTGGCATTATTGATGCAGCACGCATCTGCCACGTAGGCTTCTCGCTGGGACAACAGCCCTACGTGCTACCCATGGCGCATGCCCGTGATGGCGAGAGCTTGCTGCTGCACGGCTCCATTGCCAGTCGGCTGATGAATAGTCTGACGGATGGCCTGCACTGCTGCGTCACTGTGACCCATCTGGACGGACTGGTGGTGGCACGATCTGCTTTCAATTCCTCGATGCACTACCGCTCGCTGATGATATTCGGCCGGGCAGTTGCACTCTCCGGATTGGATGACAAGAAGCGGGCTCTCGATATCCTCACGGAACACCTCATTCCGGGGCGACTGGCCGAAATCCGTGCGTCCACACGCAAGGAGTTGAATGCCACCACCGTGTTATCGCTGCCCATTCGTGAGTTTACGGTCAAGGTCAGTAATGCCCCGCCGGATGACGCAAGCGCTGATTTGAAGGAACCCGTCTGGGCCGGAGTCATTCCGTTTTCCCTGAAGGCAGGAACTCCACAAGCGGCGCCTGACATGAATCCGGAAATTCCACTCCCCAGGTACCTGGCGAAAAACCGCTTCAAATAGTTTCCCGCAAGCGTGCTGCAACTGGCGACACGTCGCGAGCGCCACTAAAAGGAATTCTCAAGTTTCTCCGAACTGCTCCGACGGCACGCCCAGCTCCGCCTTGGCGCCTGCTGTGGCGACTTGAGCAGCACTCAGGATTCCGCGCAGTATATTCATTTCATTCTGGTCCGGGCGCGCCCGGTTGAATAACCTGCGCATCCGCATCATCAATTTTTTCGGTTGGGCAGGGTTAAGGAAATGAATGTCCTTCAGAGCCTGTTCCAGGTGCACGTAGAACAACTCCATTTGTCCACCGTCTACCGGTTCCCAGTCCAGGGCATCCAGCGAATAGCCTGCATTACCCAGCGCAGCCATGCGCAGCTCGTAAGCAAGAATCTGTACGGCCTGGGCGAGATTGAGTGAGGAATACCCGGGATTTGCAGGAATGTTTACCAGTCCGTGGCAACGTTGCATTTCATCGTTGGTCAGGCCGTAGCGTTCTCGCCCGAACAACAAAGCGACCGTGTGCCGTTCTGCCTCGGCAAACGCTTTCTGTGCAGCGGCCCGGGCATCGAGTTGTGGCATGGCCAGGGTGCGCAACCTGGCACTGGTCCCAAGAACCAGGCCACAACCAGTCAAAGCGCTCTCCAGTGAAGGATGCACCGTCGCGCGTTGCAAGACATCATCTGCACCTGAAGCCAGCGCAGTTGCATCAGCATGGGGAAAAAAGCTGGGCGTCACCAGGTGCAGATTTTCCAGGCCCATTACCTTCATCGCACGGGCCGTCGCTCCAATGTTTCCCGGGTGCGTGGTATTGATCAACACTATGCGCACGCTGTGCAATAAGCCGGATGCTTTTTGCGACAAGGCATTGTTGCTTCTGCTATCCTGTGGCGCTTTCCGGTTCATTTAAAATTTGCCATGGCCCATTCAGTCGTAAACATCGCGGTCGGTGCTGCCCATGCAGCCGGCGAAATTATGCGCCGACATTTTCAAAACGTTGAAGGCATTCCCATTTTGCGCAAGGCCCGACATGACTATGTCAGTGAAGTCGACCGCATGTGCGAGGCCGAGATTGTACGGGAAATCAAGCGCTACTTCCCGAATCACGCTTTTCTGTGCGAGGAAGCAGGAGCCTCCGGCGAAGGAAATATTGTCTGGATCATCGATCCGCTGGATGGCACCAGCAATTATTTGCATGGCTATCCTCACTTCGGCGTTTCCATTGCACAGCAGGTGAATGGCCGAACTGAACACGCAGTGATTTACGATCCCATGCGTGACGAACTCTTCACAGCAAGTCGCGGCGGTGGCGCTTTTCTAAATAACAAGCGATTGCGGGTATCCGGTCGCCTTGACTTGGAAGGCGCAATTGTCGCAACTGCGTTTCCTTTTCGTAGTCGCGAGCATTTGCAATCCTACGGTCGTATCTTCCAGGCTGTGTTTGAAAAAGTTGAGGACTTCCGCCGCGCAGGCACGGCCTGCCTTGATCTTGCGTGGGTTGCAGCAGGCCGACTTGACGGCTATTTCGAAGTCGGACTCAAACCATGGGACCTTTGTGCAGGCGCACTGATCGTGCGTGAGGCAGGTGGCGTGGTGATGAGTTTTGATGGTGAAGACGATGTTGAAAATAGAAACACTCTCATTGCTGCACCTTACAAACTCATGACGCAACTTCGAAAAATTATTCGCCCGCGATGGTCACCAGCCAGTACGGAAAATTTCTGAATACGATCTTCCCGAGCATTTTTTTTCGACGCGCACTGTAATTTACTTTTCCAAAACCGATTTCAAAAAACATTTTTCAGTTTTTCCGTTGCAAATTTTTTTTCATCAAAATGATGATGAGTTGTTGCGTTACGAATTGCGAAGTTTATAATTGGCTTCGTGGCAAATGCTGCAGACGCTTAACAAGATAATCTGTTCGGAGTTTGCGAAAGTAGAGGACTTGTGCATAACCACTCAGTTCAAGAATTAGTATGTTTGATAAAGAACTTGAACTGGTATCCAACAATCGCTCGACCTGATAAGGAGTGAACCATGGCTACGAAGAAAGCTACTGCAAAGAAAGCTGCACCGAAGAAGAAACCAGCTGCAAAGAAAGCCCCTGCCAAGAAAGCTGCACCTAAGAAAGCTGCAGCAAAAAAGGCACCGGCTAAGAAAGCCGCAGCGAAGAAGGCTCCTGCTAAGAAAGCTGCCGCCAAGAAAGCTCCGGCTAAAAAGGCACCGGCTAAAAAGGCTCCAGCTAAAAAAGCTGCTAAGAAGAAGTAGTTATTCGTTAAGTTCGAGCAGTACAAAACCCGCGTGGCCATGCCACGCGGGTTTTTCATTTCTGAGCTTGGCCGCGTGGCCATGCCACGCGGGTTTTTCATTTCTAAGCCTGTGTACGCGCGTAACCCAGTGTTTGCAGGCGCGCTTCAATCCCTTGCAGCGAACCGAGCACCGATTCAATTTCTGTTTCGTTCTTACGCCACTTGTCTGCCGCCGGTTGGGTGTGGGTGAGCCGTGACAGGGGCAGAGGCTTTTGCACTCTTTGGCGCAAACGCTCATCGACCTCAAGTCCGGCAAAGGCACACAGTTGATCCACTGCAGATTCCGGGTTATCCAGCAGCAACTGATAATTTATACACGTCCAGCGATGCCGCGGAATTTTCTCCAGGTCGTCGAGCAGGATACGGTTGGCACTCTCCCACTGGAAAGCGCAAATCTCTTCCAAAGGCTGGCCATTGAGCTTTTGCCAATCCGGCGGCAACAGCAACGACCAGGGAGGACCTTGCCAACCCTTCAGGTTTGGATAGGTGACCCAGCGTCGCGCCCTCCATGCTTCCATCATGCTGCTCAGGTTTGAACGCACGTCACGGAAGAGAAAAACGTACAGGGCGTCCGGGAATATTTTCTCCAGGAAGGGAAGCCGTAAGGCATTTTTAGGCGTCTTTTCGATAAACCGCAATCTCTGAATATCCGTACGTCGCAAGAAGTCCTGTCCATCGCGATCTTTCAACTGCCGGGCAAAACGGCTGCGGATAAACTGGGCCATCTGGTGGTCAACATGATCTCCGGTTAACCGGTTGGAATCAATCAGACCCGAATTCGGATTAAGTGCTTGCAGTCCTTCGATGACGTGGTGGCTTTCGCCTCCTATCGTCCACGTATCAGGTGCGGCAGAAATCGTTTCAAAAAGCAGGGTACTGCCGGATCGCGGAGCGGCAAGTATTATGACGGGCCGGTCAAATAGCTCTGTGAAGTTGGGTAGCATTGGCGAACCTGAAAATTCGTTACTTGGCAAACTGGATTTCGTTCATGCCTGGGATGGGTTTGTTCACGCACGCAACCAGTACTCTTGCCAACATGACCCTTTGTGCAACCAGGCCGTTGCTGCCCAGCACCAGGGGTTGGCGTATTGCCTGCAATTCAGCAAGCACCCGGTTGCGCCGGTTCTCATATATCGACCAGCCTGACTGGGATGCACCATAAACACACCAGATGCTTTTCCAGTCCTGGTAAAAGCGTCGAACGGCGCCCGTGAATTGAAGGGCCAGGCCCTCCGTGTTGGTCGAATCTGTGGAAGCAAGCAAATCTGCCACGAGATCCTCGATAAGGAGTTCCATTTCTCCGGGATGCATGACGTTGAGAGTGTTGTACTGCTCTAACATCAACTGGGGGTTTGATTGGGCATTAAAAAAAACTTCCTGCGTTTCCAGTTGCTCGGGTTCCTGCTTGAGAGACTGCTCAATCATGTCCCAGAGAATTGATGACCCGACGGTGTCGGCAACCAGGTGCACGCGAAATCCTGTGCTCGGATTCACCACCCCGTGCACTTTCCAGTTGTCGAATACCCAGGCTTCACCGGCGGCCATGTGAATAGCCTTGTCGTGGCAATGAAACATGACCTCGGGAAAAGTGATGACGGGAACGTGAATGCGCACATGGGTGAACCAGTGATAGTTGGAGTCACTATGCCGGGGTACTTCCTGGCCGCCAGCCAGGCCCATCAATCGCGTACGACCAAAAACCACCTGGAAGCTGGCAAGAACCTGGCGTACATAGGGAGACTGCTTGAGCCAGAGCGTTTCGGCCATGGGTCCGGAGAAGACATCGTTCGACTCTCCACCAACCGAGATCAAGGGTACGGCGGAATTTCCTTTGTACCCGGTGGGGTGTGATTGCCAGGCTTCGGCCGGCAGAGCATCTACTTCCTCAGCGAGGCGAGCCGCATCAAATGTCAGTGGCAGCCGAATGAATTCGCGGGCAAGTTTCATTCAATCAATTGGAACCCATCAAATGGAGCACTAAGGTCACGGGCGGCCGTCAAAAACCGTCTTTGCTCCTTCCTTCTCTACTGGTATCAAGTCATGTTTGCTGACTCCAAGATACAACAAGGCAGCGCTGGCAACATAAATTGAGGAGTAGGTTCCGATGATCACTCCCACGATGAGTGTGACCGAAAAAGAGTGAAGGATCTTGCCACCGAACAGGGCGAGGGCAATCAAAGTCAGTAGTACGGTCAATGACATCATCAGAGTGCGTGACAGGGTTTGGTTTATCGACGCATTGATTACGTCGCGCGGCAGGGCCTTGAGCATGCGCGGGAAATTTTCGCGAATGCGGTCGAACACCACCACTGTATCATTGACGGAATAACCAATAACAGCGAGCAAAGCTGCCACTGCGGTCAGGTCGAACTCGACCTGGAATACAGAAAGAAAGCCCATGCACACAAACACGTCATGCACTGTGGCGACCACTGCACCCACAGAAAAGCGCCACTGGAAGCGGAACATGAGGTAGAAAAAAATGCCTGCCAGCGAATAGATTACCGCCAGGATCCCCTGGTCAGTAAGTTCGTCGCCGACTTGCGGCCCAACGAATTCAACTCGCCGCATGATGATTTCTCCATCCACACCTTGCTGCAGAGCCTGCAGAACAAGGGTGGAAATGTCGGCTGTGCTCTCCCCTTTACTGCGCGGCGGAATGCGCACCACGATATCGGTAGCAGTACCAAAGGACTGTACGACCGAATCAGGCATGCCGGCTGCTGCCAGGTGCTGGCGTACATCTCCAATGGTCGGGGGTGACGGGTAGCTCACTTCAATCAGGGTGCCGCCGGTGAAATCCAACCCGAAATTAAGGCCGCGAGTCGCCAGTGACACGACACTGAGTACGTTTAATATGATCGAGATCGCCAGCGCTGCACCGGCAAAGCCCATGAAATCAATTTTTGTGGTGCCTTTCAGGAATTTCATGATCTACCTCAGACTGACAAATGGGCGACGCGATTTTTGCCGCCGTAAATAAGATTAACCACTGCTCTGGTACCCATTATTGCGGTGAACATTGACGTTATGATGCCGAGCGACAAGGTGACCGCGAATCCCTTGACGGGGCCGGTGCCGAACAGGAACAGGAAAAAAGTCGCAATCAGCGTGGTGAGGTTGGCGTCGGCAATGGTTGAAAACGCTTTGTCATAACCTGCGCGGATACTGGCCTGAGGTGTATTGCCGTTTCGTAGCTCTTCACGCACGCGTTCAAAAATGAGTACGTTTGCATCCACCGCCATACCCACGGTGAGCACGATACCGGCTATGCCGGGCATGGTGAGCGTAGCGCCGAGCATGGACAGGAGCGCCACCAGCAGCACGATGTTGGCCAGCAGGGCAAGGTTGGCAACCATCCCGAAAAGGCGGTAGTAAACCGCCATGAGAATTATGACCAGCAGGGACCCGATCACAGTAGAGTTGAATCCCTGGGCAATGTTGTCAGCACCAAGGCTGGGCCCAACGGTGCGCTCTTCTATGATCTCCATGGGGGCCGCCAGGGCCCCCGCCCTTAACAGCAAGGCCAACTGACTGGCTTCGGCCATCGAATTCAAACCGGTAGTCTGGAAGCGTTTGCCAAATGGCTCACGTACCACGGCGACACTGATCACTTCTTCGATTTTGCGCCCACCCGGCTTCTGCTCAATGTACACAACGGCCATGCGGTTACCCACATTATCGCGGGTAAACTTGAGCATGCTGTCGGCGCCCAGATTATCCAGGGTCACGCTGACCTGGGGCTCGCCCGATTGTTGATCGAATCCGGAAGATGCACCAATCAGTTGATCCCCGGAAACAATCAAGCGCTTTTTCAACAACACAGGTTGCCCCGTGTTTTGCTTGTACAGGCGTGATTCCGGTGGAATGCGCCCTGTCTGAGCCGCAGTGAACGCATCGTTTTGTTCATCAACGGCGCGATACTCCAGGGTGGCTGTCGCGCCAATAATTGTTTTTGCTATAGCCGTATCCTGCAGACCGGGCAACTGAACCACGACTCTGTCCGCCCCTTGCTGCTGAATGATGGGTTCAGCCACACCCAGTTCATTGACGCGATTACGCAACGTCGTCACGTTCTGTTTCAAGGCAGTCTGCTGCAGTTCGATCAGCTGTTTTTCTTTGACCTTGGCAGATATGCCGAACTTGCCACCAATGTTTTGCTCCTGCAAGTCCAGCCCCTGAAAGCTTTGCTCGTCATTAATGAGATTCAGTGTGCTTTCCCGGTCTTCCGCCGAACGCAATAACACAAGGAGCCCATTACCTTCACGACGCACGGAAACGTAGCGAATGCCCTTGTCGCGCATGGCAGCTCGAATTTCGTCCACGTACCGGTCCAATTGCTGACCACGTGCAGTCTCCATGTCGACCTGCATGAGGAAATGCACGCCCCCCTGAAGATCCAGACCCAGGGTCATTGGCTTGGCGCCGACAGCGCGCAACCATGCTGGAGTAGAGTGGGCAAGATTGAGAGCGACCACGTACTGCTCGCCCAGTGTTTCTTTCAGCACAGCATCCGCCAGCAACTGGGTTTCGCTTGAGTCAAAGCGATACAAAACACGGTTTCCTTCCTGCTCCCGGCTTATGTACTTGATCTGCTCCGCAGCCAATGCACCGTCAATGGTTGCTTGCAAGTCCGGGGGAATTGCGAAACCACGCGCGGGAGTCACCTGCAAGGCCGGATCCTCCCCATAAATGTTGGGCAGAGAATAAACGACCCCTAGCAGGAGGGCCAACGCCACCAGCGCGTACTTCCAGGCAGGATATTGATTCATTGTTCGGTCTCAGGAAGCAAAATGGATTCAGTAGCTCGAATTATTCCAAGCGCGAGATTAATCAGGCAGATTTCATCGTGCCCTTGGGCATGACGCTGGCAATGGCGTGTTTTTGCAACTTCACTTTCACGTTTTCCGTCAATTCAATGGTCACGAAAGAATCGCCCACGTGGGTGATTTTGCCCAGCATTCCCCCGGTAGTCACCACTTCATCGCCCGTGGCTAGCTGCGCGACCAACGCCTTGTGGTCCTTGGCGCGTTTCATTTGGGGACGGATCAACAGAAAATAAAACACCACGAAGATAACAATTAGCGGCAAAAATGACAGCAGACCGCCCTGCGGAGCGCCGTCCTGTGCATATGCACTGGCTATTAAGAAATCCATGAAACACCTCGCAATTTAGGTTATGGGGCGGATGTGGGGGCAATTTATCCCACGGCAACCGCAAGCTCCTGGCATCCGCATTAGCAGCCGGGCATTATAAATCAAACACTCCGGCACGCATACGGCACTTTTAATTTTCTTGCACACACACTTTCAGGCCATTTTCAGGGCAATTAGGCGATTCTGACGCCTACTCGGGTCCCAGGGCCAGCTTGTCCAGAAACGCCAGGGTAAAAGACTCCAGCTGACTGCCTTCAATGGCGGCACGCAATCCCTGCATAAGCTGCTGATAAAAAAACAGGTTGTGCATGGTCATCAGGCGCGCGCCCAGGATTTCATTACATCGGTCGAGATGCCGGAGATAGGCACGGGAATAGCTCGTACAGGTAGAGCAGGCACAATCAGCATCTACCGGGCGCGTGTCCTTTTCATAACGTGCATTACGAATCCGCAACACTCCCCTGCTGGTGAACAGGTGGCCGTTGCGGGCATTGCGCGTGGGCATCACGCAGTCAAACATGTCCACCCCCCTGAGCACGGCCGCAATAATGTCTTCCGGGCGGCCAACGCCCATGAGGTAACGGGGGCAATCAGCCGGCAATGCCGGAATGGTAAAGTCCAGTACCCGGTGACGTTCCTCTTGCGGTTCCCCAACCGCCAATCCGCCTATGGCATAGCCGTCGAACCCGATCTGCGCAAGTTCAGCGGCCGACTGCAGCCTGAGGTCTTCGTGCATGCCACCCTGCACAATGCCAAACAGCGCGGAGGGATTGCCCTGGTGGGCACGTCGTGAACGCTCAGCCCAGCGCAAGGACAGTTCCATCGATGCGCGCGCCTGTTGCGAACTGGCTGGATAGGGTGTGCATTCGTCAAAAATCATGACTATGTCGGAACCCAGCGAACGCTGCACGGCCATGGACTCTTCCGGGCCGATGAATACCGCGGTGCCATCTACGGGTGATGCGAATGACACGCCTTGCTCGGTAATCTTCCGGCGTTCTGCCAGGCTCCACACCTGGAATCCGCCGGAGTCGGTAAGAATAGGTTTGTCCCAATGCATGAAATCATGCAAGCCACCATGGGCTTCGATGACTTCAACTCCCGGACGCAACATCAAATGAAATGTGTTGCCGAGAAGAATATGCG
The DNA here is from genome assembly GCA_031362985.1 of Lysobacterales bacterium. Lineage (GTDB taxonomy): Bacteria > Pseudomonadota > Gammaproteobacteria > Xanthomonadales > SZUA-36 > SHZL01. Next base: position 55,463 of record JANLTO010000034.1, on the reverse strand, counting down.
CACCGGTCTGGGCAACCTCTTCCGGTGTCATTGCCTTCACCGTCCCGTAGGTTCCAACCGGCATGAAGGCAGGCGTCTCAACGACGCCGCGTTTGAAGTGCAATTGGCCGCGGCGAGCTCTGCCGACCAGATGAGATAAATGGAATTCCATGGCATCAACTCAAGAGCATTGCGTCACCATAACTGAAAAAACGATAGCGTTGTGCAATTGCATGGCGGTATGCAGTACGCACCGCCTCGACACCCGCAAAGGCGCTGACCAGCATCAGCAAGGTGGATTCCGGCAAGTGAAAGTTAGTAATCAGACCGTCCACTACGCGAAACTCGTATCCCGGGTAAATGAAAATCCGGCTGTCCCCGGAAAATGGTTTTAATACTCCATCGGCCGCAGCGGTTTCAAGACTGCGCACTGTAGTAGTGCCCACTGCAACTACCCTGCAGCCTTCAGCCTGCGTTCGACGCACTGCGTCGCAAACCGCCTGCGATACTTCAAGATACTCGGCATGCATGCGATGGTTTTCAATCTGCTCTTCGCGCACCGGCTGAAAGGTGCCGGCGCCCACGTGCAGAGTAACATGGGCGCGGCGAACACCCCGTTGCGCCAGCTTTTGTAGCATGGCTTCGTCAAAATGCAGTCCCGCTGTTGGCGCTGCAACTGCGCCCGGCCGGTTGGCATAGACCGTCTGGTAGCGCTCCCGGTCCGCTGCATTATCCAGGCGCTCGATATAGGGTGGCAGCGGAACATGCCCCACGCGATCCAGCACTGAACTCAGTGGCTCACCCGCCGTCGCAAGTCGAAAGAAACCACCGTCCCGGCCAATAACATTGAGTTCGCTACCGTCCTGCAGAATGATTCTACCGCCAGGCTTCAATGATTTGCTGGCGCGCACCTGGGCCAGGCAAGTTTGCTCATCCACGATACGTTCAAGCAAAACCTCGATCTTGCCACCACTGTCTTTATGGCCAAGCAAGCGGGCTGGTATCACACGCGTGTCATTAAACACCAGAAGATCGCCAGGGGCGAGCAACTCGACCAGGTCGCCAAACACATGGTCATTTAATTCTCCGCTAAGGCGCGACATGCGCAGCAAACGGCTATCGCTCCGTTGTGCAAGTGGCTGCTGCGCTATCAGTTCCGCAGGTAAATCAAATTTGAAATCGCTGCGTTGCAATACGCTCCTATGAATCGCAACTCAAGGTGTCAGACAATTTCTGGATTGAGTCAGTGCGGTTAATACTTTGACTCAGGGGCGAATCCAGGTCGAAATCCAGAGTCCAGCTTCCCGCAGTTTGCGTCGAGAATGTTCGTTTCACCGTGCCGATGGTAGCGAACGTTACCGCACCTGGAGTGCACACGGCGCAAAATCCCTTGAACTGCAACAATGGAATCTCCGTTGCAGTAGCTGATTGGTGCGCGTCATCCGCAGCAATTATCCAGCGTGGCTCTCCGTTGGCATCAAACAGATAATGCACCTGGGCCTGCGCTGACTCGTACACCAGCACAGTCGACCCACCCAGGCCGGCGAGCCCGCGATACCAGTGACCCGTGTAGCTCTTTGCGCCCCCGCTGATGACCGGGCAGGTATTGGGTCCATTCGGGCGCAGGGTGTCAAAGCCAGCCTGCCCAAGGACGATGTAACTGTAGATCAGTCGGCTATTCGACAGGAACGTGATGGAAAGCCTGCCCACCACAACTTCCTGCTGCTCGGCGCCGTCATTGGTCACGCGCAACAAATCACCGGTCCATACATTACCTGTCACGGCAGCTCCACTGGCAATGTACCAGGCGGGCTGGCCGGCATCGTCGTAGGTGTACCAGACGGCGAAATTGAACGCACCAGAGGAGTTCCATTCGGTCCCCTGCGCGATGTTCCGCTCAAAATCCCACAGTCCTTTGTGTGGATCCAGACTGGTCGCGACAGAAGTGAGGCTGGCTAAGATACTTGCCGATACCGCCGCTCCCGACGTATTGCTTAACTTGACGAAGTAACGCCCTGGAGTAACCGATCCATTGAAACTCACCGTTGGGCCATTTCCTCCAGAACCATTGGCTGATCCGGACAATGCAAGGCCCCCGGGCAGCTGCGCAAACGGCGAGGAAGCCAAGGCCGCACTGAAGTCCTGGCGAAAAAGCTCAAGCTTCAGGGCGCTGTTCTGGCTGCTGCCTTCACCGTGTGCAGCCACAGTCAGTGCAGTCACCCCATCAGGCACATCCACGAACATGCGGTCATGCATGGCGTTTCCACCCAACGCTATCTTGTGCGTACTGCCGTCCATCAAGGGCATGGTCTGGGGCGCCTCGTAGCCATTGCGATTAAAGTAGACCGGGATAACACCTATGTTATTGAGCTTGTTGCCGCTGGTGCCAATGCCCACTGCACCCAGCCATTCTTCGCCGGACAGTGCATTTACATCGTTCCAGCTGATCCTGACGGAGAAATCGCCGTTGGCGGCGACCTTCCCCGGGCCGGTCGCGACCAGCGATGCCTGATTTGAGCTTTCCACGGCCGCACTAACCACGGTGACTTCATCGCCGCTTGCATTAGTGCCGTCCCAATTTTGTACCACGATCCAGTAAGTACCAGGCGGCAGGTCAAACAGGTCGCAGTTTTCAACATCTGTTGGCGAAGAGCTGGTGCAAATCTGCTCATCCTCATCGGCAGCGCCGTCCCCGTTGTCGTCCCGTCCGACAAAAAGGTCGAGGTCTGCAGCCGTAGAAACCAGGGTCTCTGCGTGCAGCCACAAACCGCCTTGCGGAAGATTGTGCCAAACCGTGAAGACGCCTTCACCTCCATCAAACGGGTCTTCGGGCGAAGCGGTAAGATGCCCTTTTTCAGCCTGCGGACCGCCGGCGGTCGGGTCTTGTTTCAGGATCTGGGTGGTGCGTGTCTTGGGCGCCAGGCCGCCACTGGTAAAGGTCGCGTCAGGCATCGACGCCAGATCAGCCAGCGTGAATTCTTTCCAGCCGGTGTCGCGTTTGTCAGTTATCACCCACTCATCTGGCAGGTCGCCACCGGAAGAGTACACAGCAACCGTCAATATCTGGTCAGGTGAACCTGCTGCCCTGAGGCGGATGTCGCCGTACACCCATTCACCCACGATTGCGGACGGCGCCAGGTTTACGTCTACGCTGATGGATTTGGATGCCTTGTTCGCCAGAGTAAAACTTGATGGCGTAACTGAAACCTGCACCCCTGCCGGAAAGTTCAGCGGCGTGGCAGTCCAGCTTCCTCCGCCCTTTTGATCGGTGACAGTACGGCTGAAACTGCAGCTTCCCTGGCACGTTGCGTCCACCAGGCCGGACAGGTTGAGATTCCTGGGGTCTCCACCGGTGGCTGGATTGGCGCTGCTGAACTGAGTACCGCTCACGTCAAGGTATAAACCGGCATTGACGGCTTCGCCCAGCCTGGGTCTGCCTGCTCCGCGCTCATGAGGTGTAGCCACCGTGCCGTCGGAGTCCTTGGCGAGTGCGGACGTAGCCGTGGTTTCCAGTGCTGAAGCGACCTGCGCCACGCTCCAGTCCGAATGCACCGCACGCACCAGTGCCGCTGCACCTGCCATGTGCGGTGAGGACATCGAAGTACCGGTCAGGATGAGTAAATCCTCACCTGTTTCGGATGCGCCGAGAATATCCGTTCCCGGGGCGATAACGTTGGGCTTCAGGGTATCCTGCACCGTTGCCGTCGCCGGCCCACGGGAACTGCTGGAACTGAGGTGGTCGCCGTATTTGTCGTCCTTGGCAAGAGTAAAGCCCGAAATCGCCCCGGCATGACCTATGCCGGTGGCCAGCCAGGCGCGCAATTTATCGCCATCTGAGTCTGAAATGTGGCTGGCAGGCAAACAGTGTTCATCTGCCACGATGGAGTCGCCATCTGTGTCAGTATTGGCCAGGATAAAACCGCTGGCACCCGCCAGCTTCACATTCTTTCCCTTTTCCACGCGCCCGTATTCACCCCGGTCACAAACAACGATTTCGCCGTTAAAAGGTTTGGTGCCTTTCCAGGGATTGCTCAACCCCGTGTTGCCAGCACAGCTGGATTGCAGCTCGGCAGGTCCGCTGCCACAGAGGGCAAATCCGTAATCCTTGGCATAAACGATTTTCCTGGATGCAAGACCGCCACCAAAACTCGCGCCAACGAGGTCCCCTGGGGGGGTGGTCGAGCCGCCACTCAGGCCCTGCACAATACTGGCAAAAATCCGGTCGTGCGTTGCATTGCCTACGGCAAACAACCAGGGTGCGTTGGCGGGGGAACCTACAGTGCTGGCATTGGGTCCGGAGTTACCTGCAGAGGTCGCAACAAAGATCCCGGCATTGCGCGCGTTGAGGTAAGCCATTGGAATACCACCTGGCGACCAGGGGTTGAACGCATCGGTGCCAATGGAATAGTTGATGACATCCACACCATCTTCTATGGCCTGATCAATCGCCGAAAGAATGGCTGAGCCCATGCACCCACCGCCATCCGCAGCTGGCGGATCGCCGATATAACATACCCGGTAGGCTACGATATTGGCGTGCGGTGCTACGCCAGATATGTCGGTACTTACGCCGCCGGCAAGCGTTACGTTAACCGAATCTCCCGCAGCAATCGAAGCCACGTGGCTGCCATGACCGGAATTGTCCTTGCCATTGGTATTTTCCTCTACAACAGTCGTGCCCGGGTCATCCTCGACGAAATCGTAAACCCCGATCAACTTGTTATTGCACGTCACTGCAGGATTGCTGCACAGGCCCACCTGGGCGCCGAATGGATTCACGTGGTGGTAGCCATCCTCGCCCGGGTCAGAAAAGGAGGGATGTTCCCAGTTGATCCCCGAATCAATGATGCCGATAACCATGCCCTCGCCACGGTTGGCAGCAAATCCACTCTGCCCGGACCAGATCTCTGCCGCGCCTATCCAGCTTGGTCCCGCATCGGTTTCCAGCCGCTGCCGCGTGTCTTTCTGAATGGACTTGACCATAGGGGATGCAGCGAGAGCGGCCGCTTCTGTGGCCGTCAGGTCCAGGGCCATGCCATTAAGCGCATTGCGGTAAACCTTACCTGGCGCGATGGTGCGCCCCAGCAATCGTGCTGCCTGCAGCCTGAACAGTTCATGGGTTTGATCGAGGTAGTCCAGATAGGCCCGCGATTGAGGCGAGCGCACATCCAGTTTGCGTGCCCCGGTGACAGAGGGGCTGGTGGCTTCGAGGCGTTCCGGCGAAGAAGGCTGTACCGCAACAGCAAGTTTTCCTCCGGCATACGCAGCCAATGGTGCATCATGGAATTCCACGATATAGCGCTGCACCTGGCCAGGCGATGGCACCGGATCCCCGGCCGCCACTGATGCAGCCAAAACGCTGGCCAGCACAACCAAAGTCCTTTTCCATACTAAGTTCATGTCCAATACCTTCACTGGTCTTGACGATTAACGGGGTATCTCATGGTCACCAACTCTTCAGCTGCCGTTGGGTGGATACCGATGGTGGCGTCAAATTGATCTTTCCTTAAACCCGATTTTACCGCTACTGCGAAGCCCTGGACAATTTCCGGAGCATCCAATCCAACTATGTGTACCCCGACCACCTTTTGTGTTTCCCGCGCGACAATAAGTTTCATCAATGTGCGTTCTTTTCTGCCAGACAGGGTGTGTTTCAAAGGGGAAAAACGGGAGCAATAGATATCAATCTCGCCAAAATGGCACTGCGCATCCTTCTCGCTGAATCCAACCGTGCCAACGGGAGGTTGGGAGAAAACGGCAGACGGTACAAATTCATGTGTCACAGAGCGAACTTTCCCGCCAAAAACTGAGTCAGCAAATGCATGCCCTTCATAGATCGCCACCGGGGTCAGGTTCAGCCGGTTGGTGACATCGCCAACAGCATATATATGGTCCACGTTGGTGCGTGATAATTCGTTCACCCGCACCCTTCCATCCGGGTCTACCTGCACACCGCTGTTTTCGATGGCCAGGCCGGCGACATTGGGTTTGCGCCCGGTCGCATACATGACCTGGTCAACCATCAGGGTCCGGCGATCGGCAAAACTTACCCGCAGCTCCCCGGACCGGGACAGGCGGTCAATTCGTTCAACATTGCTCTGCAGCATCAGGCAAATACCTTTATTTTGCATCTCCTGGCCGACAAACTGACCTACGTCCTGATCGAACCCCCGTAGCACTGCATCCCCTCGATGCGCCAGTGTGACGCTCGCGCCCAAACCGTTAAAGATGCCGGCAAATTCACAGGCTATATAGCTGCCGCCAACAATCAGCACACGTCGGGGAAACTCGCGCAGGTCAAATGCCTCATTCGAGGTGATCGCGAGCTCGCTTCCCGGGATGTCCGGTACCCACGGATGTCCACCAGTGGCAATTAAAATATGCGCCGCACTTACCACGCGCTCGCCCAGGCTCACATGGTGTTCGTCCGCAAAGCTGCCACGTTGCGGAAACAGTGTCACACCCGAATCTTCCAGCAGGCGTCGATAAACCCCGTTCAAGCGGTCTATTTCCCGGTCCTTGGCGGCAATCAGGTCAGGCCAGCTGAAAGTTGGCTTTGGAACCGTCCATCCAAACCCGGCCGCGTCTTCAAACTCTTCGGCAAAATGGGCAGCATAGACCAGAAGCTTTTTGGGTACGCAACCGCGAATAACGCAGGTCCCGCCTACCCGGCTTTCTTCGCACACTGCGACCCTCGCCCCATGACCTGCGGCAATGCGAGCGGCGCGCACCCCGGCGGAGCCGGCGCCCAGTACGAACAGGTCAAAGTCAAATCCACTCATCTGGAAGCTCCAAAAGCCTTTTTCGCATAAGAACAGCGGTCCAGCAAAAAAATTAGACAGTTTCTTCGGGCGTGACAAACAGCATAATCGAACCCTCGAAGCCGTACTTGTCTGTACCAGACCGGAACTTGACCGGCGGTCGTGCAAACCTGGTGCATGAACACCCATCCAAAAAAAGCCAGCGCTCGCGTCAGTTCGATGCGGATTGTGCATGGACTTGCTGGCAGCAAGCCCTTAGCATAGCTCAAACCCTGTAATGACCCTTCCGTGAACCCATGCTTGCAGTTTCACAAATCACATTAGAGCGCCATTTTCAGCCGGTATTCGCACCCGTGAATTTCGCGCTCGCGCGCGGCGCGCTGCTGGTGGTCACGGGGGCTAACGGCTGTGGCAAGACCACCCTGATCCGCCTGCTCGCCGGGATACTCACGCCGACCAGTGGCAGTGTGCACTCGACGGCGCGCGGCCTGGCCTATATCGGGCATGCCCTGGCGCTCAAGGATGATCTCAGCGTCCTGGAAAATACCCTGTTCGTGCGTGATTTCCACGGCCTGGGCAATGATTCAGTGGCTGAGCTCATTGCCCGGGCAGGCCTGCAACGGGTGGCGCACCAAGCCGCACGAACCTTGTCAGCCGGCCAGCGCAAACGCTGTGCGCTGATCCGTTTAATGGCGATTCCGGCTGAATTGTGGTTGCTGGATGAGCCCTATTCCAACCTGGACGATGAAGGCATTGCGCTGCTCGACGAATTGCTGGTGGAACATCTTGCCCGAGCTGGCAGCTGCGTTCTGGCCTCCCACGGCCGGCATCGTCCTTCCACGGGAAATTGCCGGGAAGTCCGGCTAATCTCGGGCGTGACCGGTACATGAACCAGCCCGCACCTGGAACCAGCATGACCCGCGCATTCCTGGCCCTACTGCGCCGCGACCTGCTGCTGGCTTTTCGGAGGCGAACGGAATTGCTGTTACCGGTCATGTTTGCACTGGTAGTTGTCAGCCTCTTCCCGCTGGGTATTGGTCCTGATCCCGCACTACTGGGCCGCATTGCACCGGGGGTAATCTGGATAGCAGGGTTGCTGGCTACCGTCATCTCACTTGAGAACCTGTTTCGTTCCGATTTCGAGGACGGCACGATGGAACAATATGTGATCAGCGGCCATCCACTCACCCTCATCGCACTGGCGAAAACACTGGCACACTGGCTGGTAGCTGGTTTGCCATTGGTCCTGATGTCGCCCTTGCTCTCAATCTGGATGAATCTGCCCACTTCATCCATGGGCGTCATGATGGTCAGTCTGGCGCTGGCCACACCCATACTCAGTTTTATTGGAGCCATTGGCGCGGCATTGACTGTCAGCCTGCATCGCGGCGGGCAGTTGCTTTCATTGCTGGTTTTCCCTCTGTACGTGCCAGTATTGATCGTCGCTACCGGAGGAATCATGGCGGCCGCAGATGGCTTGCCGTACAGTGCATTCATGGGCTTGCTGCTCGCCGGCCTGATCGCATCGATCACCCTGGCGCCATTTGCAACAGCGGCTGCCTTGAAAATCAGTCTGTCATGAAATCAAAGAAACGCGGATGAGTACAAAACCCGGAAAAAATTTCTTTCTTCTGCTGCTGCACCGGCTGGGGTCGCCGCCATGGTTCTATCAATTTGCCGGCAGGCTGATTCCGTGGTTGTGGGGACTGTTCATTGTTCTGGCGCTTACCGGCCTATACTTTGGACTGATTGCATCACCGCAGGACTACCAGCAGGGAGAAAGCGTACGCATCATGTACATCCATGTGCCCGCCGCGTGGATGTCCATGATGATTTACGGCGTGATGGCAGCTACGGGATTTATTGCGCTCGTCTGGCGCATCCGTATCATGGAGATCCTGGCCATGAGCAGCGCACCCGTAGGTGCTGCATTCACCCTTGCTGCCCTGATTTCCGGTTCGCTATGGGGCCGCCCGACCTGGGGTACGTATTGGGTATGGGACGCACGCCTGACCAGCGAGCTGGTTTTGTTGTTCCTCTATGTGGGCGTGATGGCCTTGTACCGTGCGTTTGACGAACCGCGCAAGGCTGCCAGGGCAGCTTGCCTGCTGGCATTGGTTGGGTTGATCAATTTGCCCATCATTCATTTTTCAGTCAAATGGTGGAATACCCTGCACCAGGGCAGTAGCATAAATTTGACCGGCAGTAGTATTCATCCGAGCATGTTGTGGCCCTTGCTCATCATGACTGTTGCTACAAAGTTATACTACGCCGCCAATGTGCTTACCCGGGCGCGGGTGGTATTGCTTGAGCAAGACGTGCGTAAAGCCTGGGTGCGGGATGCAGTGGGCACACAGACCAAATCACTTGACGTGGGAGGTGCTGGTCAGTGAATCATGCGCCATTCATCTGGGCGGCATACGGATCTACCGCCCTGATACTGCTTTGGGCAGCGCTCAGCCCGCTGTTGCGAGCAAGAACCGCCCGGCGAGCTATCCGCCAGCTTATTTCCAGGGAACAAACTGATGACGCCCACACGTAGGCGCCGACTGATTGCAGTACTGCTGATTCTCACTGGCGTGAGTGCGGCGGGAGCGGTCACATTCTATTCGCTGCAGCAGAACATGCTGTACTTTCAGAGTCCAAGCGAAATTGCGCAGCTGTCCATGCCAGTGGGGCGACAATTCCGATTGGGCGGCCTGGTCAAGAAGGGCACCGTGGAAAGGTCAGGCGATGGCCTTGCAGTGCAGTTCACCGTCACCGACGGCCTGGAAGAAATCACGGTGCATTACGTAGGCATCCTGCCCGATCTTTTTCGTGAAGGCCAGGGCGTGATAGCTCGCGGTGCATTGAATGAAACAGGTCAGTTTCAGGCCAATGAGATCCTGGCAAAACACGATGAGAAGTACATGCCGCCGGAGGTAGCCGATGCACTAAAGAAAGCCGGGCATCGTGCGGCCGCGGAGAAATCCGCGGATGAAGGCTGAGGCGCCATGACGCCGGAATTTGGCCAGGTGTTGCTCCTTGTGGCACTGTTGGTGTCCGTGGCACTGGGCAGCTTGCCTTTGCTCGGTGCCTATTCGGGCAACCATCAACTGATGCGGGTGGCTTTTCATGCAGCCCTGGTCCAGTTTGCCCTCGTTGCCGGGGCCTTCGCCATTTTGACCTGGGCCTTTGTTTCGCAGGATTTTTCGGTCGAGTACGTAGCGCGCAACAGCAGTACCCGCTTGCCGCTTGAATACCGTGTCACCGCGGTTTGGGGAGCACACGAAGGCTCACAGTTGTTGTGGGTGTTGATTCTCTCCGGCTGGACTGCTGCTGTTGCGCTGTTCAGCCAGCGTTTGCCGGATGCATTTCGCGCGCGGGTGCTCGCAGTTTTGGGGCTGGTAAGTACCGGTTTCCTGCTGTTCATCATTTTCACGTCTAACCCGTTCCTGCGCTTGCTGCAACCAGTCGCCGAAGGTATGGACCTCAATCCCCTGCTGCAGGATTTCGGCATGATCGTCCACCCGCCCTTGTTGTACATGGGGTATGTAGGCTTTTCAGTGGCATTCGCGTTTGCCGTGGCCGCTCTGCTGGGCCAGCAAGTAAATCGCGATTGGGTGCGCTGGTCGCGACCGTGGACCCATGTTGCCTGGTCTTTTCTCACCATTGGCATTGCGCTGGGCAGTTGGTGGGCTTACTACGAACTGGGATGGGGGGGGTGGTGGTTCTGGGACCCGGTGGAGAATGCTTCCTTCATGCCGTGGCTGGTGGGCACTGCCCTGATTCATTCCCAGGCCGTTACCGAAAAACGCGGTGCATTTCGCAACTGGACATTGATCCTTGCTATCACGGCGTTTTCTCTCAGCCTGCTCGGCACGTTCCTGGTTCGTTCGGGTGTACTGACTTCAGTGCATGCGTTCGCATCGGATCCCGCGCGGGGCATTTTCATCCTCACCTACCTGTTTATTGTGGTAGGTGGTTCCCTGCTGCTGTTCGCACTGCGCGCTCCCGGCATGATCCAGGGAGAGCGTTTTTCCGCCCTGTCGCGCGAAACCCTGCTGCTGCTAAACAACTTGCTACTGGTGGTAATGGCCGCCATGGTTTTGATCGGAACCCTGTATCCGCTGTTGCTGGAGGCACTGGACCTCGGCAAGATTTCTGTCGGCCCGCCTTACTTTGGATCCCTGTTCACGCTGCTGCTGGTGCCGCTGGCTTTGTTACTGCCCTTCAGCTTCATCGTTCAGTGGAACGAGGATCATTTCCGGGATTTACTGAAGCAGCTTTGGCTGCCTGGGGTGGCTGCATTCCTGGCCACGATAACGACATGGCAGTTGCTTCCCCAGGCGGGTTTACTTGCAACGGCAGCTGCTGCAGGAGGGACGTGGGTCATTGCTTCGACGCTGCAGTTTTTCTTGCGCCGCATGCAGGGCTTTCCCCGTTTTCTACCGTCGCGCAGCGAAGCCGGAATGTGTCTGGCCCATATCGGCGTGGGTATCTTTCTTATCGGCGCGGGGCTAAGCAGCACCATCAGCTCGGAAAAACATTTGCGCATGAGCGCCGGCGACCGGTTTGAACTCGCCTCCTATGAGTTCGTATTCGAAGGTACGCGACAACTGCAAGGATCAAACTTCGTCGCCGATGAAGGTGGGTTTACGGTCTACCAAAATGGCGCACAGGTCGCCAGCATGCACCCGCAAAAGCGCCGCTATCTTGTGGGTGGGCAAATCATGACCGAGGCGGCCATCGATCCGGGTCTTACCCGGGACCTGTATATCTCGCTGGGAGAACCGCTGGATGACCAGGGCAGCGCCTGGGCAGTGCGGATTTATCACAAGCCGTTCATCCGCTTCATCTGGTTGGGCGCGCTGTTCATGTTGGCCGGCGGCTTGCTCGCCGCTGCTGACAGGCGCTATCGCCAGCCTCGCACACGGGAAGATGCGTCACAAGATGTGACCACACCGCTTGCAGCGGAGCGGGTTGAGTGATCGGGCGATTACTGCCTTTGTTCTTGTTCCTGTTGCTGGGGGCATTGCTCGCGGTTGGGCTGACTATTTCTGATCACAAAACCGACTTGCCTTCGCCTTTGATCGGAAAACAAATTCCGGATTTTCACCTGCCATTGCTCGGCGAAGAGGCAGTTACACTGAGCCAGGTTGACCTGATTGGCGCGCCCTTCCTGCTCAATGTCTGGGCCAGTTGGTGTGTGACATGCAGAGTCGAGCATCCTGTCTTGCAGGCTTTGGCCGCATCTGGCCAGGTGCGCGTCATCGGGCTGAACTACCGTGATGCGCGGGAGGATGCACTGGAGTGGCTCAAACGCCATGGCAATCCGTACGCGCTTAACCTGGCAGATTCCACCGGCCGCACCGCAATTGATTTTGGCGTGTACGCTGCGCCTGAATCGTTCCTGGTGGATGCTACCGGGCGCATCGTTTACAAACACATCGGCGCACTGACGCCTGCTGTCATTCAAGAGGAAATCCTTCCACGGCTGCAAGCAGCAGGTACTCCATGATGTTCAGGTTTTGCGTTCTGTCGCTCGTGGGACTCCTGTGCGTAGCTCCCGCGCCAGCCAGCGAACCGCTACAGTTTGAAAACCCAGCCCAGGAAGCACGCTTTCTGGCAATGACACAGGAATTTCGCTGCCTGGTATGCCAAAACCAGAATCTGGCCGACTCAGACGCACCCTTGGCGCAGGATCTGCGCGTTGAAATCCACCAAATGCTCATAGCCGGGCGCAGTGATGATGAAATCAAGGCCTTCCTGGTTGATCGTTACGGGGATTTTGTACTCTATCGGCCGGAGATCGGCGGCAACACGCTGCTGCTGTGGGTGCTGCCGTTGGCCCTACTGCTGGGCGGGTTCGTGGTAATCATTCTAGCGATCCGCCGGCGAAAACGGATTCCCGCAACGACAGATGAAGAGCAATTCGACTGATGTTTTTGAGCATCTCATTAATTATCGTGCTACTCGCCGGAGCGCTGACTCTCTGGCCGCTGCTGCGCGGGCAAACAAAATGGAAATGGCCAGCAGCTGCGATTGTTCTGGCGTTGCCGCTCCTGGTCTATTCCCTGTATCAGGACACGGGAACCCCGGAGGCGCTGACTCCAGGCACCGTGAGCACCGGGGTCCCCGTTGAGGCGGACATGGCTACCCTGACTGAACAGCTGCGCCAGCGCCTGGCCGAAACGCCTGCCGAAACACCTGCCGAAACACCTGGTGATGTCGAAGGCTGGCTACTGCTGGGACGCAGCTACAAAACCTTGCAAAACTATCCAAAGGCTCTTGAGGCGCTGGAAACCGCACAAAGGCTTGCTCCCGGGCAACCCCTGGTCCTTGTTGAACTGGTGGAAGCACGTCTTTTTGCTTCGGGCAGTCCCCAGGTCACTAAGGAAATGACAGCCTTGCTGGAGCAGGCCGTTGCATCCGACCCGACTCTGCAGAAAGGATTGTGGCTGCTGGGCATTGCTGCGGCTCAAGCCGGCAATGATGGCGACGCCATAGGCTGGTGGCAACGCCTGCTGGCGCAGCTGGAACCGGATGGTACGGTTGCCCAAACGGTTAGTGAACAAATCAACGAGGCGCAATCACGGCTCGGTGAGCAGCCTGAAACGATGGCAGTGGCAAGCTGGTCGGGACTGGATATCGAAGTTGCGCCCGGCACTACAGCCGGCAAATCCCTCGCGCTAATGCCAAACGGAGCAATACTGTTCATTATTGCCCGGGAGAAAGGATCCACAGCAGGCCCACCCCTCGGGGTTCGTCGGGTTGAGCGGCCGGTATTTCCGGTGCATCTGACCCTGACCGACAGTGACAGCATGATGCCGCAACGACTCATTTCCAGGAGTGCCGGTATCGTGTTGCAAGCCCGCCTGTCCCTAACCGGCGAGGCCATGCCGGTTGCGGGTGACTGGCAAAGCGCACAGGTCCCGGTTGCCACTGACAGTGATGGCCGCTCACAACTCATCCTGGACCAAAAAGTAGAATAAAATTGCCCGGAGTATCCAAATTCACGCTCGGTAATCCATAGCACCTTGCTTACCCGGGTCAACTGGATTTAAGGAGAAAAAATCATGAAAAGTCGTTGCGCTGCCGTTATTACCCTAGTTCAGTTCCTGGCCGTGTGGATTTGCCTTGTCCTGCCCATGACTGCTGCAGCACAGGATCAGCCACTTGAGTTTGTCGCAAGCCCTCTTTCGGGGACTATCACCATGCTCAAAGGCCAGGGAGGAAACGTAGCCATCTCCTCCGGCGAGGACGGGGTTTTTATCATTGATGACCAGCTTCAACCCATTACGCAACAACTACTGGCTGAAATCCGCAAAATCAGCGACGGTCCAATCCGCTTCGTTATCAACACCCACTACCATGGTGATCATGTGGGCGGCAACGAAGTCATCGGCAGTACCGGAGCGATCATTGTTGCGCACGACAACGTATACAAACGCATGAGCACGGAACAGTTCAACAGCTTCTTCAACAAAACCACGGATCCATATCCGGCTGTTGCACTGCCCGTGATCACGTTTGATGACCACATTACCCTGCACCTGAACGGAGAAGCCGTGACGGCCTATCACGTTCCGCATGGCCACACCGACGGTGACGCCATTATTCACTTTCCGGTAAGCAACGTGATCCACATGGGTGATATCTATTTCAACGGACAGTATCCATACATTGACCTTGACGGCGGCGGAACATTTCAGGGAATACTGGTGGGCGTGGACTTGGCCCTGACCCTGGTCAATGAAGACACGCGCATCATTCCGGGGCACGGCCCGGTCAGTACGCCAGGTGAGTTGAAGGCATATCGGGAATTTCTGGTCCAGGCCCAGGCCAATGTCCAGGCCCTGGTCGGGCAAGGAAAATCGCTGCAGGAGGCCATAGCTGCAAAACCCACCGCGCAATGGGACGATGCGCTGGGAGCAGCCTGGATTACGCCGGCGCAAATGGTCACCATGATTTACAACAGCCTGCTGGGTGTGCCCGAATTTACCCGGACTGAAGGCAACTCAGCGCAATGAAAACAGGCAAGGCAACCCAGTTCCTGCGCATCAGGAAGCCTTTCACGTTCCATCGGGGGGGGGAGATTGCGGAGCTGACACTGGCGTACGAAACCTGGGGAAAGCTTAACCGCAATCGCTCCAACGGCATCATGATCCTGACCGGGATCTCTCCGAGTGCGCATGCCGCTTCCAATGCCCCGGACCCTGCCGAAGGATGGTGGGAGCCCATCATCGGCCCTGGAAAACCCATAGACACCGACAGGAATTTTGTAATCTGCATTAACTCCCTCGGCAGCTGCAAGGGCTCAACCGGACCGGCGAGCATCGATCCAGCCACGGGCAAGCCGTACCGGCTGGACTTTCCCGAAGTAACCATATGGGACATTGCTGCCGCAGCGCAGTTGGTGCTGCAGCACCTGGGTATTGAACAATTACGCGCCATGGTCGGGCCATCCATGGGTGGAATGAGCGGCCTGGCCTGGCTATACCAGAACCCGTCAGGAGCCCGGCATTTCCTGGCGGTATCGAGCTCCGCCTGGGCAGAACCTTTCAGCATCGCGATCCGCTCTTTGCAACGCGAAGCAATCGTGACTGATCCTCATTGGCACGCGGGCAACTACACGCCGCAAAGCTGGCCACGCAACGGCATGCGGATAGCGCGCAAACTGGGCATGATTACCTATCGCTCGGAACGTGAATGGCGCAAGCGTTTCGGGCGGCAGGAGCAGGCCAAATACAAGCCGCAGGTGTTTGGAATGAACTATAAGGTTGAATCCTACCTGGAAAATGCCGCAAGAAAATTCGTGGTGCAATACGACCCCTGCGCATATGTATATCTCTCCCGCGCAATGGACTGGTTCAATGTGGCCGACGGGCATCGTTCCCTGGTTGATGCATTGGGCCACATCAAGCTCGATTCGGCCTGCATTATTGGCGTGGACTCAGATATCCTGTTCCCCCTACACCAGCAGCGCAGCCTGGCTACAGCGTTTGTTGCCAACGGAATTGAGGCAGAACTTGTTGAACTGCCTTCTGACCAGGGCCACGACTCCTTCCTGGTAGATTACGACCGGTTCAAGCCTGCCATTGCATGCTACCTGCAGAAAATAGTGGAAATGGACGCCGCGGGGCGCTGATCCCTGATTTGCATCATGGGTTAACGGGCGTTGGGTAAAACGCTGGTCAGGGCGGTTCGAGGTGGCTATAATCTGCGCCTCTTTGCTGGCTCACCTTCATTGCCGAAGTGGCGGAACTGGTAGACGCGCTGGACTCAAAATCCAGTTCTGGAAACAGAGTGTCGGTTCGATTCCGACCTTCGGCACCAATTGTTTCAGATTAAACACCTTAAGTCTTAAGGCTTTGTTGCAACTGAATTTCAGGCTGAAGCTGACGGTTGCGCATTCTCCAAGCAAACGCAAACGCTAGCCATCGGCAGATTACCGCGGTCGATTTCTGCCCACAGTAAACCCGCACTTTTTCTCACTTCTCCAGCGTGACCAACTCACGGTGCTTGCCATCAGGTCCACCTACCCCTTGATAGGCGTAAGATGGGGTCGTTGCGTTGCGCCGCTGGCAAGCGTTCCCTGGCGCAAAATGGAGGTTTTCTATGAAGCGAACCAGCTCTGGACCCCATCGCGCCCTCTTCGGTACGCTGTGCTTTTACCTGGCAGCGAGCCTTTTATTATTTTTCACTTTGCCAGTGCTGGCAGCCGACCAGGGGCCTGCAACGATCCAGGCTCAACAGACCACACCCATAGTGCCACCGCCGGAGAACGTGCCACTTGCACTCACTCCAGAGGAGCGAGCCTGGCTCGCCGGACATCCGGAAATAGTATTTGGTGGCGCCTTGGACTTGCCCCCTTTAGAGTTTTTCGACGAAAAAGGCCTCTATCAAGGATATAACATCGATTTAATTGAACTGATCAACAAGACTCTGGGCTCCAATATCAAAATTCTCCCCGGAGAATGGGAGCAATTGCAGGGAAAAGTCAGGCTAGGTGAGATAGATGGTCTCTTGGGGCCTGCCGTGACTGAAGAGCGAAAACAGTACATGGTTTTCACGAATCCCTATCTCAAAATCCCTAACGTTTTATTCACCCGGATTGATTTCCCGCAAGTAAGCGGTGTCACGGACTTTAATGGCCGAACTGTGGGCTTGCACGAGGGAGCTTCGTCCATTGAATATTTTAAGAAACATTTTCCAGGCATTCGAATCATCACCTTCAAGAGCCATCTTGAGGCCCTGCTGTCAGTTTCAATAGGCGAAACTGATGCAGCGTACATGGGTCTCAGCGCAGGTTCTTATTATGCGAGCAAGACTTTTTTGGAGAATTTAAGAGTCCAAACAGTGGTGCATGGAGACGATGACGATGTCCGCCTCGGTGTTCGAAAAGACTGGCCGCAGCTCGCCTCCATCCTGCAAAAAGCCATGGATTCCCTGTCCACTGAGCAATTGCAATTGCTCTCGAACAAGTGGATTGACTCCTTAGGGGGACGTGAGCCAAGTCGCTTAACCTTGACTGCGGAAGAGGGGCAATGGTTGAAAGACCACCCCGTGGTTCGCGTGGTAGTGGATCCCTACCAGGCCCCCATCGAATTCCGTGACAAGGAAGGCCAATATAAAGGCATCTCGACGGAGTACCTTGATCGTCTGGAACAACTCCTGGGCATACATTTTGAGGTTGCCGATGTCCCGTCCTGGAGTCAAGGACTGGAGGAGGTGAGCAACAAGCGCCTGGATATGATCTCATCTATCGCTATAACCGAGCAGCGCCAGCAATCCTTCCTGTTTACCACATCGATCAACGTAATGCCGGTGGTGATCTTCGCGCAAAACAATGTTTCATTTATTGGCACCTTGGATAACCTGGCCGGCAAGCGGGTGGCGGTGTCAATACAAACTCCCATCAACGGGTGGTTGACACGTGACTACCCAATGGTGAAGTCGATTCCTGTCGAGTCAATATCCACCGGGCTGCGACAACTTTCCGATGGCGATGTGGATGCCTATGTCGACACCTGGGTAACTTCCAGTTACTACTCGAGTGAGCTGGGAATAAACAATGTCCGCATTGCCGGCGAAACACCCTACAGCCAAAGCCAGTCCATGGCTGTACGCAGTGACTGGCCGGTTTTTGCCAATATCCTGCAAAAGGCACTGAATGCCATCAGCCAGCAGGAAAGAGATGCTTTCTACAACCGCTGGATGTCGATCCGCTTCGAAGCCGAGAAGGACTTTACCCGCTTCTGGCAATTATTAGCAGTGGCCGTCCTGGCGCTAACCCTGTTCATTTTTTGGAACCGGCGGCTTAGCCGGGAAGTGGCAATGCGCCAGCGAATGGAAGTATCCCTGCACGCAGCCAAGGAAGAAGCTGAGGCGGCTAACAAAGCCAAAAGCACCTTCCTGGCCAATATGAGTCACGAAATCCGCACCCCAATGAATGCGATCATCGGGCTCGCTTACTTGCTGGAGAAAACCGATCTAACGCCGGAGCAAATGAAGCACCTCGAGCAAATCGACAGCTCAGCCAATCTCCTGCTGTCCATCGTCAGTGATGTGCTGGATCTGGCCAAAATCGAGTCCGGAAAAATCACACTGGAGTCCTCAGATTTCCGCCTGCACGAACTCTTCGATTATGTCCGATCGATGTTCAGGGAGCAGGTCAGCGCCAAGGGATTGTCCTTGGAAGTGGACCTGGACGAAGTGCCACACTGGGTCAGCGGCGACCTGACCCGCCTGCGCCAGGCCTTGCTCAACTACGTCGGCAACGCCATCAAGTTCACTGAGCAGGGAACGATCTCACTGCGCGTGAGGAAACTGGAAGAAGTCGGTGACGAAATCCTGCTGCGCTTTGAGGTACAGGACACGGGTATCGGCATTGAGTCCGACAAGCTGACAGCCCTCTTTGAGGCCTTCGAACAGGCCGATCTCTCAACCACGCGCAAATACGGCGGCACAGGCCTGGGCCTGGTCATCACCCGTCGTTTGGCGCAACTGATGGGCGGCGAGGCGGGGGCGATAAGTGAACCGGGTCAGGGCAGTACCTTCTGGTTCACTGCCCGGCTTGGTATAAGCCACGGCAGCCAAGCCGCCGCTGCGACAACTGCTGCGGCGGACAGTGGGCAGAAACCTCGCCTTCTTGGTCGCGGTTTACGTATCCTGCTGGCAGATGACAATGAGGTCAACCGTACAGTGGCACTGGCGGTGCTGGCCACCGTGGACCTGGTGGTGGAGACCGCAGAAAACGGCCAGGAGGCTGTGGAAATGGTCCGTACCCATGCGTACGACCTGATCCTGATGGATGTTCAAATGCCCATAATGAGTGGCCTGGAGGCGACACGCTTGATCCGTTCTATGGCAGGCAAGGAAGACCTTCCCATCCTGGCAATGACTGCAGCCGTCTTCGAAGAGGATCGTCAGGCATGTCTGGAAGCGGGTATGAACGACTGCATTACCAAGCCAATCAATGTGAAAGCCATGCTTGCGACGATCGCCCAATGGCTGCCGGAGTTGAAACCAATTCATTCGGCGTAAATGTCACGGAGTAAGCGCTCATAAATGCTCCGGACTTTGTGTGATGAAGCACGCAGCCAGCGATACCCAAAGAGCGCAGTTCATCCGGGATTACCCATCCACCTCTGACGCTGTCCGAAGTTCTGGAGCCAGCTTTGTTCAGCTAACCAATCGGCCACCCGGCTTTTGCGCCAGGATGTCAAAAGCGATGATCGCGCGTTCGCCGTCACTGCTGAATGGGTAGACGTAGTGGATGTACCACGGAGGAAACAGAATTAGATTTCCCTCCCGCGGCACCAAACGTCGGGTCGATGGAAACCCATGGTTCACCGAAACCTGGATGGGGTTGAAGAACTCGATGCTGCCTTGCGGCTCTGGCAACGATTCAGGCAGCTTCACATAATATACCCCGCACACCACGTTGCGCTGGGTGGGATGGAAATGGGGTCGCTGCCAATCGCCTTTTCTTAACAAGTTGGCCCAACCATCCGGCCATGGATTGAAACTGGCGGCCTGGTCTCCGAATACGTGGGAAAGGTAGTCACGCGCAGCGGGGAGCACCATTTCGTCACGAAATCGAGTGATGCTCTCAAACTTAAGGGTAAACAAGTTGACGTTTGCTGCGGTCTGATACCCACCTTGGGTGGATATCAAGCCTGAACTAACGGCATTCTGCGGTGTATCGGCAAACTGCTTTTCCAGGGTCTGCAAAACCGACAGCAGGTTTTTATTCAGTTCACCGGACCCGGAAAAATGCCGCTGCATTACTGTAGTGGGATAATGAACCTCAATGTTTTGGGTAAATTCCACTGTTGCCCACATCCTGATTTCTTGCAACCTGGTACCGGGCACTCCGCGTGATTGCCCACATTTACCTTAGCGTACATGGTTCCTGGGCGTAAATCAGCTTGCTTTTTTCCCAACGAATCCCTGAATCCTGTGAACCGTAGCCTGGCGAGTCTACAAATCCTTGGCAATGCGAAAGCCCGTACGGGCATCATGGTGATTGGACTTGGCGAAAGTGCGAGAAGCGGAGCGACTCTGATCGGGTGAACTGGCCCAGTAGCCACCCCGTATCGCGTGCAAATCACAACCCGGGTTGATCCAGGCCTCGCCGTCCAGCGGCGCACGGATATATGTGTCGTGCCAGCAATCCCTTACCCACTCGCCCACATTTCCGCCGATATCAAGGAGCCCGTAGGGATTAGCCGAAAATGAGCCTACCGGCGCAGGACCCCAAAATTTGTCCGCGTAGCCAGGAAAAGCAACGCTCCATTGCCGGCGCGAACGCGAAATGTCCTTCTCGCCGGAAAGGTTTTCCACAACTGAAGCCGGGGTTCCGTCGCCCCACCAGTATCTGGAGCTGTGCCCGCCTCGCAGGGCAAACTCAAATTCCGATTCGGTCGGAAGTCGATACGGCTTGCCGGTTCCCCGGGCCAACCACGCCACGAACGCTTGCGCATCATTCCATGAAACATGGATTACTGCGTCGTTGGTTTGAGCCGGTTTTCCTTCGTAGTTGTAATTCCAATTTATACCGTCTTTTTCTGCCAATCTGCCGGAATAATGATCGTACACGGTTGAGTGACCGACACGTTCTGCATCGGTCCGATAGTCTGTGTTGTCCACAAAAATTCTGAATTCGCCCACCGACACTTCACGCAAGCCAATTGCAAACCCTCGTCTGAACGTTACACGATGCTGCGGACCCTCATTTTCGTCCCTGCCCTGTTCAGGGGGCAGCGAGCCCATCTGGTAACTGCCTGCCAGAATGATTACCACTTCAGGCGCCCAGAGGCCAGTTGTCATAAAGTGGTCACGTATGGACTGGCCAGGTTTGAACCCGCCGTAAATCTTCGCCTCCTCCAGGCGGGTGCGAAGTTGATTGACCATATCTCCCATGCCACCCAAGGCAACCAGGCTAGTCAGGACCCGCTCTGCTTCGTTGAAATCACCACGATCCATGGCTGCGACCGCTTGTAATTCCAAAGTCTGCCCGCGACCTGTCTTGATCGCATCAACCTCAGCTTGAGCCTGCTCCACAAGTGTCTGGTCTTCGCGAACAAAGGATGCATCTTCCAGAAGTCGTTCAGCGGAATCAAAATCCTGTGATTCAGCGAAACTTACCGCCCGGCTGATCATGTCCTGCTGCACGGCAAGCAAACCTGCCCGCGCTTCTTCGTTCGCCGGGTTCCGATCCAGCACTTGCCGATAGAAAAACCACGCGGAGTTGTCCTCGGGTCTGTCCACCCTGCCGGACTCCATTGCTTCGCGTGCAGCCGCGAGTTGGCCTTGCTCTTCGCCAAGCAAACCGAGTTTTTCCTGTGCAGAATTGATTCCAGGCTGGCTGGGATTCACCGCCTGAATGACGTTCAGGATACTCCGGGCGAGTTCCTGTTGGTTCGCATCCACCGCAACAGTGGCCTGCCGTACAAGGTCGCTCAACATCGTGTTCAGTTGCGCAAGGGCGTGCTCGTCTTCGGGATGAGTCGCAATCTCGGTGAGCAAAGCTTGCAACTGCTGTTGCTGCTGTTCATCCGGCAATCGTGTTGTGCCAGGCAGGCTTCCCACTGCCTGTGGCACGGACAGTTCGAGTTCCCACTCATTCTCGCCCACCACATCACCCAGACGCTGAATCCGGCGAACGGGTTCGGCCTCTTCGTCCAGGTTGTTCCGAGGAACAGCGCCTTCGCTTTCTTCCTGATGCGCTGGCGAACCACCCTGCGCGAACAAAGCTGTGCAGGGAACCAGGCCAAATGAAGCTAAAAACGCTGCCGTTAGTGTCGTGATCACTTTCAGCGCGTGCGGTGAACTTCTGGTAGTCGCGCAAACAGCGGAGTGCATGCAAAATCCTTTGCCTGTAACATTCGCACGTTCGTTGATTAGCGAAAGTGCCGGAGTGACAGCCCATTTCTGAATGTCACCATAACCCAGAATCCAGCCGACAACAAGAACACTCAAGAGCTGACAATCGTCTTTACAAACAATAGTCAATACATCATTTCAAATCTCATTTCTCAGGTTCATATGATTGATTCAATTACAGTTGACCTCGCTCTGCGCGCTGCAACCCAGCCCATTTTGCTGGATACTCCAGAGGAGCTTGAAACCGCTACCCATGCCTGGAGAGTGGCCAGGGTTTTGGGAATTGATACGGAATTCCTGCGAGAACGAACCTACAGAGCGGCTTTAGGGCTCGTACAGGTGTCGGATGGGACCCAGGCATGGCTGGTGGATACCGTGACATTGTCCTCCCTTAACCCTCTCAAAGAACTCTTCACCAACGCGCAGTGCCTGAAAGTAGTTCACAGCGCCTCTGAAGATCTTGAAGTATTGTGGAACAACCTTGGGGTTGTTCCGTCCCCTCTCGTTGACACCCAAATCGCCTGCGCCCTGGTCGGACAATCCTTGCAAATGAGCTATCAGCACATGGTGAAATGGCTGACAGGTGTTGAAGTAGACAAAGAGCTTACCCGTTCCAACTGGATGCGGCGACCGCTCAAACCGGACCAACTGCACTACGCAGCTACCGATGTGGTCTTTCTTCCGGCAATTTATCAAAAATTACGTCTCGAACTGGATTTACTCAAGAGATGGAACTGGCTTGAAGAAGATGTTGACAGAATGGTAGAAAAGAGCCGCCAGCCAACCGATGCTGACCGCGCCTACCTGCGCATTCATGGCAGCAGTTTCCTGGGTAAAGGCGCTTTGCATGTGTTGCAAGCCCTTGCTGCCTGGCGCGAAGGAATTGCAATCGAGAGAGATTCAGCGCGTGGATTTGTCCTGCAAGACTCTGTGTTGATGCAAATGGCCACGAAACAACCAGACTCTCGCGATGGACTGGCTGAAATCAAGGAATTTCAACCCAAAGCCCTGGCTCGCTATTCCGGGGTTCTTCTTGAGATTATCAAAGATAACAAGGGTAAAAATTACGATCTGGAACAGTTAACGCCCCTGGACAAGCGATACAGCAACTTGATCAAGCACATGCGCGAGGAAGTTGATACCCAGGCTTTGCGACTCGGCGTGGATCCATCTGTTCTGGCTTCAAGAAAGCAGCTTGAATCCCTCTTGCGTTCGAAGTTATCAGGGCAGACCCCGCCCGAGCGGCTGATGGGTTGGCGGAAGTCCGCTATCACCGATAAACTCCTCGACTTGGCAGCCAAAGAGGGAAGCGGCTAAAATTCCTGTCCCAACATCGGGACATCGCTGGTTCCATGAAAATTTTTTGCCCCGGTAGCTCAGTGGATAGAGCGTCCGCCTCCTAAGCGGAAGGTCGCAGGTTCGATTCCTGCTCGGGGCGCCAGGTATTTACCCGGTGAAGTGTTTTGGAATGTCTACTCTTCAAAGTAATACATCCCGACACCTGCGCTCACAATCTCATCGGCTTTACCATCGACTTCCCAATGCCTGATTTCTTCCTTGGCCCGAAATTCCAAAGACTCCAAAAAAGCATGCATTTCCTTTCGAAAATTCAGCCTTGCAGCAACCGGGAGACGAAACGTCCATACCTGTCGTTGGAAAAACCTCCCTTCAGGTGCGGCTTTAATATTATTCTCGGCAGTTGAAATGAGGTTGGAAATTGCGGTGAACGCAGCATTGAACATTTGCGGTTCATCACTCGAAAGATATGGGGAAAAATGTTTCAACACCAACTTTACGGTTTTCTTCTTTTTGTCTTGAACTATGCTTTTGGATGCCACTAATCTTTGAATAATCGATTGGGAAGTGATTCCCCTGGATGATATTGTGGATCGAATCAGCGTTTCAAAATCTGATTCATCGTTTCCGTACTCGAGAGTTGATTTGTCTTTACCATCATGCGGCAGGGTGGTGTCAATCAGACGCGCCCACGCTTCAACAATTGCACTTTCTGGAGTCAACTCTCTTAAGAACAGTTGTTCATACAGTTGCCCGCCGGTTTGAATTTTATATCTAATCGCGGCTACTGCTCTCGAGTCCAGCCCCGTCATTAAAGCCAGTTTAGTCAGTGGGGCATGCGCTTTTTTACGTTCGCGGACGATTTTCCTTTCCGCTTCCTCCACATAAATGAAGTTCACCATTTCCTGTAATTTTGCCAGAGATATCCGACCGACCAATATCCGGATTAATTTCCTAAAAACGGTTTCTATGGCTCGGGTGAGGATGGCGACATCTTGCCGGTCAGGCTTGCTTCTATTGGGCATGAACGCTCTCCTTTTCTTCGCCGACAATCCCTTGTACGTGCACGGCAACGGCTGTTCATCAGCTGATCGAAAATGGCCCGATCAAGACGGGGCCCGGGATAGCCTTGGCTTACCCGGGCCCCACCCACCTGAACGTGATCAGGGCCTGTCCGCACGTGCTTGACTGCATTTCGATCTCGCTTACCAGCCAAGCAACCAGGTTTCCTTCAACACGTTTTGGTGTCCCCCTTACAATGCCATTATTGTCTATTATTGCCATTAATGTCAATATATATTCTATACCCAGGAAACAAACCATTTTACTTTTGACCAGACAGGGCAATTAGCGCCAACTAAAGCACCAGCAGCATACTGTTGCCAAAAGTCCAGTGACCAGCGCGCACATCTGAATCTGTAACCATGAGAATCCCGTTCCCCGTATTGACGAAAAATACTTCAATGACCTCGCCTTACACCAGCAACATCATCGCCACCCCAGCGAAGGTCAGCAGCAACCCGGCGAGCTTTCTGGCACCGATTTTTTCTCCCAGAAACATCCAGGCAAAAAGGACAATCCACGCGGTTGAGGTTTCATTCAGGATAGAAGCTTCGGATGCCGGGATAAGCATGTACCCCCCAAGCCACAGAACCGTGGCCAGGTAACCGCCCAAAAAGCTGCCCGACACGATCCACAGCCAGCGGTGAGGTTTGCGAAACCGACTCCAGACTTCACGCCAGCGATGGCGCAGCGCGACGTAGAGCAGCATTCCTGCAACCCCTCCCAGCAAGCGGATGCCCACGGTCCACAGGAATGGACGGGTCTCAAGTATTTCCTTAACCATGACAATGCCGACAGCCATCATGAATACTCCGCCAATGGCATAAATAGCGCCTTTCCTGAGATTACTTGCCTCTGGACTGGAATGACTTTGGCGCCAGGTAACCAGGAGCACACCAGCCATCACCAGGCCAAACCCAGGCAATTGAAACCCTTTGAGAGACTCGCCGAGGAACAGCACCGAAAGCACGACCACGAAAGGACTGAAAACGCTGGCAATGATGCCCGTGCGACTGGCCCCTATCATGTGCAATGCTCGCAGGTACCACGTATCGGCGATTCCGATGCCGAGAAAGCCTGAGAGCAAGGCAATGCACACTTCGCCAAGCGTGTAATCGGGTACTGCAATTCCCAGAGTCAAGCCCAGGGTGGGAACCAGCAGGAGCAGGCCAAGCACGTGCTTGAACAGGTTGAGTTCGAATGCAGGCAGGCTTTCGCCCGAGCGTTGCAACAAAATAACCGCAAAAGCCCAACACACGGCACAGGAAAGCGCCAGCATCTGCCCCAGGGCTATGCCCGTCATGGCCGCCGCCACAACGGCAAATAGCCCGGCATGAAGGCGGGCCCTTCACACTGGGCTTTTTGATATGCAATGACCAGTTTCTGACTGCTGATCAACAGCAGACTCCGTAGCTAAAGTCGTTGGCAGGCTTATTTTAAGCCAGCGCACACTCATTGGATGCGAAAGAAAACTCCGGTCTGATTGCACGCTTGCAAACAGGTTCTTCCGGCATATTCGTCCTCACATGAGTCAGTTCGACGGGCGATTAGAGCAATCCTGAAAATACGTGGAATCGGTCTGCATTTGCGACTTTTCCACCCGACTTGGGGTTATACTTTCACCGGCCAAAACCAAGGAGAACATGATGCGCCGAATCGTACTGATCCTGATGCTGATGGTACCACTGAGTGCGCTTGCGGATTCCGGTCCACTTTTCATGAAACACCTGTTGGGCGAGCGAGAATTTTACGAGCCTTGGGGTATTGGCTTTGATTTTTACACCATGGAACAGCCTTACAACATCAAGCAACTTACCTTTGACCTGCCCGGTGTATCCATACCGGATGCGTCCCAGCTTGATGTTGACAACGATGTGACCCATTACGATCTCAAACTGGATGTGTGGCTCACTCCGTTCCTGAATGTTTTTGGAATACTCGGGCACATGAATGCTGAGACCGTTGTGGACTTGAGCAGCGTTCCGGTTGCAGGTCTTCCCTTTTCACTGGGGAAATTGCCGGTTAACTACGATGGAACCGTTTACGGCCTTGGAACGACCCTCGCCTACGGGGGTGATAAATGGTTCACCTCGGTAACATCCACCTGGACCAATACGTCTTTGAATGGCGATTTTGACTCCTCAGTGAAGAGTTTTACGGCGCAACCACGGATCGGTCTGCTAATGCAGAAGTGGGCCTTCTGGGTGGGTGGCTTATACATCGACACCAAGGAAAAGCATTCGGGTTCAGTCCAACTCCCTGTTCTGGGCTCTGTGCCTTTCTCTGTTGAACTTGAGGGGTCCAACAAGTGGAATACGGCCGTGGGCGCGGGTTACTCATTCAGCACCAAGGCAATGCTCTACCTTGAAGTTGGTTTTGGCGCAAGAGAACACACACTGTTCAATTTCACTTACCGGTTCTGAATGCGCCCGCACATCGTTGCGGGCCTGGTGTTGCTGTTTCTTCTCCTGCCGTTTGAGTGCTGCGCTTATGAGACTGATCAATTCAGCCATCGTCTCGATCCAATAAGTGACTCGACCGTCCTGATGGATGCCAAAGTCAACGAGACCATCGCTGACATTGCCAGAAACTGGAAAGGACCGCAGAACGACTGGAAGTTCGTCATGGAGGTTTTTCATCGTCTCGGTGGCTATTACTGGGTTGATAAAATCGAAGAGTGGGCGATGAAGTCGCCGGATATTCAACGCCTGCAGGCTTCGCGGCGAGAGTCCATATACCAGGGCCATCTGCTCTGGGCTTCAAGAGTAGCAGGGATATTCGGCGTCGGACCGACCATCAAACTCAATAACGAGTTAATCGGGACGGACAAGCTCGGGCATTTTTTTTCGCAAGGAAAGAAATTCTATCGCCGCTACAACCTGACCCACGACGAAATCCGGGCAGCAGCCAAGTCTGCCTACACCGAACGAGCAATCTTTGGTCAGATGACCACCGGCGTCTATTCAAATGCCGACCTGGTGGCGAACTACGAGGGCTACCGTTTTTACCGCAGCCTGTTCGAAGACGACGTAGTGCCAGGCAAACCAGCCATTCTCTCGTGGCAGGGAGATCATTGGGTGATCCAACGCCTTTTCACATGGGCGGATCACGTCAGCGATTATTGGGACGAAGCACTCAACATTAGTCACTATGATGCGTGGCTGTATCCGCATATGAAACACCGGTTTTTGACATTTTGCTCCGACTACATGGCATCACCGGAAAAATGGGTAGTTGCAAACGAGCAAGTACTGCAGGAGCGCTATGCACACCTGCAATTGAGAGACACATCAGAACTCAGGTTAAATGTCCTTTGCCTGGAGGCTCCCTCCCCGGCGATCAGGGAGTCGGCAAAACCGTCGGACTGAAACTAACCTGATCCATAGGATTCTCAAGGATCAGGACCTCGGGGTAGGCACCCTGCATGTATTCCTTGGTTTCTGCCATTTCGCCGGGTGGGATATGGTTGGCAATTTTATGTGGGGCATCAATATATGTGCTCACCAGTTCACCCCCGGGGCCGGGCGCAAAATACCAGAATGGCAGCACGGCGATATCAATGTCCATGGAGTGGACACCTGCGCGAATAAAATCCGCAGCGTCCATATCAGCATCACCGACGTGTAAAACGCGCATTCCCCCGATTTCAACCAGGAAACCGAAATTCTGCAGCACAGCGTATTTGCCCCCTCCATGGCTCAAGCGGAAAGCGGTGATGGTGACGTCCCCCAGCTGCATGACCTCTGGTTGGCCATATTGGGGATCAATGACCTTGATGCGCGGACCGGCAACAGCTAATTGGCGGCATTTTTCGTGCATCAGGTCCACCACCTGCTGGGAAGACACCAGGAGTGTGCCCGTACTTTTCTGCATGAACTGGCAAGATGCCGCAGGTTGATTGTGGTCATGGTGCTGGTGCGTGACCAGTGCCACATCAACCTCCGCGAACGGACCGCTGGCTTTGGAATACAGGGCGACGACATTTTCCGGCAATCCACCGTATAGGGAGTAGGGCTCAGTTACCATGCCGTCGATCATGACCTGATTTTCGCCGCCATCCGACAGCATGATCCCTTCATTGGCCAATTGGGTAACGATCACATCGGCCTGCGAAGTCCGCGCCGAAATGATACCTGCAAAAAGTACGAAAACGACCAGCTTACCGCCGGTCCGGGCGCTTAACTGCATAACGGACAACTCCTAATTCTGAGCCCGATCCGGTGTACACAAAACCATTTTTTTGCATTACCCGGATAGACTGTTGTAAATGGGGCAGAGTCTCGGCACAGACCTCGACAACGCTTTGATGGCTGAACGCCCATGTGACCAGGCGCTCAACCGCTTCGGTGGCAAAACCCTGATTGCGAAACTGGCTGAGCACAGAATAACCAATTTCAACCGAACCTGCAGCATTCGGCCGACCTTTGAAACCACAAATACCCAGTACTTCCAAAACTTCGCTTTCCTTGGTCAGGAGGTACCAGAACGACCAACCGTGTTCTGCGGGGTCAGCCAATTGGCGCAATGCATACTCCATCGGCTCCCTGTCGTACAGGTCAGGCGGCCAATTATCCGGGACGCTGGCATCCAGCATCGCGCCGAGCAAAGCAAGGTCCCGGAGGTCTGCCTGCACGAGGTCCATGTTGGCGGCAACCATCGTCATGCGCGGTGACTCCAGCGTACGCAGACGCTTGCGCGCCGGCTCCGCCCCATGTACTGGTTTTCTCCTTAGTCCCCAGCCCATCGCAACCGCGCCTGTCTAAAAGGCTGTATTGTAACCGTTCCCTTTGTTGTAACCATGCATTAGCTGGTTCCAGCAAGCATCCAGCTGGTTTGCGAGTCCGGCCGGCCAAAGTTTCAACAGCGATCGGCGCAATCGTTGTAAATTTGAACTGAACAGGCGGGTTGCATGGGCACGAAAGAATGCCCGGTCAAAATCGACCAGGTACACTATTGCGTTCTCGCCATCTGCATGGCTGATCAGGATATTGCGGGCGTTAAGGTCAGGATGCACCAGGCCGACCGCGTGAAACTTGCGGATGCATTGACCCGTCCGAAACCAGCAAAGCTCGCTCACCACACCGTTTTCCAATAAGTCCGCCAATGACGAGGCCGGCATAATCCGGCGGGTCAGCAGGGCACCCGTATAGCTCAACCCGTCCCGTACGCATTGGGCAGCAAGTGGTTGAGGAACCGGCATGCCCATTCGAACCAACTTCTCCAGCACCTTGGCTTCCAACAGCGGTCGGGAACGGTGAAAACCGGTGAAGAGATATCGATCGCGGCTCAGGCGGGCCGGCCAACCACCCCGCAGATAGCTGCGCAACACCGCTGGCCCAAAAGGCGCATTGAGCATCAGAGCATTCCCCCGACCCGGCGCGGAGCCCGCAACAGCGTTGAGTCTTCGCCAATACTCCGGATCAAACAGGTGTGTATCTGGCTGCTGAATAAAGTCGGCATCATATACAATGACCCGGGCACCATCGTGTTCAAGCTTCAGATTAATCAGAGGCTCCCTGGATATGCGTTACTTGGGAGTTGCAGGCGATATCCCCTCAACGAGACCCGTATAATGCGTTTGCTCCTGTCCAGCGTCAATCCGGAGGACGCATGAGAGACCCAGCTCCCGGCCCCAGGTCGGTTTGCATACTACGCCTGTCAGCTCTGGGCGACGTGACGCACGTGCTGCCTGTTATCCGCACGCTGCAAAAGCAGTGGCCGGACACCGCCATCACCTGGGTCATCGGCTCTTTGGAACATCGCCTGCTCCGCGATTTTGCAGGCGTTGACTTCATCGTCTTTAACAAGCGGGACGGGTGGAAAGCGATAAGCAAGCTGAGACGGGATTTGCGAGGCCACCGGTTTGATGTGCTGCTGCACATGCAAGTCTCCGCCCGGGCCAATTTGCTTAGCCGCCTGGTTCATGCACCGGTGCGAGTGGGGTGGGACCGGGATCGCTGCCGGGACTTCCATCAGTGGTTCAACAACACCCCCATTGCAAGCATTTCACAGCAGCACCAGGTCGACGGATTCCTGGAGTTTCCGCGCAGGCTGGGACTCGCCATTGGCCCGCCATGCTGGGATCTGCCAATCAGGGCCGAGGCAATTGACTGGGTGAAACGACGAATTGCCCCCGACCACCCTGCTCTGGTGATCAGTCCATGCTCCAGCCATGTTCTGCGCAACTGGAATCCGGCACATTACGCTGCTGTGGCGGATTTTGCTGCCACGGACCTGGGCATGCAAATTGTGCTGACAGGTGGGCACAGCGAACTGGAGCGGGCGACTGGGGCAGCCATCCAAAGCTTGATGGCTGCATCCTGCATCAATTTGATTGGTGCAGATACTTTGGAGCAATCCAAAGCGCTGCTCAGTCGTGCGGACCTGCTGATTGCACCTGACTCCGGACCAGTGCATATCGCGTCCGCGCTGGGGACGGACGTGCTGGGGCTCTATGCCGCCACCTGGTCGCGTCGGTCTGGCCCATACAACAGCCTGGAATTGTGTGTTGACCGATTCCCCCAGGCTGCCCGGAAATATCGCAAAAAAGAGCCCGATCAATTGCCCTGGGGGACGCGCATCGAAGTGCCAGGCGTAATGGATCTCTTACAACCGAATGATGTCATCGCCAGGTTGGAAGAGTGGTGGAAGCAGCAATTCCGCACAAGCTGAATCCGGTGCTGGTCACAGCATAAATTCCATCACGCCACTCCGCGCAGGTGTGCGCCGGGTCGATACTGATTCACGGCAGAAAATCCACGCTGTAAATCAGCGACGAGGTCATCTGCGTGTTCAATGCCCACAGACAATCGCAACAGGTTCGCGGTAATGCCGGCAGTATCCTGGTCTTTTTGCGGCATGGCTGCATGCGTCATGCTGGCCGGGTGAGCCACCAGGCTTTCAACTCCTCCGAGTGACTCGGCAAGAGTAAAAAGCTGCAAGGCTTCCAGGAACGCTGGTACTTGTTCTGCGTGCCCTCCAAGTTTGAAACTAACCATTGCGCCAAAGCCCAATTGCTGGCGCGCTGCGATTTTGTGTCCCGCGTGTTCAGGCAAACCGGGGAAATAGACCTCTTCGACAAACTCGCTGGATTGCAGCAAAGTGGCTATGGCTATGGCATTCTGCTGATGCCGCTGGTAGCGCACGGAAAGCGTGCGCAATCCACGCAGGGCCTGGAAACTGTCAAAGGGTGATCCGGTCAGGCCAAGGCAATTTGCCCACCAGGACAACTCTTCCACTAACGCGGGGTCCTTGGCAAGCACCGCACCTCCCACCACATCCGAATGTCCATTGATGTACTTGGTGGTGGAATGCACCACTATATCGGCGCCGAGCGCAACAGGTTGCTGGCCAGCCGGGGACATGAAGGTATTGTCCACTACCACCAGCGCACCCACTTGGTGAGCTACCTGCGCAATAGCTGCAACATCCGTGATCCGAAGCAAGGGATTGCTGGGTGTTTCAATCCACACGATGCGCGGTTTCAGCTCTCGAATTTTTTCGGTCGCAGCACTGCTATCCCACAGCGGCAACCACGCGAGTTCAAACTGCTTCTTCTTTGCAGCCGATGAAAACAGGCGATGACAGCCGCCATAGCAGTCATGTGGCGCAACCAGCACATCTCCAGGCTGCAGCAACTGAGTCACGAGATGGACCGCAGACATGCCCGAAGAGGTAATCACAGCACCAGATGCATTTTCTGCAGCTGCCAGAGCGCCGGCAAACAGGTCACGTGTGGGGTTGCCCGAGCGCGTATAGTCGTAGCGGCCTTTTTCGCCAAACTTCTTGAAAGCAAAAGTGGAAGTCAGGTGAAGCGGGGAAATTACGGCACCGTGACTCTCGTCGCTGTTGACGCCATGACGGGCTACAACGGTTTCCAGCCTGAGTTCAGATAAAGATTCAGTATTGGTTTCACTCATTTCCTGCTTCTCCAGCATTTCCGGTTGTGTACATCTCATCCGGAAATCCCGCCAAGCAGGTTGAGTATGACCAAGCCCATCAGAACAGCTGCCTGGTCACTCATTTCCCGAAAACCTTTATATGAGCAAGCTCACGGTTTTCGCTGGAATTGGCACCTTTTCGAAGTGGTTAGCTCCGAAGGTTGCCCCGGCATCTAAGGGCCAGTCCCTCTGCCGGTCTGAATGAGTAAGGCTCAATTCTAATCCAGGCCACAAGGCGGGTGCAAGCACCAGGTAAGCCGCCTAATAAGTCGTATAAGATTTTTCCTCTACGATCCGGGCACCCAGGTGCAGGTTCAGCTCTTTTTTTATCTGCGCACGGCGATCATTGGTCGCATAGACACTGCGCGCCAGTTCAACGAATTGCTCGTCGAATTCTTTGACACGCTCTTTATCGCGAATGTCGTCCTCAATGACCCAGAGTTTTTCATTGATCGCTTTCAATTGCGCACGCAGCATGTGAACAATTTCGTTTTCTGTAACCGAATCAGCCCAGTATTTGCTCAATAGCTCAAGTTCAACGCGGACATTGGCCACTTTCTCCGGATCCGTCATTCGTTCCGATTTGATTTCAAGAATGGTGATTTTGTCCAGCACTTCCCCTGGCGAAACGGGAACAAGAAAATCTTTCATTCAGTCTCCTGGGCGAATGCGCCGTGTTCAAACCTTGAAGTTATATACCCTGTTCGGATCTCGTTCTGCATCAGGTGGGTAATTCTTGCGTTTCTCCGCGTAGTATCTCTCGCGCGAATCCCCTGCTGCCGCCCGGTTGTAAGTGATATAGAGCACCCTGCGCGCCTGTCCACTACGGTTAGGCGAGGAACGGTGTGGGGCGAAAGAATCAAAGAACACGGCATCACCCGGCGCGCAATGCACCGGATGATAAGGCAAATACCCGGTATCGGCATCAGTTAGCGGCGCCCACATCGGCCCCAGGATGCCCTTGTCATGCAGCCCAGCGATCATCTCCAGGCTGCCGTTTTGCTCGTTGGTCGCGTCGATCGCGACCATGGCAGTAATGTGAATGTCCGCAAACTCGTTCCAGCCCGCCTGCACATCCTGGTGCGGCTTGAAACCGTCTCCACCGGGCAATTTGAAATTGATCTTGTCCTTGAACAGCACCGCCGGTGCATCCAGTAATTGGCACACAGCGTGGTGCAGGCGCCGGGCTGTGATCCACTGACGGAATCCCTCGTGAAAAGGCACAAAATTCTCGATCCGACACAGAATCCTGCAGCCATCAAGCTGGCTGGATTCAAAGTACATCATGGTCTTGCCCATCTCTTCCCCGCGCTGCGCAAGCTCGTCTGTCCACTCACTGATTTGCGCTATTTCTGCTGGCGAATACATACCCCGAACCCGCAGGTATCCATCCCTTTGAAATTGTTCCAGTTGGGAGGCATTGAGAGCGCATTCTGTGTTCATTTCAAGCCGCATCCCCGACTTTACCGCGCGCGCTGAGCCGGCGTTTCCATACGCTTTTACACAGCGCGGCCAGATTGTTGGTAGTCCAGTACAGGACCATGCCCGCAGGAAAGGTATAAAACACGATAAAAAAGGCCAGCGCCAGAAGCAACGTATTCCGCAGTTGCTGCCTGTATAAATCAGGATTGGAGGCCAGTGGCCTGTGCTCCGCGGCCGCCCAGATGGAAAGCCCGGTCATGAGGAAAGGCAGGAGGTTAAATGTGCTGCCAAAAAATGGCAAGTTGAAGGGCAGTTGAAACAAGGCATCGGGCTGTGACAAGTCCTTGATCCACAAAAAGCCGGTGCCAAGCAAATCAATGTTCTCTGCCAGCATATCGAAGGCGCCGACAAAGACCGGGATCACCACCGCCACGCCCAGCAGGCTTTTCAGCCCATATAAAGGGTGGACTTCCTGCTCCTCGTACAAGGCCAGGATTTTCTTTACTTGCTCCTCGCCACGATAGTCCTTCCTGATACGGGATAATTCTGGCGCCAGCCTTGCCTCCTTCACATGCACGCGTTGCTGGATGCGATTTGCCGTCCGGCTCAGCGGTAACATCAGTAAATTAACCGTGACCGATAAAAGCATGATAGCCCAACCCCAATCGGGAACCATGGACTGGATCCAGGCGAAAATGTAGAACAATCCAAGACAAATCCAGCGCAACCAGAACCAAAGCCCGGCATAAAGCAGCTCGTCCAGAATTTCATCGCTGGCGGTAAGCTGTCTGACTTCCACTGGCCCGAGGTAAAAGGCCAGGAGTTCCTCCGGCAAGCCCTGCTTGCGCTGCAGGACGGCCTCCCGGTTTGCTTCTCCTGTTTGGATTTCAAAAGTGCTGTCAATCTGCCCGCTGACGAGGAGAGTCCAGAAGCGGTTACGGAATCCGGCCCAATCTGCTTCAAAGCCATCCGCTTCCTCACTATCCAGTCCGACTTGCCTCACGCCCTCCGAAGTGACCGCGACATAGCGAAGCCGTTCCAGCCAGCGACCAAAGCCCTTTGCCGGGGCTGCCTGAAAACCCGCCCCGGAACGCAGGGTGAGCTCAGTACTTTCTGTCCTTGCTTCGAGACGATAGCCTTGCGATGGAATCAGCCATGTAATGCTTTGGCCGTCGGGATGGGAAAAATGCAATTGGTGGACTTCAGTTATCGCCGGGTCCCGGACTCCGCCATTCACGCCGCGCCGCTGGACCCAGCGGGAATCCATTACCTGGCCAAAACTTACGATCCCTTCCGGGTCTTCCATGTGTTGCTGGCGGGGCTCAACATCTTCACACAGCGGGAAGCACATCGTTGCTTCCATCAAACTGCCCTGGTCGCTGAAACGCAGCGCCAACGCAGATGTGTTCAGACTCACATCTGCCTCCAGCGCGAATGGCGCAACACAGCTAAGGATGCAGGAAAGCATCCGCCAGCCCAGAGATTTCATGGGCGGTAAAACCTGGTATTTTCGGCGGCAACGGCTTCCAGAATGGATCCCCTGACTTCCGGCTCCGCAATGACCTCGTAATCCCGGTCGCGCACTTCGAAATTGCCTCCCGGATAGGCGATGGTTACCTGGTCCGGTTCCAGTATGGCATAGTTGTAGTAACTTCCAGCCACCAACCAATCCCAATTTTGCTGTTCGAACAGGTTAGTGCCACTGGCATAATCGCTGGCAGGATTGCTGCAGCCCAGCACTTCGGTCATGAGCGCAGGCAGCACATCATAATGTGATGTCCTGTGATCGAAGCGGTGCGGCGGCCGGCCTGGCCACTTCATGAGAAGGGGTACCTGTAACTGGTAGCTGGTGTAACCCGAACCGTGTTCTGTCAAACCCGAACCGTCTTCACTGAATTCCTGGCCATGATCAGAGGTGATAATCACAATAGTCCGGTCAGCCTCGCCCTGTTGCTCCAGATCGTCAAGCACTGACTCAATCAGGCCATCCAAAAATCGGATCGATTTTTCGTAGTCAGAAAAACTCCTGGACAGTTCATTACTGCGCGAGGGTTGCAACTCCGGCATGCTGCGCGGTTTCTCCGGATAATCACGTGTATTGCTTGCATCGTAGAACAGGAAGCCAAAAAATGGTCGCTGCCTGTTGCGCTGCTTCAACCAATTTTTCCATTCACTGGTAATGATTTCGTCTCGTTGCCACGGAGCCGCCTCCTCAGGCTCGGTATGTATGCGCAAATTCGGCACATTGGCAAAAGCCGTCCGGTCAAGCGACACCGGCCGGTACATGGTGTAACTGGTGAAAAGTCCCAGGGCATAATTTTGCCGCTGGAGCTCATCCACGAACACTGAGGATCGCTGCAGGGATTCAAAACTATTCCAATAGCCCGGCGGCAAACCGTAGAACAAGCTGAACACCCCCATGCGCGAGGAGTTTCCACCACTGAAATGTTGAGTGAACCACTGCGCCTGGCTGTGCGCCATGGCCCACAGGAACGGTGAGGTTTTTTTCTGCAACATATCGCTGCGCATCGCATCCGCCAGAATCAATAACAGGTTCATCGGCTGCTTACTACTGCAGCGCATTGGTTTTAAAGGATAGTTCAGCGTGCGGTTGGTCGCGCGATCCCATTGACGCGCCAGCCTTTGCGCCAGGACCCGTTCGCGGCTGACTTCCGGATCGACCAGTCCCAGGCGAGCAAGTTGTCGCCTGGCGGTGAACCACCTGTGTACCGGCAGCTGTATTTCCACACTGGTTACGGGCTGGTAATAGCTGGCATCGGCCCAGGCGTAAATCAGTTGCGAGCTGAAGACAGCTAGCAGGCAAACCACTCCCACACGCCGGCCATGGCGCTGTGGAAGGTCGCCTACCCATCGCCAGACCCAAACGGCCAGCATGGCCTCGAAGGCCAGCCCAAACACAAAAAGCACGGCACTGAAAATCCAGCTGCGCAGTCCGAGGATCTGCACGGTCAGTCCATTGATGTGAAAGCGGCTTTGTGACCAGAGCAAACTGTCGAGTTCGCTGGCCGCAATCAGCGCAGCAAACAGAATCACTGCCAGCACTGTTACCCAACGCCGGGAAGGCCAGACCAGCACCAACGGAGTCAGAACAATAAACAGCGACAACATCGAAAGAATTACAAAATGAGAAGGGAATACCAGGACCAGGTAAACCCAGGACAGTAGTGTCTCACCCGGAGAAAAATTTGCGAAATAACGCAACCCAAGCAAAGCCAACAAGCAGGCATTGGCCAGCGCAAACCATCCCATCCAGCGAAACAGGACCGTCCGCTTAGGGCGTTCAGTCATGGTGTATTCCCCGATCGGACCGCCTCGCCTTCTGCCGACTTGCCTTCTGAATGTCCGCCAAGCGAACGATTTCTGCCGCTCCGGCGGAAAGGCTATGACCTACACGGTAAACCACCTGATTCCGTATTTCTCGAGCAGTTTGCGCAAATTCTTCCCCGTGCGCCAACATCTCGTCTATCGTTGCCCGAACCTGCGCAAGATGATCTGGGGAAATTATGGCGCCGATTTTCTTCCGGATGGCCGATTCAATGGGCTCTATTTCAAGATCCTGCCAGTCGGGATTGCGGATACGGCGCGGGACGTCAACAAACAGAACCGGTTTCTCCAGGCCCAGCGCATACTCCAGCGCCATCGCTGACCAATCGCTGACCAGGAGATCGGATCTCAGGATCGATTCTGTTTCTTCCATGCGATCAACATATTGAAAACCCACCCGGCTGAGAAATTGATCTCGCAGGGATTTGATTACACGCGGAGTCTGCCTCAGGCTTTGGTAATGTGGCCGCATGATCACTTCGCAGCCATCCCGCAACAGCGTATCGATCAACTCCTGACCGCAAACATTGAAAATCGATGTCGCTCCCCAGGTTGGCGCCACCAGAACAACCGGCCCGATTTTTCCTGTACCAGCTTGTTTCACGTGTTCCGACCGGTACGTTTTTGCTGCGGCCATGACCTGTTCGAGCCTGGGGTGACCATAATCAAATACATGTTTGTCCGGAAGGTTTTTCAGAGCTTCACGCTTGCGAATTTCAGCATGTTGATGAGGACCGGCACAAAAAAGTGAATCGTAATGATCAAATGAATTGGCATGGTCAACCATATGGGTACTACCCATACCGTGAAACAGGTAAATGTAGTGCACGGGATATAGCGAACGCTTCAGATGGAAATTACCCAGATCCATCATGGTCAGCACCAGGGCATCGGACTGGTTGACCTGGAAAAAGGACATCAGGAATATTCCTGCAGGTATGCATAGCGCGCGGTAATTCTCGTGCTGCCGCAACAGTCCCTTATCCTGTGGATCAGAGGTGACATAGCACACCTTGCGTCCCAGTCGCTCGTTCAGCACTTCGATCAGGCCAGAAAACTGGCGCCAGTCCTGCCCCGATTCGGAATAGAAAACCAAGTGGCGCCACTCCCACGGGAGTCTGCTAAACTCGCGCCACCCCCTCCAGCCTTGTAACACTGACATAAGGAAAAACCAGGCTAATCTTCAGTGGAAGACTCATTGGCTACGTCGCTTGCCGGCTTGCCAATACGTTTCAAAAAATTCTTGACCTTGTACCAGTACGTCCTCAATGCCAATGCAATAGAAGCAAAAACCCCGACCAGAACCGACACCACCATGCTGCCTGTGCTGGGATCAAGGTAAGCAAACACACTCGGCGGAAGCAGTAACAGGAACACTGCAAAGAGTCGGCACAAGGCAACACGACGAACACTCTGCTCCATGGATGCTCTCACAAAAAAACCATTTCCAACGATGCCAACAAACGCTCGATATCATACTCAGTAATATTACCCATCGTCGAAATCCTGAAAATTTCGCGCGCGAGTTCGCCCTGGCCGGCATAAACAATGAAGCCACGTTGCTTTAAGCCGTCGTGGACCTCCGCATAACTTTTCCCCTGCGGCAACGTGTATGCCCGCAGCACACAGGAGCTTTCAGTCACCGGAAGCAATGGATGGACCCCACGCGCCGCCAAACAGTGGGCCACGCGTTCTGTCAGGCGGTGGTAGCGGGCGTGCCGGACACGCCAGCCGCCTTCATTGTCCAACTCACTCAACGCCTGGTCCAGGGCGAGCATGCCGTTAACTGCCGGGGTGAAGGGTGTGGACCCCCGATCCTGATGCGCGGCCCACAACGCCAGGTCCAGTGCAAGGCTGCGCGGTGGCGCTACAGCCCTGGCCAGGGCCGTGCGACGAAGCACAACAAAACACAGCCCGGGAATGCCGTGAAGACACTTGTTGGCCGTTACCGCGCAAGCTGACAAGGCAGGGGACTGGAAAGGAATCCATTCTGCCCCAAAACTGGAAACAGTATCCAGCAGAAGTTCCACTCCATTCCGTTCGCACAAGGCGGCAAGGCGATCTACCGGATTGAGGCGGCCACAGGTTGTTTCATGGTGCACAGCTGCAACGTGGGTAAACCTGCCCGCAACAAGAAGACTGGCAACCCGATCCAGGTCCCATGATTCACACCAACCGTGCTTGATCGCCTGGCTTTCAATACCATGAATTTCGGCAATTCGGCTCAGCCTTTCACCGTAAACACCGTTCTCCAGCACCAGTAAACGCCCATTTCCCGGCAACAGGGAGGTGAGCATGGCTTCCACTGCCGTTGTCCCTGAGCCACCCAATAATACCGGGGCCCAGGTGTTGCTCTCGAGGTGGTAAATGGCCGTAAGCTTACTCCGAACACGGTCCTGCAGCGCGGCAAATTCCGGTTCTCGGTGGCAGAGATCCGCTGCAGCAACAGCCCGCCGGACACCATCACTCAGGCTG
This sequence comes from Lysobacterales bacterium, assembly GCA_031362985.1. GTDB lineage: Bacteria > Pseudomonadota > Gammaproteobacteria > Xanthomonadales > SZUA-36 > SHZL01. The sequence goes on along the minus strand of JANLTO010000034.1, from coordinate 15,811 downwards.
ACCGGACCGGGATTCAAAAGCACCGGCCTCACGCGGGCGACTTCACATCAAGCCTGCCCGCTGCATGAGAAAGCCCGCACACAGCAACAAATACACACTGATAGCTAATTCGCCGTTGCGTGACAAGGATTGCCATGCGTTCCATTCTGCATCCTTATTCGCAACCCAGCGCCAGCGACTTGGAAATACCGCAGGAATATCTTTACTCCATGCACGCCAGGCGTCCGCAAAAATACCCTCCAGCTTGCTGTCTTCATAGCGAATGGCGGCCGGGTAGTAAAACGACAGGAATAGCACCACTGCAAGACTCACACCGACATTGGCGCCGGCCAGGGTGAATCCACCAAGGATGAGGAAGTTGCCAAGGTAGAGTGGATGCCGAACCACTGAATAGGCGCCCGTCGTTGCCAGCTGTTTGTTCTTGTAAATGACGCCTGCTGCATAGATGCGCCAAACCTGCCCGACCATGGCTATGCAAAGACCGATCAGCACACGCCCTGCCCCAGGCGCGGCGAACCAGGCGCAAACCGGAAGGAGCAACAAGCCTATGCCCTGGCGTGAGGGTTCGTGGTAACGCAGGCGATCCAGCAATCCCGGAAGCCCGGTGCGAGCACCCATTTTTTCAGCTCTGTTGCTGGCCATTACTCACGCTTCCATTGCAGCACTTAGTCCAAGTTCGGTGATTTTACGCTGATTCAACATGCCGGGCCGCGAGCAAATGCCGGCTAAATCGGTTCGGCCAGCCAGCATGGGAATGCCGACCCCTGCCCTACGTGTCCAGCCACGCGGCACTTACGCCCAGATGTTGCATCAGCCTTTGACGCACCCGGTGAGGACTGAGGCCTGGCCGCGGCAATCCCTGTGGCACACCGCCACGTGTGCGCAGGTGCAACAGGTCCGGGCCCTTTTTTCCAAGCAAAAACTCTTGCAACGCCTCCCGGGTAACTGCTTCCTGAGCTGTCCGGTATCCACAGGCACCGGCCACCGCTGCAAAACTGACCGATGCACTGACCGTGGGTTGGCCCCCGGTGGATTCATGCATTGAATTATCCAGCAGCAGATGATGAAAATTCGATTCCCCGTAAGCACCAATGGTTGCGAAATTCCCCATCCGCATCAACGCAGCGCCATCGCCATCAATGACCACTACATGTTTTGCAGGGAGCGCCAGCGACAAGCCTAGCCCAAATGAGGCTGCACATCCCATGGAGCCAACCATGTAAAAATGATTGGGGCGGTCCGCAAGCGCAAACAGCTCCCGGCCGGTATAACCTGTCGTGCCAATCACGACCGTATCCTTTTCCGCAGTGTTCTCCAGGACACACTGCAGCGCCTCCTGCCGGGTTAGCAATGCCGCAGCAGGGGCCCGGAACCCGCCAGACAGTGCTTTTGGAACAGCCTGGGATGTCCACGAATTACACAACACGGTGGGCTCCACCGAGCCCTGCCGCATTACAAAAGCATAAGGCCGGGCAGTTTTCTCCATGTGCCAGAAAGCAACCGTCAATGCACCTTCAATATCCGATGCCGAACGGGGAAACCAGTTCCACTGGATTTGCAGTTGATCGAGAATGCCACCGGTAATTTGCCCCATTAATTCATGCTGGGGTTCGTCCGACAGGCCGGGTTCGCCGCGCAGCGTGATGATAAGCAATATCGGGATGCGAAAAACCCAGTTCAAGGAGCTCAATGGACTTACCGCATTCCCCAAACCGGAGTTTTGCATCATGGCAACTGCAGGCTGTCCGGCCAATGCTGCACCACTGGCCGTGGCCACTGCATCGCCCTCGTTGGCTGCGGAAATATAGCGCATCCCGGGTTCGTTGATAACGCCGTTAATGAAAGGCGTCAGAAACGAACAGGGCACCCCTGCCCAGGTGTTCAATCCGAATCCCCTGGCTGCCTGGATGAAGTCCCTGGCCTGGATCACGTCTTACCACCGCTGGACATCAGGACTGATGCCCCTGGGCGAATTCACCCGCTCGCTGCAGGTCATCGAGGTTGTTGATATCCATCCAGTGACCAGAAATGTACTGCACTTGTGGTGCATGGCCCTGCGCAACCAGTTGATTGATGAGTTCCGGCAAACCCATGCGGGAAAAGCCTGGATGCGACTGGAGAGCGGCCAGGGCTGAAAGCAAATACTGCCTGCCGTCGTCACTGACGCGCAACATGCCAATCCAGCGCCCATTGGGCGCTTTCCCGTCCCAGTCGGAACGCGGGCTGATTTGCTCCAGCACGACGCGCTGCTGATACATGGCGCGGTCGTCCGCAACATTGCAATAAGCCAGATCGTTGGTATTGCCCTGCACATGCTCCAACGGCGAGGAGTCAACAACCACCAGCAATGGAGCGTTCCATTCCAGCAAATTATTCAGAATGTAAGTTCGAAACAACAGGTCACCGTAAAGCAGAACTGTGTTATCTCCCAAAGACCCAAGGGCGCTAACCAGGGAGGCGAGTTCGCCGGAATCAGCCCAATCCGCATTCACCACGACCTTGATACCCTGTGCGTCCATCGCTTCAGCCTGGTATCCCGCCACCACCGTGATCTCGTTGACGCCTTGTGCCTTGAATTTATCCACCAGGCGGCGCAGGACAGGTTTTCCGGCTACCGGGATCATGACCTTGGGCCGATCGCAGGTCAGGTCATCCAGACCCTGGCCACGGCTTGCGGCGAGTATGATCGCCGATGCATTCTGGCAGGCCGAGCGTGCATACCGTTTTTCGGCTTCCAGCAGTTCGTCTGCGCCTTGCAAACGAAATATTTCCTGCATACTCACGATCTGTCCTTCGACGTCCACAAGGGATTCGTTGACCCGTACGTGCTGTGCAGTAGCCTGCATGGCAGCAATGGCAGAACGAATCAGGTGGTTCGCCCAGATCACCAGGCTGATCCGGTGCTGGCGAAATATTTCGCTGGGAGTGGAATAGAACTTGGTGGGTACGATAACCAGGGGGCAACGGTTATTCCATTCCTGTGCAAACTGCAGGACTTCATCCGGTCGATTGAGTTTGCTGTGGATCAGAATGCCGTCCGCACCGGCCTCACGGTAGGCTTCCGCGCGGCGCAACGCTTCATCCAGGCCCCAACCGGCAATGAAGGCTTCAACCCGCGCCACGATACAAAAATCTTCATCCTTTTGTGCGTCTTTTCCTGCCTTGATCTTGCCGCAGAACCTATCGATGTCTTCAAGCGGCTGCTGTTCGCCCTGGATAAAACTGTTGGTCTTGGGAAACAACTTGTCTTCAATGCACACGCCGGCGATGTCACGCTGTTCCAGCTTGCCAACCAGGCGACGCATAGTGTTGAAATCTCCGTAGCCGGTGTCCCCATCCAAAAGAATGGGAATGCGCGTTGCATCGGACATGAATTCCAGCGTGTCCACTACTTGTGTCCAGCTGAGTTCGTTGTTGTCCCGCACTGCGTGCTGTGCAGATATCGCCAGGCCGGAACCCCAGACACCCTTGAATCCTGCCTCCTCTACGATTCGGGCCGACAAGCCATTATGCGCCTCCATGATGAACTCGGTGGCGCCCGAATGCAGCAGTTGGCGAAGTTGCGTGGTTTTTCTGCTGATCATCAATCAGAATCCTGCAAAGTCACGCTCAATAGCCGGTAATACCCGGTCACGGGCTCGCACTACATCCTCAGGAAAATCAATCTCTACCCACGGCAGGCCCGACACGTCCTCATAGGCGAAGGCGCCGGGCTGCTCCAGCAAAAGATTTCGCAAAACCTCTTCATGAGGAGCATCAGCCAGCCCTTCAGCTTCGAAGCGGGCGCATTCCCCAGCGATTCGTGCCGAACACTCTGGAGTGAACCGGAAAAATCCCACGGACTCACCAATCTGGTCGTACTGCAAGCCATCTGCCAGTTTCTTGCGGAAGTCGACCATGATGCCTTCTCTTACCGCTATCTTGACGGGTTCTTCTCCGTCCTGAAAATCACGATCCAGCAGAAAGCAGTTACGGTGATGTGTTTGCACCAAACGCTGCAGTATGACTGGATGGTACAAAACGTCCGCATCCATGAGCAGGATGTCAGTTCCGTACTCCAGGGTCTCGCGCGCTGCCAATAGGCTGATGACGCTACCTTGTTGGTAGCGTGGATTGTAGTGAAACGCTACATCGGGCCGCGACTTCAACCGGCCTACATGCTCAATGACCTGATCTGCTTCGTATCCAACCACAAGATCGACCTGCACCACACCCAACTGGAAAAGCAGGTCGAGGTGCCGGGCCAGCAGGCTACGCCCGCCGAAGCTCAGCAGGCATTTTGGACTCCCCTTGGCGTTAAATTCCCCGAGCCGGCTGCCTTGGCCGGCAGCGAGGATAATTGCATTAATGCGGGCGTCCACCGGCTATCGCTCTACACAGGTGGGTGTTTTCAGGAGGAAGCTGCCAGGGCTTGCTCCAGGTCTTCAATGATATCCTCGATGTCTTCGATACCAATACACAGTCGAACCATGTCTGGAGTGACCCCGGCGGACTCAAGCTCCTTGGCTGAGAGTTGCCGGTGGGTGGTCGAAGCCGGATGCGCCGCCAGAGATTTAACGTCTCCGATGTTTACCAGGCGCACGAACAGGTTCAGGGCATCGTAGAATTTGACTGCGGCATCGAACCCGCCTTTTACACCGAACGACAAAAGTGCCGAGGGTTTGCCCTTGGTGTACTTTTGAGCAAGATCGAAATACGGGGAGTCAGGCAAGCCGGCAAACTTTACCCACGTCACCTTCGGGTGTTTCTTGAGGTGCCTGGCCACGGCCAGGGCATTGTCGCAGTGCCGCTCCATGCGCAACGGCAGGGTTTGCATGCCCTGCAGGATCAAGAACGCATTCATCGGGCTGATGGCAGAGCCGGTATTGCGCAGGGGCACGGTGCGAGCGCGGGCAATGTATGCTGCTTCACCCATGGCTTCGGTATAGATCACACCATGATAGGCCTCCTCGGGTTCATTAAGCATATGAAAGCGCTTGGGGTATTTTGCCCACGGAAACTTTCCGCTATCCACGATCACTCCACCCAGTGAATTTCCATGGCCACCGATGTACTTCGTCAAGGAATGCAAGACGATGTCGGCGCCATACTTGATCGGTTTCAACAGGGCCGGCGTGGCCACCGTGTTATCCACGATCAGCGGAACACCGTGTTGGTGTGCCATGGCGGCCAGGGCTTCTATATCGACTATGTTGCCCGCCGGGTTTCCGATTGACTCGCAAAATACGGCAGAAGTCTTGTCGTCTATCAGCGCTTCCAGGCTTGCTGCGCTGTCGTCAGCGGCAAAACGGCACTCAATGCCGAGGCGTGGCAACATGTGTTTGAACAAAGTATACGTCCCGCCATAGAGCAGGGGCACGGTCACAATATTGTTACCCTGTTCAGCGATATTCAGGATGGAATAAGTAACCGCCGCACTGCCTGAACTCAATGCCAAGGCAGCAATACCACCCTCCAGCTGCGCACATCGCTGTTCCAGCACATCCGTGGTCGGATTCATGATGCGCGTGTAGATATTCCCCGGCACTGCCAGGTTGAACAGGTCGGCACCGTGTTGGGCGTTATCAAATTCGTAAGCCACGGTCTGGTAGATGGGCACCGCCACGGCTTTGGTTGTCGGGTCGGATTTGAATCCGGCATGAATTGCCAACGTTTGGTCTTTCATAACTAAGCTCCTTAGATGCACCAATGGTACAAGCGGTTGTGTTTCAAATCCCCAGCGGGTTATCCGGGTTAACTCCCGACATGTATTGTTTGCTTCGATCCAAATTGGTCAAGCGGTAGATCAGGCCCAACCAGTTATTAAAAATGGCCTTTGCGGTGTCACCCCAGGTATTATCGAGCAGAGACTCGAGCTCAAGCTCAAGAAAATCAGCAACAGGCTTCCCGCGGGCGGTTGCTGCCACGGCCTCCTCGACAAATCGTTGCGCGATTGCCCTGGCTTCTGCCGAAAGATAATTCTCCGGATAAGGCGGCGGCGCGTCCAACTCGCCTCCGAGGAATCGCAAGACCTCGCGCTTGTATTCTTTCAACAGGCTGTTGCTATCGTATTCCGGGTGCCCCTGGAAATAGAGCACGCGAAAGCCGTCAGGGCTTACCGCCATGTGCACGCCGCCCGTCTCGCTTTCCGCCAGGACGGGCAATCCCGCATCTTCCAATTGGTGCCGGGAGATGTCGTTATAGCGCGAATGTGGTGCGTCAAAGCGGGTGTTGATATCTCGCAACAATGGGTGTTCGGGTTGCATGACCCGATGGCTATACACGCCCCATTTCTTGGTTGGAAGCGGCCGTCGATCAATCCCGTGCTGGTGTTTGAGCAAGGCGTGAGTGGCCAGGCAGGAACACAGTGTGGACGCAACATTGTGCTCGGCCCAACTCACTACGTCCATCAACGGTTCCCAAAATGCTTCCTGGTCCAGGGCCGGATTGACAACATTTGCCCCGGTGATGATCAAGCCGTCCAGCCCCTCTCGCTTCAAATCATTGAAATCGCAATAATACTCTTCAATGTAAGCCCGGGCGGGTGCGCCTCTGTTCAATCCGGGGAGGGAGAACGGGTACACGTAAAACTGTGCAATACGATTACAATTTCCCACCAGCCGAATGAATTGGCGCTCGGTTGCCTCCAGAGCCGCATCAGGCATCATATTGAGGAAGCCGATATGCAACTCCCGGATATCCTGGCGCAGCGCCCTGTCCAGGGGGATCACTTCGTGACCCAGTTCACGCAACCTGGAAAAGGTTGGCAATTTCAGATGTTCAACCAAAGGCATCGGCGAAGTTTACCCTTATTCCCCCGACAAGTTCGAGACCTATGGAGAGATTGCCCGGGACAGCGGCATTATTGCATTGTATAAAAAAAGCCCGGTCTCCCGGGCTTCTTCGTACAGTTTTACAGCGAACCAGTGAAGACGAACTACTTCCCCACTTCTGCCGCTTTCATCGAGAGGCGAATGCGACCTTGCTTGTCCACTTCAAGTACCTTGACCTTGACCATGTCTCCTTCTTTGACGACGTCGGTAACATTCTCCACGCGCTCATCAGAGAGCTGGGAAATATGCACCAGGCCGTCACGTCCCGGACTCAGGGTGACAAAGGCGCCGAAATTCATGATCTTGATAACCTTGCCGGTGAAAACCTGCCCGGTCTCAATATCAGCAGTGATCTGTTCGATGCGCCGCCGTGCCGCTTCGGCAGCTTCTTTGTTCACTGACGCGATGGTTACTGTGCCATCATCAGCGATATCGATGGTAGTCCCGGTTTCCTCGGTAATGGCACGAATCGTTACGCCGCCCTTGCCGATGATGTCGCGGATCTTGTCAGGGTGCACCTTGATCGTCATCAAGCGCGGAGCATACTCCGACATGGTTTCCCGCGGCTTGGAGATGACTTTGTTCATTTCACCGAGAATGAAATTGCGCCCTTCATTGGCCTGGGCCAGTGCAATTTTCATGATCTCTTCGTTAATGCCTTCGATCTTTATGTCCATCTGCAGCGCGGTGATGCCGTCCTGGGTCCCGGCCACCTTGAAGTCCATGTCACCGAGGTGATCTTCGTCACCAAGGATGTCGGACAGAACAGCAAACCGGTCGCCTTCCTTGATCAGACCCATGGCAATGCCTGCCACCGGTTGCTTGATTGGAACTCCGGCATCCATCAACGCAAGCGACGTGCCGCAAACCGAAGCCATGGAGCTGGAGCCATTGGATTCCGTGATCTCGGAAACAACCCGCAACACGTAAGGAAATTCCGTAACGCTGGGCAGAACTGCTGTTACGCCGCGACGCGCCAGGCGACCGTGGCCGATCTCACGGCGCTTCGGGCCGCTCATGAAACCCGTTTCGCCCACGCAATACGGGGGAAAGTTGTAATGCAACATGAACGGGTCTTTGTATTCGCCGTTGACCGAATCGATTATTTGGGAATCACGCATGGTGCCAAGGGTTGTCGTTACGATGGCCTGGGTTTCACCGCGGGTAAACAAGGCCGATCCGTGGGTGCGTGGCAGTACGCCACATTCAACCGAGATAGGTCGCACCGTACTCAAATTGCGGCCGTCTATACGGGGGTTGCCGGCAAGTATGTGCTCGCGGACCAGGTGCTTTTCAACCTTGTACAACATGTCCGAAACGGCACCCTTAGCCGGGGCGTTTTCGTCGCCCGACACGCACAGGGCTTCAATCGCAGCATTCTTGACCGCTGCAACAGCTTCATGCCGCTGCATCTTGTCCACGATAGCGTAGGCCGATTTCAGTCCTTGCTCGGATGCTGCCTTTACCTTGGACAGCAAGTCTTCATTTACTGCTGGAGCCTGCCAGGACCATGGCTTGATTTCGGCTTCCGCTGCCAATTCCCGCACTGCCTGGATTACAGCCTGCATCGCGCGGTGACCGAATGTGACTGCACCCAGCATCACTTCCTCAGACAGCAGTTTTGCCTCAGATTCGACCATCAACACGGCCTTCTCAGTGCCTGCGACAATCAGGTCCAGTTTGGAATCCACTAACTGCGTGGCCGTCGGGTTGAGCACATACTGACCATCAATGTAACCCACACGCGCTGCACCTACCGGACCATTAAAAGGAATTCCGGAAAGAGCCAGCGCAGCGGAAGTTCCAATCAGCGAAGGAATGTCCCCATTCACTTCCGGGTTGGAAGACATCAGGGTTGCTATGATCTGGACTTCATTCATGAAGCCCTTGGGAAACAAGGGACGGATGGGGCGATCTATCAAGCGGCAGGTCAGGGTTTCAAATTCAGTGGGACGTCCTTCACGTTTGAAGAATCCACCGGGAATCCGGCCTGCGGCGTAAAATTTTTCCTGATAGTTAACCGTCAGGGGGAAGAAATCACGGCCAGGATCGGCTTCCTTCCTGCCAACTACTGTCACCAACACCACGGTGTCATTCATGGTAACCATGACCGCTGCATCAGCCTGGCGGGCGATTTGCCCGGTTTCCAGGATGACTTCGTGATCGCCAAATTTGAAGGTCTTTTTAAGTTTTTGCACTGGACGATTCCTGCTCAGAATGGTTTAAAGGCGTGTAAGCAAAAACCCAGCAGTACCGCGGGGTACTGCTGGAGATGTTGCCGCGTCGAGATGCAAAAGTTAGCGACGAAGACCAAGGCGTTCAATCAGGTCGCGATAGCGTTGCAGATCACTCTTTTTGAGGTAATCCAACAGGCTACGACGCTGATTCACCATGCGCAGCAAACCGCGCCGCGAATGGTGGTCACCCTTGTGGTTCTTGAAGTGTTCTGTCAGGTACTGAATTCGTCCGGACAACAAGGCCACCTGTACTTCGGGTGAACCGGTATCGTTCTCAGAACGCTTATTCTCACCGACGATCTTGCTTTTTGCTTCTGCATCAAAAGACATGGTTCCGTCTCCATATCTAGAGCCCCGAAGCCTTTGAAAAAACCCTTGAAACTGTACACCTGTCGTATGCTTTCGCTGCGCAGGCATGGGTCTTTGCAAAAACTTCGAAGCCCCGGTTGAAATTAGCCGCCTATCTTAACGATGGAACGGCCTCTTAACAAGCTATTTCGCACCTTGATCAACCCGCCGACAGTGCTAATCCATCACGAATACGCGCTCGGGGTGTAGCCTGCAGTCTTCCCGCACTTCTCCCAGGCCAACAATTCCCTGCGGTCCGAAAACACGGGCTTTGCCACAAACCTTTCCCCCGGGAACCGCGTTGCCGTGGCAAAAACGCAAGGCCATTTCGGCGTCAAGTTCCAGCGCCTGCCAGCCAGGTAAACCTGCATCCAATGGCAATAAAAAGTCGCGTGTCCGGCCTTGCTCCACGGCTTGTTCAAGCTCCGCCATGGAAACCAATCCAGCGGCGGGAAAGGGCTCTACCGAAAGACGGCGTAGCGCCTGCAAATGACCGCAACAACCAAGCGCAGTGCAAATATCCTCTGCGAGCGTTCGAATATAAGTTCCCTTGGAGCAACGCACTTCGAACGAAAGATAGGGCGACTGCCAGGAAATCAGATCCAGGTGGTAGATGGTGATCTTGCGGGCCTCGCGTTCCACGCTGATGCCCTGCCGGGCCAACTTGTACAGCGGCTGGCCCTGGTGCTTCAGTGCTGAATGCATGGGCGGCACTTGTAACGATTCACCCAGGAACGAATCCAATACCTCGCGGATTTCGCGGCTGTCGAGATCGGGCACTTCCGCTTCACGTGTTACTTCGCCTTCGATGTCTCCGCTACTGGTCGCCTTACCCAGATGGGCGACCGCACTATAGACCTTGCCGGCTTCCAGCATGTAGGCAGCTGTTTTGCTTGCTTCCCCAAGACAAATGGGCAGCATGCCGGTGGCAAAGGGATCAAGGCTTCCGGTGTGACCGCCTTTGCGTGCATTCAGCAGTCGGCGAACTCTCTGCAAGGCCTGGTTCGACGACAACCCGGCTGGTTTATCCAGCAGGATTACGCCGTGGATGTTCTCCCCCGAGCGTCGCCTGCCCATCAGTCCTTGCCTTCCTCATCGGCCTCCTGCGTGCCCCGGTCTGAAGCGAGGGCAGCGCCTATAAGGCCATCCATGTGCATCCCGGCTTCAACCGAGGCATCGTGGTGAAAATGCAATTCGGGGACACTGCGTATGCGCATCTGCTGCCCGAGGCGGTGCCGCAAATAACCGGCAGCACGTCGCAGAGCGGAGATCGTAAGCTCGGCCTTGGCGCTTTCAAATACGGTGATGTAAACCTTTGCATGCGAAAGATCACGGGTAACTTCAACGTCGGACAGGCTGATAAACCCTATCTCCGGGTCTTTGACTTCCTGCTGGATCAATTGCGCCAGTTCCCGACGAATTTGTGCGGCAACACGTTCTGAACGATTGAACTCTCTTGGCATGTCAGCTGCGCATACCCGCGGGCATCAAAGGGTTCGGGCGACTTCAATGCGCTCGAAACATTCAATTTGATCTCCGGGCTGGACGTCGTTGTATTGCTTAACGCCAATGCCGCATTCCGTGCCGGACTGAACCTCGTTTGCCTCATCCTTGAAGCGACGCAATGATTCAAGCGCCCCCTCGAATATGACCACATTGCCCCGCAATACCCGGATTGGGTTTTTGCGCTTGACGATGCCTTCCACTACCAGGCAACCTGCGATTGCACCGAGCCGGGAAGAACGGAACACCTCCCTGACCTCGGCCAGGCCAACGATATTTTCTTTGACTTCGGTTCCCAGCAAGCCATTGATGGCCTTGGTAACTTCATCGATTGCATCATAAATAACGCTGTAGTAGTGCAGATCGAGTTCATTGTCCTGGATGATCTTGCGTGCAGTAGTGTCGGCACGCACGTTAAACCCGATGATGATGGCACTGGAAGCCAGAGCCAGGGACGCATCCGATTCGGTAATGGCGCCAACGCCGGAAGCCACAACGTTTACCTGCACCTTGTCGTTGCTCAGCTTCACCAGGGATTCGCGCAATGCTTCTGCACTGCCCTGCACATCGGCGCGAATCATCAGGTTCACGCTGATCTGCTCTTCCTTGCCCATGTTTTCAAACAGGTTCTGCAAGTTGGACGCCTGCTGCCGGGCCAGGCGAGTCTCCCGCTTGCGCTCGTAGCGTTGAGCCGAAGCTTCGCGTGCTTTGCGTTCGTTGGTTACTGCCAACACTTCGTCGCCAGCCTGCGGCGCTCCGGAAAGTCCGAGCACTACGACCGGCATCGAAGGACCTGCCGATTCAATAGGCTCGCCCGCTTCATTAAACATTGCCCGCACACGCCCGAACTCCTGCCCTGCAAGAATCATGTCACCGCGATTCAGGGTGCCTTGCTGCACCAGGAGTGTCGCAACCGGGCCACGACCCTTATCAAGACTGGATTCAATCACGGTGCCACGCGCGCGCGCCTGCGGAACTGCCTTGAGTTCAAGCACTTCGGCCTGTAACAAGATCGCATCGAGCAACTCATCAATTCCCTGCCCGGTTTTTGCCGAGACATAGACAAAAATGTCCTGGCCGCCCCAGTCTTCAGCGAGCACTTCCTCTTTAGAAAGTTCCAATTTAACCCGCTCAAGATCTGCATCCGGTTTGTCGATCTTGTTCACAGCAACAATGATGGGAACACGAGCCGCACGGGCGTGTTGTATGGCTTCCTTGGTTTGTGGCATCACCCCATCGTCGGCAGCTACAACCAAAATCACGATATCAGTTGCCTGTGCACCACGAGCCCGCATCGACGTAAATGCCGCATGCCCGGGTGTGTCCAGGAAGGTAATAATTCCCCGTGGGGTTTTAACGTGATAGGCGCCAATGTGCTGGGTAATTCCGCCGGCTTCGCCCTCGGCAATGCGCGCCTGTCGAATGTAGTCCAGGAGCGAAGTTTTACCGTGGTCTACATGGCCCATGACCGTGACAACCGGCGGCCGGGTAACTTGTTCCCCGGTGAGTTCTTCGACGTCTTCGGCGGCCAGTTCCTGTTCAACATCTTTAGCGTCAGCTGCCACCGCACTGTGGCCCATTTCCTCGACCACCAGGGTCGCGGTGTCGCGGTCCAGGCTTTGGTTTATCGTCACCATCATGCCAAGATGCATCAGCGCCTTGATGACTTCACCCGCCTTCACCGACATCTGCTTGGCCAACTCGGCAACCGTAATGGCTTCAGGCAGGGAAACTTCTTTGGTCATTGGTGCTGTCGGGCGGGAAAAACCGTGTTCTCCTGACCGACCGGCTGGCTTGGCGCGCAAAGCAGGCTTGCTGCGGCGCCGTGCTACAGTCCCCTCGGCGACATGCAATTCCTGGCGGCCATAGCGGGTACTGGATTTTCCCTTGTCTTTTTCGCGCCGGCGCTGATCGTCCGCCACTTTTCGATTGCGTTCTTCCTCGCGCTGCCGCTCCAGGTCAGCATCGCGCCGACGCACAGCCTCCTCGCGAACACGTTCCTCTTCCTCCGTACGCTGCTTGTCTTCAGCGGCCTTTTTGGCAAGCTCCTCTTCTGATTTGCGTTGTTCTTCTTCGCGTTGCTGGCGCGTCTTATCCGCCGACTCCAACACACGCTTTTCCTCTTCCGCACGTTGGGCGCGTGATTCTTCGAGAATTCTCCTCGCCTCTTCCCGGTCGGAATATTCAGCCCCGGTCTGTTCCTGCACAACCTCACGCTTCACGTAGGTTCGGCTCTTGCGGACTTCGACATTCACCGTTCGAGCGGTAGCCCTCGCGCGCGGCCCGGTTCCTGGCACACGCAATTCACTGACCGATTTGCGCTTAAGCGTCACTTTTTTCGGCGCAGTAGCGTCGCTCGCTGCCTTGCCATGGCTTGCCCTTAAGTAAGCCAGCAACTTCTTCTTGTCCTCATTGGATACAGCGTCTTCGCCGGAACTCGCCTCGATGCCGGCGTCCTTGAGCTGCGCAATCAACTTACCGATATCAACACCAAGCACTTCGGCCAGTTGTGCAACACTTGCGTTCGACATAATTTACTCCTTACTCAACCGGGAAGCCGACTGGCCTTTATTTGTTCTCTTCTGCAAACCAGGGGGCCCTGGCGGCCATAATCAGCGCAGCCGCTGCTTCCTCGGACATTTCATCAAATTCCGTGAGTTCATCCACTGCAAGTTCGGCGAGGTCCTCCTGCGTCCGGACACCCTTTTCGGCGAGTCGGTATGCCAACCGCTCGGTCATGCCCTCGAGTTCGACCAGGTCGGCAGCAGGCTTGTTCTCATCCAGGACCTCTTCTTTTGCAATCATCTGGGTCAGCAGCGCGTCACGTGCGCGACGCCGGATCTCCTGCACCATTTCCTCGTCGAATTCCTCGATTTCCATTAGCTCCGATTCGGGCACGTAGGCGACCTCTTCGATGTTGCTAAAGCCTTCCTGCACCAGGATGTTTGCCACGTCCTCACCAACATCCAGCCGCTGCATGAAGCGCTCCAGGATTGACCGGGACTCTTCTTCACTCTTCAGCACTGCCTGCTCGATGGTAAGGACATTGAGAGACCAACCGGTAAGTTCACTGGCCAGCCGGACATTCTGGCCGCCGCGTCCAATGGCCTGGGAAAGGTTTGATTCTTCCACTGCTATGTCCATCGATTGTTTTTCTTCGTCCATCACAATGGAAGCGACTTCGGCGGGGGCCATTGCATTGATAACGAATTGCGCCGGGTTCTCGTCCCAAAGAATGATATCGATACGCTCGCCTGCCAATTCATTGGATACGGCCTGCACTCGCGAGCCGCGCATACCGACGCAAGCTCCGATGGGATCCGTGCGACGGTCATTCGAACGCACTGCAATCTTTGCACGCCTGCCCGGATCTCTGGCTCCACCCATAATGGAAATGAGCTCCTGGCCTATTTCCGGAACTTCCAATTCAAAAAGAGCAATCAGGAACTCGACTATCGTGCGACTGGCAAAAAGCTGCGGGCCTCGCGCTTCTTCCCGCACTTCAAAGAGATAGGCACGCAAACGCTCGCCCGGTCGCACCGTCTCACCCTGGATCATGTGGCGTTGGGAAATGAATGCCTCGGCATTGCCTCCCAGGTCGATATACACGTTGCCACGCTCGACCCGCTTGACAATGCCATTGACCAATTCGCCGGTGCGGTCAGTGTATGCCTCGACCACCTGGGCACGTTCAGCCTCGCGCACACGTTGCACGATTACCTGTTTGGCGGTTTGCGCTGCAATGCGGCCGAATTCCGCGTTTTCCAGTGGTTCTTCAATGAAACCACTAACTTCGATATCCGGGTTGGTCTTGCGCGCATCGCTGAGCAGCAACTGGCTTTGCTCAAATTCGATTTCTGCATCATCTGCCAAAACCTGCCAGCGACGAAAAGTTGTGTAGTCGCCGGTGGAGCGATCGATCGTGACGCGCACGTCCCGCTCATCGTTACCGAGCTTACGTGCCGCAGATGCCAGCGCAGCTTCCAGGGCTTCGAAAATGACATCCTTGCTGACGCCTTTTTCGTTGGAAACTGCATCCACAACCAGCAGAATCTCTTTACTCATCGTGACTCTTCTCTCTGTTCGTTCATAAATTCAGTTTTCGCAAACCGGGTTCAACGTCTTGCAGCAAGTATGCTGTCGTAGTCGGGCACCAGTCGCGCCTTGGCAATATTGCCGTGTTTCAGCGTGACTTCCACGCCGTCCTGCTCTATCCGAACTTGCTCATCCTGCGCACCCAGGATGCGTCCCTTGAATTTTCTCCTGCCGTCCTGCGGCGCAAACAAGGTCAGTTGCACCTGCTCTCCGGCAAATTGCTCAAAATGCCGGGCGGTGAACAGGGGCCGATCCAACCCGGGCGATGAAACCTCCAGCACATAATGGCCCGGTATCGGGTCTTCCACATCCAACAGTGCGGCCACTTCACGGCTGGTCCGTTCGCAATCTTCAACCGCGATTCCAGCCGGCTTATCTATGTACAGTACCAGCGCCGGATTTTTTGGGTTGCCGCTGTAGTCCAGGCCGACAAACTCGTAGCCCAAGTCAGTCACCAGCGGCTGCAATAGTTCTGTCAGTTTTGTAACGTTCAACCTAAACTCCGGCCGGTCAAAAACGCAAATTCCGGGCACAAAAAAAGGGCATACCAGCCCCTCGCGACAATTTACCTGTTCCGGGATCCCTCCGGAACAAGCCCGTGGCTGCCGTAACCTTCGCGGCCGACCACGGTTCAATGCGAAATCATAAAATCATTGCATCTTCCATTGTGTCGCAAGTCCACTTGCAAACCGGCAGCACAAGCCGGCCGGCAGATCAAAAAGGCCCCGCGGGGCCTTCTCTCATAAAACTGGTAGCGGGGGCAGGATTCGAACCTGCGACCTTCGGGTTATGAGCCCGACGAGCTGCCAGACTGCT
>JANLTO010000030.1:0-201225 GCA_031362985.1 Lysobacterales bacterium | reverse complement strand
TCAGTCAAGGTGCCGATCTGGTTCAGCTTGATCAGGATGGAATTGGCGATGCCTCTATCAATGCCTTGTTTGAATATCCCGGTATTGGTGACGAACAGGTCATCGCCCACCAGTTGACAAATCCCGCCCACCCGATCGGTGAGCTCTTTCCAGCCATCCCAATCGCCTTCGGCCATGCCATCCTCGACAGTTATGATCGGGTACTGCGCTACCCACCTTTCAAGATACTGGGCAAACTCGCTGGAGTCGAAACTCCTCTTCTCGGATTCGAAGTGATAACGGCCATCCCGATAGAATTCCGACGAGGCGACATCCAGTCCCAGGTACACATCTTTGCCGACCCGGTAGCCGGATTTTTCAATGGCCTCCAGTATCACTTCAACGGCAGCTTCATTGCTGGGCAGGTCCGGGGCAAATCCACCTTCATCACCCACCGCCGTGTTATTGCCCCGCTTGTGCAGCACGGCTTTAAGGGAATGAAATATTTCCACTCCGCAGCGCAGGGCTTCGGAAAAACTCGGCAATCCTACCGGCAATACCATGAATTCCTGCATGTCCACGTTGTTGTCGGCATGCGCCCCGCCGTTGATGATGTTCATCATCGGCACCGGCAGGGTCAGGTCGTTCTTCCTGCCAGCCAGCCTTGCCCACAAAGGCAAGCCCTGGTGCGCCGCCATGGCATGAGCAGCGGCCAGTGAAACGCCGAGCAGGGCATTGGCTCCCAGGTTTGCCTTGTTCTCAGTACCATCGAGTTCAACCAGGCGCTGGTCAAGCCCAGCCTGGTCAGCAGCATCAGTACCGACCAGGGCGTTGGCCAGCGTAGTGTTGACGTTGGCCACTGCCCGTGTGACTCCCTTGCCCAGGTAGCGACGTATGTCACCATCACGCAATTCAATGGCTTCGCGTGAGCCGGTGGATGCCCCGGACGGGACCGCAGCGCGGCCGAAGGCCCCCGACTCCAGCCGAACTTCAGCTTCGAGCGTGGGGTTGCCCCTGGAGTCCAGGATTTCGCGGGCGTGCAGGGTTTTTATACGGGTCATTATGAAAAGCTCTCCAAGCGCATGGCGTTATTTCACGGACGTGGCCCCGAAAACCCAGCGAGCAGTATAAGTGGATTCCCGGCCTTACTTTGAGCCATGTTATTGGCAACTCCATCAGGAGGCAACACGATAGGCCCGATGATCGTGCTTAACATCCAGGCTCAGGCCTGGATTACCCTCATCGAGGAATACTGGCCAGAGTTCCAGGACGAACTCGCCGACAGGGCAACTACCCGCCAAAGCGGGGTACAAGCAAAAAAAATACAACACCAGAATAGGGCCAAACTTCAGCCGAGCACCTGGCATCAATTACCTGGGCGAAAAGATTGAAGCGGGTATTCAAGATCGACTTCGATACCTGCAGCGAATACGGGGTTCTGTCAAACAAAGGAAACTCCTCACTCCAACAATCGGCCGCAACGACCACAGCGGCACGGTGGCTTTTCCCCTGCAGGCAGGAATCGACCTGAAATAGAGGTGTAGCATGGACAAATTCAGTTACCGCTGACAACATTCGATGAAAATTCGTAAGCTCTTGGGTGACCACCAAAAGCAGGCGCCCTTAGGCGAAAGCCAGAACAAAGAATAATCAGGTAAATTTGATTTCCGGGAAAAAGGCTTTTATCCTACTTTTCCCCTCAGGGAACATTTCCCGCCAAGAAATGTTCCCTGACCCCATTCCCGACCCTCACTCCCGCGCCGCGAAGAGGTGTCCTGTGCCCAATTTGACGATGTTGCTCGTACTTAGCGTGATACAGGCGCTGACCTGGATCGAATATCCCGGATCTGCAGGGTCGACGGTCGATGTGGTCGATCTCACCTTCGCCGACGGTTTCGAGGCTTCTGCGGGGCTGAACGTGAGTACCAATGGCGGCATCGTGCAATGCGCGATCGGCAGTGGCAACGCCGGGCCTTGCGCGACCGCCTATGTGTTCGGCACGACACTCACGCTGACCGGAACGCCCGACGGCAACCACGTGGTCGGCACCTGGGGCGGTGACTGCAGCGGTACAACCGCGATCGACTGCTCGCTCACGATGTCTGTCGACCGCAGCATCTCGGCCAACTTCGGCAACGGACCGATCGCCCTCAACATCAGCACCAACGGCAGCGGAAGTGGTACCTACCAGTGCAGGATCGACGCCAGTGGATCGTTCCAGACTTGTGCTGCAACCTACCCCTACACGACCAGCGTCGAGATCAGGGCGACACCGTCCGCGACCGCCCCCACCCGCAGCCACATCACCGCGTGGAGTGGCGATTGCGCCGGGATCGGCACCGGCACGAGTTGCGCCGTGACGATGTTGACGCCGCTCACCACCGCCATCACCTTTGATCTCGACTTCGTGACAGTGAGCTTGACGATTGTCGGAACGGGCACTGTTAGCGATAGCGGCGGCACGTTCACCTGCTCGACCGGCACCTGCATGCACAGCTACCCGTGGGGCGTCGCCGTGACCTTCCCCAAGCCTGGCGGCAACTTCGTGGCCTGGGCAGGGGCGTGCACGGGTGGGAACACGTGCAGCCTGTCGGCAACTGCGATGCAGAACAATCAATCGTTGACCGCGACCTTCACCCCTTAACGGCGGCGGAAAAGAGGTCGGAGCCCTTATTGTTTTCCGGAAAAGGGGTCGGAGTCCTTATTGTTTTCGGCTGTCTCCCCGTTACTCGAAACCATCTTTGAATACTGCCTCTACGCGTGGCTCGCTGTAGATAAAGTCGTCGGCAACCACGATGTCGGAAGAGGCGTTGTTGTCGTTGGGACCGATGGCGGTATTGCCCAGGGTGACGCGCACGCGTGCGATCGGCGCCTGGCCGTCGCTGACGAAGCCGCCCAGAAACGAAAGCCCTCCGTCCAAGGCCGGAGCCGCTACAAACGCCAGGCTGACGTCGTTGATGTCGAAGAATTGCAATGCGGTCGCCCCGGGGACATCTACATCCGTGAACATCATGCCGAATCCTATCACCTGGGCGGACGTGTTGGTGCCGGGCAGGAAGAAAATCACATCGTAGACGTTGTTACCCAGCGCGGTGACCAGGCGTTGCGCGCTGAAAGTCTGAAAGTTCGCCGTGTAGGTGGCGTTAAGATTGCCGAAGTTCACTGGGGCCGGCTGCCCAACACCGGCATCGGCGCTACCACCGCTGACCTGAAAACCCGCGCCGCCCGAACCCGGCACCAGCACCAGACCTCGCGGTGAATTGGTGTTGAAAAAATCAGCCGGTAGATTGTTGGGCGCAGACAGAGCAGCGGGCACACCATCCCAGTTGATCTCTCGCCTTAGCCCGCCATAGCTTCCGTTGGCGGCCGCCGTGGTTCCACCGCCAAGATCGACGCGAAACTGGTCGCGCGTCGGCGTGATGGCTGCAGCATTCGCACCGGTACCACTGCGCACAGTGACCTGTGCATGGGCGCTGCGGGCGTGGACGGAGAAGAAGGCAAATGCGACAAGGACGAGTGAGCAGGATCGAATCTTTAGCGTCATGACGATTCCTACGCTTTGCGTTGGCCGGTAGCGTAGCACCAGGCCAAGCGCCGGGAATCCAGAATTTCGCCGGCGTGTACGGTTTTTATACGGGTCATTATGAAAAGCTCTCCAAGCGCATGGCGTTATTTCACGGACGTGGCCCAGAAAACCCAGCGAGCAGTATAAGTGGATTCCCGGTTTGATTCGATGAAAACTCGCAAAGCCTTGGGTGCCCACCGGGAGCAGGCGCTCTCAGCCGCAAGCAGGCGCCCAAATCAAGCGCATTGGGCGGAAGCCGGGGCAAAGCATGATCAGGTAAATTTGATTTCCGGGAGAAGAGCTTTTATCTTCCATACTTCGCGCGCAAATTCACACGCTACAGCCATTCGACCACGTTTTGCTGACCTAAAATGCTCATAATCAAGACAGTGTCACCATAAACACGGAAATAGATATTATCCACGCCGCAGATGAATCCGTATTAGATCGACCTGCGCATCTTCACTAAGCTTATAACTCCCCATTTTTCCGCAACTTTTCCTTTGATTTAGCTGGAATTTCGTCAACGGTTATGTTCGTAAAGCCACTCTGCTCGGCCTGAATCAGTCGGGTGCGAATGCCCTCGATTTCACGCGCTTTGCGGATCAAATCGTTGACCGCTTCGCTGTTGCTTTTGTACTCGCCCTCAATATCCACTTTCAGCTTGAGCCATTCGGTGTTGGGTCCAGTGAAAGAGATACTTTGTCTTGGCATGGGTTGTTCTCCAAAAAGTCGTATGGTGCAATATTACACCATTTATGCACCACGCTACGACCACGCCCATGTGCTCATCACCAACCAACGCGGCATACCGATTTATTCCGGGCTCGCGTACCTGGGGCTCATGTTTGACTTCACCCCGCCGGCTACGCATTCCGATGGTGGAGGCTGGCTATCAAGCCGCAGGGCGTGCATGATCCACGGCATGGGGTTGTAATCAGGAGTCCGATATGGTCGCTCTGACACACGGCAATGGCTGCATGCGTTTCGCACTCGCGTTGATTCTGGCCACCACGCTTGGCAACGCGGCGCACGCCGCGACGTTCGTGGTTACCAGCGCCGCCGACCCTGGCAACGTGGTGTGCGATGCCACTTGCACGCTGCGCGAGGCGATCACGGCCGCGAACCTCACCGCCGCCGCTGACACCATCAATTTTGCAGTACCCGCCCATGGAGAAGTACTGATCTCCCTGGCCTCGGCGCTGCCCACGATAGTTCAACCGCTCACCATCAACGACTATTCCTCAAGCGGAACCTCGGTCAATACCCTGGCCAGCGGCAGCAATGCCGTGTTGCGTGTTCGTGTCGAAGGTGCCGGCGCGGGTGCCACGACAAGCGGCTTCTCAATCTGCGCCAACTCGGTAACGATCACGGGCCTGTCGATCACTGGCTTCCAGCAGTATGGAATCGTATTCGGCAATACTTCCACCTCAACTCTATGCGCGGCCGCCGTCACTGGCGGCATCGCGGCCGGAAACTTCATCGGATTGCGCAGCAATGGCACGACGGCAGGTGGAAACGCTATAGGGATTTTTGCCGACCAAGCGCAAATAGTGGTCGGGGGTGGCAATCTTGCCGATCGCAATGTCATCTCATCGTCCGTCGCGTCGGGTGTCGATTTCGTGAATGCTGCCTCGTCCGGCAGTTCCGTGCTGAACAACCTGATCGGCACCGACAAGTCCGGTGGGGTCGATCACGGCAACGGCGGCGTGAGTGTCCTGGTGGCCGCCAATGTTGCCAATCTGGTGATCGGTACCACCACCGCCCCGAACCTGATCGCCTTCAACCAACGTGGAATTGGCACATTGAGCGGTCGCTCAGCGGCAACACCTGGTACGCGAACACTATTTTCGCCAACGACCTGCTCGGCATCGACCTCAAGAACGATGGCATCACCCCGAACGACCCAGGCGGCGGCGACACCGACACCGGCCCCAACGGCCTGCAGAACTTCCCGGTGCTCACAGCGGCCAGCCGTGTTGTCAACGGCATCAGCGTGAGCGGATCGCTCGATATTGACGATAACTTGCTGAAGTCCCACAGGATAGCGCTCTATGCCAGTGCCACCTGAGATGCCAGCGGCAATGGCGAAGGCGAGCGCTTCCTCGGCGCGCTGAACAAGACCCTGCTCAACCCGAGCAACGAAACCTTCACCCTCGACCTGCCCACTACCGACCCGCTACCGCCCGGCACCGTGATTACCGCTACCGCGACCAACGCAGGTGGCAGCACCTCGGAGTTCTCCAAGTGCTTCGCGCTCGACCCGCCGCCGTTCGTGGTGAACTCGGTCATCGACCCCGGCGACGGCGTGTGCAACGTTTCCAATTGCACGCTGCGCGAGGCGATCACTGCAGCCAATGCCTCCGCCGCTGGATCGTATAATACGATCCAGTTCAACATCCCGGGCGGCAGACCGTTCACCATCAGCCCGAATCCGTCGGCTCTGCCGACGATCAACCGGACCACGCTGATCGACGGCTATTCGCAGCCCGGCGCGTCCGTCAACACAATCGCCGAGGGTGACGACGCCGTCATCAAGATCCGTATCCACGGCGCCCTTGCAGGCGCCGCGCGAGGCCTGACGGTATGCGGACCCAACTCGACCTTGCGCGGCCTGTCGCTTACCGGATTTCAACTCCAAGGGATCGATTTCGGATCGCCCAATGTGTTCTGCAGCGCCAGCGGCGGTGCCACCGGCTCGACCCTGGAGGGTAGTTTCATTGGGCTCGCCACCGACGGCACGACGATCTCGGGCAACCTGGGCGAAGGCGGAGTGCAAACGGTGGGCGCGCGCGTCCATATCGGCGGAACGACGCCAGCGGCGCGCAACGTCATTTCGGGAAACGTGACGGGCGTGGCGGTGCAGAACGCGGGCTCGGCTGGTACCCTCATCGAGGGCAACTACATCGGCACCGACGCTTCCGGCACGCTCAACAAGGGCAACGGGAACCGTGGGCTCGACGTGTTCATCGTCTCGGGAGTGAGCGTAGGGACCGAGTCCGCGCCCAATCGCATTGCCTTCAATGGCCGCGGAATCACCGTAAGCAACAACAGCGCACTGCAAGCCTCGATGTTCGCCAACGATGTCTTCTCGAACACGCTGCTGGGTATCGATCTGAACTCTAATGGCGTGACCCCCAACGACCCTGACGATGCCGACACCGGCCCCAACAACCTGCAGAACTTCCCGGTCTTGTCCGGGGCGCAGCGATTGGGCGCCGGCATCAGGATCTCCGGCAGCCTGGACGTGCCCGTCGGCACCGCAGGCAACCCTAATTCCGCCTACACCATCGCGATCTACGCGAACGCTGCCTGCGATCTGCCCTCTCTACACGGTGAGGGTGGGCGTTTCTTGGGCACACAGGCGGTGCAACTTCACGACAACGTTGTCCTACAGCGAGAAACTTTCTCTTTCGACCTCGTCACCAGCGACGCCCTCGGCCCCGGCACCCAAATCACGGCGACCGCTACCGACCCGGCCGGTAACACCTCGGAATTCTCCGCCTGCTTTGCCGCCACGGATCCGCCACCTGGGTTCGTCGTCACCTCCACGGCCGACACCGACGGCACGACCTGCGGTGCGACCTGCACGCTGCGCCAGGGAAAAGGGGTCAGAGCCCTTATTGTGTGCGCCGATTTCCCGCACTGAGCCGGGTCGATTGACCATAGCGGCGTCCATTCAAGACTTCCACACTTGACCTGGAGCGAAGCGCTTGACTGCTCCAGGAGCAAGAGTGATACTGGAATCCCATTTGCATGAAGATTGCATGAAAGCAGGAGTTATTCATGCCCGCCAATCTCCAAATCCGCAATGTTCCGGACGAACTGCACCGTGAACTCAAGATGCGCGCCGCTCGGGAAGGCAAGAGCATGAGTGAACTGGTGCTCGATCAATTGCGCGCAACGCTCGCACTGCCTTCGGAAAACGAGTTGCGCAAGCGCCTGGCCGAGGCCGAGCCGTTTGCCATGAATGAAAGCTCGGCGGCTCTAATCCGAGGTGAGCGGGATGCCGCATGAGTCGTGTCCTGGTGGTCGATGCCTCGGTGGCAGTTGATCTGCTGGCGCGGTTTCGACCCGAACCGATTGAAACCCTGCTGTGGGCAGACGATACAGTACTGGCGGCGCCCGAATTGATCACGGTGGAGGTACTGCAGGCTTTGCGCAGGCTGGATCGGGTCGGCGCGATTCCTCGCAGTCGGACAGCCCTGCCGGATCTGCTTCGCATCCTGCCCATTCGGACCTATCGACACGGTGCCCTGTTGGCGGGCATGTGGAAACTGCGATCCAACCTTAGCGCCTACGATGCCGCCTACGTGGCGCTTGCCAGGGTTCTGCAGGCTACGCTCGTCACGCGTGACAGCAAGCTTGCCAGCCGTCCAGACCTGGGTGTGCCCGTCGAGGTCCCCTGATCGAATGGCGGAAAAGGGGTCAGAGCCCTTATTGTAGTGGGTGTTGCTTGCTGACTTCGTCAAGCGCTTTAAGGGTTATGAGCAACTCTTCCATCTGCCCCAGCGGCCACGCATTGGGGCCGTCACTGAGCGCCTGGTCGGGGTCGGGATGGGTTTCCAAGAACACACCGGCTACACCTACCGCGACCGCGGCCCGGGCCAGTACCGGGATGAATTCCCGCTGCCCTCCGGACGAGGCGCCCTGCCCGCCCGGCAATTGCACCGAATGGGTGGCATCAAACACCACCGGACAACCGGTTTGCCGCAGCACCGCCAGCGAACGCATATCCGACACCAGGTTGTGGTAACCGAAAGAGGCACCACGCTCACACACCATGATGTCCTGGTTGCCGGTGGCCTTGGCCTTGTCCACCACGTTTTGCATGTCCCACGGGCTGAGGAACTGGCCTTTCTTGATATTCACCGGTTTGCCGGCTTGCGCTACGCGGGTAATGAAATTGGTTTGGCGGCACAGAAAGGCCGGAGTTTGCAGCACATCCACCACTTCGGCCACGGCCGTGATGTCGCTGTCTTCATGCACATCCGTCAGCACCGGCACCCCTACTTGCCGGCGAACTTCCGCGAGGATGCGCAAGCCTGCATCGATTCCCGGCCCCCGGAAACTTTCGCCGGACGAACGATTGGCCTTGTCGAAGGACGATTTGAAAATGAACGGGATGCAAAGACGGGTGCAGATCTCCTTCAGGGTCGCGGCGGTTTCCAGCGCCAAGCGTTCCGACTCGATGACACAGGGTCCGGCGATCAGGAAAAAAGGTTGCTCCGGGCCAACTTCAAAGCCGGTCAGCTTCACAAGCGAACCACGCGGGCAGGCAATTCGCCCTGCTGCGCCCGCAGTGCAGCTTCGATGAACCCGCTGAACAGCGGGTGCCCTGCTCTTGGATTGGAAGTGAATTCGGGATGGAATTGGCAGCCCAGGAACCAGGGATGGGAAGGAATCTCGATCATTTCCACCAGCATACCGTCCATTGAAAAACCCGACAGCGTAATGCCATTTTTCTGGATGGCATCACGATAACGGTTGTTGAACTCGTAGCGGTGACGGTGCCGCTCGGTGATCACTTCCTGGCCGTAGAGCTTTCTCGCCAGAGAGCCTTCCTGCAGCCGGCATTCTTGCGCGCCCAGGCGCATGGTGCCGCCGAGGTCAGAATTCTGGTCGCGGAATTCCTTGCTGCCGGACTTGTCCAGCCATTCGGTAATCATGCCGATTACCGGGTTTGCTGATTGCGCATTGATTTCCGTCGTGTGGGCATCTTTCAAGCCACATACGTTGCGGCAAAACTCCACCACGGCGGCCTGCATGCCATAACAGATACCGAGGTAGGGGATGCCATTTTCCCGCGCGTGGCGAATGGCATTGACCTTGCCTT
Source organism: Lysobacterales bacterium (assembly GCA_031362985.1). Lineage (GTDB taxonomy): Bacteria > Pseudomonadota > Gammaproteobacteria > Xanthomonadales > SZUA-36 > SHZL01. The sequence continues at coordinate 191,845 of JANLTO010000030.1, read as the reverse complement.
CAAAGCCGCGTTCGCCAAAACCGCCCGGCACCAGAATGGCATCAACATCCTGCAATGATGACAAGTCGCCCGCAATCAGGTCATCCGATTCAATGCGCTTGATCGTGACGTGGATACGTTGTCGCAAACCACCGTGGGAAAGGGCCTCAGTGAGCGACTTGTAGGCATCCGCATGTTCCACGTACTTGCCCACCATGGCAATGGTCACCTCGTGCTGCGTATTCTTGCTGCGATCAACCACTTCGCGCCAATCATCCAGGTTGGCTGCTCCGGCTTTGAGACCGAGGCACTCGACCACGATATCGTCCAGGCCGCCCTCGTGGAGCATGATGGGAATGTTGTAAATGTTGTCGGCATCGAGTGCGGTAATGACCGCCTTCTTGGGAACATTGGTAAACAGCGCAATCTTGGCGCGTTCCGCTTCAGTCAAATCGATCTCGGAGCGGCACAGCAGCACATTCGGCTGGATGCCAATGCCGCGTAACTCCTTAACCGAATGCTGCGTTGGCTTGGTCTTGATTTCATTGGCCTTGCGCAAGTACGGCACCAGGGTCAGGTGAATGAACATCGCGTTGCGGCCGTATTCAACTCCCAACTGCCGAATGGCTTCGAGAAACGGTAGCGACTCAATATCACCTACCGTTCCGCCGATTTCCACCAGGGCTACGTCGTATCCCTCAGCTGCCTGCAGCACCCAGTTCTTGATTTCATCCGTTACGTGGGGAATTACCTGCACGGTGGCGCCAAGATATTCACCGCGCCTTTCCTTGGTAAGGACATTGTTGTAGATACGCCCGGTGGTGCAGTTGTTCATCTGCCCCATGCGGGTGTGAATGAATCGCTCGTAGTGACCCAGGTCCAGATCGGTTTCGGCGCCATCACCGGTAACAAATACTTCGCCGTGCTGGAATGGACTCATGGTGCCGGGATCCACATTGAGGTATGGATCCAGCTTGACCATGGTAACTTTGAGGCCGCGTGATTCAAGAATAGCCGCGAGGGACGCGGCTGACAGGCCCTTGCCAAGTGAAGAAACTACGCCGCCGGTTACAAAAACTAGTGATGCCATGCCAGAACCTTGTTTTGGGTGGGTTGGAAATGCCGTAAGTTCTGGAAGGACATTGTAATCCAAGCTCCGCCCGGTTGCGAAGGCTTTACGTTTCCTCCGCACACCGGCTGTGGTTTTAAGGTTTCCCAAGCGCCAGCGATGGAGTAGACTTCGCCTTTTTCCGGCTTCGCCAAATCAGGATTTTATTTTGTCACATCAGAAAACCACAAAGAAAAATGTGCACGGGCAGAAAACTGCGTGGGCCAGGGTTGGTCTGGTTTGCTGGCTGCTTTTCGTCTGCACCCAGCAACTCTATGCAGATGACTCACCGCGTCATCTTGCCGCGCCCGGGCCCTGGACACTCGATAAGTGGAGGGTGCAAACGTCCTTGTACACCCACCACTGGAGCTACAACCCGGAACACAACAACCATCAGCACCTGATCAATGTCGAGGCGGTTTTCGAAAACAACTGGCTGGCCGGTGGCGCCATTTTTGATAACTCCTTTGGCCAGAATTCGTGGTTTCTGTACATGGGTTACGAATGGCCGCTCTTTGGCTCAAAGTACTTCTATATAAAGCTCGTCGGGGGCTTGCTGTACGGTTACAAGGATGAATACAAAGACAAGATTCCCCTGAATGGGAACAATATTGCTCCCGCGATCATTCCGATCCTGGGGGCACAATACAAGATGTTCTTCACGGAACTGGATATTGCCGGAACCGCTGCTATAACCTGGACCGCGGGCTTTCAATTTTAGACCGCCGGCGAGCCCGGCAGGGTAGAATCCGCTGCGTCCTGACAGGTATCGAATCCGCCCGGTAAAACAGCATTCAGCTGGGCAGTCCTGCGCCCGCAAGCTTCACGGAGTTTCATGAGCAATCAATACCAGGCCAAGGATATCGAAGTCCTTACCGGGCTCGAGCCGGTGCGGCGTCGTCCCGGCATGTATACCGACACCTCGCGGCCCAATCACCTCGCCATGGAGGTTATTGACAACAGCGTTGATGAAGCCCTCTCAGGTTATGCGCGACAGATTTCCGTTACGGTCTATGCAGACGGATCGGTGGAAGTTGCCGACGATGGCCGCGGCATGCCCGTCGATATCCATCCGGAACAAGGAATCCCTGGCGTCGAACTGATCCTCACCCGGCTGCATGCCGGTGGAAAATTCTCCGACAAGAACTACCAGTTCAGTGGCGGTTTGCATGGTGTCGGCGTGTCGGTAGTTAATGCCCTTTCAGCCCGGCTCGAAGTCTGGATCAAGCGCGAGGGCAGTGAATACCACATGGCGTTTGCCAACGGCGACCGTACTTCCGAACTGACTACCGTCGGCACGGTAGGGCAACGTAATACCGGCACCCGCCTGCGCTTCTGGCCTGCTGCAAGCTATTTTGATTCCCCGCACTTTTCGATTCCGCGCCTGCGTCACTTGCTGCGCGCCAAGGCGGTGCTATGCCCCGGGCTGATGGTCAGCCTAAAAATGGACCAGACCGGGGAAAAGGAAGAATGGTGTTACCAGGAAGGCCTGTCCGATTACCTGAAATCGGAGCTGGCGGATGAGACTTTACTGCCGGCGGAGCCTTTCACCGGCAAAATGAAAGGCACCGATTCTGAAGCCAGCTGGGCGCTGTGCTGGCTACCGGATGGGGGACAATTGCAGGAAGGTTACGTCAATCTGATACCCACTCCACAAGGCGGCACCCACGTGAATGGCCTGCGCACCGGGCTGGTGGAAGCCTTGCGTGAATTTTGTGAACTGCACAACCTCCTGCCCCGGGGAGTGCGGCTCGCACCCGAAGACGTGTGGGAGAAAATCGGCTTCATCCTGTCCGTCAAGCTCGCAGATCCCCAGTTCAGCGGCCAGACCAAGGAACGGCTGTCTTCACGTGCGTGCGCAACTTTTGTTTCCGGCATCATCAAGGATGCGTTCAGCCTGTGGCTGAACCAGCACATGAACGAGGCAGAGGCCATCGCACAACTGGCCATCGCCAATGCCCAAAGCCGGATGAAGTTGGCGCGTAAAGTGGTGCGCAAGAAAGTGACGCAGGGACCGGCCTTGCCCGGCAAGCTTTCCGATTGCACCTCGCAGGACCTGGCCATGACCGAGTTGTTCATGGTTGAAGGTGATTCTGCGGGCGGTTCAGCCAAGCAGGCGCGTAATCGTGAATTCCAGGCCATTTTACCCTTGCGCGGCAAGATCCTGAACACCTGGGAGGTCGATTCGGAGTCGGTCCTGGCCAACAATGAAGTGCACGATATATCGGTTGCCATCGGTGTCGATCCCGGCTCCAACCAGATCTCCGGCTTGCGCTATGGCAAGGTCATCATCCTTGCCGATGCAGACTCTGACGGCTTGCATATTGCCACTTTGCTGGCCGCCCTGTTCCTCAAGCACTTCACTGCGCTGGTCGAAAGCGGGCACATCTTTGTCGCCATGCCGCCGCTGTATCGCATAGACGTTGGCAAGGATGTGTTTTATGCGCTGGATGACGAGGAACGCAAAGGTATCCATGAACGCATTGCCGCTGAAAACAAGCGCGGTAAAGTTTCTGAAACCCGCTTCAAAGGCTTGGGCGAAATGAACCCCCTGCAACTCCGGGAAAGCACCATTGCCCCCGAGACCCGGCGACTGGTGCAACTGACCGTGGAGAACCCCACAGCTACGGATAATTTGATGGACATGCTGCTGGCCAAAAAGCGCGCAGGCGACCGCAAGGCCTGGCTGGAAGACAAAGGCAACCTGGCCACGATATAGGGGCCCCAAAACATGACCGAGATCACACAATCTTTCACCGATTACGAACGCGTTCCGCTCAAGGACTACGCCGAGAAAGCTTACCTGGATTACTCCATGTACGTCGTGCTGGACCGCGCCTTGCCGCACATCGGCGACGGTCTCAAGCCGGTGCAGCGGCGCATCATCTATGCCATGAGCGAACTTGGCCTGAGCGCCGCTTCCAAGCACAAGAAATCAGCCCGTACCGTGGGCGACGTCATTGGCAAATTCCATCCGCATGGAGATTCCGCCTGCTACGAAGCCATGGTGCTGATGGCCCAGCCGTTCGCCTTTCGTTATCCTCTGGTGGACGGGCAGGGGAATTTTGGTTCGCCTGACGATCCCAAATCGTTTGCTGCCATGCGCTATACCGAATCGAGACTCACGGCCTACGCCCGCAGTCTTCTTTCAGAACTGGCTATGGGCACGGTTGAATGGGCGCCTAATTTCGACGGCACGTTGAAGGAACCCACACTGCTGCCATCCCGCCTGCCAAATGTCTTGCTCAATGGCAGCACGGGAATTGCCGTGGGCATGTCAACTGACATCCCGCCACATAATCTGCGCGAAGTGGTAAGCGCCTGTATCCGCCTGCTGGACGAACCCAAGGCTACGATTGCCGAACTCTGCGAACACATCCAGGGGCCGGACTTCCCCACGGATGCAGAAATCATTTCACCCGCTGAGGACCTGCGCAAAATCTATGAAACCGGCAATGGTTCGGTTCGTATGCGCGCCGTTTGGGAAAAGGAAAACGGCGAAATCGTCATCACCGCTTTGCCCTATCAGGTGTCGCCTTCCAAGATCCTCGAGCAAATTGCGCAGCAGATGCAGGCCAAGAAACTGCCTATGGTCGAAGACCTGCGCGATGAATCCGACCACGAGGACCCTACGCGCCTGGTCATAGTGCCGCGTTCCAACCGGGTGGATCTCGAGCAATTGATGAATCACCTGTTTGCCACGACGGAGCTGGAGCGCACCTACCGCGTCAACCTGAACATCATTGGCGTCAACGGCAAGCCGCAGGTAATGGACTTGCGCGGCCTGCTCAAGGAATGGCTGTCCTTCCGCATGGACACGGTCGTGCGCCGCCTCGAATACCGCCTCGACCAGGTGGTCGACCGGCTGCACATCCTGGCTGGCTTGATGATTGCTTTCCTCAATATCGACGAAGTCATCCGCATCATCCGCAGTGAAGATGAACCCAAACCAGTCCTGATGGAACGTTTCGAGCTCAGCGGTACCCAGGCCGAAGCCATCCTCGAACTGAAACTGCGCCACCTCGCCAAACTGGAGGAAATAAAGATCCGTGGTGAACAGGCAGAGCTTGAGGAAGAGCGCCGTTCACTGGAAACTACGCTGGGATCAAAAGCCCGGCTCAAGACCCTGATCAAGAAAGAACTCAATGAAGATGCCGCAGCTTACGGCGATGCACGACGCTCCATCATCGTTACCCGTGAAACTGCGCAGGCATTGAAACAGGAAGACCTGGTGGCGTCCGAACCGGTGACCATCGTTCTGTCCCGATCCGGCTGGGTGCGTCTCGCCAAGGGACATGACATCGATGCGGCCGCTCTCAGTTACCGCGCGGGTGACGAATTCCTGCACAGCGCGCGCGGACGCAGCTCGGAACAGGCCGTGTTCATCGACGCCACCGGCCGTGCCTATGCCCTGCCCGCGCATACGCTGCCTTCTGCCCGCGGACTGGGCGAACCCCTCAGCACCAAGTTCAGCACGCCTGATGGCTCTGCCTTCCTGTACTGCCTGGCGGGACCTGGCCAGCAGAAAATCCTGCTTGCCAGTTCCTATGGCTACGGGTTTGTCACGCAACTGGAGAACCTTTACAGCCGCATGAAAGCCGGCAAGGCCATGCTGTCCCTGCCAGCCGGTTCCATTCCATTGGCCCCGGCGGTAATTGACCCGCAAACCTCCAGTACCGTGGTCTGCGTGACTTCCGATGGGTACATGCTGGCCTTTCCACTGGGTGATGTTCCGGAACTGGGCAAAGGCAAGGGCAACAAGCTGATCAACGTGCCGCCGAAACGGCTGAAAAGCGGTGAAGAAAGTGTTATGGGGCTCATCGTCATGGGCGAAAAAGACGAAATCCTCGTGTGGGCCGGCCAGCGCTACCTGCGCATGGCGGAAAAAGACATTGACAACTTCAGGGGCGACCGGGCTTTGCGCGGACGCAAACTGCCGCGAGGATTCCAAAGGGTGACAAAGATTGAACTGGCCCAAAACAACGCCCCGGGTCAAGTTTCTGGTCAAACTCCTGGCCAAGCTCCGGGCCAGGCGACAGCCAGCCACACAGAAGCAAGCTGAAGCTGGAATCCCGCTTACCCAACGCGGGACAGAGGTCGACTCGCGACGCTTACGCCTCGATCACCATGCTGCGCACTCGTTCAATGGCGTTGGCCAGTACATCGATTTCCGCCAGTGTGTTGTAGAGGCCGAATGATGCCCGGGCAGTAGCGGGCACATTGAAGAACTGCATCACCGGCATGGCGCAATGATGCCCGGTGCGCAGGGCAATCCCAAAGTGATCAATCAGGGTTCCCAGGTCATGCGGATGCACCCCTTCGAGGGTAAAACTGATCACACCGGCCTTGTGCCGCGCCGTACCAATGATCCTCAGGCCTGCAATGGCCTCAAGCTTGCCCGTGGCATATTCCAGCAGTTCCTTTTCATGTTGTGCAATTGCATCCATACCCAGGGATTTGAGGTAGGCCACCGCTGCCCCCAGACCGACAGCACCCGCGATATTGGGCGTGCCTGCTTCAAACTTGGACGGCAAGTCGTTGTATTCGGTCTTTTCAAAAGTGACTTTGCGAATCATCTCCCCGCCACCCTGCCAGGGAGGCATGTTCTCCAGGGTCTGTTCCGCGGCCCACAGCGCGCCGATACCGGTCGGGCCATACATCTTGTGCCCGGAAAAACAATAAAAATCACAACCCAGGGCCTGCACATCCACGGCCCCGTGTGGCATCGCCTGCGCGCCGTCAACCAGCACCGGCACACCCTGGCGGCGAGCCAATTCACAGACGTGTTTTACCGGGTTGACGGTGCCCAACGCGTTGGAGATATGCGCCAATCCCAACATCTTGACACGCCCCGACAACATGGCTTCCAGTTCATCCAGCCTCAGCTCACCCCGTGCATCAATCGGCACGACCCGCAGGCTGGCGCCGGTCTGCTCGCATACCATCTGCCAGGGAACGATATTGGAGTGGTGTTCCATGTGGGTGATAACAATTTCATCTCCGGGACCCACGCGGGGCCGCACAAAACTCTGTGCCACCAGGTTGATTGACTCGGTGGTGCCGCGAGTGAAAATCACTTCCCTGCCAGAACCGGCGTTGATGAACCCGACCAGGGCGTGGCGCGCAGCCTCAAAGGCATCGGTCGCTTCCTGGCTGAGCAGGTGCACTCCACGATGCACGTTGGCGTTGTGCAAGCGATAGAAGCTCTCGGTGGCTTCGATTACGGCCAGAGGCCGTTGTGCGGAAGCGGCCGTATCGAGATACACCAGCGGCTGGCCGTGAACTTCGCGTGCCAGTATCGGGAAATCCTGCCGCACGCGCTCGACATCCAGACGCGCCGAAGCACGTGCCAGTGCTGGCGAGCCTGCCATTGCCTGCTGCGATTGCTGCGTCATGTTAGGGAGCCTCCTGCACTAGCGAATCAGCTTTTGGCATCGCCGCCTCCAGTAAGCGGTTGATCTGCCCTGCCAGCCCGGCATCTTTTAGTCGCGACGTGACTGAACAACAGAATGCGGAACTCAGCATGCGCCGGGCATCTCCTTCATTGAGTCCACGGCTGCGAAGGTAAAAAACCGCCTGTTCATCAAGCTGGCCCACGGTGGCGCCATGGCTGGCTTCAACCTCATCTGCATAAATTTCCAATTCAGGCTTGGTATCGATTTCTGCAAACCCGGAAAGCAGCAGATTGGCATTTGATTGCCGCACCCTTGAACCATCAGCGCCGCGCTGAATTAAGGCTTTGCCGTTGAAAACACCGCGGCTGTGTCCGCCCAGCACGCCACGAAAAAACTGCTCACTGGAACAATCAAGAGCCAGGTGCTCCACGCACACGTGGTAGTCAACGTGGCGCGAACCATCGCCGAGGAATGCGCCGTTGAGTGTGGTGCTGGCTCCTGTCCCAGCAAGGTGGCAGGTAATAGCGTGGCGGACCAGGCCCCCCCCAAGGTCAAAGCCTGTGAACTGGTAAGAACTGCCTGCGCCCTGGTGTACTACGCTACTGGTCAACAGAATATTTTGTGCGGTTTCGTTTTGCAGCATGACGTGATCCAGAACCGAGTCAGCAGCCAAATCAAGCTGCAGCACCAGGCTCAGCGCATGGGCCGCGGTGGGCGCTGCGGCACCTTCCTCTAGCGGCTCAGCCAGGCCCAGGTACTGTTCCACCAGGCTTAGCTGCGCACCGGGCTCCAGCATCAGGATCAGGCGGAAATTATCCATGCCGGAGCGCGGGCTGGCACCTTGCGCCCATTGCACCAGGCAGAGCCCGGCATCGACCCCGGCAGCCACATGCACGAGGACACCATGATCCAGCAAGGCGGTATTGAGTGCCTCGAACGCGCGCGCCCGACCCTGGACTTCAACTTTTTCCAGCAGTGAGCGCAAGCGCTGCAGCAAAGGCGAATCCGGTCCCCTGAGAGCCTGTTCCATCGGCATCATGCTCACTCCAGCCGGAGTGTTGCCGTCAAATCCCTGCACGCGGCCATTGTGCACGTGAAAACCAAAACCCCCATCAGTGACCAGGGGAGACGGCCACGCAGGCCCTGCTCCAGTCAAGGGACCTGTACCCAGCTCCGGGCGCAGGTCTTCGAGTCGCCGCAGAGAGGTGTATTTCCAGGCCTCGTCCTTGTTTCCAGGTAGCCCACCGCGGAGAAATTCCTGTGCGGCACGGTCACGTAGAACTTGCAGCCACTCCGGACCGCTGCCTGGAACTGCAGCCCGCACGGAACTGGCCCAATTGTCCGCGAGGCGCACATGTGTGGCGGTTGCCGGTAAGCTCATTTACAACAAGTCCCGTCAGGCCCCGGCAGCATGCTGCAAAGAAGCAATGCCACCCCGTTCCAGCCAGGTGTAGCCTTGCTCTTCGAGCTTGATTGCGAGGTCAGCGCCACCGCTCGCAACTATCCTGCCGTCGGCCAGAACGTGCACGAAATCCGGAACGATATGATCCAGCAGGCGTTGATAGTGGGTTACGACAATCATGGACCGTTGCGGGTCGCGCAAGCGATTGACTCCTTCAGCCACGAGTTTCAGTGCATCGATGTCGAGGCCGGAGTCGGTCTCGTCCAGCACTGCCAGCGCAGGTTCAAGTACTGCCATCTGGAAAATTTCATTGCGTTTTTTTTCACCCCCGGAAAAGCCTTCGTTCACTGCACGGTGCATCAGGTCATCGCTGATGTGCAGCACTTCCAGCTTTTCCCGCACCAGTCGCAGGAACTCCATTGAATCCAGCAGCGCCTGGCCGCGATACTTGCGCTGGGCATTGAGCGCAGCACGCAGGAAGTAAGTGTTATTCACCCCTGGAATTTCGACCGGGTATTGAAATGCAAGGAAGACCCCTGCGCAGGCCCGTTCCTCGGGTGCGAGTTCGAGCAGATTCTTACCCTGGTACAGAACTTCACCGGCGGTAACCTCATAGCCTTCGCGGCCGGCCAACACGTACCCCAGCGTGCTCTTGCCCGCTCCGTTCGGCCCCATGATGGCGTGCACTTCGCCAGCCCGGACTGCAAGGTTTAACCCTTTAAGTATGGGCTTTCCGGCCACGCTGGCGTGAAGATTGGTAATTTGAAGCATGTGTTTGCTATTCCTCTAAATAAATACCGGCCTGTAAATAAATTCGGGCCTGTAAATGATTCCTGGTTTCGCTGGCGGGCCTGGCTGGCGGGACTAGCCCACGGCGCCTTCCAGGCTGACTTCGAGTAAGGCTTTGGCCTCAACAGCGAATTCCATGGGGAGTTCCCTGAATACCTGTTTGCAGAATCCATCGACAATCATGGAAACAGCATCTTCTTCGGAAATTCCACGTTGCAAGCAGTAAAACAGCTGGTCTTCACCAATGCGGGAAGTAGTGGCCTCGTGTTCCACCTGCGCGCTGGGGTTGCTGACCTCGATATAGGGGAAGGTGTGCGCACCACACAACTTGCCGATGAGCATAGAATCACACTGGGTGTAGTTGCGTGCGTTTTCGGCCTTGCGGTCGATGTGCACCAGCCCGCGATAGGTGTTCTGCCCGCAGCCAGCTGAAATGCCTTTGGAAATGATCGTGCTGCGCGTATCCCGGCCGAGGTGAATCATCTTGGTGCCAGTATCCGCTTGCTGGTGGTGGTTGGTCAGAGCCACGGAATAGAACTCACCCACCGACCGTTCGCCGCGCAATACGCAGGAAGGGTACTTCCAGGTAATGGCCGAACCGGTTTCCACCTGGGTCCACGAAATCTTCGACCGGTCGCCGCGGCAATCGCCGCGCTTGGTCACAAAGTTGTAAATGCCACCTACGCCGTTTTCATCGCCGGGATACCAGTTCTGCACGGTGGAGTACTTGATGTTGGCATCATCCAGCGCAACCAGTTCCACCACCGCGGCATGCAACTGGTTTTCATCTCGCATGGGTGCGGTGCAACCTTCCAGGTAGCTAACGATACTGCCTTCTTCAGCAATGATCAGGGTGCGCTCAAACTGCCCCGTCTCCGCTGCATTGATACGAAAATAAGTAGACAACTCCATGGGGCAACGCACGCCCCGTGGTATGAATACGAAACTGCCGTCCGAGAACACGGCCGAGTTCAAGGCCGCAAAAAAGTTGTCGCGGCTGGGCACGACGCTGCCAAGGTATTTGCGCACCAGTTCGGGGTGTTCCCGCGCTGCCTCGGAAAATGAACAGAATATGACGCCGGCTTTCTGCAACTCCGCACGAAATGTCGTTCCCACCGAAACCGAATCGAACACCGCGTCCACCGCGACTCCGGCGAGGCGCGCGCGTTCATGCAAAGGCACCCCCAGTTTATCGTAGGTTTCCAGCAGCTTGGGGTCTACATCGGCCAGGCTCTGTGGACGATCACTGTTGGACTTGGGAGCAGAAAAATAGGAAATGGCCTGGAAATCTATCGGAGCAATTTTGAGATGCGCCCACTTCGGTTGTGGCATTTTTAGCCAGTACCGGTAGGCCTTGAGCCGCCACTGCAACAACCACTCGGGTTCCTGTTTGCGCGCAGAAATCCAGCAAATAACGTCCTCGTTCAAGCCTGGTGGTACGGTTTCAGACTCGATGTCCGTCACAAAGCCGTGGCGATATTTTTGCTGCACGAACTGCGCCACGGAAGATTCTGCTGGCACCGGCTCTCTGCTGTTCACCCCGGCCTCCATCAGAAGGAGCTCAAGCTTGCAATGTGCAAGCCGGCCGGAGCCCGCTTCAGAGGTGCAGACATTTCAGCCAGGCTGACGTTTTGCAAAGCGCGCGCAACCGCAATGCTGATGCGTTGCCAGTTGCTGCGCAAATTGCAGTTGTCTTCCTGGCTACATAGCCCCGCCTCGACACTGCACTCGGTCATGGCAATCGGTCCTTCAATGGCGGCAATAATTTCTGCCACGCTGACCTGTGTCGCCGGACGACTGCCCCGGTAGCCCCCGTTGGCGCCGCGGTAGGAATGCAGCAGGCCCGCCCCGGCCAGCAATTTCAACACCTTGCTCGCTGTCGGCACTTCCACGTGGATGCGATCGGCCAGGGTATGCGCACTGAGCGTCTCCCCTTCCCGGTTCAGCTCCACCATCAGCAAAATGGCGTAATCGGTCATCTTGGATATTCTGAGCATCGCCTCACCAATCAAATAACCCAATCAAATAACCCAACCAAATTGCCCAAACTATATGGACCAACCCAGTGCACCAACCCAGTGGACCAACCATGTGGCACGACCAATTGGTCAGGCAGGGTTGCAGCAGATCAAATAGTACCATACTGGTCCTATTTCAACCAGATTCGTTTTGCAGATAACGTTCAAAGTCCGGCCCGGATCGTGCAAAATGCGCTTCATGCAGGCAAGCCCGCCAGAAAACCGCCCGTCCAGGACCGACACCCTGGAATCCAATAGGCTGATTGCAGCCCGGGATTGGGCCTCTGATTGTCTGGGCCTGGACAGGGTGGAACTCATCCCGGTTTCCGGAGATGCGAGTTTCCGCCGCTATTTCCGCCTGCACACCGGCAGTGGTTCATTGATCCTGATGGATGCACCACCCGAGCGCGAAAACTCCCGGCCATTTGTGGATATCGCAGCCCGCTTGCGTAGAGCCGGCCTGCGCGCTCCGGATGTGCTGGATTTTGATTTCGCGCAGGGCTTTGGCCTGCTGGAAGACCTGGGTGACGAACTGTATCGCGGGATGCTGACACCGCAATCGGCTGCCAAGCTGCTCCCGGACCTTTTCGGCGTGTTGCACCGCATGGCGCAAAACGTTGATGTTACCGGCTTGCCGGACTACGACAGCCAGCGCTTACAAGTGGAGTTGGACCTGTTTACTGATTGGTACCTGCAGCGGCACCGACAGGTCAGACTGGATCAGCCTGCATCGACTGTCTGGCGGGCGGGCTGCGAAGTCCTGCAGGCCAATGCGGCCGCGCAACCTCAGGTATTTGTGCATCGCGACTTTCATTCCTGCAACCTGCTGTACCAGCAAGGTCTTGAGCCAGGCATTATTGATTTTCAAGACGCAGTTCGCGGTCCTCTTAGCTACGATTTCATTTCCCTTTTGTGGGACCGCTATATTGCGTGGCCGCGAACGCAACTGGAAACATGGATGGAGTCTTATCGCCAGGAATTGACGCAGCCCGTTGGGTCCGCACAATGGCTGCGCTGGTGCGATTTGATGAGCCTGCAGCGCAACCTCAAAATTGTGGGCATATTTTCGCGCCTGCACTATCGTGATGGCAAAACGGGATACCTCCAAATGATCCCGCGGTTTTACGCTTACTTGCTGGAAGTTCTGCCGCTTTACCCGGAACTGCAGCCCCTGCAAGCCTTGCTGCTGCAACACGTACCTGGGCCAGCCCCGCTGGATCAAACACCATGCGCGCCATGATTCTTGCCGCCGGCCGGGGTGAGCGCCTGCGCCCCTTGACCGATCGCGTGCCCAAACCGCTGGTTGATGTGGGCGGCAAGCCGCTGATTGAACATCACCTTGAACGCCTGGCCGCTGCAGGGTTCAGCGAAGTGGCAATCAACCACAGTTACCTCGGGGCCATGCTGCAGGAAAAAATCGGCAACGGGGATCGCTGGCGCCTAAGCATCCATTGGTCGGAGGAGCAACCGCATGCGCTGGAAACCGGTGGCGGCATTTTCCAGGCGCTGCCGGCGCTGGGCCACGCACCTTTCCTCGTGATCAACGGTGATATCTGGACCGATTACCCCTTGTCCCGGTTGCGTTCGGTCAAATGCGACTGGGCCCACCTGGTGCTGGTACCAAACCCGCAACACCACCCGCGTGGTGATTTCGCCCTCGAGAGTGCAAGAGTGCACAATGCGGGCGAACCGCTGTACACGTTCAGCGGCATCAGTGTTTATCACCCACGCCTGTTCGCGGGCTGCGTGGCTGGCACTTTTTCCTTAGTGCCCCTGTTGCGTTCCGCGATTACAGAGCACACCGTCACGGGAGAGCTGTACCACGGGACCTGGGATGACATCGGCACCCCGCAGCGACTGGAAGCCGTGCGACGGATATGCACCGGGGCGGATTGACCCTTGATTTTCCCCACTCCGCCCCCTCAAGATAGGCCCCGACCAAACGCCCCCTGATGGAGACCAATCAATGCCGTTAACCGTGGCTGTGCTAAAAGAGCAGGCTGAAGGCGAACGCCGCGTGGCCCTGGATCCCGCCAATGCCAGGAAACTTGCCGCGAAGGGGTTCCGCGTGCTGCTGCAAAAGGACGCTGGCGACGCAGCCGGATTTCCCGATTCGCTCTATGCCGACTGTGAGTTACTGGAAGACGCGGCAACCATCCTGGGCCAGGCAGATGTTTACCTCTGGGTCCAGGCTCCGGATACACAGCTGCTCAGTGCATTGCGCGAAAGTGCGCTGGCAATGGGCCTGGTGTTTGCGCATCGCAATCCTGTGGTAGTCAATGCTCTGAACGCGCGCAAAGCGAGCTGCTGCGCGATGGAACTGGTTCCGCGAATTTCGCGCGCGCAAAGCATGGACGTCTTGTCGTCGCAGGCCACGGTAGCAGGTTACGAAGCCGTGCTCCGGGCAGCCAGCATCGCGCCCAGGTTGTTTCCAATGCTGACTACGGCGGCCGGCACCCTGCGGCCATCCACCGTGGTCGTAATCGGCGCCGGCGTAGCCGGGCTACAGGCCATTGCCACGGCCCGCCGCCTGGGGGCAAGAGTTGAGGCCTATGACATTCGCGCTGCAGCCCGCGAACAGGTCGAGTCCCTGGGTGCGAAGATGATTGATACCGGCGTCAATGCACAGGCTGAAGGTGGTTACGCCCGGGAGCTCACCGGCGAAGAAAAACAGCAGCAGGCCGCCAAGCTGGCCGAGCACCTGTCCCGCTGCGACGTGGTGATCTCGACCGCTGCCATTCCCGGCAGGCCCGCGCCCAAGATCATCAGCGCCGCAATGGTGGCAGGCATGAGTGCCGGCTCGGTGATTGTGGACCTGGCCGCTGAATCCGGTGGCAACTGCGAACTGACCGAGCCCGGCACCACGGTGCGTCACAAGGGTGTAACGATTGACGGGCCGCTCAACCTTGCCAGCATCGCTGCAATTCATGCCAGTGAAATGTATTCCAAGAACCTGCTCAACCTGCTTGAACTGTTGGTGCAGGATGGGCAGCTCAGTATCAACCGCGAGGATGAAGTGGTGGCCGGTTGCCTGCTCACCTATGGTGGAGAACTGGTGCACGCGGGCACGGCTAAACTGCTCTCCCAGCCAGCTTGATCGGCAGCGAGGTTTGCGCGCAAAAATCGACCCTGAAAACCAGACCCTGAAGAGCAGACTCTGAAGACCAGACTCTGAACAATTAGCACTGAAAACCCAAGCCTGAAGGTCTGACTTTCAGGAACACGCACACAGGACACGCTCATGGAAGGATTTGTTGCGGTTTACATCTTCATGCTGGCGGCATTTACCGGCTATGAAGTCATTTCCAAGGTTCCAACCATATTGCACACCCCCTTGATGTCCGGATCCAATTTTGTTCACGGCATCGTATTGGTAGGGGCCATGGTCGCCCTGGGGCATGCCACTACCCAGGCGGAACAGGTCATCGGCTTTATTGCGGTGCTGCTGGGAGCTGGCAACGCGGTGGGTGGATACGTAGTAACTGAACGCATGCTGGAAATGTTCAAGTCCAGCAAGGAGAGTCGCTGATGGACGGCTTCCTGAACCCGGAACTTGCCCACGGCTTGATCCAGGTGAGCTATTTTATCGCCGCCATTCTGTTTATTTCCGGCCTGAAGAAAATGAGCCATCCGGCGACGGCGCGAGGCGGAATTGTGAGGGCAGGCATCGGCATGGTAGTTGCGACGCTGATCACCTTTACCGAGCCGCAAATGCACAACTACCTGCTCATGACCAGCGCCATATTCATTGGCGGCGTGCTGGCATGGTGGTCGGGCAAACGCGTTGCCATGACGGACATGCCGCAGATGATCGCGCTCTACAACGGCATGGGCGGCGGGGCAGCTGCGGCCATTGCAGCTGTCGAACTGCTGCGCGTCCTCACCGGCGAAGGCCTCAGCCACAATGCATTTGCCGCCCGCGAACTGGCAGTTTTGGGTGCCTTGATTGGCACCGTGGCATTTTCCGGTTCCCTCATCGCGTTTGCCAAACTGCAAGGCTGGATGCGCAAAGTCTATCGTTTTCCGGGGCAGCAGGCGTTCAATGCCATGCTGTTTTTCGCGCTGGTAGTACTGGGTTTTCTGCTGGCGCGCACGGAATTTTCGGCCACGGAGTACTACGCCTTTTTTGCCATCGCCCTGCTCTTTGGCGTGCTGATGACGGTGCCCATTGGCGGCGCGGACATGCCAGTGGTCATTTCACTGTACAACGCCTTGACCGGCCTGGCCGTTGGCGTTGAAGGCTTTGTCCTGCAAAACCCCGCGATGATGATCGCCGGCATCGTGGTTGGTTCAGCCGGTACCTTGCTGACCCAGCTAATGGCGCGCGCCATGAACCGGCCCATCAGCAATGTCCTGTTCTCGGGATTCGGCACCGGTGATGATGGCGGAACATCCATGGCGGTTAGTGGCACCATGAAGGCCATCGAACCTGCAGACGCCGCCATCACCATGGCATACGCAGAAAAAGTCATCATCATTCCCGGCTATGGCATGGCGGTCGCGCAGGCCCAGCACAAGATTTGGGAACTGGTGAAAATACTCATGGAAAAGGGCGTCAAGGTCAGCTTTGCCATTCACCCCGTTGCGGGCAGAATGCCCGGTCACATGAACGTCCTGCTAGCCGAAGCGGGAGTTCCCTATGATCTCATTTACGACCTCGAGGACGTCAACAGCCAATTCCCAACCACGGACGTGGCACTGGTGATCGGCGCGAACGACGTGGTTAATCCCGCCGCCCGCAAGGACAAATCCAGCCCGATTTATGGCATGCCTATCCTGGACGCGGACAAGGCACGCAATGTGTTTGTCATCAAACGTGGCCAGGGAACCGGCTTTTCCGGAATTGAAAACCTGCTGTTTTTCGAAGACAACACGCGCATGTGTTACGGCGATGCCCAGGATGTGGCGCAGAAACTCATCGTCGGGGTCAAGGCATTGTAGATTGACTATACTGTTGTAGTAATGTATAACACCTTCACACATCAACCTTAGTAGGTACATGAAATGAACACATTACGCCTGGCTGCCCTGGTACTCGTTGCCTTGATTACTCTTTCCGCTTGTGGCAAGGATGAGGACGCCTCGACCAGCGCCGCGACAAGCGATGTCCCGCATAATTCCCTGCTCAGCTACGTTCCAGCCGGCGCACCCTACCTGGGTGGAAATCTTGCACCCACTCCTGACGATGTCATCGACAGCTTCCTGAAGAGGCTGGAACCGGCGGCTGCAACTGCCCAGGCGCAACTTGAAAAAGCAAAAGCCCAGCTGGAGGCCCATCCCGAAGCTGGTGACCCGGCGTACAACCTTGGCCTGGCCGTGCTGCAGGAGTTGGATGGAAAACTGAACCGCCCCGGCCTGGAAAGCCTGGGCCTGGACCTACAGGGGCAACAAGTTTTCTACGGCATGGGTGTATTTCCCACCGTCCGGGTCGAGTTGGGTGATGCGCAGGCCCTAAAGGCTACCGTACAGCGAATACTCGACGCAGCCGGAATATCGGAGCCGCAGCAGGAATTGCAGGGCGTCTCGTATTGGCAAATAACGCCGGATGACGATTCCAGCCAGTCGAAGCTCCCACTGAGCGCTTACATCGCCATTCTGGAAGACCATATCGCCTTCAGCGTTTTCCCGGACACTGCCAGGACTGAACTGTTGCCGCTTTTTCTCGGTCTGGAAAAACCGGTAGATACCGATGCCGAAGCCAGGCTCAAAGATGTTCAGAACAAGTACGGCTATACCCCCTATTTTGCAGCAGTGGCAGACATGTCCCTGCTGGCGGATGAGTTATTGAATCCGGGCACTCTGTTCGCCCGCTCTGCCGGCGAAGCCTATACCACGGAAGTGGAGGCGTTCGGTGACCAGTGCAAAACCGAGTTCAGGCAGATTATTAGCCACGTTCCGCGCTTGCTAGCAGGCTCTACCGAACTCACCAGCAATGCCATGGGCCTGCAGTACGTGGTGGAAACCAGGCCAGAAGACGGCCTGCAGCTTATGGAGCTGCCTGCAGGGATCCCCATGGGTGGAGCCGCCGCTTCCACGCGCTTGCTCGAGTTCGCGTTCGGATTAAAAGTAGGCGCAGTCCGGGACTTCCTGCTGGCCAAAGCGACAGCCATTACAGAATCGCCTTATCAATGCGCACACCTGCAAGATCTGAATGCGCAGGCAGCCTCGGCCCTGGAGAAACTCAGCGAGCCACTACCACCATTCGTCAATAACTTTCGCGGCCTGCGTTTGAGCCTCAGCCAACTGAAAATGAGCCAGTCCATACCGGAAGCGGTTGCTGGCCTGCTGGCTGTGCACGTGGAGCAGCCGGAATTGTTTGTCGGCATGGCGCAAATGTTCCTGCCTGACCTTAGCTCCATTGCGCTGGTCAAAGGCGAGCCCCCTGTGGCTTTGCCTCCGGGCATGATTCCCATTGCCGATGCAGTCGCGTTTGCTGCCTTAACGGACAGTGCAATTGGAATTTCCATGGGCGCAGGCGAAGAAAGCGAATTGCTTCCCTACCTTGAGCAAGCGGCCACCGAAAACGGTACGTTTCTGTCGGTAAATTACAACAGTGCTGCCTACCTGGATTTCACCGACAAACTGACGGAAGGCCTGGAAGAGTTCACGCCCCAGCCAGACGAGGCTGCAGACCCGAATGCACAGCCCCAAAACGCCGTGAAAGAGATTTCCGACGCGCTGCGCCAGGCGTACGCGGACTTCGTCGACCGATCCGAACTTGAAGCACGGTTCACCGAGCAGGGTTTACTCATAGACAGCCGCATGACCTTCAAATAGTACGGCGCATAGGCGCGAAGGCGAGGAGAAACTAGTACCTGAAGTGCTTGATCTTCTCGCCTTTCTGCCCCAGTTCGGTCATGGCTTCAATGCCGATGCGAAGATGAAGACCTACCCAGTCAGCCGTGACTTTCTTGTCAGACTCCTCGGTTTTGACTCCGTCCGGAGTTACCGGGACGTCTGAAACCAACAGCAGGGCGCCGCGGGAAATTTCGTTGGCGTGCCCCACTATGAACAGGGTGGCCGTCTCCATATCGATGCCTATGCAGGTCATGTCGTGCAAGCGCTGATGAAATTCCTCATCATGTTCCCACACCCTGCGGTTGGTGGTGTATACCACGCCGGAGCGGTAGTCCACGCCGTGCTCACGAATTTTGTCCGATACAAATTTGTGCAGCTTGAAGGAAGGTAAAGCAGGCACTTCGGGCGGAAAATAGTCGTCACTGGTTCCCTCACCCCTGATGGCCGCGATAGGCAGGATGAAATGCCCGATTTCCGTGGATTTTTTCAGGCCGCCGCACTTACCGAGAAAAAGCACGCCCTTGGGCGCGACTGCAGACAGCAGATCCATGATGGTTGCAGCCTGGCTGGAACCCATACCAAAATTGATAATGGTCAGACCGGCGCTGTTGGATGCAGCCTGCATGCCGCGGTCTTCGCCATGAATTTCACAGTTGAACTGGTCAGCAAACTGCTGCACATAGGTGCGAAAATTCGTCAGCAGGATGTATTCACCGAATTTTTCCAATGGCATACCGGTGTAGCGCGGCAACCAGTTACGCGTAATCTCCAGCTTGGTCAGCATTCCGTACTCCTTTTATGCACTATTCATTGGCGAGCACTTCCCGTGCCAGCGGTATCGTGATTCTGCGCTTTCCCTGCAGGGCCACCAAACGAATGGCTTCGAGATTATCCAGCAATACGCTGATGCTCCTGCCGCCGTGACTTAACAGGTAGTTCAATACCTCCTGCGGAATCTCGATGCCAAGTGCGGCCGATCTGCTGCGCAATACCTCGGCTTTGCCACGGTCATCCAGGGGCTCAAGTTGCAGGCGCAATCCCCAGGCCAGCCGCGATGCCAGGTCCGGCAGTTCGAAGTGCAGTGAAGACAAAGCGCGTGAACTGCTCACCACCAGCGTGCCTCCTTCTGCCCGCAGGCGATTGAAAAAATTGAACAGGGCTTTTTCCCAGGCAGGCTGCCCCACTATGCAGTCCACATTATCAATACATACCAGGTCCATGGTTTCGAGCCCGCCGAGGCCTTCTGCAGCAGTATCAGGCAACTGTCCCAGGGCCATGTAGAAGGCGTTCAGGCCCAGGCCCTGCGCGTAGTTGACCGCAGCATTCAGTAAATGGGTTTTACCGCTACCGTCAGCGCCCTTGAGAAACACACAGCCTTCAGCAGTTTCAAATAGTTGCTGCAGGGCAATCACTACCCTGCTGTTTGGACCGGGGACAAAATCCTCAAACCGGTCCGGTCGCCGCCCCTCCAGGGGCAGTAGTATTTGCGCAGCAGAAGACACCTGGCTCTCCCTAGCTTTTGCTGCGGTAATGCACGTCAGGCGCCACCCTGGTAATGCTGGCGTGCTTTCAAACCCCAGATGACCACGTATTGAACCCCGGAGGCGGTCGTTGTCAGCGCCACGGTGTAAATCAACCACTGGTTCCAGGGTCCGAGAGTTGCTGGAAATGCCAGGCCCAGCATCGCGGCGACGATAAGCACGATCTGCACCAGGGTATTGAGTTTGCTGAGTGCCGTTGGGTGGGAATTGACGATCGGGGTAATAAAATTATGGTAAATGAGCCCGCCACAGATAATCACGATATCGCGCAGCACCACGAGACTAACCAGCCACCATGGCAACTGGCCCAGCCATGCCAGGGTCAGTGTCGTGGATACCAGCAACAACTTGTCAGTCAGCGGATCCAGCACCCCGCCAAAGTGAGTCATCCAGCCGAAGCGCCTGGCGAGGTAACCGTCCAGCAAGTCGCTGACGCCGGCAAAAATTGCCAACACCAACGCGGCCACGTGGTCTCCCGTCAACAGCCAGTAGACTATCGGGCCGACCGCCAGCATGCGGAACAGCGTCAGGACATTGGGTAACAGCCGCAGGCTCATGGCAACAGGGAATACTCACCTTCAGTTTTCGTTACAGCAAGAATCCCGTCGTTCTGCAGTGCACTGAACAGATACTCCGGCAGGGCATTGAGTGTGAGAGAAAACCGTACCTTGCCCGGGGTTGCAGCGCGTACCTCTACCCGCTCGACCAGGCTCAACTTCTGCAGGTAGGCCAGGCACCGCGCGTAGTCGCCGCCCACGGCCAGCCCGCTAACGGAAATCTCCAAAGTTTGCCGGCCCTGGTCCGCCGCCGCGATGGAATTGAGAGCCACGATCTCATCAATAGCCCTGTTCATGCCTTCGGCCAGCGCTATTTGAATGTCGGGGTTGCGATTGCGCCAAGACCGCACCTGCTTCATGTAGTCCATGTTCATGCGAATATTCCAATCCTGGCCTTCCCGCCGCGCCGCAATCACCAACGCATCTGCGGGGCCGGTTTCCACCAGTTCCTCGGTGTATCCACCCCACAACAATTGCTGGTCTACTGCATAAACACCCAACTCGTCGGGCCTGGGGCGGATCACTGGCATCCCCCTTGCACTGGCAATAGCAGCCAAACCCTCCCAGGCGTATTCCATTGCAGCGGGCATGATGGCGCGACTGCTTCCGTCATCAACCACGAACCAGACGGTAACGGGCCGCCGTTCGGGTTTCCAGATGGGTAGTTGCAGGCTTTTTGCGAGGTCTGCGACTGCTGCAGCGGAAAATTCCACGACCAGATATGGCTGCTTGCCTGGCTGCCCGTCCGGCAATATCAATTCTTTATCGCTGTAGTAAAACGTAATGGCCAGGGCACTGGCATTCTGAATGGCAGGCTGCACATCCGGGTAGGCCTCGAAATCCGTCAATCCGCTGACTTTTTGCAATACCTGCAACAACGCCCGCGGCATTGCCCTCCTCTGCTCTGATGCAGATTGATCTGCCACCGGGGCCTCACCGATGTACAACCCCGAATCAACCGCAAGCAGCGATCCCGCATGCCCGAACACAGCGCAGGTAGATACAAGTATGGTGAGCAGCAGTTTTCTCATGGAATATTTTGAACAAGGAAGTCGGAAGCAATCGCCGGCATGAATAAGATACCATAGGCTGTCTGCCACTCGTAATTACACTGCCCAGCGGAATTTTGCCTTGAGCACTGAAAACATACCAAAGCACGGCCTTTCCTATCGCGATTCCGGAGTTGACATTGACGCCGGTGACGCACTTGTCGAGCGGATCAAGCCAGCCGCACGCAGCACCATGCGCCCGGAAGTCCTGAACGGACTGGGCGGTTTTGGGGCCCTGTTCCAGCTCGACTTGAAGAAATGGCGTGAACCGGTGCTGGTATCCGGCACAGACGGCGTGGGGACCAAGCTGTTATTCGCCCGGCAAATGGACCGGCACGATACCATCGGTATCGACCTCGTGGCGATGTGCGTCAATGACATTCTGACCAGCGGCGCCGAACCCCTGTTCTTCCTGGACTACTACGCCTCCGGCAAATTGGACGTAGCGGTCGCCGAGACAGTGATTCGCGGCATTGCCGATGGCTGTCGGCAAGCTGGCTGTGCCCTCATCGGGGGCGAAACCGCAGAAATGCCAGGTATGTACGGTGCTGGAGACTACGACCTCGCGGGATTTGCAGTTGGCGTAGTAGAACGATCCGGATTGCTGGACGGGAGCCGCATAGCTGCAGGCCATCGCCTGCTGGGCATGGCCTCTTCCGGCCCGCATTCCAATGGCTACTCGCTGGTGCGCAAGGTCCTTGAAGTGAGTAAGGCCAATCTGGAAACCCTCCTGCACAACCCGGATGGCACGACGGTGAAGCTGGGTGCAGCCTTGCTGGTGCCCACCACCATTTACGTCAAGCCGCTGCTGGAAATGTTCAAAACCGGCACGATTGATGGCCTGGCCCACATAACTGGTGGCGGCCTTACAGAGAATGTTGTTCGCGTGTTGCCGGAAAATACCGGGCTGGTGATCAATCCTGAAGCCTGGCCCAGGCCGGCAGTTTTCAATTGGCTGCAGGAACAGGGCGGCATCCAGTCCGGCGAAATGCTGCGCACCTTCAATTGTGGCATCGGTATGGTGATGCTGGCCCGGGCCGACGCGGCTGGGGCCCTGCTTGAAGCATCCAGGGAAGCTGGCATTCCGTGCTGGGATATTGGCTGCGTTCGCGCACAGGGTAGTGGCCCGCGAGTGGAATATTCCGCGTAGTGAGCGCACTGAGGATCACGGTCCTGATTTCCGGCGGGGGCAGCAATCTACAGGCCCTGATCGATGCCTGCGAGCGTGGCCGTTTAACGGTGGAAATCAACCACGTGATCAGCAACCGCGCCGATGCTCGTGGCCTCGAGCGCGCACGCCAGGCGGGTATTCCCACCAGTATCCTGCAACATGAGGAGTTCCCTCAACGGGCAGACTACGACCGAAAACTTGCAGAACTGATTGCCGTGGCCAGTCCCGGCCTGGTCGTACTGGCTGGATTCATGCGCATTGTCGGGCCGGAGGTCGTGCAGCGCTTTGCCGGCAAGCTGATCAACCTGCACCCCTCCCTGCTACCGTTGCACCGCGGCACCAACACCTACCAGCGCGCCATCGAGGCTGGCGACAATGAGCACGGAGCCAGTGTGCATTTTGTTACGGATGAACTGGACGCAGGCCCGGTGGTTTCACAAGTGCGCATTCCCATCGAAGCAAACGATCAGCCGGTCGCCCTCGCTGCCAGGCTTTCACCCCGGGAGCACGAGTTATTGGTGGCAACCGTTGAATTGTTCAGTCGTTGTTCAGTCCAATCCACCCATGGCGCCGTCACAGTGAACGGAGAAACCCTGCAACAACCGCTGCTACTGAACCGCGATGGCGCTTTCTGAATTCAACTTTGGTTTCAGGTCTGGGGTCATGGCGCTCGCGTGTTTTTTTGCGCACGAACTTTACGCCGAACCCCTATCTTACCAACTGAACTTTGAGGTCTATCGCAACGGCAAACTATCCGGCCAGGCTGAAGTCACCATGCGCAAGCAAGAGGAGCGCTGGATCATCCGCAGTGAAGGCAGCGGCACCCGCGGCCTTGGCCGTTTGCTTGGCGTTACCGACGCGGAGCAAGTGGAAGGGTATTTTCTGGACGACAAATTTCGCCCCGACCGCTTCAGTCATCATTCACGGCTGGCAGGTATCAGCGATGACTGGTCAGCCGAATTCAACTGGCAGGCCAACACAGTCACAACCACCAAAGGCAAGCAGGTTTTGTCGCTGGATATGGGCCCGGGCGCGTTGGACACGCTATCCCTGAAAGTCGAGTTGCAGCGACGACTGCGCCTGCAGGAACCCGATTTACAGTTTTTCGAAGTCACCGACGACAAGATCAAACCGAGGACCTACCGCACGCTTCCCCTGGAGCAGCTCGAAACCCCCCTGGGTTGCCTGGCTGCCATTCCGGTTGAACTCGTACCCGGCGCCAATACACGCTATTACAAGAGCTGGCATGCGCCGGCGCTTGATTTCCTGACGGTGCGCCTTGAACGCGGCAAAAAAGATGGAGCGCACATGGAAATGCGCATCACCAGCATGGTTCTCGCTGGTAAGGAGGTTGTCGCGTTGGCCCCGTGTGCAGCAACGCAATCCGGCAAAGAAGACCGGTTTAAATTGAATCTGAAAGTTGCAGATGCCCAGGACTTGAGTAAACGCGTCAGGGTGGAGGTAGTTACGGCCCGGATGGCGCAGCAGAGCGACTGCTGCCGATACGACGAATCCTGGCTCCCAGTTGGCTCAGTTTTTCTTCGATATTTTCATAGCCGCGGTCTATGTGATAAACCCGGTCTATGTGGGTTTGACCCTGCGCAACCAATCCAGCCAGCACCAGGCTGGCGGAAGCGCGTAAGTCGGTAGCCATGATGGGTGCACCGGTCAAGCGGGGCACTCCGCGGACAATGGCCGTATTGCCCTTGAGCTGGATATCCGCCCCGAGGCGTCGCAATTCCTGCACATGCATAAAGCGGTTTTCAAATACCGTTTCCGTGATTACACCGGTACCTTCGGCAATGGTATTAAGCGCGGTGAATTGCGCTTGCATATCGGTGGGGAATGCCGGGTAAGGAGCCGTGGTGAGATTTACCGCACGTGGCCGCCTTCCGTTCATGTTCAGTTCAATCCAGCTGTCACCGGTAGAAATTTCCGCTCCTGCATCACTCAAGCGGTCCAGCACCGCATCCAGGTGCCGGGGTGTTGCGCGGGTGCAGCGCACGCGCCCGCTGGTAATGGCCGCTGCGACGAGGTAGGTGCCAGTCTCAATACGATCGGGTAACACCGTATATTCCGTGCCATGCAGGCGTTCTACACCTTCCACCGTGATGGTGTTGGTGCCGGCCCCGGAAATGTGCGCCCCCATGGACACCAGGCATTCTGCGAGGTCGACAACTTCCGGTTCCTGCGCAGCATTTTCGATCACCGTGGTGCCCAGCGCCAGGGTGGCTGCCATCATGATATTTTCTGTGCCGGTTACGGTCACCGTATCCAGCATGATGCGCGCCCCATGCAAGCGTTCTGCGCGCGCTTCAATGTTGCCGTTCTTCACGCTGACCCTGGCGCCCAGCTGTTTCAGTCCCCGCAAGTGCAGATCCACCGGCCGCGAGCCAATGGCACAACCACCCGGCAAGGATACGCGGGCATACCCATAGCGGGCCACCAGGGGCCCAAGCACCAGGATAGAGGCCCGCATGGTCTTGACCAGGTCGTAAGGAGCTTCAAAGGTATCCATGCCACGCGGGTCGATTTCGACCCGCATCTGCTCGTCCATGCCCAGCCGCGCACCCATGCGACCCAGTAGTTCCATCGTGGTCGAAACGTCCTGCAGATGCGGAACGTTTGCGATCCGGCTGGGCTCATCCCCCAGTATGGTAGCCACCAGTATCGGCAGTACTGCGTTCTTGGCGCCGGACATGGCAACTTCACCATCCAGCGCAACCCCGCCTTCAATACAGATAGTCGCCACTTTAGTTTCCGCCGGCTGGCACGTCGGTGCGCAGGGCGAGAGCGTGAATTTCCCTCCCCATGTGCTCTCCCAAGGCGGCATAAACCAAGCGGTGCCGCTGCAACGTCGTCTTTCCCGCAAATGCAGCGCTGATGATGTGGGCCTCGAAATGCACCCCATCTGCCCCGGTAACGGTAACGTCCGCATCCGGCATACCGGCTCGTATCATTTGCTCCACCATTTCGCTGTTCATAAATACTGTGCCTCTACTTAAAGTATCCAAAATCCCGGGGGCAAATACCTCCGTGAAAACTAAGTGCCGTGCGGGAGACTGACTGCCCGCCGCCGCCCGGGCGATCATACCGGAAGTGACCCCCTCGCTGTATTCGGGATTGCTCACAGGTAGAATGCCCACATGGACAATCAAGCCATTTTAGACTTGGGCCGCGCCGTGATCGAAACGGAAGCTGCGGCCATCAAATCCCTGCTGGGGCGAATTGACCGCAACTTCGTCTCTGCCTGCAACGCAATGCTGAGCTGCAAGGGTCATATCGTCGTCGTGGGTGTTGGCAAGTCGGGCCACATTGCCAGCAAGATAGCAGCCACGCTGGCCAGCACCGGAACGCCGGCCTTTTTTGTTCATCCGGCGGATGCGGGACACGGCGACATCGGTATGATCAAACCGGAAGACCTGGTGCTGGCCCTGTCCAATTCGGGAGAGACACGTGAAATCAGCGAAATCCTGCCCCCGCTCAAACGTCTGGGGGTGAAATTGATTGCCCTGACCGGAAATGCAGCATCGACCCTTGCACAGCACGCGGATATCCATATCGACGTTAGCGTGGAGCAGGAGGCCTGCAGGCTGGGCCTGGCGCCCACATCCAGCACCACAGCTGCCCTGGTAATGGGAGACGCACTGGCAGTGGCGCTGCTGGAAGCGCGGGGCTTTACCCGGGAAGATTTTGCCCGTTCCCATCCTGCAGGGCAGCTGGGCCGCAAGCTGCTGTTACATATTCGCGACATCATGCATAGCGGCTGCGATATACCACAGGTGAGCGCTACCGCCACCATCAGCGAAACCATCCTGGAGATAACCCGCAAACGCATGGGCATGAGTGCGGTTATGGCTGCCGATGGCAGTGTTGCGGGGGTATACACAGACGGGGATCTGCGGCGCACGCTGGATGCCGGGTTGGATATCCACGCAACGCCCATTAGTGGCGTCATGACCCGGGGCGGCAAGCGCATAGGGCCCAATGCCCTGGCGGCCGAGGCAGCCCTGCTGATGGAAACCCACAAGATCCAGGGCCTGCTGGTAATCGACGAAAACAATCAACTGGTCGGTGCCTTGAATTTCCAGGATCTATTGCAGGCCGGCGTGGTCTGAATGGCTGAATCCACCCGGCCGGCAGCAGACCCGCTCTTGCTCGAAAGAGCAGCGCAAATCCGTCTGGTGGTGCTGGATGTCGACGGAGTCCTCACCGATGGTAATCTGTATTACGACCTGGCTGGCAATGAAATGAAAGCCTTTTCAACACGCGACGGTTTTGGTATCAAGGCATTGCAGCGATTCGGCATCCCGGTAGCGATCATAACCGGACGATCCTCCACCATCGTGCAACGCAGGGCGGAAGAACTGGGCATAGATCTGGTTTACCAGGGCTGCATCAGAAAACTGGATGCGTTCAGGCAGATACTGGAAAGCACCGGGCTGGACGAGAAGCAGGTCTGCTATGCCGGCGACGACTGGATCGATATTCCGGTACTGGACCGGGTTGGTCTTTCGGTCACCGTTGCGGACGCCGATCCCCTGGTGAAAGAGCGGGTCCATTGGATCACTGAAAATGCCGGTGGCAGGGGTGCGGTACGTGAACTGTGCTACCTGATCCTGAGCGCACAGGGCCTGGACAAGATTTGGCTGCAGGAATATCTGCAGACGTGATCCGGCGCACTACATGGCGCAACGTCATTGTGCTATCGTCCCTCGTAGCTTTGTCATGGTGGGTCGCGCGCGACCACGCCGAGCCGAGCAGCGAGCCCATGGATCGGCTCGACACCCGCCTGAACTACGCCCTGTGGAATTTCAGTGCGCAACTGCTGGATGAAAACGGGCTAATGAAACTTCAGATCGATGCACCCATATTGCGCAACAATGCCAGCAGCCAGGTGGGCACGGTGGAAAACCCCCGCATCAGAATTCAGCTGGAGGACGATGAATGGTACATTAGCGCCGACTCTGCAATCATTACCGCGGACCGGGAATATGTGTCCCTGGTCGGAACTGTTGATTTTTTAAGGCAGAGCAGAATATCCCGCGAAACCCTTGCAATCAGCACACGGGATGTCATGTTGAATGTAACTCCGCGGACAGCCAGCACGGATGCCCACGTCGCCATTGCCCAGAACCGTGATCATCTTGAAGCCGTGGGCATGAAATTGAATATGAAAACGAACAGCTATGAACTGCTGGACAAGGTGCACGCACTTTATGCAACTCCGTAAATTGAACATGCGAATGCCGTTGCTGCTGCTGGCACTCAGTTGTCCGCTGCCGCTGCATGCATTGGAAAGTGACCGCCAGCAACAACTTCTGGTGAATGCAAATTCAACGGAGGGGACCTTGGGAGATGGCAAGGCAGTTCTCCAGGGTAACGTGGAAATTCACCAGGGCAGTTTGCTGATCAAGGCAGATATTGCGGAAGTTGAAAATGCGGATGGACGCGTGCGCCAGGTATTGCTGACCGGCAAACCCGTGCTACTGCAGCAGGAAATCGAAAAAGAAGGCCTGGTCACCGCCACGGCCAACACGATCAGCTATGAGGTTGTAACCGGCATGGTTACGCTGACCGGCAACGCAGATGTCAACCATCCGCAATATCACATCAGCGGAGAGATCCTGACCTACGACATGAACCTGCAACGTTTTCAGGGCAATGGTGGTGACAGCAACGGGCGGATTCGCATAGAGCTCGCTCCGGAGGTTGTGCCGGCAATCAGCGCCAAACCCGATCCGTCACCGAAGAACGCCCCGCCGGATGAAAAAGCGCCAGCGGAATCCCCTGAAAGCGCCACGGTAGCCAAGGAAACTGAAGATGCTGCGGGTTGAAAGCTTGCGCAAAAGCTACGGTAAACGTGCCGTCGTGCGCAATGTTTCAATGGATGTCAGGCCCGGCCAGGTCGTCGGATTGCTTGGCCCCAACGGTGCCGGAAAAACGACCTGCTTCTACATGATCGTCGGATTGATCCCCGCTGACGGCGGCGCCATCCTCATTGATGACACAGACATCACGCACGAGCCCGTTAACGTGCGCTCGGGGCTGGGAGTCGGTTACCTGCCGCAGGACGCTTCAATATTTCGCAAACTGTCTGTACGGGACAACATTCTTGCCATTCTCGAAATCCGCAAGGGCATGAATCGGGAAACGCGGGAGGAAACCCTGGGTTTGCTCATGGAAGATCTCGGCATCTCCCATCTCGCCGAGCAGATGGGCGTGAGCCTGTCAGGCGGCGAACGGCGCCGGGTGGAGATTGCGCGGGCCCTTGCAGCACGGCCCAGGTTCATGCTGCTGGATGAGCCTTTTGCCGGGATTGACCCGATTTCCGTGGGCGAAATCCAGCGTATTGTGCGGCATCTGACCGACCTGGGCATCGGCGTACTGATTACCGATCACAATGTGCGGGAAACCCTGGGAATCTGTGACTACGCCTACATTCTCAACGAAGGCACGGTGCTGGCATCGGGCCAGCCGGACGCCATCCTGGCCAACAGCGAGGTCAGGGATGTTTATCTCGGCAAGGAATTCAGTCTCTAGTGTCCTGTAACAGAGAAAGTGGAAGAGGGATCGCGAAGGGATGGGGGTGGCTGGCGCCGGTCTGGAGCGAGGTTGATAGCCATAGCTATCGGCCAAGTGAAGACCTAGCCAGGCGCCACCAGATCGAGCGAGCTGCTTTCAATTGCTCTGTTGCTGGCCACTCGCCGGGAACGGGCTCCGCAAGCCCCTCCCATTCCGGTTAAGGCAATGGCCGAACAATCGCTGCAACTGAGGCTAACTCAGAAACTGGCGCTGTCACCCCAGCTGCAGCAGGCCATCCGCTTGCTCCAGCTGAACCGGATCGAACTGCGCGACTATATCCAGGACGCGCTTGATTCCAATCCTATCCTCGAGCGAATTGAGGGCGATTCACCCGGCGATAGCGAAGCGCCTGATGCTTTCAGTGAACGGGAGTCAGGAGGCCTGGAAAATGACGGGGCGGACCAGGAGTTCCAGGAGAAAGAGAACTGGGACGAGGACATGCCGCTGGATAACCAATGGCAGGAAAGCAGTGACAATTCCTCTTTTGACGCTGAACGCCAAATCGCCGACAGCAGTGAACAGACACTTCGCGATCACTTGTTGTGGCAAATCAATTTGAGTTATTTCAGCCCTGTTGATGCCGCCATTGCCACCGCCATAGTCTATGGCCTGGATGACGATGGCCTGCTACAGGACAGCATAGAAGACATCCGGAACAGCCTTGCACCGGAATACCTGGTGGACGAAGCCGAAGTCCTGGCCGTATTACATCGCGTGCAGCGCCTCGAACCCGTTGGTGTTGCCAGTCGCAACCCGGGAGAGTGCATTCGCGTCCAGTTGTCTGTGCAACCTGCGGGCACAGCGGGCCGGGAGCTTGCCTTGCGTATTACCAGGGACTTCCTGGACCTCGTGGCCCGGCATGACCTGGCCGAACTGCGGCGCCACACCGGGGCTAAAGAGGAAGATGTGCTCATTGCACTGCAACTCATCCAGTCGCTGGACCCTCGCCCGGGGGCACGCTACGACAATCGCCGGGACGAATACCTTGTGCCCGATGTGTATGTAACCCGGCTTAACGATGCCTGGCACGTCAGCCTGAATCCGGAAAACAATCCAGGTCTGCGCCTGAACGGCTATTACATAGATCTGTTGCGCAAATCCGGCGGAAAGGACGCGGAGTACCTCAAAGGCAGGTTGCAGGAGGCTCGCTGGCTCTTGTCCAGCCTGGAAATGCGCAACCGGACGCTGATGAGCGTGGCCCAATCCATTGTCAATATGCAGCAGGATTTTCTCGGCAACGGCGAAGTGGCGATGCAGCCCCTGGTATTGCGGCAGATTGCAGAAATCGTCGGCGTGCATGAATCAACCGTTTCCCGTGCCACGACTCGTAAGTACATGTTGACTCCCCGTGGTATCTACGAAATGAAGTATTTCTTCTCCAGCCATGTACAAACCAGCAGTGGCACGCCAGTTAGCGCCATTGCGGTCAAGGCAAGGATCCAGGTACTACTCGATTGTGAACCCTCTACCAAGCCTTTGAGCGATGAGGAACTGTCCGGACTGCTGCGGTCGATTGGAATTCTTGCTGCACGCAGAACAGTTGCCAAGTACCGTGAATCGCTGGGTATCGGCTCCAGTGCAGAACGACGCAGGGAATACCGGCGCCAGGCAGCACTGAGGAAATCAGGCATGGCGCATATGGTCTAGTGCCAGGGCCAAGCGGTTGAGTTTGGCGTTGGGGTTTAGTATCGCTTTGGCTGTGCCAGGCCACTAGGAAAGGATTCAATTCAAGTATAGAATCAGGCTACTAATGACCCCCCATCGTTATGGTATAAAGCTACTGTTTTGGCGTCTGCCCGCAAACCCGACGATAGCCCCCACCATGTGAACAAGATTTTGCCCAGGCAGTCGAACCGGGACGGCCCGTCCCAGTCCTTCCTGAAGGAGATTAGTATGCAGCCAAACATTACCGGACATCACGTGGAGATAACCCCTGCCCTACGCACTTTTGTCAACGACAAGATGCAAAGAATCTCCCGGCACTTTGACCATGTCATCTCCCTGAACATTGTGCTTACTGTCGAAAAGCACCGTAATGAAGCTGAAGCCACCCTGCACACTGCCGGCAAATCGCTTTTCGCCACATCTTCCAATGACGATATGTATGCCGCAATCGATGATCTTGTTGACAAACTGGATAAGCAAGTACGCCGCCACAAGGACAGGATTACCAATCATCAGGCATCGCGCGACGAGCTTACCAACTCATTAGACCAGGATTTAAACTGACCAAAGGACTGGTTTTTGACTCGAGAACAGAATAAAAAATTATGTTAATCAGTGACTTGATTGGATCGGAAAGCATACGCCTTGATGTACAAACCAGCAGCAAGAAACGCTTGTTGGAGATCATCAGCGAACAACTGGCGCGCAACAACGGTGACCTTTCCGCCCGCGAGATTTTTGAGAGTTTGTGCGCCCGCGAACGGCTTGGCAGCACCGGACTGGGGAAGGGCGTGGCCATTCCGCATGGACGGGTCAAAGGAAATCGCTCCATCCAGGCCTCCTTTATTCGCCTCAAGAACCCCATGCCATACGATTCTGCGGATGGCGAGCCGGTTGATTTGCTGTTTGCAATGACCGTGCCGGAAAGCAGCTCTGACGAACATCTAAAACTGCTGGCGCACATTGCTGAACTGTTCAGCGACCCGGAATTACTCAAGGCCCTGCGCGAAGCGGACAACTCCGCCACGATGTTGCAACTGCTATCGAGTAATCGCACAACCATGAAATCTGCCCGGAAATCTGGCACCCGGCATTAGCGGTGCGCCATCACCAGGCCAGACTGCGAACCGCCCCGTTGCGTGGCAATCAATCGACTATCCTGTGATACTTTCCGGTGTGACCCGTTCCCTTACAGCACAAGACTTAATGACTGCCCTCACCGGCAGGTTGGGTTTGACTTGGGTGGCAGTGCCGACCAGCACCCCCGGCGTCGGAATAAGCAGCAGTGATGTGAGTACGCGACCTGCGCACGCGGGTTTTCTCAATTTGATCCACCCCAACAAGGTGCAGGTACTGGGGGAAGCAGAATGCACCTATTTGCAAAACCTCTCATCTGAAGATCGTGCGAACACCGTCAAGCAATTGCTTGCAGCAAATCCCATGATGGTGTTGGTGGGTGACGGAATGTCCATGCCGGAAAGCATCGTGACAACCTTTGCCGGGACTTCAACTGCGATCACGCGATCCAGCCTGCCGGCGTATGATCTGGTCAATTACCTGCAGTATCACATTGCCCGGAGCCTCGCACACCGCACTACCTTGCATGGCGTGTTCATGGAGGTGTTCACCATCGGTGTGCATTTAACGGGTGAGTCCGGCTGTGGCAAAAGTGAACTGGCGCTGGAACTGATTACACGCGGACATCGCCTGGTTGCAGATGATGCGCCGGAGTTCACCCGGATCTCGCCAGACGTGATTGACGGAACCTGTCCTGCAGCGCTGCAGGACTGTCTCGAAGTCCGTGGCCTGGGCATACTCAATGTCCGCCAGATGTTTGGCGACACAGCAATCAAAGTCAACAAGTACCTGCGCCTGATCATTCACCTGGTTTTGCCTGGTGAAACGGAGCAGGCCTATGCCAGGGACCGGTTGCATGCAGACGCTGGTTTTCAGCACGTTTTAGGCCTGGAGATTCCAAGTATTACATTGCAAGTGATAGCAGGCCGTAACCTCGCAGTCATGGTCGAAGCCGCAGTCAGGGATTTCATGCTGAAAATGAAGGGCTATGATGCGGCCGCTGCTTTCGTCGAACGACACGCTTTGCTGCTGCACCAGACCGGGGAAGGTTTGGCGCCGTGAGCAGTGCGGACGGCACATCCGAAGCGCAGAGACTGGTGCTGGTCAGCGGCTTGTCCGGGGGTGGCAAGACCACGGCTTTACATGCCCTCGAGGACCTGGGTTTCTATTGCGTGGATAACCTGCCGGCAGCCTTGCTGCCGGACTTTGCCCGGCACCTGGGCAATGATCCTTCCATGTACTCCCGCGTAGCGCTGGGCATCGATGCACGCGCGCGCGGCCCCGAGCTGGAACGAATCCCGGCCTGGCTGGATGAAATCTCGCAGAGCGGCCTGCCCAACCAGTTGCTGTTCCTGACAGCAGACAGCAAAGCCATCATCATGCGTTTCAGCGAAACCCGCCGGCGCCACCCACTGACGCAGGACAAGCTCGCATTGCCGGAAGCCATAGCCCGGGAAATGCGCATGTTGAAACCCCTGCAGGAACGTGCCGACTGGGTCATCGATACCAGCGATATCAATATCCACCAGTTGCGCCGCCAGGTATGGAAATCCATTGGCTCTGAAAGCCAGGCCATGACCGTAGTTCTGGAGTCCTTCGCGTTCAAACGAGGCGTGCCCCAGGATATTGATTTCCTGTTTGATGCCCGGCATTTGCCCAACCCTTACTGGGTGGAAGATCTGCGCAATTTGAGCGGTCTGGATACGACAGTAAAAGAATGGCTCGAGCAGGACACAGCGGTCGACGACCTGTTCCAGGACATCCTGGTTTTCCTGCTACGCTGGTTACCGGAAGTGCGCAACAGCCAGCGTAGCTACGTCACCATAGGCATAGGCTGCACCGGCGGCAAACACCGCTCGGTCTACCTGGTTGACCGCCTCGCTGCGAGTTTGCGCACGCAGTTCAGCCCGGTAGTTGTACATCACCGGGAAAGCGAGCCATGAATACGGGGGCAACTACAGGATTGGCCAATACAGGCTTGATATTACTGACCCACGGCAACATCGCACAATCCTTGCTTGAGGTGGCTGAGTTCATACTCGACCAGCCATTGGCCGAAGTGCGAACCATCTCCTTCCAGCAATCAGCCGTGAAAGAGACCGGCTGTGATGAGATCCAGAAGGTGATCGACAGCGCTGACCAGGGCAACGGCGTGCTGATACTGGCTGACCTGGGCGGCGCCAGTCCCTGCAATTTTGCCGCGAATTTAAGTCGACCCCCGGACGTAGCTGTAGTCAGTGGACTCAACCTGGCCATGCTGATCCGGACCTGGACGTATCGAAACCAACCCCTGCGCCAACTGGTAAAAATCGCCACTGAGGGCGCCATGCGCGATATCAAGGAAGTCAAAAAATGATTGAACGTGAAGTAACCATAATCAACAAGCTGGGGCTGCACGCCCGTGCCGCTTCAAGGCTGGTCAATTGCGCCTCTGCTCACGCCGCCCAGGTATGGGTGAGACGGGAAGATCGCGAGATCAATGGCAAGTCCATCATGGGCGTGCTTACCCTTGCCGCGGGCAAAGGGACGGTATTGTTGATTCGCACCGAGGGTGACGACGAACTCGCCGCCATGCAAGACCTGCAAGCCCTCATAGCCGATCGGTTTGGTGAGAATGAATAGCTCAGGCGCAATACTGCCAGATAGCTGTGGAACTTCCGGGCCCAACGCCAAGGCAAGCGGGGCACGGCGTTGACACTCGCACTGACCGGCCACGCGGTCGCCAGGGGCATTTCAATTGGCCAGATCCACATTGCGGAGCGCAACGAACTTGAAATCGGGGAATTCCGGATTCAACCGGACGAGGTGGAACGCGAAGTAAGCCGATTCCACGAGGCGCTGGCTGCTGCTCATCAGCAACTGGAACAACTGGCCGGGAGAATCAGCAAGAAAGCCGGCGCCACTGCCAGCGAAATCATCCAGATTCACATCCTGATGCTCAACGATGCCGCCATTCGCGATGCTTCGGAAGCACGGATTCGTGAAAGCCTGTGCAATGCTGAATGGGCCTTGCAGTCCCAGTTGGAAAAAATCCTCGTCGAATTCCGCCAGATGGATGATGAGTACATCCGTTCGCGGGGCGAGGATATCATCCAGGTCGTCCGCCTGGTGCAAAGAAAACTAAGCATTGGCACCAGTGACAAGGTTTTTGACAATATCCCGGACCGGCTGGCCGATACCCTGGTTATCGCCCATGAACTGACTCCTGGTGAGTTGGCTGCCTTGCATGAACGTGGTGTAGCCGGTGTGGTCACCGAGCACGGCAGTCCGTACAGCCATGCGGCCATCCTCGCCAGCTCGCTGGGTATACCGGCAGTTTTCGGCGTGCGCCATGCACGCAGCCTGCTGCGCGAAGGCGAAACCCTGATACTCGACGGCAGGCTGGGGGTGATCTATGCCGATCCGGACGAAGCCTTTCTTGATCACTACCATGAATTTCAGCGCATCACCTCCGGTTTCCGTAAGTCTCTGGAACTCGCCCGCCAGTTACCTTCGCGCAGCATTGACGGGGAACTGATCAGCCTGCAAGCCAATGCCGAACGCGAAGATGAACTGAAACTGGCAGTCGAACTGGGGGCAGATGGAATTGGACTGTACCGTACGGAATTCCTCTACCTGCGCGGCGAAGCGCCCGATGAGAAAACCCAGGTCGAGGAGTACAAAGGCGCGCTGGCCGTGCTGAATGGCATGCCTCTGACTATTCGCACCATGGATCTCGGTGCGGATAAAACCAGTGATGCAATTGACTTTACGCTGCTGCGTTCTTCCGTCAACCCTGCCCTCGGGCTGCGTGCCATTCGCCTGTGTTTGCGCGATACCAACCTGTTCAAGACCCAACTGCGCGCCATATTGCGAACCAGCGCCTGCGGCAAGGTTCGCTGCCTGATTCCCATGCTCACCAGCGTTAACGAAATACTCATGGTCAAGTCCCTGTTGCAGGAGGCGCGTGCGGAATTGCACAAGCAGGGGTATGCGTTTGATCCGGACATGCCACTTGGCGGCATGATCGAAGTACCTGCAGCCGCCCTGGCCATGGAAGATCTCGGCTTGCATCTCGATTTCATGTCGGTCGGCACCAATGACTTACTCCAGTATGCCCTGGCCGCTGACCGCGTTGACGAGCAAGTGGCTCATCTGCTGGATCCTCTGCACCCTGGTGTTGTGCGCCTGCTGCAACTGATTTTCGCGAGCGGTAACGCCCTGGGCATCCCCGTGACCGTATGTGGCGAAATGGCCGGCGACCGCCGCTGCACCCGCCTGCTGCTGGCCTTGGGCTTGCGTTCGTTCAGCATGCACCCGGGACGCATTCTGGAGGTCAAGCAGGTGATTACTGAGACCCACATTGCCAAGGCTGCAGCAGCGCTTGCGCAGTGGCGTAATCTTGGGGGACAACGCAACGAAGTTTCACTGCTGCGCCTGCTGGACCAATCCCAGGCAGTAGCTTAAACCTCCCCCCTTTTTCGTCCTACCCATCAGGCAAGGCATTACGGCAAGGCATACACGTTTATAATGCTCGTCTTGGGCCGCCCGGCGCCAAAAAAACTGATCGGCGTGAGGTCGCAATGGTCGAACAGGTTCACGAAGAAAAAGCCGTAACTCGACTGGATTCGCTTTCCGCGGCGCTGGACTCCGGCGTCAAGCAGCGGGTTAACCGTTTGCTCAGCGGTCTTTCCGCGGCAGAAATCGGCAACTTGTTGGAATCCCTGCCTTTGGCCAAGCGCCTGGTGGTATGGGACCTGGTTGATCCACAACAGGACGGCGAGGTCCTGGTCGAGGTAAACGACGAAGTACGCACCACGCTGATTCGCAACATGACGCCGGACGAACTCGTTGCGGCCGTGGATGACCTGGATCTCGATGACCTCGCCGATATCCTGGATGATCTTCCAGACGCGGTGATTTGCACGGTTCTGAACAGCATGGACCGGCAGGATCGGGAACGCCTCGATCGGGTACTTTCCTACCCGGAAGATTCAGCCGGTGGCTTGATGGACCCGCACGTGCTCACCATCCGGCCGGATGTCAGCCTCGACGTGGTGTTGCGTTACCTGCGATCACGGGGTGAATTGCCCGCGGTGTTCGACCAGCTGTTCGTCGTTGAGCGCTCGGGGCGCTATCTCGGTAGCCTGAAACTTTCCGATCTGCTGACAGGAGAACCGGCATCGACCGTGGCCGAGCACATGGATGGGGACATTCGCACCATCCCGGCCGACATGCCAGCTACCCAGGTGGCCATCGAGTTCGAACACCACGACCTGATCTCTGCTCCCGTGACCGATGAAAACCAACGGTTGGTAGGAACCATCACCATTGATGACGTGGTGGACGTCATCCGGGATGAGGCCGAACATTCAGTCTTCACCATGGCTGGCCTGGACGAGGAAGACGATATGTTTGCTCCCGCTTTGCAGTCAGCACGCAAACGCTGGTTATGGCTTTCGGTAAACCTGGTCACGGCCTTCATGGCGGCCGGCGTGCTTTATGTGTTTGAGCCAACTTTATCGCAAATCGTCGCAACCGCAGTCCTGTTCCCGATCGTGATGAGCATGGGCGGCATCGCCGGAACCCAGACCCTTACCTTGATGGTGCGGGGCATGGCAACCGGGCAGGTTAGTGCCCGCAACACCGCTGCACTGTTGAAAAAAGAATTGGCAGTTGGCCTCATGAATGGAGTGGTTTTCGCCATAGTAGTCGGCGCGATTGCCGTGTTGTGGTACGGACAAATCAAACTGGGAATAGTGATCGCCATTGCCATACTGCTCAATCTCGTGGCGGGCGCCCTGGCTGGAGCGCTGGTACCTGTTGTCCTGCGCCGGATGTCCATCGACCCGGCCCTGGCTGGCGGCGTAGTGCTCACCACCGTCACTGACGTCGTGGGAATTTTTGCGTTTGTTGGACTGGCTTCCTACGTACTGCTGACGCACTGAGTGCGGCTGCACGCCTTTGCCGCGCAATCAGGCTGGAGCGAGAACCCATGAAAATTTTGCTCATTGCCCAGGAGGCTGCGCTCGAACCCGGCGAGGTGAGCAGCGGCAATGCCATTCGCGTTTTGCAACTGACTTCGGCTCTACAACCGGCGGAACATGAAGTTACCCAGGTCTGGCTTGCCGGTCCCAAACAGCTACGGGTTTCCAGCCGTGGCAGTTTCCGCAGCCGCGATGAATTGCAGGCCCTGATTCAGTTGCACTCACCTGATGTGATTGTGCTGGCCTACTGGGAACTGGCGGCATTACTGCCTTTTGATTTGCAGCAGCCGGTCGTAATGGATATGGTTGCGCCACGGCCGTTGGAAACCCTGTTCGAGGCCCCGCAGC
The DNA here is from genome assembly GCA_031362985.1 of Lysobacterales bacterium. Taxonomy (GTDB): domain Bacteria; phylum Pseudomonadota; class Gammaproteobacteria; order Xanthomonadales; family SZUA-36; genus SHZL01. Next base: position 153,397 of record JANLTO010000030.1, on the reverse strand, counting down.
GTGTGCGCGCCGACCTGCGCAGGTTACGCAACGCTTTGCAGCGCTGCGACCTGGTCCTTGTGGGCAATGAGTTGCAGCGTCACCTGTTGATCAATACCTTGATCGAGGCGGGGTTCGATCTGCGTACAAGCCTGCCGCTGGTTGTCGTGCCACTGGGCGCTGCAGTTGTGGGTGCTCCTGCCTCAACACCCGGCGACCCGGCCTGGGTATTGGTCGCCGGCGGGGTGACCTGGCCCTGGCGGGATTCACGTGACTACCTGACAGCGCTCTCCGCGGCAGCAGAAAAAAACCACCCACGGGTGAGGATAGTGCAGTTTGGTGGCGCCTACCGGTGGGCTGAACCATCCACTGCAGCACAGGCCGCTACAGCACAGGCCGGCGAGGCGGGACCTGAACTGGTTGCAGTCGAACACCATGCGCTGCTGCCCTATGCCGAGTTCAGCAAATTCCTCTGTGCAGAAGCTCATATTGGCGTCGAGCTGGCTGAGTGGAACATTGAGCGCAACTACAGCCAGTCATTTCGATCACTGGAATTCCTGCGCCATGGCCTGCCCCTGCTGTGCAACCGCTACCTGCCCATCGCAAGCCTGGTGGAGTCCTACGACGCTGGCTGGCTGGTGGACGGGCCTGGTGAGCTTGAAGGCATGCTCGCATCCATCACCGCCGCTCCAGGGGAATGGCAGCGCAAGTCCGCCGCGGCCTTGCGCCTGGTCAATGATGTCTTGCGCCCGGATCGTTCCGCAAGCCCATTGTTGGAATGGCTCAAATCTCCCGTTCACGCCCGGCGCCTGCCTGCCGAGCAACGCACCAGCGACCTTCCGCCGGTGCTTGGCGTGCCACCCTTGGGGGAGAGATTGCGGCGCCAGTTCAATCTGGCGCGACAGGTGGCACTGGGCCGGGTATTTGGTCAGAAGAATGCTGGCAAGGGCGTGCTGTTTGTCACCCGGGGCGACCTGTTTCCTGCGGATCACGGCGCTGCAGTACGAACGGTCGAAACGGCACGTGCCCTGGCTCGCAGCGGTTTGCCTGTTGGTATTGTTACGGACCACCAAAAGCAATGGTATGAATACGCCGACAGCGAGTTTCAGGTGCGGACCTTCCCGTGGTGGGTACGCCTGCTGAGCCTGCCCGGCCCTTTGCTAAAATTGCTGCACCACACCAAGGATTTGCCGCACAGCAATAGCTTTCTCTACATGCCGATGACCGACAGCGGATTTTTCTGGCGCATCCTCGCGGCTGCAAAAACCATCCGCCCCGGAATCCTGCAAGCTGAATTTCCAGCGTACGCGCTGCCCTGCATCAAGACGCGCGACGTACTCAACTGCCCGGTGGTACTGGTTGAACACAATATCGAATACGCAAGGTTGCGGGCACAATTAGGCGCATTATCAGATGCCCAGTACGACAATCTGAAAGCAATTGAACTGAGCTTGTGTGCGCAGTCGGACGCAGTGGTGTGTGTCTCTGACAATGACCGCCAGAAGTTGCTGGACGACGGCATCCGCCCGGCCCTGCTCCACACCATTGGGCACGGCGTAAACCTTGCAGAATACAAATTTTCGGCCACGCCCGGCCTCCGTGCAAAATATGCGATCGCTGACGATGAAGCACTGCTGGTATACCACGGCACCTTTTCCTACCCGCCCAACCGACAGGCAATCCAGATATTCGCCGAGACCCTGCTGCCCGCGCTGGAGCGCAAGGGCCTGCGCTGTCACGTGCTGGCCGTGGGGAAGGAACCGCCGCCCGTTAGCCCGCATGGGCGCATCCACTTCACCGGCAGCGTAATTGGGGTTGCGCCTTGGCTGAAGGCGGCTGACCTCGCTGTGATTCCCTTGACCGAAGGCGGCGGAACCCGCATGAAGATTGTTGATTGTTTTGCCGCCGGGCTGCCGGTCATCAGCACCAGCAAAGGAATTGAAGGAATACCCGTTGCGCCCGGCCTTCACGCCCTGGTCATCGACGACTGGGACGAAATGACCGATGCAATCATCCGGCTGTGGCGGCAACCGGATCAGCGCAGGACTCTGGCTGATGCGGGTGCCGCGCTGGCGGCGGACATGGACTGGAGTGCTCTTGCCGCACGTTTTCGCGCAGTCTACTCCGGGCTGACCTGAGCATGCTTCTGATCAGGGCTTTCCCATAAATGACTTGATCGCCACCTGGTTGCGCACATACACCGGTTGCGCCTGCTCAGCCGACAAGGGCTCATGCTCGCGCAGCCATAGCTCAGCCAAAGGCAAAAGGGCTGAGGCTGAGGGCAGCAGGCTGGCGTGAACCCCACGAAGCGTGTGACCCAGCGCGACCAGCTCGGGATAACGTTCGAAGCCATTGCCAGCAGCCGTGGTCAAGCCGGGATCTGGCGCGTGCACCTGGGCAGGCGGGGAGACCTCTTCCGGCGCAAGTTCCTGCAACCGTCCCGCCACATCGACTGCGTACGTGCAATGAAAGACTTCCTGCATGCGCGCATCGAGGGCTACCAGGATGCGTGCGGGAAGCGCCAGCGGCACTGCACCATTCCACAGCAACTGCTGCGCCACGGTAGCCAACGATGACACCGGCACCACGGGAAGCTCGGCTCCCCATGCCAGGCCCTGTACCACGCCGATGCCAATACGCAGGCTGGTGAAACTACCCGGGCCGCGACCAAATACGATTGCATCCAGCTGATTTAGGTTAACCCCGGCCTCATCCAGCAGGCTGCGCACGGCCGGCAGCAACAACTCAGCGTGCAACAGGGGTGCATGCTGATGCCTTTGCCTGATTTCTCCTGACCAGGACAGGGCAACCGAGCACGCTTCGCTTGAGGTTTCAATTGCCAGTAACTGTGCCACTGAGGAATTGCTCCACTTCGGATTGGTTTTCAGCCAGTTTCATGGGCGGCAGGCTGTCCCGGAAGATTCTTCCATAGGATCGGGTACGGATACGAGGGTCACAGATCACCAGCGCCCCCCGGTCGTGTACATCCCGTATCAAGCGCCCCGCACCCTGTTTCAGCGCAATCACGGCTTGCGGCAGGAACAACTGCAGAAAGGGGTTACCCCCTGTTTGCTTCATCTGCTCGCTCCTGGCCTCGATCACGGGGTCATCCGGAGCAGCAAAGGGCAGTTTGTCTATGATCACCAGGGTCAAGGCTGCGCCAATGACATCAACTCCCTCCCAAAAGCTGGCTGATCCCAACAAAACACCTGAACCGGAAACGCGGAATTCTTCCAGCAGCAGGCTACGGGGCTTTTCCCCTTGTACAAACAAGGGGAATTCAACGCGCTGTGCCAGCAGTTCAGCAGCCCGCCGCAGGGAGCGGTGCGAGGTAAACAGCAGGAACGCCCTGCCTTTGCTGGCCTCAAGCAAAGGCACGGCCAGGTCCAAAAGACGTTCCACGAACATAGGGTCTTTGGGTTCCGGCAAATCCTGCGGGAACCACAGCAAGGCATTATTGGGATAATCAAACGGTGAATCGAGTTTCAGTGTTTGCGCCTCCTGTAAACCCAGTTGCCGAGTAAAGTGAGAAAAATCCTCGCCGATGGCCAGCGTGGCCGAAGTAAACAACCAGGCTGCTTCGCTTTGAGCACGAAATGCCTGGAACGCCGTGGATATCTCAAGGGGAGTGATATGCACGGCAAAGCCGCGCCCGCGCCGCTCAAACCAACGGACTTCCGCTGCGGTGGGTTCCGCATCAAAGCGGTCCAGGCAAGCTTGCAGCCCACGGGCACGCTCGATGCAATTGTCCATGCCACGGGAGCGGCCCTCGATCAGCCCACCCGCTTCGCACAGCTCCACTATGCACCGATCCATGGCTTGCAAGCCGGTGCGGATGGCAGCAACGCACACCATGTCGTTCCAGGTTCCACGTTCCGGCAAATGCTCGGCGATCGCCGCTTGCAATTCCCGAACTTTTTGCAGGCAATCGGCTAATGACTGGCGCAAGGTTCCCAACGCTCCGCTTACTTCACCACACTCGGAAATAAAATCACGACAAAGATCTTCAACCTGCCTTGCTGACAAGCTGACGCTGAAAAATTGCGTAGCCGTTTCAGATGCCTGGTGAGCTTCATCGATGATGAAAGCGGATGCACCTGGCAAGACTTCGCCAAAACCGCTTTGCTTGATTGCCATGTCGGCAAACAGCAGATGATGGTTGACCACCACGATGTCTGCGTCCTGCGCCTTGCGCCGGGCTGAAGCAACAAAACAGCGGTCAAAATGAGGGCATACCGAGGCGAGGCAGTTCTCTGCAGTCGAGGTAACCATGGGTATCAGGCCACTTTCTTCGGTGATCACCGACGCAATGGACAGGTCGCCATCGACAGTCCGCGCGGACCAATCAATCACCGCTTCAAGTTCGCTTACCGCTTCCCGGCTGGGCAGTCGCCCTTCGGTCCTTGCCAGATCCATGCGGTGCAAGCACAGGTAGTTGCTACGCCCTTTCAGCAGTGCCTTATTTACCTCAAGACCCAGGGCCTGCTGCACCACGGGCAGGTCTCGAAAATACAATTGGTCTTGCAGCGTCTTGGTTCCCGTGGAAACAATTACCCGTTCGCCACTACGCAGGGCCGGCACGAGGTATGCCAGGGTTTTGCCAATACCGGTGCCCGCTTCAACCACCAGCGTGCCCTTTGCAGCGAGCGTGCGCTCCACCGCCTCGGCCATGTGAATCTGCTCGTGCCGCGGAGCAAATCCCTGCAGCAGGCCGACAAACGGCCCATCTGAACCAAGAATCCGGCCACTACTCCAGGATGCGTGATCCACTTGAGAACAGGCCACTAGTAACTGGCTGGCTTGGTATTCATGCATTGACCGGCGCGCAGTTCCGCTTGCGCCGCGCCACTGCTGTCGCCCATATGCCCGCGTGCAACACCAATGGTGCGCCAGTTCCTGCTGCAGATTTCTCCAACACGCGCTCCATCATCATACGACCGCGTGGCGAAATTCAGAGCTTGTTCGTAGTCTTGCTTATGCAGCTGGATTTCCGCCATGGCCTGGAGCACTTCGGGATCCCTGGGTTGTATGCGCATGGCGCGTTCCAGCGAACCGGCCGCGCGGTCATAGTCGCCTTGTGATTCGGCCTGCCCGGCCTCAGCCAGCATGGCTTTGACTGCAGGGTTCTGCAAAGGATGTACCTGGACGCCAGCGCTTTCCCGGCGTGCCGGTTCACGTACCTGCTCCTGTACCTCTGCCGGGGTATCCTGCGTCTCAGCCGGCACAGTTGCCGGTGGCTCCGGTCGCACCGGAGCAGGCCCGGTGCAGGCTGCCAGGCCTGCCAGCAACAACACGAGCAGACCACGAAGCAACTGCTTACGCCTGCATCCTGGTGCAACCCCCCGGTTTGCCCGGACAGCCTTATGGGTTTCGATCAATCCACTTACTCCAGAAAGACTCATCATTTTCTTCACTTGCCTCAGCCATGCATTTAGTGCTTGTCGTGGGCTCCGAGCCACTGACAAACGGAACTTCGATTGCACCCGGGCAGTTCTGTGCCGTCAATGCTCCCGTTTTATCGTCTACCCAAAGCCAAAAAGCGCCGTCTGGCATGCGCAAATCCACCGGCTCCAGCGGCAAGTCTTTAAACAGTTCTGCCCATACGCGCATGGCTGCATTACTGCCGGTTACACCTGCAGGACCATTGTCATCCAGCCCTACCCAGGTAACACCAAGACGGTCTCGAGTATATCCGACAAACCAGCTATCCCGGCGATCATTGGTGGTGCCGGTTTTACCCGCAATCAGGGTTGAATTTCCAAGCAATCCGGGCAAGGCTTTTGCTGTTCCCTGCTGGACCACCTGGGTGAGGGCGTAGTTCAAAACGCCAATGGCTTCGCGCTGCGTTTGCGGCATCAGTCGCAGGGGGTAGCGCACCAGTTCACCACCGTCAGCTGTTTGCACCGCGACCACGGAACGCAGGGGCACACTGTACCCGCCTGCCGCAATGGACTGGTAAATCTGGGTAACCTCCAGGGGCGTCAACTCAACGGCACCAAGAAAAACTGAAGGCACCTCATCGATGGGAACGGAGATGCCGAACTGTTCCAGCTTGTGCAACAGATTGTTCACGCCAAGTTGCAGACCCAGTCGCACGGTGGCCTGGTTATAGGATTGTGTCAAGGCATGCAGCAGCGTGACTTCGCCATGGGATTTTTCATCGTAGTTTGTTGGCACCCATTGTTTGCCATTTGGTTGATTCAGCACCACGGGTGCATCCGAGATCCGCGTCAGGAGGCTGTAACTTTCCGGGTGTTCCAGCGCCAGCAGGTAAACCAGTGGCTTGATCACGGATCCAACCTGCCGGCGTGCGTTCAAGGCGCGGTTGAAGCCTTCACGACCCGGGTAGCGATCACCTACCAGAGCTCTGATTTCACCACTCATGGTATCGACCAGCACCAGCGCCCCCTGTAAAGCAGCGGGCAGCCCGGTTTGGTGCAATTGATCCACGCCTGCAGTCACGGCGCGCTGGGCTTTTTCCTGCTCAACCGGCGACAGCGTGGTGAAAATTCGCAGGCCTGCCGATTTCAGGTCTGACTCGCGATAGGTCTGCGCCAGTTGGGCACGGACCAGTTCAATGAAAGCATGGTATTGGGAGCCACTGCCCTGCGGATTTTCTGTCACGTCCAGGGCTTGGGCCTTGGCCGCCTCGGCTTCTGCAGCGGAAAGCAATCCTGTTTCGGCAAACACATCGAGCACCAGGTTGCGCCGCTCCAGCGCGCGCTCAGGATTGCGCCTCGGGTTGTACCAGGATGCGCCCCTGACCATTCCCACCAGCAAGGCTATGTGTTGCGGTTCCAGGCGATCCAGCGGCTGATTAAAGTAGAACACGCTGGCTCGACCAAACCCGTGCACCGCCAGGTCCCCCTGCTGACCCAGGTAGATTTCATTCAGGTAAGCATCCAGGATATCGACTTTTTCGTAGTGCCACTCAAGCAGCAAGGCCATGATGGCCTCGTTTAATTTGCGTGCCACGCTGCGTTCGCCGGACAGGAAATAGTTCTTGACCAGCTGCTGGGTCAGGGTACTGCCTCCTTGCACCGTCCTGCCTGCCTTGAGGTTGGCCAGCAGGGCACGGAAAATACCGCTGAGGTCTACGCCCGGGTGTTGCTTGAAATGACGGTCCTCAACTGCCTGCAATCCGGTCAGCAGGAGGGTGGGTACTTCGCTGGCTCGCACCAGGGTGCGGTCTTCTTTTTGCAGCGGGTAAATCGATGCAATCTCGGCCGGGTCCAGGCGTGCAATATCCATGGCTTGTCCAGCCTTGAGATCCACCAATTCAGCCACGCTGTCATCGGCCAGGATCACTCGCAACAGGCGTGGCGGCTCCGTGCCTTCGGGAAACTGAAACGAACGGCGGAAAATATCGATGGTCTGGCCGCTGACATGGTACCGACCGGGCTTGTCAGCCGCGGGGCTGGAACGATATCCGGCGAACTTGAGTTCCAGTTCCAGGTCAGCGCGGGCCAACCGTTCACCCGGAAAGAGTTCCAGTGGCCTTGCGTAGACCCGGCTGGGCAGATCCCACTTGCGTCCCTCAAACTCCGAGGTAACCTGGTAATCGAGGTACAAGGCCCAGGGCACCAGGAGGCCAAGAAACACTCCAAAAACCAACAAGAGCAGACGCCATATCCCGCCCGACCAGCCGCGACCGGGGACCGGCTGGTTTATTTTTCGAGCTGCACTGCCGTTCCTGTTGCTTGTGGCCATAAAATAGATTGTTCCACTGCCGGGTGACATCACCCGGGCCTTTGACCATAATGACCGGATTTCGTCCCTGCCGGCTGAATAAGGCGGGGCTCATTCTAGCGAGCCGGGCTGCGACTTTGCCACTTTTCTGTCCTGATGACCTCAATCGCCCCAACTAAGCCACAGGAAACGCCTGCCGGGGCCCGATCTGCGCTGCCGGCGTTTTGCCTGCTGCCATGGGCCGGATCCGCCATCATGGGGGAGCCGGACCTTCCCGTGGATTACCCCGGGTGGTTGCAGTGGACGCCCACCGGCCCCGCACGCCTTGAGCACATTGGCCCCTTGCTCTGCGAGTTTCTTGCCTTGCACCCGGGACGCCCCCTCCTCATCCAGTCGCCGTGGGTCCACCTGCACCCGGCCGACGCGGAGGCTTTGGTCCGCGTCGCAAATGCATTGGGGAATGCTACGGTTCTTAGCGTACTGAGCAATGCAGATCCGGGAATGAATCCTTTCGCCGGACTGGACACATCGGTTTGCGTACAAGCCGAGGGTGGCAAGCATGCGGCATTACTGCGACGCACTGCCGGCCTGGTAAGGCTGTTGGGCAGTGGCAAGCTCCACTGCCTGGACCACTGGCCACATCACCTGCTGTATTTTAGCCCGGCTGCGATCAAGCTTCTGGCCGAGCCTGCCATCACCGCGAAACAGGCGCGCGAACATTTGCTGCGTGCCGCCGGCCAGATACTTGTCTCGGACAGCCTGTTCGCCCTTTCGACCGGGCACACCCTTGATCATGGCCCTGCGCTGCAGGCCCACGAACAACTCCGACCCGCACCCTGGGGCGACCTGAGTGCCTTGCTGCAGGACTGGCTGGCCAAAGACATCACCCCGGCTACGCGGCCATTCAATACGCTGCGACCGGGGCACAATGCCACCCTGCACATCACGCACAGCTGGGGCGGGGGCGTCGCGCAGTGGGTGGAATCGTTCATTGCTACCGGCACGAACCGTGCAACCGGCGTCGGGATTGAACTGGAGGAAGCTGGCAACGACTTCCCACGGAGCAACTTTCAGTTGCGCTCCGAAGGCCCGCAGTCCGGTCTGGGCGCCGGGCAGCGACTCTGCCTGTATTCAGGAAATGAACTGGGAGCCCCGATCGCAAGCTGGTGGCTGAGCCCCGTGATCCAGTCAGTTACCACCGGCCATCCGCACTACGGTGAAATTCTTGCCTGGATCTGCCGGCGCCACGGCATCGGCAGAATCATAGTCTCTTCCCTGGTCGGTCATAGTCTCGACGCTTTGCGCACCAGCCTTCCAACCATACAGGTACTGCATGATTTCTTCCCGGGTTGGCCACTGCTCGGTGTCCACCCAGGTCCGTTCCTCGAACTACCGCGGGAAATACGCCTGCAACAAGCCCTGCAGCACCATGAGTTGTTACCGGAGTTTCGCGACCACGACGCCAGCGCTTGGTCACGCCTAACAAGCGACTGGCGCGCAGTGGTTTTGGAAAATGCAGTCAAGCTGATAGCCCCCAGCCAATCGGTCGTGGATCTGACCCGGAAGCTGGACACGCGCTGGGAAGATACCGCCATTGAAGTGGTTCACCACGGGTTGGCGCCACTTGAGCCAGGGCAAACCATTACACCCCGTGCACGACCGGACGGCAAGTTGCGCATTGTGATACCCGGAAGTATTCATGCGGGCAAGGGACAGTCCTTATTGCTGGAGGCGCTGCCCGAGCTAAGCCAGGTAGCGCAGATTTACCTGCTGGGAGCCGGCCCGCACGGCGCAGCGTTTTACGGACATGCGGGTGTAAACGTAATCCTGCAGTACCAACGCGGTGATTTGCCGCGCCTGTTGCAAGCGATCGGTCCTGATGTTGCCGCGCTGCTTTCCATAGTACCGGAAACCTTCAGCTATACCCTGTCCGAAATGCGACAACTTGGCATCCCTGTCATCGCCACCCGGGTGGGCAGCCTGGCCGAACGCATCGAGGATGGCCGTGACGGCCTGCTCATCGAACCCAGCGCGCAGGCACTGGTGGCAAAAGTGCAGGAACTTGCCTTGCATCGGCAAGTGCTGGATCACATCCGCGCGCAACTGGCCACGGCCGAACACTTTACTACTGCAGCCATGGTTAAACGTTACGACGAGTTGTGCCCGGCGCAGCAGGCTGAACAGTTTCTCACCGCCAGCGCCAGCCTGGAAAAAATCCAGCAGGCTGCGCTGGCCGAACAAAACGCCAGGCAAAGCATGGTACAAACCCGGCTGGACCGGCAGTTGGGTGAACTTCAGGCAGAAGTTGAACAACGTACCGAATGGGCCATGGAGCGCGACCGCACGCTGCAAAAAACCCAGCAAGATAACCGCGTTTGGGTAGCTGCGCTGGAAGAGAGTATCCACCACGAACAGGCAGCGCACGGGATGACTGCCGAGAGCCTGCGCCAACTGCGTGAGCAATACGCAGCAGTGCTGCAGAGTTCTTCCTGGAAGATCACCAAACCCCTGCGCGCCAGCAGGCGCGTACTGGCGAACTTGAAGCAAACCCGGGCATGGAATCCGCGGCGCTGGCCCTTATTGATGTCGCAAGTTGTGCGGACGGTCAGCACCCAGGGGCTGGGCGGCGCAGTATCGCGCTTGCAGGTATCTCCCCAGAACCGGGTGAAACCAGCCTCCCGGCTGGAGCACACTATTGAGCCCATAGGCGATCCGGAGCCACCTGGAAGCGTACCTCGCGCGCAAAAACCCACGGTCTCGATTGTGATTCCGGTTTACAACAAGTGGGAATACACGGCTGCCTGCTTGCGCTCCATGGCAAACACCAGTAATGCGGCCAGCTTCGAAATCATTGTTGTAGATGACGGCTCAAAAGACGAAACTCCGGAGCGGCTGCAAGGTATCGTGGGACTGGAGTTCATTCGCAACAAGTCCAACCTGGGGTTTGTTGGAAGCTGCAACAACGGCGCCGCAGCTGCCAAGGGCAGTTACATCGTTTTTCTCAATAACGATACCCAGGTACTCGATGGATGGCTGGACGCCTTGCTGCAAACCTTCCAGCAGTTTCCGGATACCGGCCTGGCCGGCGCGCGCCTGGTCTATCCGGATGGCAGCCTGCAGGAGGCCGGCGGCATGGTGTTCCAGGATGGCAGTGGCTGGAATTATGGCCGGGGCGATAACGCTGATCGACCCGACTACAGTTTCACGCGTGAAGTCGATTACTGCTCCGGAGCCTGCGTGATGCTGCCCGCAGCTTTACTCAGGCAACTGGGGGGATTTGATCAACGCTACGCTCCGGCCTACTACGAGGATACCGATCTTGCATTCCAGGTCCGCGCAGCCGGCTTCAAGGTGCGCGTGCAGGCGGCTGCAACCATCATCCACCACGAAGGAATTACTGCAGGTACGAACACCGGCAGCGGCACCAAGCGCTACCAGGAAATCAATCGCAAGAAATTTCTCGAACGCTGGCGGACCGGCCTGGCAAGCTATCCGAAACCCATTTCTGATCCGGGCAATGCAGCCGAGGTTCGCCGCGCACGCGATCATCGATTGCGCGGGCGCGTATTGGTCATTGACGCCTACACGCCCGAGCCCGACCAGGACTCCGGCAGTTTACGCCTTTGTTACCTGTTCGATTGTTTCCGGCAACTGGGTTATGGCGTCAGTTTTTTCGCTGACAACCGCGGCTACGCAGGCCGTTATTCCAGTTCTTTGCAACACGCCGGGGTGGAAGTGCTTTACAACCCGTGGATAGCATCATTGCAGGATTTCTTTCAGCAACGCGGCGGCGATTTCGATTTCATCATGATCAGCCGCCATTACGTTGCCGTGAATTACATTTCACTGATACAGAAATACTGTCCGCGTGCCAAATTTATTTTTGATACGGTTGATTTGCATTACCTGCGCGAACAGCGACTGGCCGAGTTGGAAAACAGCCTGCCGCTGCAACGCGTTGCAGCTCAAACCCGCCGTTCAGAACTGGCGGTAATCGGGCAGGCAGACGCTACCCTGGTGGTCAGCACTGCCGAAAAAGAAGTGCTTGCCCTGGATGCTCCCGATGCCCGTGTGCATGTTTTGTCGAACATTCACCCCGTATCCGGCAGGCGCAGGGATTTTGCTGCGCGCAAAGATATTTTTTTCGTCGGGGGGTTCCAGCATCCACCCAACATTGATGCTGTGCAATGGTTTACCACCAGTGTCTGGCCCCTGGTTCTTCAGCAATTGCCTGATATAAAATTTCACCTGATCGGCAGCAAAGCGCCGGAGAAAATCCGCGCCCTGAACGGCAATGGCGTGGTATTCCACGGATTTGTACCGGACCTGGAACCGTGGCTGGATGGCTGCCGCCTTGCAGTCGCGCCTTTGCGTTACGGTGCAGGCGTGAAGGGCAAAGTCAACCTGAGCATGAGCCATGGACAACCCGTAGTCGCCACGCCGATGGCCGCGGAAGGCTTGTTTGCCAGCGATGGTGTGGACCTGCTGATTGCGCAAACGGCGGAGGAATTTGCGGCAGCGGTGATTCGGCTGTATAGCGACGAACCCCTGTGGGACCGGCTCTCCACCGCCGGCCTGGAAAACGTCCGTGCGCATTTTTCCATTGAACGGGCGCGGGAAAACCTTGCCCTGGTGTTGAGCGAACTGACCAAGCCTGCTGTTTGAACACCGGGATTTAGGGAAACTCCGAATTATTCAGTGCTTCCTTAGAGCAGAGGCCGAACACGAGCAAGACAGCAGCAGGCACCCGCAATGCACCGGCAATCAGCTAATCCGCCGCTGTGCTGCTCTCCTGCATGCGCCTCGCTTCCAGCACATTGGGCACACTGCCCAGCCGGCTCAGCAAAACGCTTAACTGATCATAATCCCGCACGCGCAGTTTGAGCCGGATGGTCACTTCGTCACTGGCTTCATCCAGCCGGCTGCTGATATCGCTCACCATGCTATCCGACGCCGACAAAACGCTGGAGATGTCCCGGATCAGGTCGCGTCGGTTGAAGGCTCGCACCCAAACGCTGACGGAATACGTAGTCTGCGGCCTTGCCCCCCAACGCACCTGCAACAAACGCGGGTTATTTTCCCGCCGCCAACGCAATACCTGGCGACAGTCCTCGCGGTGGATGCTCACTCCTCTGCCGCGCGTGACATAGCCTGCCACGGGATCTCCGGGCACCGGCTGACAGCATTTGGCAATGGCGGTGACGAGGTTGCCGACTCCCTCAATGGTGAGGTCATCGCGGCCCGGACCTGGCTGGCTGCGCTGTCGTACCGGGGTTTTACTCAGCAGGTCCTCAATTTGGGGTTTGGCCTGCTCGGCAAGCAATCGCGCCAGCGCACTGACCACCTGGCCAACGGTAAGATCACCGCTACCCACTGCGACGTACAAATCATCTGCAGTCGCAAGGCCATAGCGTTTGACCACTGCCGAAAGATTCGGCGCCAGTTCCGCAATGACGAGGCCCATGCGTTTTGCTTCGCTTTCAGTTGCCTCCCGGCCGGCGCGCAGGTTGTCGTCATGACTTTCTTTCTTGAACCACTGACGTACCTTGCTGCGGGCACGGGCACCATGGATATATCCCAGCCGCGGATTCAACCAGTCGCGGCTGGGCGAGGGATGCTTTGCCGTCAATATCTCCACCCGCTCGCCGGTATGCACCACTTGCGTGAGCGGCACGATACGGCCGTTCACCTTTGCACCCCGGCAACGGTGCCCGACTTCGGTATGCACCTGGTAGGCAAAATCCAGCACAGTGGCCCCGGCAGCAAGGTCTACTACCTCACCGCGTGGCGTCAGCACGTAGACACGCTCTTCGCTGGTGGCCGAACGGAAACTTTCCAGCAGGCTTTCATCGTCAAGTTCGTCATCGCCGGTCTCGAGCAGCTGGCGCATGACCGCGATTTTCTTTTCGAAAGCAGGGTCATGCGGCCCACCTTCCTTGTAGCGCCAGTGTGCAGCCACACCCAATTCTGCGTGCTCGTTCATCTGCCGGGTCCGTATCTGAACTTCCACGGCTTTGCCTTCAGAGTCGGAAACAGCCGTGTGCAAGGACTGGTAGTTATTACCCTTGGGCGTGGTGATGTAGTCATCAAATTCGCCGGGTATGGGTTGCCACAGGGTGTGCACCAGGCCCAGCACGCTGTAACAACTGGGCATGTCTTCCACCAACACCCGCACTGCGCGGACGTCGAACAGCTCGTGGAAATCCATGCCCTTATTCTGCATTTTTTTCCAGATGCTGTAGATGTGTTTGGGGCGGCCCTTGACGATGGCGGGAATGCCGGCAGCAGCAAGCTCTGACACAAGCTTCTGCATGAAGCCGGATATGAATTCTTCACGCTCCTCGCGACGTTCGACAACCAGTCGGGCAATCTTCTGGTACTGCTCCGGCTCCTGGAAGAGGAATGCCAGGTCTTCCAGTTGCCACTTGAGTTGCCACACACCGAGACGGTTGGCCAGGGGTGCATGGATCAAGGCCGTTTCCCTGGCCAGTTGCAGTGCCATGTCGCTGCCCGCCTTCGCCCGGCGCAGCAACACCAGTTGCCAGGCAAGGTCCACCAATACCACGCGCACGTCTTTAACCAGCGCCAGCAGCAAGCGACGCAAGCCTTCGGCATTGCGCCCGGTCGCGCTGCGGTCCTGCCCGGCAGCAAAATGCCTGAGCTGGTTCAGGTCGTTGAGCTGAAGCACGGTTGCCGGACGCAAGCGCGGACGTAATTCAGAGAGATTCCCGCCGGACTGTTCAGCAGCCAGCACCATGGCACAACTCACTGTGATCGGGTCCGGCGACAGGGAACTCAGGATCGTTAGGAGCTCAAGCAGCTGCTCCTGCCCCCCGGCCCCCAGCACCTTGGGCTTTTGCAATTCCTGCAGCAGTTCAATACAGCTCTCGGCAGCAGGCCCTACCGACGCACGATAGTCCTCTGCCCATTTTTGCAAAGCGTGAGCAGGATCGATTTTGGCTTGTTCTCTAATCACCATGAATCAGTCCCATGAATCATTCCCACAAGTCATGCCAGAACATTCTGCCACGCCGCTGCCAGCCGTTTTTCAGACACCTTTGCGGCAGTACCGAGGCGCTGGGCAAACAGCGATACACGGTATTCCTCAAGCAGCCAGCGATACTCATCGAGCGCCAGGTCATAGCCGGCGTTGCTGTGCAGCCTGTGCAGGTAACGCTCCCACCAGGGCTGCACCAGGCGCATACGCTCTGCGTCACGCTTGGGATTTTCCTGCAGGGCACGCAAACGCTCTTCGATTGCTGCAAAGTACCGCGGGTAGTGCTGCAGTCTCCCCGCCAGCAGTTGCGGCAAAAACCCTTGGTAGACCAGATCCTTCATCTGTCCACGCACATCCTCCAGCGCGCCGGGATACTTTCCGGCAAGCGGTCCCTGCAAAACCGCACCCACCCGGCTGTACACCGGCAGCACCAGGTCCAGCAGAGCGGCCTGTGCAGTACATTCTGCACCCAACACGCTGCGCAAACGACCCTGCCGCTCAGCAAATGCCTGCTCACTGCGAATCGATGCGCAGTCACCACACGCGTGCTGCAGACTGCTGGTCAGCAGGTCATCGATCAACTCTTCCGCCAAACCCAGCGGACTCCATGCCATCAGACTTGCACGCGACAGGCCATGGTGTTTGCGCAGCCAGGAGATTTTGTCCGTCAGCGCAAGCGCACACAGGCGCAGCACCCCATCGGTATGGGCTGTGGCTGCTTCTTCGGGCGTATCGAAAAGCCGCAGACCCACACAGTCATTCTGATCGACCAGGGCGGGATAGGCTGGCTGGCCTCCCGCGCTTATAACGCGTTCCGGCAGGCTGCCCACTTCCCACGCAGTCAGGCCATCGCGATTGAACCCGGCGCCCTGCTCATCCATGAATTTCCGCTGGGCTTCGTGCCCCAGTCGGAATTGCAGCTCTTCCAAAGACCGCCCTTGGGCGATTTCATTACCCATGTCGTCCACGACCTGGATGCGCATGCGTAAATGCGCCGGCAAAGCCGCTTCGTCCAGATGGCTGGCCTCGAAGGTGACACCGGTCATGCGCGAGAGTTTGGCAGCACAAGCCTGCAGCAAGGGTTGATTTTTATGTGCTCGCTGCTCTTCCTGCAGTGACTCATGCAGGGCCCCATGCAACGCCTCGGCAAATACCGGAACCGGAGTTAATACACGCCGCATGGGCTTGGGTAGGGCCCGGATCAAAGCGGTGAGTTTCTCGCGCAACAAGCCCGGCACCAGCCACTGCAGTTGGCTTGAGTCCAGGGTATTGAGCCGCTGCAGAGGTACCCGAACCGTTACCCCGTCAGCGAGGTGACCGGGTTCAAAGTGGTAAACCAGTTGCAGAGGCTTGTCATCCACCCTGAGCACATCCGGGAAGAGGTCCTCCGGCGCCACAGCCGCGCCTTCACGCATCAGCACATCATGACCCAGGTACAGGCTCTTGCGCCCCTCTTCACCCAATTGCCGCAGCCATTTCTCAAAGCCAGCGCTGCCATGCACATCCTGCGGGATACGGGCATCGAAGAACTCGAACACATTGTGTTCGTCAGTCAGGACATCGTGCCGGCGGCGCTTGTGCTCCAGCAACTCAACTTCTTCACGGATTTTCTGATTGTGCGGCAGGAACGCAGCACGCGTGTCCAGTTCACCCCGCACCAGGGCTTCAAGGATAAAAATGCGCCGCGATTCGACCGGGTCGATGCGGCCATACTGCAACCTGCGCCGTTCCACAACCACCAGGCCGAACAGGCTGACCTGTTCCCACGCCATAACTGTGCCGCGTTTGCGTGACCAATGTGGGTCCATGTAATGGTGCTTCAATAAATGTGCACCCTGGCGTTCGATCCATTCGGGTTGAATTTCTGCATTGATCCGTGCCCAGGGCCTGGTCGTCTCGACAATTTCCGCCGCCATTAACCATTTCGGCGTGTGCCCGAACAGCCCGGAGCCCGGGAAAATATGAAACGTAAGGGAACGCGCGCCCTGGTAGCTCTTGTCCTCCACATGTTTGTGCCCAACATGGCTCAACAGCCCGGTCAACAGTGCCTGGTGCACCTGGGCGTAGTCCCCATGCTTCCCGCTCAGGCGCAAGCCCGATTCGCGCGCCTGATCGCGCAACTGCTGATACAGGTCAAACCACTCCAGCACGCGTTGCCAGCTAAGGAACTCACGTGAACACAGCTTACGAAACTGGTTGCCCGATACCGTGTGCCGCTGGCCGCGCAGGTAATCCCACAGTCGCAGCAAGGAGGCAAAATCACTTTTCTCATCGCGAAAACGCTGGTGCGACTGGTCTGCCTGCTGTTGCGCGAGCAGAGGTCGTTCCCGCGGGTCCTGGATGCTCAAGGCAGAAGCAAGTACCAGCACGTCCTCGAGACAAGACAGTTGATCGCCTGCCACCAGCATGCGGGCCAGGCGCACGTCTACCGGCCACGCATCCAGCTGTCGGCCGAGTTCCGTTGGCTTGCGCTCCGGGTCAATGGCGCCCAGTTCCAGCAGCAGGCTGTAGGCGTCATTAATCATGCGCGGTGCAGGGGAATCAATGAACGGAAACTCTTCCACGACACCCAGTCCCATGACCAGCATGCGCAAAATCACGGAACCCAGCGACGTGCGCAGGATTTCAGGCTCGGTGAAGTCCGGCCTCCCCAGAAAATCCTCTTCGCTGTACAGGCGCACGCAGGTGCCGGGACCCAGCCGGCCGCACCGCCCCATGCGCTGATTGGCACTGGCTTTGGCAACCGGCTCGATGGGCAGACGTTGAATGCGGCTGCGGTGGGCATAGCGACTCATGCGCACCATGCCACTGTCCACTACGAAACGGATGCGGGGCACAGTCAGGGAAGTTTCCGCCACGTTGGTGCTGAGAATAATCCTGCGCTGCGGGCCAGGGTGAAAAACCCGTTGTTGTTCTGACGCGGACAGCCGCGCGTATAGCGGCAATATCTCGGTATGCGCCAGTCGTTGCTTGCCAAGAAAATCCCCGGCCTCGCGTATTTCCCGCTCGCCGCTGAGAAAAACCAGAATATCCCCGTGGGCATCAAGCTTGCCCAGCTTGCGCACGGCGTCGGCGATGCCCTGGTACAGGTCCCGATCAGTCGAATCTGTTTCTGCCTCAACAGCATCAAGAGGCTGATAAATCAGCTCCACGGGATAGCCCCTGCCCGAAATTTCGATCACGGGCGCAGCATTGAAATGCCGGGAAAATTTTTCCGTGTCTATGGTCGCCGAAGTAATGACTACTCTCAGCTCCGGCCGGCGGGCAACCAGCAGCTTCAAATAACCCAGCAGGAAGTCGATATTCAGGCTGCGCTCATGCGCCTCGTCAATGATGATGGCGTCATAGGCTGCCAGATCGGGATCGTGCAGGGTTTCAGCCAGCAGGATTCCATCAGTCATGAATTTGATCCTGCACTCGGGGCCGGACCTGTCCCGAAAGCGCACCTGGTAGCCCACTACCTGCCCAATCTCAGAATGCAATTCCTCGGCAACGCGTTGCGCCATGGCACTGGCCGCAATGCGCCGTGGTTGGGTGCAGCCAATCTGCCCGCGCGAACCAAAACCGGCCTCAAGGCAGAGCTTGGGCAGCTGCGTGGTCTTGCCAGACCCTGTTTCACCGGCAATGATCACGATGGGGTGATCGGAGACTGCACGCAGGATCTCCTCCCGGTGCGCTGTGATGGGTAATGCCGGGTCGTAAGCCGGTTTGGGCGCAGTCGATTTTCGTTCAGCCACTTTTTGCGCCGAAGCATCAACACGGTCGAAGATACCCTGTAACTCGCGACCAACCGGCTTGTCTTGGGCGAGTCGCTGCTGCAGTTTGCGCAATTGTTGCTGACACCAGGCAGCATCAACCGCGGAGGCAAGCTCCACCCTGGCGGCGATCTGTTCTATGAGTATGCCTTGCTGCATAAGGGGCGCATTATCACAGCGCCAGCTACCTGCTGCCAGTTTCTGCCCCGATGGCCAGCTGCAACGGTTTTGCGGACAAGGCAAGGCCGAATACCTATAATCCCCTTTTTTGCCGCATCCTGGATCCGCATGGAACTGAACTTCAGAAGCGATAATGAATCACCGGCCGCACCCGAAATTCTGGCGGCGGTAGTGGAAGCCAACCAGGGCACTGCCTGGTCTTATGCGGAAGATCGATGGAGCGGGCAGCTGAATGCAGCGTTCTCCGAGCTCTTCGGCATTAGCACTACCGTCGTTCCCCTCTCCACGGGCACCGCCGTCAACAGCATTGCTCTTGCAACTGTCACGCCTCCCTGGGGCTCCGTTTACTGCCATCATGGCGCACATATTCTGCAGGACGAAGGCGGTGCGCCAGAATTTTTTGGTAATGGATTGCGCCTGGTGGGTATTGCCGGTACCAACGGAAAATTGGCTACAACTGACCTGCGCGCATCCATCAAGAGTAACGATGGACATGGAGTACACAGCTATCTTGCCAGCGCGCTCAGCCTGACTCAGTGCACCGAAGCCGGCACCGTGTACCAGCCTGATGAGGTCGCTGCACTGTGTGAAGTAGCAAGAGAATTCAACATGGTGCGGCACATGGACGGCGCCCGTTTCGCCAATGCGGTCGCCGCGCTGGGGTGCTCACCGGCTGCCATCACCTGGCAGGCCGGGATACAGATGCTGTCCTTCGGCGCCAGCAAAAATGGCTGCCTGGCCGCAGAAGCATTGCTGTTTTTCGGTGAATCCCAGTGGCTGGAACGCGCCGAGCGCTTGCGTAAACGATCCGGGCATTTACTGAGCAAAATGCGTTTTATATCCGCACAATTATTGGCTTATATCAAGGATGAGCGCTGGTTAAAACTGGCCGGACACGCCAATCGCCAGGCTGCGCAGTTCGCCGCCGCGGTACGGGCGCACTCACACGCAAAACTTGAATTCATGCCCGATGCCAACGAAGTGTTCGTGTGCTGGTCCGCTGCGGGTTTTGCCGCCCTGAGTGCGGCGGGAATCCAGTTCCTGGAATGGCCCGGTCGCTCTGACCTGGTCCGTTTCGTTTTTTCCCACAGCACCAGCGAGCAGGAAACCACAATCTTGTGCGAGACGCTGCAAAGCCTGAGAGCTTAACCATGAACAGCGCCGCGCACGCTTGGCTTGCAGGGCTGACGCTGGTCTGTCTGCTTATACTGGCCACTTCCCATCAGTCTGCCGCAATGGCTGCGGATTCTGCCTATGTCGGCAGCGAATCCTGCAAAGGCTGCCATGCAACTGCCTGGGCCAACTGGCGCAGTTCGGATCACTACCAGGCCATGTTGCCCGCCACCAAAGAGACAGTCGTTGGTGATTTCAACAATGCGAGCTTCACGTATGCCGGAAACACGCATCGATTCTATCGCCGTGACGGCAAGTTCTTTGCGGAAACTGATAATGCGCAAGGCACAATGCAGGAATTCGAGATTGCCTATATTTTCGGGTTCTATCCCTTGCAACAATACCTGGTGGGTTTTCCGGATGGGCGCTTCCAGACACTGGGAATTTCCTGGGACAGTCGCCCGAAAACAGAGGGGGGCCAGCGCTGGTACCACCTGTATCCCAACGAAGCCATCACCCATAAAGACATACTGCACTGGACCGGAAGCTTTCAAAACTGGAATAGCCGTTGCGCTGCCTGCCATTCAACTGAACTGAAGAAAAATTACACACCGGCCACCAATTCCTACGCCACGCACTGGGCTGAAATCAACGTCGGATGCGAGGCCTGCCATGGACCGGGTGCGGCACATGCCAGCTGGGCAGCAAGTGAACGCACGCAGGCTGATCCCGGTTTCAGCAACGTGGTGGCAGGCAAAGGGGTATGGGCCAAAGAGGGTGACAAGACCACCTTGCGCCGGCAGGACGACGGCAACGCGGAGAGCCAGTTGGGCGTCTGCGCGGCCTGCCATTCGCGTCGCGTTGAGATGTCCGAAGACCACGCGGGCAAGCCTTTCAGCGATCTTTTTCAACTGCGCCTGCTGGAACAGGACATGTATTTTGCCGATGGCCAGGTCCGCGAGGAAGTGTACGACTACGGCTCGTTCCTGCAGAGCAAAATGCACGCGGAAGGCGTGGCCTGTACCAATTGCCATGAACCACATAGCGGTAAGTTGTTGGCCGAAGGAAATGCGCTGTGCTCACAGTGCCACCAGGCCGCCAGCTACGATCGGCCGGAACACCACCACCACCCCGTCGCCAGCACGGGCGCGGCTTGCGTGAACTGCCACATGCCCGGCACGACCTATATGGGAGTGGACCTCAGGCATGACCACAGTTTCCGCATTCCGGAGCCGGCCCTCACGGTCGAGATGGGAATTCCCAATGCCTGCAACCGCTGCCATGAGGACCGGGATGCAGCCTGGGCGGCCAAGGCAGTCGCGGGCTGGAATCCGCATGCTGGCTCAAAAATTCCAGGCTCAAAAATTCCACAGGCGCGGATCATGACTGCGGCGTGGCAGGACCAGGCAGTTGCCCTGCCCGGCCTGATCGAACTGACCAATGACCCTGGCAAGCCAGCCATTCTGCGTGCCACGGCCGTATTGGAATCCACACGCTTCCCGTCGCAAGAGGCGCTGGCGATGATCCAGTTACAACTGGCCGATCCGGACCCGCTGGTCCGCGGTGCCGCCGTCCGGGCGTTGGAGCAACTGCCAACAACCAACCGTTATGCCTTGTTGCAGCCCCTGATCAGCGACCCCAGCAAATCCGTGCGCATGGAAGTGGCCCGGGTATTAGCGGATATGTCGCCGGACCGCGTATCGGCCAACGGACAGGGTGAATTGATTGCCTTGCGCAAGGAATACCTGGATGCGTTGAAGGTCAACGCGGACATGCCCGAATCGATGCTGAACCTCGGAAGCTACATGTCATTGGCCGGTCAGCCGGAAGAAGCCGAACGGGCCTACCGCCAGGCCTTGAAGCTCTCGCCGGCTTTTGTTCCCGCCATTATCAATCTTGCCGACCTGTACCGCACACAAGGGCTGGACAACGAGGCCGGCAAACTGCTGCAGTCAGCAATTGAAATTGCGCCAGGCTCGGCGCCCGCACAGCACGCAATGGGCCTGCTGAAAGTGCGCCAGCATGAACTGGCCGAGGCCATTCCCTACCTTAAGGTTTCTGCGGAACTCGACCCGGCCAACAGCCGCTATGACTATGTTTACGCCGTGGCGCTCTACGAAACGGGCCAGAAACACCAAGCCGTGACCGAGCTGGAAAAGTCCCTGCTCAAACACCCGGGGAATCCCGAACTTATCTCCGCCTTGCAGGCCTATTACGCGCAACTGGGGGAGATGGAGAAACTCAAGGCGCTGGAGCAGTCACGAATGCCCTAAAACATCGGTCCTGGCGCACTGGCCCTGGCTCCGTGGCGCCAGGAAACAAAAAGAATGGGTTCAGGATTCCAGCCAGATCAGGGTGGCCATGCGACCGGTAACCTGGTCACGCCGGTAGGAGAAAAAACGCTCCTGCTCAGTGAAAGTGCAGTACCCTCCGCCACGGATCTCGTTTACACCAAGCTTCGTCAGTCGCTGCCGGGCCAGGGCGTAGAGGTCGCATAACCAGCGTTCCCCATGCACGACAAAAGCGCTGCCCGCCTCCGCATTGCCCGATACGAACGCCGCGCGCACTTCATCACCAACCACGAAAGCCTCTGGTCCGATGGCTGGACCCAGCCATGCCATTAATGTCTGCGGCGGGCAGGCCAGTGACTGCACAGTCTGCTCGATCACGCCGGCAGCGAGTCCACGCCAGCCCGCATGGGCTGCTGCCACTCGAGTACCCTCACGATTGCACAGTAATACCGGCAGGCAATCTGCACTCAATATGGCGCATACCTGTCCTTGCCGGGTGGCCAACTGGGCGTCTGCTACGATTTCTGCCGATGCCAATGCCGACGTGGGCGCGGCAGTGTCGGTGGCCGGGTGGCAAAAAACCCCTGTACCGTGCACCTGACGCAACCACAGCGGATCAGCGGGTAGCTGGCTGCGCAACAGCGCGCGATTGCTGAGCACGGCGCCGGCTTCATCACCCGTGGATGCGCCGAGGTTCATACTGCTCCAGGGCCCTGCACTGAAACCGCCGCTGCGCGTCGTACAAAGTGCCCTGACTCTGGCCGGTGCGTTCCACTGGGGTGTGATCCAATTCGTGTTCAAAGTGTTGTTTGTCGGGCTGTTTGCCGTAATACGCTGAGCAGGTTCTGCATGTCCGCGGGCAAGGGTGCGTGAAACTCAAGCTCCTTTCCGTCTGCCGGGTGTTGCAGCTTCAAGCTGCGGGCATGCAAGGCCTGCCGGGAAAATTGCCGTACTGCTTCAATCAGTTCCGCGTTCATGCCTTTTACCGCACGCAGATTGCGCCCGTATACCGTGTCGCCAACTACCGGGTATCCAAGATGCGCAAGGTGTACGCGAATCTGGTGGGTGCGGCCGGTTTCCAATGAAACTTCAAGATGAGTCAAGCCTTTGAAAGCTTGCAGGATGCGAAAGTGAGTGACCGACGGGCGGCCCGAAGCGACCACCGCCATACGTTTACGATCGCGGGGGTGACGGCCTATCGGTTCATCCACACGCGCGACCCCGCGCATCTCACCCAGGCATATGGTCTCGTATACCCGGCTCATGCTGCGGGTTTGCAACTGGTTTACCAGGCTGGTATGTGCGCGCAGTGACCGGGCTACCACCATCACCCCGCTGGTGTCTTTGTCGAGGCGGTGCACAATGCCCGACCGGGGCAGAGCTGCAAGGCCCGGGTCAAAATGCAACAAGGCATTCTGCAAAGTGCCATCACGGTTGCCTGCTGCCGGATGCACCACCAGCCCTACCGGCTTGTTGATGATCAGCAGGTCTTGGTCGGCATGGATCACGTCCAGGCCTATCGCTTGCGGCAGCACCGAATCATCGAGCTCGGTTTCAGCATCAATGATCAAGACCTCGTTTCCGGCAATTTTGTAGGTTGCCTTGGCGCCACTCCCGTTCACCGTCAGCTCGCCGCTGCGTATCCATTTTTGCAGCCTTGCCCGGGAATAGTCGGCAAACAAGATGCTTGCAACCTGGTCCAGCCTGGAACCTGCCTGGCCGGGCGAAGCTATGGCTTTGTGCCTGATCCTGTCAGGGGATGGTTCATGCGGGCTCAGAGACTGTTTCATGCCTCCCGATTCGGTTATCATGCAGCGTCCTCCGATCGCTTGGTTTTCCTATGACGTTCCGTTCCAGTCATTTTTTTGATTTCCGCGCCTTGCGCTTGTTCGCCCTGGTCCTCGCTGGCGTGATGTTGCTGGCCTCAGGCTGTCGCAAAGACGTGGAATTTGACGATGACCGATCCGCTGCTGACCTGTATGCCGATGCCAAGCTGTCTTTGGATAACAAGTCCTGGGACCGGGCCATACGCAGTTACAAGCATTTGCAAACCCGTTATCCATTCGGTCGTTATACCGAGCAGTCCATGCTGGATCTTTCGTACGCCTATTTCAAGGCCCATGAAGGGCAAAATGCCCTGTCGACCCTGAACCGTTTCATTCGCACCTATCCCACGCACCCGAATGTTGATTACGCTTTCTATCTCAAGGGTCTGGTGAACTACGAGGAAAACCTTGGCTTTTTGGAACGCCTCATGCCCAACCGCGTGCGCGACCGCGACCAGACCAAACTGCGCGATGCTTTTGTCGATTTCAGTGAACTGCTGCGACGTTTTCCCGATAGCCGCTACGTGCCCGATGCACGTCAGCGCATGGTATACCTGAGGAATAATCTTGCTGCCTACGAAATAGGCGTGGCCGAGTTCTACATGGGCTACAAAGCTTATATCGCTGCAGCAAACAGGGCTCGATTCGCGCTTGAGACCTACCCCAACACGCCGGAAAACGAGGCAGCACTGGTCATGTTGCACCAGGCGTATACCGAGCTTAGCCTGACTGAATTGGCTGACAGTACCATGCAGGTGCTTACACTCAATTACCCCGATAATTACTACGTATTAGGTCAGAAAAAGAAACGTGACTGGCTCGACTGGCTGTGGCCCTTCGACTGATACGACAAGCCCCTGCTGGAACTGCAGACTTAGGGAAACTCTGACTAATCCAGAGTTTCCTTAGTTTCTTTCCTTCCAGCTGTATTCCCGCCATCCCGAAGTGATCGGATAACGCCGGTCCCGGCCGAATGCCCGGTCGGTGATGCGTGCACCCGGTGGACCCTGGCGGCGTTTGTATTCATTCAGCAAGACCAGCCTGGCAACCCGCCGCACCATGGCTTCGTCGAATCCTTCTGCGCAAATTTTGGCAATCGACCAATCCCGCTCTACATAGAGATGTAAAACCCGGTCGAGAATATCGTAGGGCGGAAGGGAGTCCTGGTCTGTTTGCCCGGGTCGCAGCTCGGCAGAAGGGGGCCGGCTGATGACGCCCGCCGGAATACATGCGCCCTGGCTATTGCGAAAATTCGCCAACTGATAAACCCGCGTCTTGAAACAATCCAGCAAGGGAGCGTAACCACCGCACATGTCACCGTAAATCGTGCAGTAGCCTACAGCGAGTTCGCTTTTATTGCCGGTGGTAAGGGGCAGCCAGCCAAACTTGTTGGACAGAGCCATGACCAGGTTGCCGCGTATACGCGCTTGCAGATTTTCTTCAGTGACGTCTGCTGCCATCCCGGCAAACGATGGGCCCAGCAGCAGGTTCATGGCCTCAAATGCCGGCTCGATGCTGATGCAGCGGTGGTCCACGCCCAGCCTCACCGCCTGCTCTTGCGCCAGCTCTATACTCAGTCCCGATGTGTGCCTGGAGGGCATCATGACGGTGTGCACGTGGTTTGCGCCCAGGGCATCCACTGAAATGGCCAGCAGGAGTGCCGAATCAATTCCGCCCGAGAGCCCGAATACCACATCGCTGAAACCGTTCTTGCGCACGTAATCAGCCAGGCCGCAGGTAAGCACACGATACACTTCCTCCTGTGCATCCGCCGGTGGAGCCGGCCAGCCCACTGCTGCGAGCCGCCCGCCAGCGGGTTGGAACTCCGCCAGCAGCAAAGCTTCATCGCACAAGGGTCCGGGATCCGATAGCTCCCCATCACGGCTCATCAGCATGCTGCGGCCATCGAAAACAAGTTCGTCCTGGCCGCCCACGTGATTACAATACACCACCGGCAAACCGTGCTCTGCGTGATTGGCGGCTAGCGCCGCTACGCGGGCCGCGAGTTTGTCCCCGTCGTAAGGGGAAGCGTTTGGAACAAGCAGCAACTCCGCACCCGCAGCGCGGGCCTGGCGGGCCGGTTCCAGCCCCCACAGGTCCTCGCAAATGATCACTCCGAATTTACAGCCCTTGAGTTCAATCACCAGCGGCAGGGCGCCTTGGGTAAAATAGCGGCGTTCATCGAACACTGCGTAATTTGGCAGGAGCTGCTTGTCGTAACGGCCGATGATTTGCTGGTTTCGAATCCAGCTTACCGAGTTAAAGCGTTGGCCATCGTGCAGCCGTGGATGACCGATGATCACATCGATATCCTGGACGGATGCAACCAGGGTGTGCAGCGCCTGCTCCGCAGTGCGCATGAACCCGGGGCGTAGCAGCAGGTCTTCGGGCGGATAGCCGGTCAGCGCAAGCTCGGGGAAAAGCAACAGATCTGCCTGTGCTGCACGGGCCTGGCGCACCAGGGCCATCGCTTTATCCAGGTTGCCGGTGATATCGCCAACCAGGAAATTGTGTTGCGCAAGTGCCAGCCGGATCATGGTGCCTGGCATTGACTCCTGCAGTTCAGGCGCAGAGCCGCCTGGAGATTGCATTACCCAGGTCAGCCGGCGAACGAACGGTTACCACGCCGGCAGCTTCCAGGGCGGCGAACTTTTCATCCGCTGTGCCCTTGCCCCCGGCTATGATGGCGCCGGCATGGCCCATGCGCTTGCCCGCAGGTGCAGTCACGCCGGCAATATAAGCAACTACTGGTTTGGTCACGTGCTTGGCAATAAAATTCGCTGCGTCCTCTTCAGCCGAACCGCCAATTTCCCCGACCATGATTATACCGTCGGTATCTTCGTCTTCCTGGAACAAGCGCAGTACGTCAATGAAGTTCATTCCCTGGATAGGGTCCCCGCCGATTCCAATACAGGTCGACTGACCCAGGCCGGCTAGGGTGGTTTGATAAACAGCCTCATAGGTGAGGGTACCCGAACGGGAAACCACGCCTACCCTGCCTTTGCTGTGAATCTGTCCGGGCATGATGCCAATCTTGCACTCCCCTGGAGTAATGATGCCGGGGCAATTGGGCCCAATCAACCATGTGCCTGGCTTGTTCTTCAGGGCGGCTTTGACCACCATCATGTCCTGGACCGGGATGCCCTCGGTAATGGCCACAATTACTTTAATGCCGGCATCCGCAGCCTCAAGAATCGCATCGGCCGCAAACGGTGGTGGCACATAGATTACGCTCGCTTCAGCGCCGCTGGCATGCACTGCATCCCGCACCGTGTCAAACACGGGCAGGCCCAGGTGTTGCTGCCCACCCTTGCCGGGCGTCACGCCACCCACCAGGCGCGTGCCGTAATCCAGCGCCTGCTGCGAGTGGAAAGTTCCCTGGTTGCCAGTGAATCCCTGGCAAATGACGCGGGTATCGCGGTTAACCAATACACTCATGCTATTGCCCCCTCTTGGCTGCAACAGCCTTGCGCGTTGCAGCTACAACCTTGGTTGCTGCATCGTTCAGGTCAGTGGCGGAAATAATCTTGAATTTGCTTTCTGCAAGCATTTTGCGGCCTTTCTCCACGTTGGTTCCTTCCAGCCTGACGACGACGGGTACGGTAACGCCCACCTCGTCAACCGCAGCGATGATACCTTCGGCAATCTCATCACAGCGCACGATTCCGCCAAAAATATTGACCAGTATGGCTTCAACGCGGTCACTGGACAGGATCAGCTTGAATGCTTCGCGCACGCGAGCTGCGTTTGAGCCGCCACCCACATCCAGGAAATTGGCGGGTTCACCCCCGTTGAGTTTGATTACATCCATGGTGGCCATGGCCAGCCCCGCGCCATTGACCATGCAGGCTATATTGCCGTCGAGGGTTACGTAGTTAAGATCGTGACGGCTCGCGGCAACTTCAGTAGGATCCTCCTGTGCTTCATCCCGCATGGCAGCCAGTTCGGGATGCCGGAACTGCGCGTTATCATCCATGTTTATCTTGGCGTCCAATGCCAGCAGGTCACCCTTGCCGTCTATAACCAGGGGGTTGACTTCGATCAGGGTAAGATCCTTGTCCCGGAACAGGCGATACATCCCGGACATGATCTTGCTCAACTGCTGCACCTGCTTTGCCGACAGGCCCATGCCAAATCCCATCTGGCGCGCCTGGAACGCTTGCAATCCTGCCGTGTTGTCCACTTGAACCGTTACGATCTTTTCCGGCTCGGTCGCAGCAACATGTTCAATATCCACGCCCCCGGCCGCCGAACCCATGAACGTAACACACTGGTTAACCCGGTCAACCAGCGCTGAAAGGTAAATTTCACTGCTAATGTCGCTGGCTTCCACGATCAGGACCTTGTTCACCGGCAACGCCAGGCCACCAGTTTGATAGGTGGAAATTTTCATGTTCAGCATGCGCTTGGCTTCCGCACGCACTTCATCCAGGTTTTTGGCCAGTTTGACTCCACCGGCTTTGCCCCGTCCGCCTGCATGGACCTGGGCTTTTACCACCCACATGTCACCACCCAATGCCTTTGCAGCCGCGACAGCTTCCGCCGGCGTGGTGGCAACGATGCCGGCAGGGACTGGAATTCCGTAGTCGGCGAACAACGCTTTCGCCTGGTATTCATGAAAATTCATTAGTGCTCCCAAAACCCCAACCCAAAACCCCAACCCAAAACCTAAACCTGAAGGCCCAACCTGAAGGCCAACTTGAACGCCCAACTTGAAGACGCAACTCTAAACCTGAAGCCTCAGCCCGCAAGGACCGCGACAAAGTCCGTCATTTTCCCCTGAATTGGAATTTAAATCAAAACCGCAACACTTTCCCGGTCACGGCATTCCGGGTTCATGCTGCCTGCACCCCTTGCCACCCGTCTGACAAAGACTGGAATGAACAGAACATGCGGATGATATACTTTTGACGTGCGTGCCCGATCGGAACGCCACGCTGGCAGGGAAGTGGAATGACTGCGACAGGAATTGACCGCAATGCAGTAGACCCGGACAACCTTCACCCGTTGCCGGAATCTCTGACGCGCCGAATCCTCACGTATATTGGCGCCTACCGCCTGGTCGTCGCCCTCTTATTGCTGGCAAGTAATTCCTCAGGCTTGACTGACAAGCCCTTTTCTTCAATCGGCACAGCCATTGCAGCACTGCTGCTGTTGGGTTACCTGCTGCTGGCTTCGTTTGAATTGTTCATTGCGCGCCGTGCGCACGCTAGCGCATACCGCCTTGCACGGCACGCTTTGCTGGCAGACATCCTGTGGCTCTCGGCACTGTTGTTTGTGCTCGGCGGGCTCGGCAGCGGAGTAGGAATCCTGCTGGCCTTTGCGAGTGCGCTGGCTGGCATGTTGCTGACCCTGCGCCTCGCGTTGTTCCTTGCCGCGGTGGCCAGCATTTCCATGCTGGCCCAGGCTGCCCTGGCGCCTGCTGTATCCGGGCCAGTGGTTGACGAAATACTGCGGGCCGGCCTGTACGGCGCCACCGCGATGCTTTTCTGTTTGTTGAGCCACCTGTTGGCGTTCTGGGCCAGGGACTATCGCCTGATCGCAGAAAAACAGGAAACGCGCATCGCCGACCTGACAACGATCAATGACGTGATCATCCGCAATATGAGCACTGGCGTTATTGCGGTCGATCATAACCGGCGCATCAAGTTGATCAATGAATATGCCTGGTTCTTGTTGGGCAGCCCCAAAGTGCGAGAACTTTTGCTGGCTGACATTTCCCCGCGTCTGGACCGCGCGCTGGAGAAATGGCGGGTCGGGCCCGGTGCAGAAATCAAGCCGGTTGTACTGGAGACCAGCCAGGCGCAGGTCGTCCCGGCATTTGCAAACATGCCCGGTGAGGAATCGCAGGGTGCCTTGATTTTCCTTAATGACGAGAGCGTGATATCGCGGCGGGCGCTGGAGCTTTCAGCCAACTCCCTGGCCAAGCTGTCAGGCAGCATTGCCCACGAGATCCGTAATCCCCTGGCGGCTCTCACCCACGCAGCTCAACTACTGGATGAATCTCCCAGCATTACCCTGAATGACATGCGCCTGACCAACATCATTCTCGATCAGTCCAAACGCATGAACGGCATCGTGGAAAATATATTGCAGTTATCGCGCCAGGAACAGTCGCGACCGGAAGCGGTGGATCTGAATGCATTTTTGAAGGGCCTGGCGGACGAATTCAAGACTACCCAGACCGCAAAAAACCTGGACTTCCATCTCGTCCTGGAAGTGGGCAAGACCTATGTCGTGTTCGACAAGAGTCAATTGCATCAAGCCCTGTGGAAGTTGCTCGACAACACCGTTCACCATGCCAGTGTCAAACGCTCGCCCAGAGCAGAGCTGAGAATGCGCAAGGACGAAAGCGCGGGCTACTGCGTCATTACGGTAGAGGATAACGGACCCGGCATTCCCGCTTCGCGCATCCAGGATATTTTCGAGCCGTTCTACACCACCCGCAAAGAGGGCTCCGGTCTCGGCCTGTACGTTGCCCGGCAACTGTGCGAAGCAAACCAGGGCGAACTTACGGTAGACTCCCACCCGGGAGTTGGCACAGCTTTTCATATTCGTATGGGGCTGGCCCCAAAACGAAGGCCCGAATCCATATGAAACCCCATCCAGATGAAAGCTGAACTCAAACGTGTACTTGTCATTGACGATGAGCCAGCCATTCGCGAGTTGCTGAACATCACTTTGAGCCGCATGGAGCTGAATGTAACAGCGGTCGAGGACCTGGCCGCTGCCAGGCGCGCGCTGATGACTACTGATTTCAGCTTTTGCCTGACCGACATGCGCTTGCCGGACGGGAACGGCCTGGACCTGGTGCGGGAAATTACTGAAAACTACCCACAACTTCCTACCGCGGTCATCACTGCGCATGGCAAAGTCGAGGATGCAGTCCACGCATTGAAATTGGGCGCCTTCGATTTCGTATCCAAACCGGTCGACCTGGCTGTGTTGCGCAATCTGGTCAACACGGCGCTGCGCCTTGGCAAAGGCGGCGACGGTGAGGCTCCTGCTGCGGATAGCAAGGGTACTCCCGAATTACCGGATGCACTCAATCGCCTGATTGGAAAATCTGCAGCCATACGGCAGTGCCAGGCCATGATTGCCAAGCTGGCCCGCAGCCAGGCGCCGGTGCTGCTCAGCGGTGAATCCGGTTCAGGCAAAGAATTGGCGGCCCGGCTCATACACGACCTCGGGCCGAGGAGGGACGGCCCCTTCGTACCGGTAAACTGCGGCGCCATCCCGTCTGAATTGATGGAGAGCGAGTTTTTCGGCCACAAGAAAGGCAGTTTCACCGGTGCGGGGGCGGATAAGGACGGCCTGTTCAAGGCAGCCGATGGCGGTACGCTCATGCTGGATGAAGTGGCGGACCTGCCATTGCACATGCAAGTGAAGCTGCTGCGGGTAATCCAGGAAAAAGCGGTCATGCCGATCGGCGGCCGCGAGGAAGTTAAAGTGGACGTGCGCATCCTCAGCGCAACGCACCAGGCGCTCAAGCCCTTGGTTGAAATCGGAAAATTTCGTAGCGATCTTTATTTCCGCCTGAACGTCATTGAATTGCATATGCCCAGCCTCAAGGAGCGCATCGAAGACATCCCTTTGTTGGCGAAGCATTTCCTCAAGGACGTCACCGAGCAGTGGGATGCCAGCGAAACACCCGAATTCTCCGAAGCCGCCATGGATGCCCTCAAGCATCACAACTTCACTGGCAACGTGCGCGAATTGATCAACATCCTGCAGCGTGCAGTCACCATGTGCGAGGGGCAGTTCATCCAGCCTGCTGACCTGATGCTGGAACATGTTGGAGTTGTGGATACACCCAGGGAACCTGCAGTAGGAGTCCCGGACAAAAGCGACGACCTCTCGCTGGACTCTTTCATGGGGGATATTGAAAAGCAGATGCTCGAGGACGCACTCAAAGCAGCCCGCTACAACAAGACCAAAGCCGCAGAAAACCTCGGTATCAGTTTCCGCTCCTTCCGCTACAAACTGAAGAAGTTTGGGATTGACTAAGAGGAATTTAAACATGAGCAGAATGCACAACCCGCCGCACAGCTAGGCGTAGAGAATGGCGGGCGGGCCGATGTGTGGCTGGCAGAGCAAGCCAGTTATGATCTGTGGCAAGCCCGGAAGAGTTTCAAGCCCAAAGTGCAGCGGGCTCCAGCGATGGCAGCATAGGGTATCGGCGCCGCCTGACGGTTTCAGGCAAAACCCAGTACCTTTCAGTGAAAAGGGCTCCAAATTCGAACGTTAGAGCTCGAAAGGCCTCGCGCGTATAATTTGCGGCATGACGGACGCTGACAGACGAAGGTAGATAGCAATGAAACTACGAGTGGTGCTTGAGCCAAGTGACGAAGGTGGATATACCGCCTATGTGCCGAGCTTGCCAGGATGCGTAAGCGAAGGAGATTCGAAGGAAGAAGCCCTTACCAACATCAGGGAGGCGATTGAGCTTTACCTGGAGCCGGTTGACGATGAAATGGGCTACAACCCTAACGCCGAGATCACCGACATCGCGGTATGAGCAAGGTTCCGAGCCTCCCGTTCGATAAGGTCATTGGTGCCTTGAAGCGGGATGGTTGGGTGTTTGTGCGTCAACGAGGCAGCCATATCAGAATGCAGAAGCACATCAGGGAAGAAGTTATAAAAATCACTGTTCCGGCACATCGGCCAATCAAGCGGTCCACATTGTCACACATTCTCAAACAGGCGCGCTTAGATGTCGCCGAATTTATCGAATTGCTTTGAAGCTCAAGGAATCTGGTCCGCACCCTATAATGCAGTCACGGCGGAGGTGCGCTTAAATTAGGGTGGTCAGTGCCATTGGCACCGATGAAACCAATGCCCTGTCGACGGATACGTTTATGGGAACTATAGAAAAGCATCCGTCTGCCGTGTCCCGCAGCCTGGGCGTGGGCGTTGCCGTTCTGCTCGGTGGCTACCTGCTGCTGACCTCGACCGTTACCCTGCACGACACCCTGTGGAAGTTTGACGTCAAGCGCATTCTTGAACTCTGCCTGTTTCCGCTGATTTTTGCCATGGTACTGTTCAATCAAACGCTGCGCGTGGCGTTTGCCCAACAGTTGGGCCGCATTCCCCGCTGGTTGCTTACGCTGTCGCTGGTGTTGCTGGGCCTGGGCGTGATGTCATCTGCTTACAATGCGACTTCGACCATGTCTTTGCTGTACTCGCTGGCCGAAGTCGCTCTACTTGGCTTGTGGGTGGTGGCAATCCTTGCAGTGGCAGCCTGCCGCCAAACAGGGGGCGCGCTCTTTGACCGGGTAGCCGTCGTATTGCTCGCCCTGGTGGCGCTGGCCGTTGGCATGCAGGAACTGCTGGGAGTGCTGGCTGCCTTGTCTCTCGGCTTGGAATTTCATCCGAGAATCGCCCTGCTGCATTTTTCCTGGCCGCGCTTTTACAACCAGGTACAAACCTGGTCCATGCCGGTCATTGCTGCGCTGCCCCTGTTATTTCCTGCCAAACCTGTGGCAAAGATTTTTTGCGTGGCAGCTCTGGCACTGGGCTGGTACGTCGTGATTGCTACCGGGGCACGTGGTGCAGCATTAGGTATTGCCGGAGCCCTGCTCGCGGCCGCTATCATCTTGCCGGATATCCGCAAAGCTCTGGTATCGTGGCAACTGCCGGGGCTGATTGCTGCCCTGGCGATTTACACGCTGGTTGTAGTCGGCCACCAACAGCTGATGAACGGCCCCACTGGCGCTACACAAGAACTGCACCAGTCCCCCTTGTCAGTAGCACCGCCAGCACGGCCCGAGAATAATGTCACAGCCATCCAGGAGCTGGGCGACAGCACCGGGCAATTCGCGGAACCCCTGACCGGGCAAAGGATGTTGACTTCCTCAGGCCGTCTTGCCATGTGGCGCGGCACATTGGATGAAACACGAACTCATCCGCTTCTGGGCATTGGTCCGATGAACTATGCGTGCACCGGGCCGCTTGATCGTGCGGGGCACCCGCACAATTTCCCCTTGCAGTTCATGGTCGAATGGGGCGTTCCAGCCCTGCTGTTGCTACTGTTTGCTGCAGGTTTTCTGCTATTCAAGCTGGCATCCGCCTTGCGCAAGCCCACTGCGGGCTTTGCGCAAAACGTTTCGCTGGCTGCCTGTTTCGCCGGCGGTGTAGTGGCGGCAACAATCCTCGCCTGCCTTGATGGTGTGCTCACCATGCCTGCCAGCCAGGTAACTGGAGTACTCGTCTGCGGCGGCCTGCTGGGGCTATTGCCAGTGCTGCCTGGCGGCAAACCTCAGTCCGGTATCAAGGCATCAGTCGTATTGACGCTGGCCCTGGTCGTTTCCATCGCTTTCCTCGCTTTCGCACGACAGGAACTTGCCATCGCCGCTGTGCGCTGGGACCAAACATCGCTCATGGATAGAGGCATACCGCGGCTATGGCAGAATGGCAAGGTGTGCCGCCTGTACCGGGAACAGCAAAATACGGATTCCAGTTTTTAGTTTCGGACGTTAGTTTCTGACATAAATTGTCAGAACGTGACATTTTTTTGCGGGCAACAGAATGTCAGGCCTCAGCTTAGTTTTTCAATTAACTGTATTTAGGGTGTTTTTTATATTGGCATCTAACTTGCATTAACTAACCGCGTCCCAGATTAAAGGGAATATAACGGCGGGATAAAATCCGTCTTTCATACCAGGAGGGTAAAATTGTGAAGAACATGAATGCCAAGAGTTTGAATGCTAAGGGTTTTACATTGATCGAACTGATGATTGTTATCGCGATCATCGCCATTCTGCTGGCTTTGGCTTTGCCGGCTTACCAGGACTACACGGTCCGTGCAAAGGTCGGTGAAGGCCTGAGTGTGGCCGCATCGGCTAAGCTTGCCATTTCCGAAACGTGTCAAACCAATCCGACTACAACCCCAGGGAATGTGGCAGCCGGCTATGCTTTCGCTGCGTCTAAGTATGTAGCAAGCGTGACGATCGGTGGCGCCAATTGCAATGCTCCAACCGTGACCGTAGTAACCCAAAATACCGGCGGATCCAATCCAACTCTGCTGCTCACCGGCGCCTATGCAGATGCCGCCGGACGCATCTCATGGAACTGCACGTACGGTGGAGGCGGACTGCCACAGCACGTACCTGCTACCTGCCGCAGCTAGTATTTGCTGAAGACCTTTGTTTTAGCTTTACCAAAAACCCCCGGGTTGTTCCCGGGGGTTTTTTTTGCTAAATAGTCATCGCCGTCATCGCCATCATCCTTACATTGGCTTTGCCAGCTTTTTCAGACTACCTGATTCGAGCCAAGATAGGTGAAGCCCTTGATCTCGCGGCCGCGGCCAAAACTGCAGTGAGCTCAACCTGTGTTGAAGACCCCACCATTCCAGCCTTGCACTCAAGCAACGTGGGTTATGCATTCAACGGTGCCACTAACGGGTTGAACCAGCATGTTCCCGAGGAGTGCCGCAATTAGTGACCTGTAACAGCAGGAATGTGTTGCCGGCGCTCAGGACCATGTAGACTGGTCGCGTGGTGTTATCCGGCTAAAGCAACGCCCGGTTTCGCCTTAAAGACATGCGACTGCGGACAAACACACAGAAAAATTTCGA
This sequence comes from Lysobacterales bacterium, assembly GCA_031362985.1. Lineage (GTDB taxonomy): Bacteria > Pseudomonadota > Gammaproteobacteria > Xanthomonadales > SZUA-36 > SHZL01. The sequence continues at coordinate 117,992 of JANLTO010000030.1, read as the reverse complement.
CCGCAGTGGTGCTTTATTCATATGCCACAACAACTTGCAGACATTTGGTGACAAACAGGTATAATGATTGTCGGGGAAAAGGAGTGACCCGGAAATGAATACGGAGCTTAAGGTCACGAGCAAACTGAATGGCCTGGCAAGGCGTCTGGTTGAGGAGAATGTTCTCGACGCTATCCAGGCTGACGACGCTTGCGTGCAGGCTGCAAAGAAAAACAAATCCCTGCTGTCGTGGCTGATTCACTCGAACATGGCTGACGCGGGAAAGCTGGCTTCAGCTGCGGCCAGTGAATTCGGCATCCCCCTGATCGATATTCGTGCGTTCGACCTGAGCCAGGCCCCTCTCAGCCTGGTAAGTGAAGCCCTGATCGAGAAACACCAGGCCTTGCCCTTGCATTTGCGCGGCAACCAGCTGTTCATCGGCCTGAAAGACCCTACCGATCACGCTGTGCTGGAGGAAATTGCTTTCAGTTCCGGCTTCCACGTAGAACCCATCATGGTGGCAGCCGACCAATTGGCGCCGGCAATCCAGCGGGCCATGGAAGCGACCAACCCGGTGTTTGATGACCTGGATGAGGAGGAAGGCCTGGAAGGCCTGAGCCTGCAGGCGGATGTTGAACTCACCGACGACGCCAGCGACCCATCAGTTGATGAAACTCCCGTGGTTCGGTTCATCAACAAGGTATTGCTCGACGCCATTCGCAAAGGTGCATCGGACATCCACTTCGAGCCCTACGAAGCGAAATACCGGATTCGCTACCGGCTTGATGGCGTGCTGAAACAGGTAGCCGCCCCGCCTATCCAGATGTCGCGGCGTTTGTCCTCACGTTTGAAGGTTATGGCCGGCCTGGACATCGCTGAAAGACGTGTTCCCCAGGACGGGCGCATCAAGCTCAACCTGTCACGCAACAAGAGCATAGACTTTCGCGCCAGCACCTGCCCCACCCTGTTCGGGGAAAAGGTAGTTCTGCGTATCCTTGACCAGGCGGCCACCAAACTGGGCATCCAGCAACTGGGTTTTGAAGACAAACAACGTGCGCTGTACGAATTTGCCGTGTCCAAACCCTACGGCATGATCCTGGTCACCGGGCCGACCGGTAGCGGCAAAACCGTTACGCTTTATACGGCCCTGCAATTGCTCAATGAAGAAGGGCGCAACATTTCGACGGTGGAAGACCCGGTGGAAATTCGCGTGCCCGGAATTAACCAGGTAGCACAAAATACCAAGCAGGGTATGACGTTTGCCCGCGCCTTGCGCGCCTTCCTGCGGCAGGATCCGGACGTCATCATGGTCGGCGAAATTCGTGATCTCGAGACGGCCGAGATTGCCATCAAGGCGGCGCAGACAGGCCACCTGGTGCTTTCCACTTTGCATACCAACGATGCACCCCAGTCGATTACGCGGCTGATGAACATGGGCGTGCCGTCCTACAACATCACTTCAGCGGTCAACCTGGTCATTGCCCAACGGCTGGTGCGCACTCTGCACAGTTGCAAGCAAAAAGATGAAATGCCCAGGGAAGCCTTGCTGCAAGCTGGATTTAACATTGCAGAAGTTGATAATGTGAAACTGTACAAACCGTTTGGCTGCTCCGAATGCAACGAAGGCTACCGGGGCCGCTCAGGTATTTTCGAAGTCATGCCGATATCTGATTCCATTGCGCGCATGATCCTGGAAGAAGGCAATGCTTTGAAGATTGCCGAACAAGCACGCAAAGAAGGGATTGCGGACTTACGTGAATCCGCCCGACAAAAAGTGGCGATTGGCGTGACAGACCTTATTGAAATCAACCGGGTAACCAAGGACTAGGTTATGGCAACAGGAACTGTACAACCCACAGTATTTCTCTGGCAGGGGCGTGACAAGCGGGGCGTCAAGCTAAAAGGGCAGCAAATTGCCGTCAGCCCTAACCTGGTGCGCGCCGAATTGCGCCGCCAGGGCATCAACCCCATCACGGTCAAGAAAAAAAGTAAGCCATTGCTCGGCGGCGCTGGCAGCCGCGTGAAGGCCAAGGATGTGGCGATTTTCAGCCGCCAGTTGGCCACCATGCTGAAATCCGGCGTGCCCCTGGTGACTGCATTCCAGATCATCGGTAGCGGTCAGCGGAATCCGCGCATGCGTACCATTGTCGACAAAATACGCGGCGAGGTTGAAGCGGGTGGTACCCTGCACGAGGCGCTGGCGGAGTATCCTGTTCAATTCGATGAATTGTATGTAAACCTGGTGAAGGCGGGCGAAAGCGCCGGTGTGCTCGACACCATTCTCGATAGCGTGGCCACGCACAAGGAACGCATTGAGAGCATCAAGGGAAAAATCAAGAAAGCACTGTATTACCCTGCAGCAGTCATTGCTGTGGCCATCATCGTGTCGTCCGTCCTGCTGATATACGTGGTGCCGCAGTTTGAGAATATTTTTAAATCGTTTGGCGCGGACTTGCCGGCATTTACCAAAATGGTGGTGAACGCTTCCAAGTTTATGCAAGCACAGGGCGTCTATGTGCTCGCTGGTTTCGTCGCAGCCATCGTTGGTTTGGTGATGGCGAAAAACCGTTCAAAGCGCTTTGCCCACACGATTGACCGCTTGTCTCTCAAGATTCCAGTAATTGGGGAGATTCTGAAACAAGCGGCCATAGCCCGTTTCTGCCGCACTCTGGCGATTACCTTTGCCGCGGGTGTGCCACTGGTGGATGCGCTGCAAATTGTTTCCGGGGCAACTGGCAACCGTATTTACGATGAAGCGGCGACACGAATTCGCGGCGATGTATCCGTAGGTCATCAATTGCAACTGGCCATGCAGCAAACCGACCTGTTTCCTCCGATGGTAGTGCAGATGGCAGCCATCGGTGAGGAAGCGGGTTCGCTTGATTCCATGCTGGTCAAAGTGGCTGAGGCCTACGAAGAAGAAGTCAGCAACGCGGTAGACGCACTGAGCAGCTTGCTGGAACCGGCGATTATCGTGTTCGTTGGTATCGTGGTTGGAACCATGGTCATTGCCATGTACCTGCCCATATTCAAACTGGCGGCGGTTATATGAGCGGCTGCAAAAACCCGCACGATGCTTGACCTCATAGTCACCAGCCCACCCCTCCTCTTCGGAGGGGTGTTCGTTCTGGGCGCCCTGATCGGCAGTTTCCTCAATGTGGTGATCCTGCGCCTGCCACCGCTGTTGGAGCATGACTGGCACTGTCAGTGCAGGGAATTACTGGAGCTACCGGCAGGCGCGAACAAGCCGCCCCCGGGTATTGTTTTTGCCCGCTCCAACTGCCCGCATTGTGGTCACGGGATAAAAGCCCACGAGAACATTCCGCTGTTGAGCTTCCTGTTCCTGCGCGGACGGTGTTCTGCATGCAAAGCCCCCATTTCATGGCGCTACCCGGTCATAGAGTTAACCACCGCGGTCTTGTTCGTGGTGACCGTGTGGCATTTCGGGCCGACCACCCAGGGTTTGGCGGCCTTGTTCCTGACTGCAGTCCTGATCGCCTTGACCGGGATTGACGCCGACACGCAGTTACTGCCCGATAACATGACCCTGCCGCTGGTCTGGGCCGGTATCCTGGTCAATTACTTTGGTCTTTATACCGACCTGGCCTCAAGCGTTATGGGAGCTGTTGCTGGTTACCTGATCCTCTGGTCCATTTACCACCTGTTCCGTTTACTCACTGGCAAAGAGGGCATGGGTTATGGGGATTTCAAGCTGCTGGCTGCCCTGGGCGCGTGGATGGGATGGCAGTTCCTGCCCTTGATGGTTCTGATGTCATCGGTGGTAGGCGCAGCGTTCGGCTTAATCCTGATGAGTACCGGCCACTTGCAACGGGACAAACCCATGCCATTCGGGCCGTTTATTGCGGCGGCCGGCTGGATCACCCTGATTTGGGGCGAAAGAATCATGCAGTATTACACTCAGTCCAGCGGGTTCGGCTAGGGACAACCGGGGTCAGAGTACTATTTCCCACCAATACCCATGATTTCTGCGCGCAGCATTTGAGGAAATAGTACTCTGACCCCTGCTCCCCTCGAGGAAATAGTACTCTGACCCCCATTCGTCCTTTTGTGGTTGTCCTCACGGGCGGCATCGCATCCGGTAAGACTGCTGTTTCAAGCCGTTTTGCGCGCTTGGGCGTGCCCGTTATCGACACCGACATCATTGCCCGGGAAGTGGTTCAGGAAGGCAGGCCCGCGCTGGCTGGTATCGTGGCTGAATTCGGCAAGGACATACTCGATGAGGGGGGCGCACTGGACCGCGGCCGCATGCGCGACCTTATCTTTTCAGACCCGCTGAGCAAGAGAAAGCTGGAACGCATCCTGCACCCTGCCATTGGCAGCGAAGTGCACCTGCAATTGAGTGGAGTTACGGCAGAGTACTGCATTTTGGTCGTACCACTGCTGGCAGAATCGGGGCGCTATGAATGGTCAGACCGGGTGTTGGTGGTGGACGTTGACGAACAGACCCAGCTGCAGCGTTTAGTGGCGCGGGACAAAATCAGTACTGAACTGGCAACTGCCATGCTCGCAGCCCAGGCCAGCCGGCAGCAACGCCTGGACTTGGCGGATGATGTCATCAAAAACGCGGGTAATTTGGCAGAACTGGATCGGGAGGTTGCGTCCCTGCACGAAAAATATCTCACTCTGGCAAGCCCTGACCAGTCAGCGCCCCCGGCATCATCTCCAGAACGCCGATAGTCCGGCAACTCCCTGGCCTCCGGCCTCGCGGATGGCTGGCAGATCTCCCTCGCCCAACCCACCGAGCCCGTAAACCGGGAGGTTGACTTCCCTCACCCAGGAGGAAAATGTCTGCAGCCCCAAAGGCGCGCTTGCGGGGTGTGACCGCGTGCTGTGTACCGGAGAAAGGCAGGCCCAGTCAGCCCCGATGCTTGCGGCGTGCTTAAGTTCTTCCAGGCTGTGACAAGATGCCCCCAACAACAAACGCTTCGCCAGGGGACGCTGCTGCTGCGCCATCAGTTCCGCGGAAGTGAGATGTGCGCCAGCAAGTCCAAGTTCATCAACCCAGTGGGTTGGACCATTCAGTATGAGTTTACAGCGGGACCGCTGCGCGATGTCCGCCGCACGTTCGGCAATTTCACGTAATTGTTCCAACGCAAGGCCTTTAACCCGCAATTGCACCATGCGATAGCCACAGTCCATCCCATGCTGAAATCTCCGCCACCAGTGGGCATCAACCGGGCCAGCAGGCGTTATAGGATAGATGGAAGGCAGGCGCGCTGCGCCTGTGATGGGCCGGTCGGCATCCGGCATGGGTAAATCGTACCCGGGTTCCTCAGGCAAGCTTCCCATGACACTGTTTGTACTTGTTGCCCGAACCACAAGGACATGGCTCATTGCGCCCCACCTTGCGCCCCTCGCGAACGTAAGTTTCCGGTTCGGGCGGTCGTGCAGGTTCAGCTTGTCCGGATGGCGATGCGGCATCATGCCGGAACTGCATGGGTGTATCAGTGCGCCTTTGGGTTTCGACCGCCTCCACATCCGCTTCGGCTTTCACCTGCACCCGGGCAAGCACTCGGATGACCTCGTGCTGGATGTTGTCCAGCAGTTTGGTGAACATCTCAAATGATTCGCGTTTGTACTCCTGCATAGGCTGCTTCTGGGCGTAACCACGCAGCCCTATGCCCTGGCGCAGGTAGTCCATGTTGGCAAGGTGGTCTTTCCATTTTTGGTCGAGCACGTTCAGCATCAAGGCCTTTTCAAAATGCCGCATTACGGTGGGTCCGGTCTGGGTTTCCTTCTGGTCGAAATGCTGCTTGACTCCCTCCATGATGCGCTCGCGGAGCTGGACCTCATGCAGGTGCTCGTCATCCTTGAGCCACTTGCTGACTTCAAGTCGTACGCCAAACTCTCCTTCAAGCGCCACTTCAAGCCCAGGCAAGTCCCATTGCTCGTCGATGCTGTCCGGTGGCAGGAAGCGGTCAATCACTTCGCCAAAAACGCTATCGCGCATGTCCAGGATGGCATCCGCAATTTCCTCTGCCTCCATCAACTCGTTGCGTTGCTGGTAGATTACGCGCCGCTGGTCATTAGCCACATTGTCGTAATCCAACAGATGCTTGCGCACGTCAAAGTTGTGCGCCTCCACTTTGCGTTGGGCATTTTCAATTGCCCGATTCAGCATCCCGGCTTCAATCGCCTCATCTTCCTTCATGCCAAATCGCTGCATCATCGAAGCCATGCGCTCCGAGGCAAAAATGCGCATCAGGCTGTCTTCCAGAGAGAGGTAAAATCTCGATGAACCGGGATCGCCCTGGCGCCCGGAACGACCGCGTAACTGGTTGTCGATGCGGCGAGACTCATGCCGCTCGGTGCCAACAATGTGCAAGCCACCAGCATTGATGACCTGCTCATGCCTGAGCTTCCAGTCGCTCCGGATCTTTTCTTTCTGCGACGCATCGGTGCCTTCGGGCAATTTTTCGAGCTCGACCGCCAGGCTGCCGCCAAGGACGATATCCGTACCCCGGCCTGCCATGTTGGTGGCTATGGTCACCGCCCCCGGGCTGCCCGCCTGGGCCACGATATGCGCCTCACGCTCGTGCTGCTTGGCATTGAGCACTTCGTGGTCGACATGCTCTTTGCGCAGCATTGCGGAAATCAGCTCGGAAATCTCGATGGACGTGGTTCCCACCAATACCGGCTGTCCGCGCTGGACACAATCTTTGACGTCGTCAATGATGGCAAGGTATTTGGCCTCAGATTTCAGGAAAACGAGGTCGTCGTGGTCCCTGCGGATCATAGGCATGTGCGTAGGAATAACCACGACTTCCAGGCCGTAAATGGACTGAAATTCATACGCTTCAGTGTCTGCCGTACCGGTCATGCCACCCAGTTTTGTGTACAGGCGAAAATAATTCTGGAAGGTGATGGACGCAAGGGTCTGGTTCTCTTTCTGGATGGGAACGCCTTCTTTGGCCTCGACCGCCTGGTGCAGGCCTTCTGACCAGCGACGCCCGACCAGGGTACGCCCGGTAAATTCATCCACGATGACGACCTCGCCATCCTTGATGATGTAGTCGACATCCTTGTGGAACAGGTGGTGCGCACGCAAACCGGCATTCAGATGATGCACAAGGTTCAGGTTATTCGCGTTGTACAGGCTATCCTCTTCCTTGAGCAGGCCGGAACGCACCAGCAGCTTTTCCACGTGGGCCATGCCATCTTCGGTGAGATAAATCTGTTTCTGCTTCTCGTCTATGGTGAAGTCCCCTTCACCTGGCTCCGCATCGTCGCTTGCTGCAGGTTCAGCCCGTTTAAGGCTGGGAATCAGCTGGTTTATGCGCACATACAGCAAGGGTGATTCATCTGCCGCTCCGGAAATGATCAGCGGGGTCCGCGCCTCGTCAATGAGGATGGAGTCCACCTCGTCGACTATGGCGAAGTACCTCTCCCGCTGCACTTTCTGGTCGGAAGAAAAGGCCATATTGTCGCGCAGGTAGTCAAAGCCCAGTTCATTGTTGGTCGCGTATGCCACATCACACGCGTAAGCAAGCCGTTTAGCCGCCTGCGCCATGCCCGGAACCACCACACCAACTGTTATCCCCAAAGCTTCGTATACCGGCCGCATCCATTCGGCATCACGGCGGGCGAGATAGTCATTGACGGTGACCACGTGTACACCTTTCCCGGTCAAGGAATTGAGATAAACCGCCAGGGTGGCCATCAGCGTCTTGCCTTCACCGGTCTTCATTTCGGAAATCATGCCACGATGAAGAACCATCCCACCGATCATTTGCACATCGAAATGCCGCAGGCCCAGCGTACGGCTGGACGCTTCGCGCACCGCAGCAAATGCTTCGGGCAAAAGGTTGTCCAGCGTTTCACCGTCAGCGTGGCGCTGGCGCAACTCGACCGTTTTGCGGCGCAACTCCTCGTCGGAAAGGGCCTGCATCGAAGGCTCAAGCGCATTAATCTGCGCCACGGCCTTGCCCATTTTCTTGACCAGCCGTTCATTACGACTGCCAAGTATTGTTGTAAACAGCTTGTTCAGCATGAGAATAAGGTACCGGAATCAGCCAATATTGGGACTTCTAACCAGCGGAATGTGGGGGTGATTGGGTGGCGATGCAAGCCACCATGGCAAAATTCGAGTTGGGTGTTGGTGCCCCCGGGTGAGCGCGCCTCTAGCGCAGCTGCCCGACGAACTTGGCGGGATTCATAGCGACGCCATTTTTTAGCACTTCGAAATGCACATGGGGCGTAGAAGTTCGACCCGTGCTGCCCAGTTTCGCTATGAGTTGACCCGCGCTAACCTGGGTTCCGGGTTCGACCAGCATGCTCTCGTTGTGAGCATAGCGGGTCCGGTAGCCGTTGCCATGATCGATTTCAATAGTATTGCCATAACCATTGCGTTTGCCGGCCCACACGACAACTCCGTTAGCCACGCTCAGCACATCAGAGCCTCTCGCCGCAACAAAATCCAGGCCGTCATGCCGGGCGCGCTCGCCAGTGAAGGGATCGGTCCGCTCGCCGTAACCTGAGGAAATCCAGCCTTTACGCACCGGCCAACCGGCTGGGGTCAGGTCATCTTCGACTTGCCGGTTTACCATGAGAAACTGCAATGCATCCAATTGAGAGGCCTGCCGGCGCAACTTTTCGCCCAATTGTCCAATGGATGCGTGCAAATCTGCTTCGCTGACGTCAGCAACCTCAAGCGGATTGGCCGGTCCGCCAACTGGAGCAACCTCAGCGAAATCAAACTCATCAAGTGTCAGTTGTCCCATCTTGGCCAAGCGCTCACCCAACGCATCAATGCGCGTGGAAGCAGCCTGAAGTTCGGCCATTCTAACAGATAACGCATTGATATTTAACCGGTTACCTTGAATCAACCGGTCCACGTCCCGTTGCTGCAATTGAATGACCGCCTGCAACTCATGCATGACGGATGCAAATTCGCCAGGCATCGAAACAGACACCCGGCCGAGGAGGAAAGCGGCACTCACTATTGCAGTTGCGGCAATCGAGCACGCAAAAAATCCTTTCCGGTCACGGGGCGCGAAGTTGAACACGGTTCGCCAACTGGCAATCAGGGCCTGGCTTGAAGTACGCTTGAACAATGGCTGGTTCTCCTCAAAATCGCGGCGGCGGTGCTGCCGGCGTCAGGGATGTAATCTCTGACTCAAATAATGCATTTGCTACGCTTTTAAACCAGGCCAAATTATTGGCCAAGGTAGAATCCGTTCTTTCCGGCCCCGGCAGCCAGTTTGGCAGCCAGGTTGAGTTGGCGCATTTCCAGGTTGCAGCTTTGCAACAGGACCGGCTGGTGCTGATTACTCCCAATGCTTCCTGGGCAACCCGTTTGCGCATGCACGCTCCATCCATGTTGCACTTTCTGCAGGGTTCGGGTTACGCCCAATTGGCCCACATTGACATCCGGGTCGCGCCACTCTCCCGCCAAATCGACCAGCCGAAAATCCCGAGAGAAATTTCTCCGGCGGCAAAAAATGCCTTGAATCTCATGGCCGGCTTGTTCAAAAAAATCAATAACGATCGCACAAAATAAAGTTACGGGTCACTAGGTCGCTTCGGCAGGATGAGCGTATGAGACCGGCACGATGTCTTTTTCGTCGAAAGTGACCTCTTCCCAACTTGCCGGCTGCTGCAGTAACTCACGCAACAACAAGTTGTTCAATTCATGGCCGGACTTGTAGCCGGAAAATGAACCGATCAGGCCATGACCGAGCAGGTACAAATCGCCCATGGCATCAAGCACCTTGTGTTTTACAAATTCATCTTCGTAGCGCAGGCCGTCTTCATTCAGGACACGGTAATCATCCAACACCACGGCATTGTCCATGCTTCCACCCAGCACGAGATTGCGCTCACGCAGCATTTCGATGTCACGGAGAAAGCCAAAGGTCCGCGCCCTCGCAACTTCCTTCAAGTAGGACGTGGTGGAGAAATCAACGCAAGCGAACGATTGGTGCGACTTAAAAACCGGGTGATTAAAATCAATCTTGAAGGAAACACGGAAACCGGCGTGGGGCTCAATCCTGGCCCACTTGTCTTCTTTTTGCACTTCAACTGCTTGCAGGATGCGGATAAATCGCTTCGCGGCGGACTGTTCTTCAATGCCCGCTGACTGGATCAGGAATACAAATGGACCGGCGCTGCCATCCATGATTGGAACTTCGGCATTACTGAGGTCTACATAAGCATTGTCAATTCCCAGCCCGGCAAATGCGGACATCAGGTGCTCAACAGTAGCTACCTTGACGCCGTCACGCTCCAGCGTAGTGTTCATGCTGGTGTCGCCCACGTTAGTGGCAAATGCCGGGACTTCGGTAACCGGATCAAGGTCGATGCGGCGGAAAATGATGCCGGTGTTCACAGCGGCAGGACGCAGGGTCATGAATACCTTCTGACCCGTATGAATACCGATCCCGGTGGCCCGAATAACATTTTTGAGAGTGCGCTGTTTGATCACTATCGGGACTCCAGGAAGTCCGTAAAACCAGCGGCATACTAGCACAGCACCGATTGGCATCAAACAGTAAATTGGGGGTTTTGGCTACACTTGTTGTTATTTAACAACAAATTAACGCATGCGTAACGAATGTGTCACAATCCATACAACCAGCCTGCATTTCCTCCATCCTTGGAGGTCAATGCAGACTAGGGGCGCTCTCCTCCCTCAATCCGCCTGGTTGCGGAGGAATGCCGGAATGTCCAGGTAATCGATATTGCTTTGCCCTGCAAACAAGTCCTTCTTTTCAATCTGGTCAAGGCGCCGGTCGCGATCTGAAGGGCCTGGTTCAAAACTAACGCAATCAACCGCATCCATCGACAAACGGCCCGTCGTTCCATTGGCTACCAGTCGCACGGGCTTTTTGTTTCTGGAACTAACCCGCATGGAATCACCCAAACCCGTTGCGACCACGGTTACCCGAATCTGATCGCCCATATCCGGATCAATTACGGTACCCACCACTACCGTTGCGTCCTCGGAAGCCAGATCTGACACCGTGTTACCAACGTCTTCAAACTCTTTCATGGTGAGGCTGGGGCCGGCCGTGATGTTGACCAGGATGCCACAGGCACCGGACAGGTTAATGTCTTCCAGCAGCGGACTGCCAGTTGCTGCTTGTGCCGCCATGATGGCCCGATCCTCGCCTGCGGCCTGGCCCGAGCCCATCATCGCCATGCCCATTTCCGACATCACAGTGCGCACATCGGCGAAGTCAACATTGATTAAGCCCGGCCGGGTGATCAGTTCTGCAATGCCCTGCACTGCTCCTTGCAGTACATCGTTGGCCGCTTTGAATGCATTCAATAACAAGGTGTCCCCACCGAGCACAGCGGCCAACTTGGAGTTGGGTATCGTGATGAGGGAATCGACATGGCTGGCCAGTTCCTCAATACCCTTTTCCGCAATAGCCATGCGGCGGCGGGCTTCAAAGTGGAATGGCTTGGTAACGACCGCGACGGTCAGTATGCCCATCTCCTTGGCTGCCTGCGCAATCACCGGGGCTGCGCCGGTTCCCGTGCCGCCACCCATGCCTGCGGTGATGAAAATCATGTCAGCCCCGGAGAGCATTTCCATGATGTGGTCACGATCTTCCAGCGCCGCCTGCCGCCCTACCTCGGGGTTGGCACCTGCGCCCAGCCCCTTGGTTACGCTGGAACCAATTTGCAGGATGGTTTTGCCCTTGAACTGGCGCAGGGCCTGTGCGTCTGTGTTTGCGGCAATAAATTCCACGCCCTCGATCCTGGCATCGATCATTTGCGCGATTGCATTGCCACCCCCACCGCCTACGCCAATGACTTTGATCACTGCGTTTGGTGTCAGATTCTCTACCAACTCAAACATTTTCCTTCTCCTCTCGCTCGCCGATATTCCTGTCGCGTGATGCATTTTGACGATTATTTGCTGACCGCTTTTTGCGGTTTCTAGCTTTACGTTGTCATCGTGCGCAACAAGTCCTTAAAACTCAGAATTCACCCCTGAACCAACTCTTCAGCCGCCCCACAAAATTATCCCCTCCTCCGCCCGGCGACAGCGTGCGGTGGCTACCCGCCTGGCTGCCGTAAAGCAGCAAGCCAACCCCGGTAGCATGGATGGCATTGGAAACTACATCCGCCAGGCCGGAAACGCCCTGTGGGGTCGCCAACCTCACCGGCATGTGAAAAACCTCTTCCGCGAGTTCTTCGGCGCCTTCAATCCTGGAGGCCCCGCCGGTCATCACCAGTCCTGCAGCAACCAGGCTTTCGAGGCCACTGCGCCGCAGTTCATCAAGCACCAGCCGAAACAGCTCACGGTAGCGCGCCTCGACCACCTGCGCCAAAGTCTGCCGGGCCAGCCGGCGTGATGTACGGTCACCTACGCTTGGAACCTGGATGGTTTCGTCGTTGCGCGCTAATTGTTCCAGGGCACAGGCATACTTGATCTTTATGTCTTCGGCGTGTTGCGTGGGCGTGCGTAGCGCGACGGCAATATCATTCGTTACCTGGTCACCTGCTATCGGAATGCAGGCAGTGTGGCGAATCGCGCCATCGGTGAATACGGCTATGTCGGTTGTACCTGCGCCGATATCCACCAGACATACTCCGAGATCCTTTTCGTCCTGCGTTAACGCTGAGAAACTGGCGGCCAAAGGCTGCATGATGAGTTCGTCGATCACAAGTCCGCAGCGGGAAACACATTTGCTGATGTTTTGCGTCGCACTCAGTGCGGCAGTAACCACATGCACATGCGCTTCCAGCCGCACACCGGACATGCCTATGGGTTGGCGGATGCCACTCTGGTTATCGATCACGTACTCCTGCGGCAACACATGCAGGATTTTCTGGTCCGCAGCTACGGGGACAGCACGTGCAGCATCGAGCACACGTTCCACATCGCCTTCCGAGACTTCCTTGTCCTTGATCGCCACCGTACCATCAGAATTCAGACTGCGGATGTGGTTGCCGGAAATCCCGGCGAATACAGAGTGAATTTCGCAGCCCGCCATCAACTCGGCCTCTTCGACAGCGCGCTGGATAGCCTGCTCCGTGGATGCCATATCCACTATGACCCCCCGTTTGAGACCTCGCGATGGATGTGAACCAATACCGATTACCTCAACCGATCCGTCCGCCTGGATTTCGCCCACGATGGCAACCACTTTGGATGTTCCAACATCCAGGCCCACCACCAATGACTTCTCTGTTTTTCTCGGCATCATTCTGGGTAATTCCCGGCAAAATCGGCGGCGTCTTTCGGCCAGTGAACGGCGAAACCGTTGGAGTATCTCAAGTCAACAAGAACTGGCGGCAATTCATGTTCATTGAGCAGAATCCCCCAACCACTTATCAGTCTGCGCAGCCGCTCAACCGGTTGGTCACGGCCCAGTTGCAAGCGCGTTCCCTTGTCCAGGAGCATCGACCAGGCCCCGCGCTGGTCCAGCGTAAGCTGGTCAATTTCCAATTCGGCGGAATCCAGCATGGCATCAAACTGTGACCAATTTGTCAGCACCAGATCCAGCCGCTCATCCGGTCCCTTGAGCCAGGGCAATCCCTGAATTTCATCTGCATCAGGCACGGCGAACACCTGTCCGGTTGTGGATATGAGATGACCGCTATTCCAGTGTGCGATTGGAACGTGTTCCTCTATGGAAACGATGACTGTATCCGGCCAGCGCTTCTGCACACCGACCGAGGCGACCCAGGCATTGCGTTGGGCCGCGGTGCGCAAGTCCTGTAATTCGATAGTGAAGAAGCTGGCATTGAGTTGCTTTGCCAGGCTGCCGCGCAACTGATCCGCGCTGACCCGGTTAAACGCGCCATGAAGTTCAAGCCAGCGGATAGGCCATTGCTCCTTCGCTACGATGCCCATGCTGACCCAAATGGTCCCGGCCACTGAAACCGCGAACAACACCAGTATCGTGAGCATGCCGCTGCTGAAACCCCGGTTGACCGGGTAACGGCTGGCATGTGCAATGTGCCGGTAGTTGCTCACAGGCTGGTCTCCAGGATGCGCCACACCAGTTCGTCGAAACCAATCCCGATCGCAGCTGCCGCCTGGGGAACCAGGCTGTGATCGGTCATTCCCGGCGTAGTATTGGCCTCAAGGAACCACCCTTTGCCCTGCTCATCCAGCAGGAAGTCAATACGCCCCCAGCCGGAAGCTCCCAACAACTGAAAGGCACGCAATGCCTGCAATTTCAAAGCTTGTTCCATTTCCGGTGTTAATCCGCAGGGGCAGTGATAGCGGGTCTCGCTGGATTCATACTTGGCGGTGTAGTCGTAAAATTCGCGTGGAGTGACCACGCGAATCAAGGGCAGCGTGATTTGTTCCAGAATGCCCGCAAAGTACTCACCGCCACGAATTTCTTTTTCAATGATGATGGTTGAACCGAAGGAACGGGCCAACTCTACCGCCACGTCAAGCTCGCTTTCACACTTGACCCGGGAAATTCCGATGCTGGAACCGAGGGATGTGGGCTTTACAAAAAGCGGCAGCCCGAAACTTTCCAGTGCACGCTGGTAATCGACCTCGTGCCGGCCAAAATGCATGAAGGGCGGGGTGGAAATTCCGTTTCTTTCCCAGACCCACTTGGACCGGACCTTGTCCATACTCAAAGCCGATGAAGCGAGATCTGCGCCAGTAAAGGGAACTTTCATCAACTGCAAAGCACCCTGCAAAGATCCGTCTTCACCATCGGGACCGTGTAACAGGTTAAATACCCGGTCCACTTTGCCCATGCTGATCGCTGCAAACAAGGGCACCGGTCCGTCAAATACTTCATGGTCTATTTTGCTTCGTACCATCGATGCAGCTACTGCACGACCACCATTGAGAGAGACTTGACGCTCAGCGCTGCTCCCACCAATTACCAGGCCAACCCGCCCAAACGCTTGCGCATCCTTGAGCTTCAGCGATGGCACATTGTTCATGCAGCTTCCTTCCTGGGAAATCCGTTTTCCCGAATATGCTCGGCAACCTGGCCAATATTGCCGGCACCCAACAGCAACACCAGGTCTCCCGCACGCAACATCGAAGGCAGTTCAATCGCGATGTCGGTCACATCCGGAATCAGAATCGGATCCACTTTGCCGCGTGCGCGAATGGATTGGCACATTGCCCGGCTGTCGATTCCATCAATGGGTGTCTCACCGGCAGAGTACACATCGGTAAGAACCACGAAATCTGCTTCGGACAGAACGTTGCCAAAATCATCAAACAGGTCGCGAGTCCGCGTAAAACGGTGCGGCTGGAACACGACCACAATGCGTTTCTCCGGCCAGCCATTTCGGGCGGCGTTCAACGTAGCTCTGAGTTCTGAAGGATGGTGCCCGTAATCCTCAATCACCATGACTTCGCCCGCACCCGGATGATCACTCAAGCAGAACATGCCGACTTCGGCAAAGCGCCGCCCCACACCCTGGAAAACCGCCAGACTGCCAATGACTGCCGGCACATCAACACCCAATTCCCAGGCAACTGCAATCGCCCCCAATGCGTTCTGGACATTGTGCACACCAGGCAGATTCAAGCTCACACTGTAGTGCACGCTGTCATTTGGAAGATGCAGTGTGAAGTGCATCATGCGGCCAAGTTGCCTGACTTCGGTGGCACGAATATCAGCACGCTCGTTCAGACCGTAAGTCACCACGGCCCGCGTCAGGCTTGGAATCATCGCTGCCGTTTGCGCATCGTCAATGCACAACACTGCAGCGCCGTAAAAAGGCAGATGGTGGAGAAACTCGAGGAAGGCTTTTTTCAGGTTCTCAAAACTGCCGCCATAGTTTTCGAGATGATCCCGGTCCACGTTACTGACCAACGCAACCACTGGCTGCAAGAGGAGGAAAGAGCCATCGCTTTCGTCCGCTTCGGCCACCAGGTACTCACCGGCACCCAGGCGGGCGTGGCTGCCCCAGGCGTTCAGCAGTCCACCGATCACAAAAGTCGGGTCCAGGCCAGCTTCGGCCAGCAGACTGGCTGTCAGGCTGGTAGTGGTGGTCTTGCCATGGGTGCCGGCAATTGCAATTCCACGTCGGAATCGCATTAACTCCGCCAGCATTTCAGCACGGGGTACGACCGGAATACGCCTTTTCCTTGCCACTGCAACTTCCGGGTTGTCCGCTTTGACGGCGCTGGAAATCACCAGCACGTCCACGCCTTTAACGTTTCCGGCATCATGCCCAATAGAAATAATCGCCCCTAACTGACTGAGATGCCGGGTAGTGCTGCTGTCGGTCAGGTCCGAGCCGCTGACTTCGAACCCGAGATTTACCAGCACTTCTGCAATCCCGCTCATGCCCGCGCCGCCAATACCCACCAGGTGAACACGCTTGATGCGGCGCATGGGTTGCAGATGTGAGCTGTGAGAACTCATGAGCCCGCGTACTCCATGCACTCGAACGCCACCCGATTGGCAGAATCAGGTACCGCTACCGCGCGGGCAGATTTTGCCATTTCCAACAAAACCGCCCTGTCGCTGAGCAGAGAATCCAGCAAGCGGCTGAGTTCCTGCGCCGTACACTTTGCTTCCGGCATGAGCTGCGCAGCCCCGGCCTCAACCAGGAATGCAGCATTACGCGTCTGATGATCATCGACTGCATGGGGAAAAGGCACCAGGATCGCGCCAACACCTGCGGCTGCAAGCTCCGACACGGTTAGCGCACCGGCGCGGCAAACTACCAGGTCGGCCCATGCATAGGCTTCTGCCATGTCCTCGATGAATTCATCTACCTGGGCATTGAGCTCTTCCGCTGCGTAGACGGCCGCAGTATTGCCAGCGTGGCCTTTACCGGCCTGATGACGAATTTCAGGGCGACTGGATTCACCAAGCAAAGCGATCGCGTGCGGCAGTACCCGGTTCAAAGCGAGCGCACCCTGGCTGCCACCGGTGATTAGCAGGCGGGCTCTGCCCTTTCTGTTCTGCAAGCGATCGGCAGGCGCCATGATCGAGACCACTTCCTGGCGCACTGGATTACCGCAGGTGTCTGCACGCAATCGGTCTGGCCAGGTATCCGGAAATGCCTGTAGCACTCGCTTGGCCATGTGCGCCAGCACCCGATTGGTTAGCCCGGGGATGCGGTTTTGCTCATGCACCAGCAAGGGCACGCCACGCAACCACGCAGCGAGTCCGCCCGGACCGGCAGCATAGCCGCCAAAGCTTATGGCACAAGCCGGACGATTGCGCCCTATCAGCCTGAATGCCTGCCAGACTGCTTTGCATAACTGCCCAGGCATGCGCATCCAGCGCAACAGACCCTTACCCCGCAGCCCGGAAATGTTCACCAGGTCCAATGGAAAACCAGCCGCAGGCACGCGCTGACATTCCATGGCCCCGCTCGCCCCAAGCCAGCGCACGGGAATGTGCCTCTCACGTAATGACTCAGCCACTGCGAGGCCCGGGAAAATGTGGCCGCCCGTTCCACCGGCCATGATCAGGACTCCTTGCGGCACATTGCTCACAACGCAGCCCCCCGGTGACGCACGCGCGGCCTCGCCGGAAGATCACGGTCACGGACACGGTCGCGATCAAGTTCGTACTTGATTCGTAACACCATGCCCAGGCCCAGCATGGTCATCAGGATACTGCTACCGCCCGAGCTGATCAGTGGCAGAGTCAAACCCTTGGTTGGCAGTACGCCGAGATTCACACCTATGCTCACTACTGCCTGGAGGCCTAACCACAAACCAACTCCGTACGCGAGAAATCCGGCGAACGGCCGTCCGGCGCGATGCGCCATAACGCCTATGACCATGATGCGCGTGATAAGCAGAACAAACAGGCCCAACACGAAGACCACGCCCATCAAGCCAAATTCCTCTGCCAGCACAGCAAAAATAAAGTCAGTATGAGCTTCCGGGAGGTAGAACAGCTTCTGAATGCTGGCACCGAGACCAACACCGAAAACTTCCCCCCTGCCGACCGCGATCAAGGCCTGGGTGAGCTGGAAGCCACTATTGAAAGGATCAGCCCATGGGTCCATGAAGCTCACAATACGCCTCAGGCGATACGGCTCCATCGCGGCGAATCCGAAAGCCGGCAGCGTGAGCAAGCCCAGAACCATGATATGGCGCCATGCCGCACCGGCGAGCCAAATCATGCCCACTATAATGGCGATAATGATTGCCGCGCTTCCCATGTCCGGTTGCAACAGCAGAATGGCCGCCAGAACACCACCAAAAATGAGCGGCTTGAGCGTATCAAAGAATCTGGTGTGTACCAGCCCCGCCTTGCGCGACAGGTATCCTGAAACATAAATAATCGCCATGACCTTGACGGCTTCAACGGCCTGGAAATTCACCACGCCCAGGCGTAACCACCGGGTACTCCCGTTCACCGTGGCGCCAATACCCGGGATAAACACGAGCAACAGGACCAGGGCAGACAGCAGCATCATGGGCCTCGAGACGCGCTCGAGAAAATCAATGGGAATGATGCGAAACGAGAGCGCAAGACCCACGCCGAGCGCAACAAAGACTGTGTGCCGCAGCAAGTAAAAATAGACGGGTACTCCCTGGCTTTCAGCTATGGAAATCGAAGCAGAGCCCACCATGATCATGCCCAGCGCCAACAGCAGCAATGCAGGAATCAACACGTACGTGTCGAGGCCTGGCATAGCTCCCGCCATGCCTGCATGACGTGCCTGGAAAATGGGCACCATTTTCTTCATCGCAGTTTCAACGTGGCAAGTCCGGCCAGAACCAGGATGACCGAGATAATCCAGAAGCGCACGATAACCCGCGGCTCAGGCCAACCCTTCAATTCAAAATGATGGTGAATCGGGGCCATGCGGAAAATTCGCTTACCGGTAAGTTTGAATGAGGCCACTTGCAGGATGACCGATACGGTTTCCATGACAAAAACGCCGGCCATGAGAATGAAGACCAATTCCTGCCGCACCACGACTGCCACTACACCCAATGCAGCACCCATTGCCAGCGCACCGATATCTCCCATGAAAATTTGTGCCGGGTAGGTGTTGAACCACAGGAAACCCAGGCCTGCGCCTCCCAGTGTCCCGCAGAATATGGACAGTTCTCCGGCTCCAGGTATGGACGGAGTTGCAAGGTAGCTGGAAAACACTGAGTTGCCGGCGACATAGGAAAATATGCCAAGGGCTGCTGCAATAAACACGGTCGGCATAATGGCAAGGCCATCCAAACCGTCAGTCAGATTTACGGCGTTGGAAAAACCCACGATCATGAAATAAGTGCTCACTACATAGAACGCCCCCAGAGGAATCGCAATCCCCTTGAAAAACGGCACGATCAGGGCGGTTGCAGCCGGAACATCAGCAGAGGAGTACAGGTACAGGGCGACCACCAGCCCTACCACGGATTGCGCAAGGTATTTCCAACGTGCGGGCAATCCACGGGAATCCTGCAACACCAGCTTGCGATAATCATCCAGCCAACCAATCAGCCCGAAGGACATGGTCACAAGCAACACGACCCAGACATAGCGATTACCAAGGTCCGCCCAAAGCAAGGTGGACAGTACGACCGAAAACAAAATCAAGGCGCCACCCATGGTGGGTGTACCTGCTTTGGAGAAATGGCTTTTTGGCCCCAGCTCCCGAATGGGTTGCCCAACCTGACGCTGCACCAGGCGGCGTATGAAAGCCGGACCGAGAAATAGTGACACCAGCAATGCTGTCAAGGCAGCAAGTATTGAGCGCAGCGTGATGTATCCAAAGACATTAAAGTCCGGATTAACTTCAGCCAACTTACCGAACAGCCACAGCAGCATCAGCAGGCCTCCTGTAAAACTCGCTGCACCCTGATCGCCTGCACTACGCGTTCCATACCCATGGAACGTGAACCTTTCACCAGGCAATTGATTCCCGGGTGCAGCTCTGCCTGCAGTGCGTCAATCAAATCAGCCTGTGCCGCGTAGTGCCGCGCACCAGGTCCGAAGGAGTCAACGGTGCTTGCAGCCATCTCGCCCGTTGCAAAAACGCGCTTTACGCCCAGTGCCTTGGCCGCGTCGCCCACTTCGGCATGCAGCTTGCGACTGTCGTCACCCAGTTCCTTCATGTCGCCCAGCACCAGCCATGGCGTGCCCTGCATACCAGCCAAGACCTGCAAGGCGGAATATAGGGACGCCGGGTTGGCATTGTAGGTATCGTCTATCACTGTCCATCCAGCCTCTGTCCGGATCAGGTTTAACCTGCCAGGCACCGGCTCCACGGCCTCAAGACCAAGACGTATCTTTTCCAGTGGCACATCGAGGGCAAATGCTGCCGCAGTGGCGGCTGCAGCGTTAGCAAGATTGTGGATTCCAGGTAAGGTCAGCCGAACATCAAAACTACCGTTCGGTGTGCGCATGCGCGCAGCCGCTTCAAGCTGTTCAAACCGGACGTCGTTAGCGGTGCCGGCTCCAAAAGTCAGGGCCCGTCCAGCCGAATTCATTTGCCGCCACAAAGGGCACCACGATTGATCACCATTGAGAACAGCGCAACCAGAAACTGGAAGCTGCGCATAAATCTCACCTTTCGCTGCCGCCACGCCCGCCTCGGAACCAAACCCCTCCAGATGCGCTGGCCCCACATTGGTAATCAGACCGACGTCGGGCAAGGCGATGCTGGAGAGGTAGGCGATATCACCCGCCTTGCTCGCACCCAGTTCCAGTACCGCAAAACGATGCTGTGTTTCAAGACGAAACAGGGTGAGCGGGAGACCCAATTCGTTATTGAAATTTCCCTGCGTGGCCAGCACGTCGCCCTGCTGTCGAAGGATACTGGCCAACATCTCCTTGACGGTAGTCTTACCGTTGCTGCCGGTAACACCCACTACAACCGGGTCCAGTCTCATGCGGATCAGTTTGGCAATTTGGCCAAGCGCTGCCAGCACGTCCTTGACCAGCAACTGGGGCACAGGTAATTCTTGCGGCTTGCTAACCAGCAAGGCTACTGCACCCAGCGCAATTGCGGTGCGGGCAAACGAATGGCCATCCACGTGGGTACCAGGCAGCGCTGCAAACAGTGACCCGTAGTCAGCTTTGCGGCTGTCCGAAACAATAGACTCGATCGCCAGGTCCTGCTCCGGTTTCGCCAAGCCCAATGCTACGGCAATTTCTTCAAGGCGCAAGGTAATCACGCTGCCCCCTCCAGTACTGCGCGCACGGCAGCTTCGTCACTGAACGGCACACGCACCCCATTTGACTCTTGATAGGTTTCATGACCTTTGCCCGCGACCAGGACAATATCGCCAGGGCGGCTTTCCAGTATGGCCTGGCGAATGGCTGCGCCACGATCCGTAATGACCTGCACTTCGCGCGAGGACTTTATGCCAGCGAGCATGTCCGCAAAAATGTTCTGCGGCGATTCGCCACGTGGATTGTCGGTAGTCAGGACGATACGATCAGCGAGTCGCTCGGCGACAGCTGCCATCATGGGCCGCTTGCCGCGATCCCGATCCCCGCCACAGCCAAAAACACAGGTCATGCGACCATGAAGGTGAGCCCGCAGGGCGGTTAATGCCTGGTCCAGTGCGTCAGGCGTATGGGCAAAATCGACTACCACCAGGGGCTGGTTGTGGTCGCCGCCAAGGCAATGCATGCGGCCCGGAACCGGGTGCATCAATTCCAGCTGATGCATCACACTGTTCCAGGGCATGCCCAATAGGGCCAGGGAGCTCGCTGCGGCGAGCAGGTTGGACACATTAAAGCGTCCCAGCAGTCCGGTGTGCAACTGGCCCTCGCCCCAGGGACTGGTGACATGGAGCACGATGCCGGAAGAATTCATCTCCAGTACAGCGGCCCTGACTTCTGCCGAACCATTGGTGCCGTAGCTCAACACTTCGGCCTTTCCCTTAAGCTCCGCAATCAGCGTGCGACCGAACTCATCGTCCGCGTTAACTATGCAAAAGCGCGGTTGGCAATCCACAAACAGCCGGCGCTTGGCGGCTGCATAGCGCTCCATGCTACCGTGATAGTCCAGGTGGTCGCGGGTAAGATTGGTCAGCACGGCTGCGGCGAACGTAACATCAGCACAGCGGCCTTGCTCCAGCGCGTGCGAGGAAACTTCCATGGCAACGTTTTCGACCCCCTGGTCAATGCACTCAGCAAGCATCTTCTGCACCGAGATCGGATCCGGGGTAGTGAGTTCTGCCTTGCTCAATCGCGCCAGCGCACCATAGCCGATGGTGCCAATCAAGCCGGCATTTCCAGCCGTTCTTTGCCATGCCTGCGCAATGAAGTGCGCGGTGGATGTTTTTCCATTCGTGCCAGTAACGCCGACCACGGTCAATTGATCTGAAGGGTCGTGGAAAAACCGGGCCGCCAGCGCTGACAGGATGCGCCCCAGATGTTCCACGCGCACGGCGGGAATCCCCAGCGCAGGCACTTCGGCGAGCCCGTCATGAATGACTACCCGTGCGCCTTTGGCCTCGGCCTCTGCCGCATACCGCATGCCGTGCGCACTGCCACCCGACACCGCAATAAATGCCTCGCCCGGCAGGATCCTGCGCGAGTCCATGCCCAGGCCATCGAGAACTACCTGCAGTTGTGTTTCGCACCAGCCTTCAAGCAAGGTAGCGAGACTCATGGGGCAACTCAATCTGCACCCCCGTCGATTTCACCAATCGAAGCAGGCTCATTCGCTTCGGATTGCGCCACGACTTCTGTGTAGTTATCCGGTGGGATATCCAGCAAGCGCAAGGCGCCACCCATGACAGTTGAAAACAGGGGCGCTGCAACCAGACCTCCGAAATATTCGCCGGCACTGGGATCGTTGATCGTCACAACGGCAACAATGCGGGGATTAGAGGCAGGGGCGAATCCGGCAAAAGTAGCAACATAGCGGGAGGCATACCCGCCAGCGCTGGCCTTGCGCGAAGTTCCGGTTTTGCCCGATACTCGGTAATTTCCCACGCGCGCAGACTTGCCCGTCCCTTGCTCTGATGTCACGGTTTCAAGCATGGCCGCAACCTCACGGGCATACTTGGGGTCGATGATCGAGACAGCCGGATTGCTTGCACCTTGCACCAGGCTGGGCCGGCGCAAGCGCCCTTCATCCGCTATCGCGGCAAAGGCTTCTGCAAGTTGCAGAACCGTAGCTGACAGCCCGTAGCCGTAGGAAAGTGTGGCTTGCTCCACCCGTCGCCAGTGTCGGTAATTTCTCAGCACACCAGCGGATTCTCCGGGAAAACCACTGCCTGTTACTTCGCCAAATCCGAACCGGTTGTACACGCTCCACAATTGTTCCGGCTGCAATTGCAAAGCGAGCTTGGTTGCGCCAACGTTGGACGACTTGGTAATAATGCCCGTGACGTCAATCAAACCGTAGTTACGATGATCGCTGATGGTGTGACCGGACACATTGATGCTACCCGGCGAGGTTTCGATGGGCGAAGTGGGAACTACGATGCCCGCTTCGAGTGCTGCCGCGATCGAGAACGTTTTCATCACCGATCCTGGTTCAAACACATCAGTCACTGCGCGGTTGCGCAAGCCTTCGCCGTCGGTGCCGGGCTGATTGGGGTTATACGAAGGCTGGTTCACCATGGCCAGCACTTCGCCGGTTGCGATATCCAGCAATACCACCGAGCCCGAACTCGCCCCGTGCTTGAGCACGGTCTGCTTCAGTTCACGGTAGGCCAGGTATTGCAGTCGACGGTCGATGGTCAGGGCCAGATCGTGACCGTGTTCGGCTTCCCGCAACACTTCGGAGTATTCTACGGTACGGCCGCGTTGGTCTCTGATTACCCGCATCAAGCCGGGCTTACCCTGTAGCCAATCGTTGTAGGTCAGCTCCAGTCCTTCCTGGCCCACTTCATCTATATTGGTAAAGCCTATGACTTGCGCAGCAACTTCACCGGCCGGGTAAAACCTGCGGTATTCTTTTTGCAGGTATACGCCGGGCAGATCCAAAGCTTCAATTGCTGCAGCGACGTCAGGGTGCAGGCGTCTGCGTAGCCACACAAATTCTTTGCCGGAACGCTGGTTGAGGTGGCGCTCCATTTCTTCTGCATCACTTTTCAACACTGCAGCCAGAGGTGCAATATTTTCTGGTGATTGCAATAACTCTCCGGGGTGTACCCAGACCGAATCCACCGGGGTGCTGACCGCCAGTGGTTCTCCGGAACGGTCGACTATATTTCCCCTGCGGGTGGGAACAACCAGGTCCCGCATGAACCTGGCTTCACCTTGTCCTTGCAGGAACTCGGTTTCAGTGACTTGCAAATTCACAGCGCGTGCAATCAGGGCTACAGAACACAGCAGGAAGATCAACAAGAATCCGTATAAACGACCAATGGGAGCCATGTTCCGGCTTTCGTTATTCATGGCCGATGACCAGAATGCGGGTGCTTGCCGGGGTAGCCATGCCAAGTTGATCCCTGGCGGTGGTTTCAATATTGCCGGCATCGCCCAGCCAGGCCTGTTCCAGTTGCAGGCGACTCCATTCCGCGATTACGTCATCGCGATGGATTTCCAGTTCACCCAGGTGAACTGCGATTTGACGGCTTTGATGGCGAGTGTAGACAACTCCGAGCGCGCTGGCGATGACAGCGCCGAGGGTGAGAACAACTATTAGTAACCGGGTGTTCAAGCAATCTTCTCCGCGATCCGCATGACTGCACTGCGAGCCCGGGGATTGATGGAGAGTTCAGCTGGAGAGGGTTTAACGGCCTTACCGATTGCCCGCAATGATGGCGTTGCATCCGGGTGTTCCGGAATATTGCGGCGGACCTTGCCTGGTCGTACGGCTTCTCGTATTGTCCGCTTGACCAGGCGGTCCTCCAGGGAATGAAAACTGATTACTACCAGTCTTCCTCCAGGGCGCAACCCATTTATCGCGGCCTCAAGCCCCAGGGGCAAATCGGCCAATTCGTTATTTATTTTTATTCGGATTGCCTGAAAGCACCGAGTAGCCGGATGCTTTTTTGGTTCACGACGGCCGATCGTATCTTCGATCAACCTGGCCAATTGGCCGGTGGTTTCCAGTCGTCGTTGCTGCCGGGCCATAACGATGCTCCTGGCAATCCTGCGCGCATGGCGCTCCTCTCCGAACTCCCAAAACACTCGGGCTAATTCCTGTTCAGGCGCTAGTGCAATCCAATCTGCTGCCGTCACGCCCTGTAATGGGTCCATACGCATGTCCAGCGGCCCCTCTCCCATGAAGGAGAATCCTCGTTCTGGATTATCCAGCTGGGGGGAAGAGACCCCGAGATCCAACAGGATCCCGTCCAGCCCTCCCTCCGTTCCCCAGTCCCGGACATAGCGTTCCATCTCCGCATAATTTCCCTGGACTATGGAGAAACGGGAGTCTTTCCCCAGTTTCTCAATTCCGGCTGCAACTGCTTCCGGATCCTTGTCCATGGCCATCAGGCGGCCCTGCCCGGACAACCGGCTTAAAACTGCCTGGCTATGTCCGCCCCTGCCAAAAGTGCCATCGAGATATTTCCCGCCTGCGCGAATGTCGAGCCCTGCCAACACTTCATCCAATAAAACCGGCCGGTGTTGATAATTGCCCATTTATCCCGAAAAGCACCTCTGCTAACTGCACCCCCCCTCTTTTTACTCAAAGCACCAGGCGGGACATTTCTTCCGAAGCAGCCACGTTCAGGCTGCGCTCTTCTTCTGCACGTTTCTGATTAAGGATCGCTTCGTTCCAAAGTTCGAAGCGGCTGCTCATCCCCATCATTACCACGCGTTTCTCCAACCCCGCGACCTGTCTCAAGGTCAGCGGCAACTGAATTCTTCCACTGGCATCCAGCTCAAGCGCCGTGGCGCTACCCACCAGCCTGCGCTGCAGGCTCCGGTGGCCGGGATTAAAGGTGCTCAATCGAGTCACTTCGTCCCGCACCCGCTCCCATTCAATCTCCGGGTAGAGCCACAGGGCACCAGTATCAAATGCACTGTAAGTGAGTACCATGCGGCCACTGCACTGCTCCTGGATTGAATCCCGGTAACGGACTGGAATAGCCAAGCGGCCTTTCCCATCCAGGTTGATTGCAGTCTCACCAAAATACACTCTTGCCTACCCCTCAATCACACTATTTGCCACTATTTCCCACTAATATGCACGATAGTTGCTTAAATGGCTAATGTCAAGCAGGACAAACACTTGGAGACGTTGCAGATTGATTACAGCAGATCGGCGTGGCTGTGCCAGGCCAGAATTATGTCCAGCCGGTGACATTTGCCTCCGATTCACTCGGTGTGGGTGAGTAATTAGGAACGGAGTGGGAGTCGGCCGATAAGCCGGGTTCTGTCGTGGGCAATCATTCATCTGGGACCGCCGTCACCGGCAGCCTCAAGCAACCTACCCGAAAGCGCCGCGGGCAACGGCATTGCTTTCCTATTTGGTCTTGCTCCAGGCGGGGTTTGCCTTGCCGCAGAATGTTGCCACCTGCGCGGTGCGCTCTTACCGCACCATTTCACCCTTACCTAGCTAAAAAAGGGGTCTGACCCCTTTTTAGCATTCAAAAGGGGTCAGACCCCTTTTTTAGGCGGTTTATTTTCTGTTGCACTTTCCGTGGGCTCACGCCCCCCAGGAGTTACCTGGCGCCTTGCCCTATGGAGCCCGGACTTTCCTCCCCCCTGCAACGTTTCCGTTGCCTTGGAGCGATTGCCTGGCCGACTCCCGTGGCTATTGTCTCGCAGCAGGCTGAGGATTGATAGCTAAGCTTCTTCGGTGCTTTTGTTTTCCGGGTTTTCTTCATTGAGCCTGTCTCTGTCCGTAGCACACTGTTCCGTGGCAGACAGTCTTTGATACAGCTCCCTGCGGTCTACGCCGCACAAGCGCGCTGCAATGCGTGCTGCCTGGCTGCCTGAAAGGTATTCCTGCAAGGCCTGCCCCATTTGAATGGCCGGCGGCATTTGCTCGTTCGGGTCCGGGACCACGCCAGCAACCAGGATGACAAACTCACCCTTTTGCTGCATCGGGTCAGCACCAAGCACCCGCTGCAGGTGGCCCAAATCACCTCGAATGCTGGTCTCAAACCGCTTGGTCAATTCGCGACAAATGACCGCAACCCGCCCCGCCCCGAAAACGTCCACCATGTCGTTCACGCTGGCAAGAACCCGGTGGCTGGATTCAAAAAACACCAGGGTACGGGACTCGGTGCGCAGGCGCTCCAGGCAGGCTGTGCGGGACGCCGCCTTTGCAGGCAGGAACCCTTCAAACACAAATCGATCGGTGGCCAGGCCAGCTACGGAAAGCGCTGCCGTTATTGCACTGGCGCCGGGAATCGTCTTGACCGGGACGTTTGCAGCTATCGCCAGGTTTACCAGGCGATAGCCGGGATCGGACAACAAGGGGGTTCCGGCGTCTGAGACCAAAGCCAGGGATTCTCCTGCGCACAGTCGATTGATTAATTGCGGGCCGACTGAGGACTCATTGTGTTCATGCAAAGTAACCAGGGGTGTTTTAATGTTGAAATGGTCGAACAATACCCGGGTACGTCGCGTGTCTTCGGCAGCAACCAGGCTGACATTGGCGAGAACATTGACTGCCCGGAAAGTCATGTCATCGAGGTTACCTATAGGTGTGGCAACCACGTAGAGTTCTGCTGGCAGCTTGTCCTTGTCCATGACTGATCCTGCTGTGGCACCGTGCGTATCCGGTCCATTGTTATGAATCATCGGCATTATGAATCATCGGAGTGCCCTCTGAGGTATCATTTCATTTTAAAACCGAACCGGACCACGCGCAGCAATGCTCTATCAGCATGACAAGCACCACCTCCCCGTGAGGCGCTACGCCATTCTGGCCCTTTGCCTGGCCCTGTTGCATGCCTGTTCCGGAGCCCCTACTGCTCCCGCAGTGGTGAAACAAGCCGAACCCACTGCGGAACAGGCTTTCGCCGAGGGCAACTATGCCCAGGCAGCACGCCTCTGGCAGCAGCAGTCCGCTGCCTCCAGTGAACCGACTGCAAGCAGTCTCCGGGTGCACGCAGCAGATGCCTGGATACTTGCCGATAATATCCCCCAGGCCCAGGACAACCTGCGCCGGGTGGAGAAGTCTCAGCTGTCCGCCACTGACTCGACGCGCATGATCCTGGTTCAGGCTGACCTTGCCTTGCACAATGACCAGCCCAACGAAGCTGCATCCTTGTTAAGGAAAGCGCAGCCTGATCTGCCCGAATCCATGCAGCAGCGATTTGATCAGCTAGCGCAAAATGCACAACGGATGCTTGCCCAACCGGCTTCACACGATCTCTCGCATGCCCTGGCTGTGGTCAAAACCAGCACAAGTTACCAGCCTGAGGAAAGCCTGCAGTTTTTGCAATCATTGCAGGATATACCATCCAGTGAATTAGCCCTGCGCGCCACCAATCCCCGTGACGACCAGACCACTGCCGGTTGGCTGGATCTGGCCCTGGTGATCCGGCAAAACCTGGTACGTGCTGAATCCGTGCAACAAAACATCGAAGACTGGAAAGGCCGTTACCCCAATCATTTCATGACGACGGAGAATGCTCTGGATCTGTGGTTGCTCTACAGACAGGAGTTTACACCTCCGCAAAAAATCGCGGTCCTGCTTCCCAGCCAGGGGCCTTTGCTGGCGGCAGCTGAAGCCATACGCGACGGCATAATGACGGCGTACATAGCAAGTCCCGGGGGCGCAGAGCTATTGTTCTTCAACACCGGCGACGCCGGAGAGCTTGCAGGTCCGGCTTACTCCGAAGCAATGGAAAAGGGTGCAGACTGGGTTATTGGGCCTTTGGAGAAGCCGGCAATCGACGCATTGCTCAAGCTCCCCGGTCTGGCCACACCGGTTCTGGCGTTAAACGACTTGCCCGCGAATTTCACCCCACCTGTCGGCCTCGCAGGCCACGTCCAGGCAATATCCCTTTCCCAGGACCAGGAAACCCGGGCGGTCGCTCGTGAAGCTATTGCTGCGGGATTTCACCATGCCATTGTTCTTGCGCCGGAAACGGAGTGGGGCGAACGCATGGTGCAGGATTTCAGAGACGAATTCCTACATGAAGATCGGCAAATCGTGGCAGCAGCGAGCTACCTGGAAAGCGAGAATGACCACTCGCCCACCTTGGAGCACTTGCTTGAAATTGATGAAAGCAAAGCGCGTAAGTTGCACCTGGAAAATGCCTTACAGATGAAACTCGAATTCGAGCCCGTACGCAGGGATGATGTGGACATGCTGTTTCTCGTGGCGAGCAGCGCCCAGGGCCGTTCCATTCGTCCGCAGCTTCGATTCCTGGATGCAGGGGATATCCCGGTTTATTCTACCGGCAGGATATTCACCGGCAGGCACGATCCGACGGGAGACCAGGATCTCAATGGAATTCGCTTCCCCATTACTCCGCTGCAGCTGCGTTCTGATTCTGCGGAACCGGCGCCAACCCTCGTAAGTCTGCGGGCAGGGTCATTCTCATCCCTGTACGCCCTTGGGTTGGATGCATGGAATATGCTGCCCTGGCTGGATCTGATGAAGCGTGATCCTGATTTCCGTTTTCCCGGCGCTTCTGGCACATATCGCTCCGGGCCCACCGGTGAACTGCATCGAGACCCCGCTTTTGCCTTGTTCATTCGAGGTGAACCGGTGCCGCTGAACCCTGCAACTGCAACAGCAGACACTGGCGATAATTGACCAGCGCCAAAGATGTCGGTAACCAATGCGAACGCATGGCCGAAGCCTACTTGCAGCGCCATGGTCTGCGCACGATAACGCGCAATTTTAACTGCCGGGTGGGCGAAATTGATTTGGTCCTGGAAGACGGGGAATGCCTGGTGTTCGCCGAGATTCGCTTTCGCGAAAACTGTCGCTACGGCAGCGGTGCCGAAACGGTGAGCAGGACCAAGCAGGGCCGCATCATACGAGCGGCGCAAAAGTACCTGCAAAGTCACCGCAACCGTGCCACCCAACCCTGCCGATTCGATGTAATTTCGCTGGGAAAGGAGCGGGGCGAAATGACGGTGGAATGGATCCGGAATGCCTTCACGGCCGATTGATCAGGCCGTGTGCGCCTGTCTGTCATGCGCCGCCCTGCTGCGCATTAAACTGAGGAAGCTCTGAATAAATCAGAGTTTCCCGCGCTCGCTGAAGTGCTCATAACCGAGGCGGGTAGGTAGAAACTCCGTTCCATCAGCCTGGTACAAATGCAAGCCCATTTCCCCGGTTATCCTGCCGATCACCGTGAGGGCCACGCCACCAGCCACTGCCAGCAAAGGCAACTGTGCCTCCAATGCCGCAGGCAAGGTAAAACATAATTCATAGTCGTCCCCCGCAGCCAGTTGCAGGTTCCAGCGCTGCTGTGGATCCAGCTTGCACAGGGCATCGGGGCACGGGAGGTGATGTAGCAAAAGTTGGGCGCCTACCTGCGAAGCAGTAAGAATATGCCCCAGGTCTGCCGCCAACCCGTCCGAAATGTCGATACAGGCCGTGGCGTTACCGAGCAATGCCCGGGCCAGTGCGAGCCGTGGTTGCGGCCGCGTGAACGCCTGCCATGCTGCCGGATCAACTGGAATTTCCTGCTGCACCTGGAGCAGGCCAAGGCCGGCCAAACCGGTCGCGCCCGATAGCACTACCAGGTCACCAGGCCGGGCTCCGCTGCGCAACAGCGCCTGACCGCTATCCACAGCGCCCAGTGCCGTAATGGTAATGCTCAACGGGCCCAAGGTGGTGTCACCACCGGCAAGGTAGACTCCACTGGAAGCAGCCAGCTGCTCAAGTCCTTGCGCAAACTCATCCAGCCATTCCCGGTTTGGTTGCGGAATGGTAATGGCCAGGAAAAAACACACTGCTTGCCCGCCCATTGCGGCCAGGTCGCTAAGATTTACCGCCAGCGCTTTCCAGCCAATATCATACGGAGCCGAGCCATGTGGAAAATGCACCCCGGCCACCAGGGTGTCGGTGGTAACCAGCAACTGGCGTCCGGGCTCGTTTGAAAGTACCGCCGCATCATCACCGATGCCCACACAGCCCGGCTTGGGCAGGCCGGCGGTTCTGGCGTTAACAATCCCTTGTAAACGATCGATCAGCTCAAACTCATTCATCGCGGTAGCTACGCCCTGTGCCGAATGGTCGAAGTCAGACGATCTCAGCTGGACGCCACGACCTGGCGGCCTTGTCCAGAACGCCGTTGATAAAAGCATGGCCCTGTTCAGCCCCAAAACGATGTGCGAGATCGATGCACTCATCCAGCACCACACGAAACGGAATGTCAGGGCAGTTCAGTAATTCCCAGGCCCCAAGGCGCAATACCGCCTGTTCCATGATGTCCACCTGCACCATCGGCCGGTCGAGGAATGGCTGCAAGCGCGCGTCCAGATCAGGCTGGTTGCCGATGACCCCTTGCAGCATCTGTTCAAAAAAATCCTCGTCAACCATGCTCATATCTTGCGCCACGTGGAACTGGCGTAATATTTCACTCGCTTCCTGCCGGGTTATCTGCCACTGATACAAAGCCTGCAGCACCCTGCGACGTGCTCTCTGGCGTCTCTCATGACCGCTTTTGTGAACCACTGCTTTGTGCCCCGCACCGGGAATTCCGGAGTTCATTGCTGCTCTATCTGCCCAAGTTCTTCCGCCAGGTTTTGCAGCGCCTCAACCGTGTCGAGAGCGGCAATGGCGACATCAAATCCCTTATTCCCCGCACCTTTCCCCGCCCGTTCCAGCGCTTGCTCAATGGTATCGGTAGTCAACACACCGAACATGACGGGAATTCCATGATCCAGGGCCACGCGAGCCAGGCCGGCGGCGCACTCCCCGGCAACGTAGTCAAAGTGCGGAGTGCCTCCGCGGATCACTGCACCGAGCGCAATAACGGCATTAAACTGTCCGGAGCGCGCCATGTGCTGAGCAGCCAGCGGCAGTTCAAATGCGCCAGGAACCCAAACCTGGGTTGTATCCGCCGTGTCCAGGCCGCGACGCGCAAAGGCTTCCTGCGCCCCGGCGAGCAGTTGGTCAACGATGAATTGGTTGAACCGGCTGGCAACCAGGCCGATGCGAACTGCACCGTGGCCTTCCTTCCTGCTCATTGATGCACACTCATTCGCGCCACCAGTGGCTGCTCCTCTTGCACGCCAGCGCCCAAAGGATGGACGTACTCTACAACTTCCAGGCCAAACCCGGCCAGCCCCGCGAGTTTCCAGGGAGCACTCAGCACGCGCATTTTGCGTATACCCAGATCCGCAATGATCTGCGCGCCGATGCCGTAGGTGCGCAGCTCCCGTGACCGGCGATTGTCTCCGCTGGCAGCCACTGCCGGTTCGGGTTGCTGCTGGATCAATCGCAGCAAGCGCTCATCCGAGCGCTCGCCTCCCAGCACCAGCACCATACCGCTGCCATTTTCCGCAATCTCGGCCAGGGCAGTGCGCAAAGGCAGGCCAAAGTCCGAACGGTGTATGGAAAGTACATCGCTCAGTGGGTTTTGCACATGCACCCTGACCAGGCAGGGTTCCCCGGCTTTGACTTCGCCGCGCATCAATACCAGGTGGAGCAGGCCTTCGATGGTGTCGCGATAGGTGTGCAGAGTAAACGGTCCAAAGTCGGTTTCAACCGCATTCTGTGAAACATGCTCAATGGTCTTCTCGGTCTGCATGCGGTAGTGAATGAGGTCAGTAATGGTGCCAATTTTAAGCCCGTGCTCCCGCGCAAACTCCTCCAACTGGGGCCGTCGCGCCATGCTGCCGTCCTCGTTCAGGATCTCCACCAGGACCGCTGCCGGTTCCAGGCCCGCCAGCATGGCCAGATCTACGCTGGCTTCAGTGTGGCCTGCTCGCGCCAACACTCCGCCGGGCTGTGCCATCAAGGGAAACACGTGGCCCGGTTGCGACAGGTCCGATGGGGCAGCGTCGGGCCTGACGGCAGTGCGAATAGTGTGAGCGCGGTCATACGCGGAAATGCCCGTGGTGATTCCTTCGGCAGCTTCAATCGACACGGTGAAATTGGTCGAAAATCGCGCTTGGTTGAGGTTTACCATTAAGGGCAGTCGCAGTTGCTGGCAACGCTCCCGCGTCAACGGCAGACAAATCAGCCCACGGCCGAATCGCGCCATGAAATTGATATCCTCCGGCCGGACTTTGGAAGCAGCCATGATCAGGTCGCCCTCATTTTCCCGGTCTTCATCATCCATTACCACGACCATCTTGCCCAACCGGATGTCCTCGAGTAATTCCGGAATGGAATTCAATACGCTTGTGTTCGTCATTTCATTGCTCCAGGAAATGCACTGCACCGGAATTTCACCCGTGCACCCCCAATTGTTCCAGATACCTGGCAATCAGGTCGACTTCTATATTGACCGGATCTCCACACTCAAGGCTGCCCAGCGTAGTTGCGTCCAGGGTATGGGGTATCAGGCACACGGAGAATGTCTTTCCGGCCACTGAATTCACCGTCAGGCTTACGCCATCAATGCATACCGATCCCTTGCGCGCAACGTACTTGCACAGGCCTTCAGGCAATTCGAAATCAAATCGATGCGCGCGGCCATCCGGCTCCCGCTTCACCAGTCGCGCTACACCGTCAACATGGCCCGTTACCAGGTGCCCACCGAGGCGATCAGACAGGCCCATGGCCAGCTCCAGATTCAGCCTGTTTCCGGCCTTTACCAAACCCAGGGTAGTAACATCCAGGGTCTCCGCGGAAACATCAGCTGCGAAGCCCGTATCTTCCGGTTGCAGCATGGTCAGGCACACGCCGGCCACGGAGACGCTATCGCCTTCCCGGCCAGATCCCGGTTGCAGGATACCTGAGGCAATCTGGATTCGGAAATCACCACCCACGGGGCGAATTTCCTGCACGACACCGACCGCCGTTACGATACCCGTAAACATGTCACCCGCCCGCCAATCCGGAACCAGGCCGCTGGAAAACCGGTCGCATTCGCATTCGCATATCCACACCAAAATGACACGTTTCCATCACCTGCAGGTGCACACGTTCATCCATGGATTCAAGTACACCAAGCTGGAACAAACCCGCGCCGCCTTCGCCCAACAAAACCGGCGCCTGGTACAGCACTATTTCGTCCACCAGGGCTGCCTTGAGCAAAGCGCCACACAAATTGGCTCCCGCCTCGACCTGCACTTCATTAAGTTCCCGAACGGCAAGGGCACGCAGCAGCGCATGCAAATCAATCCTGCCATCAACTTCCATCAAGTGCAGGCATTCTGCACCCGATGCTTCGAGTGCCGCCGGGACGGCCCGCCCCTGGCTACCTGCTATCAAAGCAGCACCAGGGCCCAACACTACCCGACTGTGGGCTGGCGTACGCCATTTCGTATCCACAACCACGCGCAAGGGCTGCAAGACCGGCTCCTTGACCCGGGCAATAAGCGCAGGATCATCGGCCAGAACGGTCCCTATGCCGGTGAGTATGGCGCAGGATCGCGCCCTCCATTGCTGCACGTCCGCGCGGGACGCCTCACTGCTGATCCACTGGCTCACACCGTTTGCCAGGGCCGTGCGACCATCCAGGCTGCTGGCAAGCTTTATCCGTACCCACGGTCTTCCCGAGCGCATGCGCATCAGGAAACCTGCATTCAACTCTTCAGCAGCCGTTGCCATCAATCCACAATCGACCTGCACTCCTGCTTCCTGCAAACGGCGCCGACCGGTGCCGCTAACCCGGATATCGGGGTCCTCCATGGCGCAAACCACCCGGCTGACGCCTGCAGCCAGCAAGGCATCCGTGCACGGCGGAGTTCTGCCATGGTGGCTGCAGGGCTCAAGCGTCACGTAGGCGGTTGCCCCTTGCGCATCCCTCCCGGCAGACTCCAGCGCCACCACTTCTGCATGAGCGCTTCCAGCGGACACGTGCCAACCACTTGCGAGGACTCGTCCCTCCCGGGCCAGCACGCAGCCTACTCGCGGGTTCGGGCGCGTGGATTTCATTCCCCTCGCTGCGAGCGCGAGGGCCAGGGCCATGCACTCATGGTCGAATTTCGAAAAAGTCACTGGTCTTGCCGATCCTTCCGGCCACCCGGCTGACCCAGCAGGGAAATCTGCCGCGTGTCGATCTCCCCCGGGTGCTGGCGCTCAAGGCGTTCGATAACATCACGAAATGCCTGCACATCCTCGAATCGCTTGTACACCGAGGCAAAGCGCACATAGGCTACCTGGTCGAGGCGACTCAGTTCGCGCATTACCCATTCACCGATCAGGCTACTGGCAATCTCCGCATCTTCAACCCTGCTGATTTCGCGCAGAAGTTTTCGAATGCTACCCTCGACCTCACGCGTCTCCACCGGGCGTTTTTCCAGGGCCCGCAACATCCCGTTGCGCAGCTTCTCTTCGGAGAAAGCCTCCCTTGCCCCGTTGGACTTGATAATACGTGGAGCCTTCAGTTCGGGTGCTTCGTAGGTATTGAATCGCGCGCCGCAATCAGTACATTGCCGCCGCCTGCGTATCTGCATGCCGTCCGCAGTCAGGCGCGAATCCACCACCTTGGTGTCCGTGTGGTTGCAAAACGGGCACCACATGACGTCAGGCTCATCCGCCGTAGACCGGATGATTCCGGCACAGGGCGAGGGCTTCAAGCTTGGCCTTTTCTATGACAGTATCGTCACCCATGTGATCGAGCACGTCACAAATCAAGCCGGCCAGCCTGCCGCAGTCTTCGTTGTTAAATCCGCGAGTTGTCACTGCCGGCGTGCCCAAACGCAATCCGCTGGTGATGAACGGCGAACGCAACTCACCCGGAACCGTATTTTTGTTTACTGTCATATTTGCCCGGCCCAGTGCTTCCTCTGCATCTTTACCGGTGTAATCCTTGCCTGAGAGGTCAATCAGGAACAGGTGGTTGTCGGTGCCACCGGAAACGATCTTGTATCCGCGCTCCATGATGATTGCGGCCATGATGCGAGCATTACTGACTACCTCGGCCTGGTATTGCTTGAAGGGTGGTTCCAGCGCCTCCTTGAAGGCCACGGCCTTGGCTGCAATAACATGCATAAGAGGCCCGCCCTGCGTGCCCGGGAACACCATGGAATTTAACTTCTTCTGGATTGCCTCGTCATTGCCCGCAAGGATGATTCCACCGCGTGGGCCGCGCAGGGTCTTGTGCGTCGTGGAAGTCGTGACGTGGGCGTGCGGCACGGGGCTCGGATAAACCCCCGCAGCGACGAGACCCGCCACATGCGCCATGTCAACGACGAACCAGGCGCCCACGGAATCGGCAATGGCCCGCATCCTTTCCCAGTCTATGAACCGTGAGTATGCAGAGAACCCGCCAATCAACATGCGTGGTTTATGCTGCTGGGCCATATCGTTAATGATGTCGTAGTCAATCAGGCCGGTTTGCTGGTTGATGCCGTACTGCACTGCTTTGAACAAGCGTCCGGAAAAATTTACCGGGCTGCCATGAGTCAGATGTCCACCTTCGGCCAGGCTCATTCCCAGGATGGTATCGCCAGGCTGCAATAAAGCCAGGTAGGCCGCAGCATTGGCTTGTGAACCCGAGTGTGGCTGCACGTTGGCATAAGCGGCTCCAAAAAGCTGCTTGACGCGTTCCTGCGCCAGGCGCTCAGCCACGTCGACATACTCACATCCGCCATAGTAACGCTTGCCGGGATAACCCTCGGCATACTTGTTGGTCAGCACCGAACCCTGCGCTTCCAAAACCCTGGGGCTGGCATAGTTTTCTGAGGCGATCAGTTCAATATGGTCTTCCTGGCGGGCTTTTTCGTCATCGATGGCTTGCGCCAATTCAGGATCGTATCCGTGGATGTGGTAGCTGCTGTCGAACATTTTGATTCCTGTAATTTAGTTGGGCAGACCAAGGCCATGTGCGCGGGTCACGCACACGTAAAACAGCTGATAATTCTAACATTGATTGCGCAGTGCATGCTCCACAACCCGCCCCGTCAGTCACACATCCTGCTCCGCCAGGCAATATCCATTGGGCCCGCCAGGCCCAAATGAGGCGCGGGTCAAGGTCAAAGCCTGCTCAGGATTGAGCCGGCAGGTATGGAAAGAAGCGGACTCATCGCGCATAATTCGCGCCTTGCCAAATTGGACAAAAGCATGGCTCAGTATATTTACACCATGATCGGGGTCAGCAAGGTCGTGCCCCCGAGCCGAACCATCATCAAGGACATTTCACTGTCGTTTTTTCCCGGCGCTAAAATCGGATTACTGGGGTTGAATGGCTCGGGAAAATCTACCGTCCTGCGCATCATGGCCGGGGTCGACACCGAGATTGAAGGTGAAGCGAGGCCACAAGCGGGGATTCGCATCGGCTACCTGCCGCAGGAACCGCAACTGGACGAAAGCAAGACCGTGCGTGAAGTGGTCGAGGAAGGTGTGGGTGAGGTCAGGGACTGGCTGATCAAATTCGACGAAATCAGCATGAAATTCGCCGAGCCCATGGATGACGATGCCATGAATGCTCTGCTCACTGAGCAG
This sequence comes from Lysobacterales bacterium, assembly GCA_031362985.1. Classification (GTDB taxonomy): domain Bacteria; phylum Pseudomonadota; class Gammaproteobacteria; order Xanthomonadales; family SZUA-36; genus SHZL01. Next base: position 80,738 of record JANLTO010000030.1, on the reverse strand, counting down.
GCCGAATTGCAGGAAGCTATTGAAAATGCCCATGGCTGGGAGTTGGAGCGGACGCTGGAAGTCGCAGCCGATGCCTTGCGACTGCCGGATTGGGACGCCTCAATTGCTCACCTGTCCGGTGGCGAGCGGCGGCGCGTGGCCTTGTGCCGGCTGCTGTTATCCAATCCTGACATGCTCTTGCTGGACGAGCCAACCAATCATTTGGATGCTGAATCAGTTGGCTGGCTGGAACGGTTCCTGGTGGAATTTCCCGGCACCGTGGTGGCTGTTACCCATGATCGCTACTTCCTGGACAATGCCGCCGAGTGGATCCTGGAACTCGACCGCGGCTACGGCATCCCCTGGAAAGGTAATTATTCATCGTGGCTGGAACAAAAAGAACAGCGCCTGCAGCAGGAAGCGAGCCGTGAGAACGAGCGACAACGGTCGATCCAGGCCGAACTGCAATGGGTGCGATCCAATCCCAAAGGCCGGCAAGCCAAAAGCAAGGCGCGTTTGCAGCGCTTCGAAGAACTGAATTCACAGGAATACCAGCAAAGGAATGAGACCCACGAAATTTTCATTCCACCGGGCCCACGGCTGGGAGAACTGGTGATTGAACTGGAGCATGTCAGCAAAGGTTTCGGTGACCGCCTGCTGATTGATGACCTCAGTTTCAAGATACCGGCCGGCGCCATCGTTGGCATCATCGGTGGCAATGGCGCAGGCAAGTCCACCCTGTTCCGCATGATCACCGGCACCGAACAGCCTGGCAGCGGCGAAATCCGCGTTGGCAAGTCCGTTCAATTGGCTTACGTCGACCAAAGCCGTGACAGCCTGAACGGGGATAAAACGGTATGGGAAGAAATCTCCGAAGGTCAGGAAATCATGACGATTGGCAGTTTCAAAACCCAGTCCCGGGCCTACGTCGGTCGTTTCAATTTTCGCGGTGGCGACCAGCAAAAGCGGGTCAAGGACCTGTCGGGTGGCGAGCGTAACCGGGTGCACCTGGCCAAAGTGCTGCGCTCCGGAGGAAATGTGCTCTTACTCGACGAACCCACCAATGATCTGGACGTAGAAACCCTGCGCGCCTTGGAAGAGGCCTTATTGGAGTTTCCGGGCTGCGTGGTGGTGATTTCCCATGACCGTTGGTTCCTGGATCGCATCGCAACCCACATGCTGGCCTTTGAAGGGGACAGCCATGTTGAATGGTTCGAAGGCAACTACTCAGAATACGAAGCGGACCTCAAACGACGCATCGGCGACGATGCTGCTACTCCGCACCGGATGAAATACCGGCGCCTGATGTAAGTTACCTGTTGTAAGTTACCTGTTGTAAGTTACTTGATGTAAGTTAATTAACCTGGGCGGGCTGCAATGCGCGCGCACGGTCAGGAACACTGAAATCCGCGACCGTGGGCCTGAATGGTCGCGGGTTGAAATTCACCAACTTGCGCAAGTTGCCATCGTCAAAAACCTGGTCCAGGTTCTGGCGCAGGAAAAAACCTGCGTTCACTCCCTGCAAGGCCGGCAGCCACGAAAAAGTCTTGAGCAGGGCCACGAGCACAGACGGGGCGATGCTGAGGGTACGCGGAGCAAGACCATAAGTGGCAAATACCTGCTCCACCATTTGCCGATAGCTTAAAACACTTCCGCCACCAACCGGACTCTCAAAGTTCTGCAGGTCTTTGGCCTGGATCAGTGCCACTGCCAGTGCCGCCAAATCGGCCGCATGCACCGGTTGACGCAAACCGCTCGCATCACCTGCCAGAGGAAAAAAACGGAAGCGGTGGATCAGTCGCGCTACTCGACTCACATTCTGATCCAGCCCACAGCCATAAATCAACGTGGGGCGCAGCAGCATGAGAGTAATGCCACGATCACGGCAAGAGCGGGACAAATTGTGCTCTGCCGTTTTAATCCTATCAATCAGCAGTCGCTCCGCAGCATCCGGCGAGCTCTGCTTGGTATAGACACTGCTGGTTGATATGCAAACCACGCGGCGCAGATTGGAACATACCGGGACCATTCGCGCGGCCACTTCAACGGGTCCGCAGGATAGCAATACACCTGCCTCGTTCAAGCACTCTTCCGGCCTGCTGGCATCACTTTGCCACACGGTGTCCGGGTGCAGCCATTGCACGCTGCCTGCGCCCGGTGTTGTCGATTGGCCCGGTGCTATCGATAGGCCCGGGCTGGCAAGCACCTTGCGACTGAGCGCAAGCACCGGGTAATCTGCCGCCAGCAAGGCAGGAAGCGCAAATACACCCACTTGTGCGGTTGCACCGGTTAGGAGAATTGCTTCTGCCGTGCTCAACATCTCACCCGTTTCACCGGCGCAGCAACACCAGGGGCAGTGTGAGCACGTAATGCAACCAGTTGCTGCATACAAACAGGTACTGCCCGGAACGCGAATACCGGGCGGCAAAGTGCTTGCGAAAGAAACGCTGCATGCCCTGGTGCTTTTGCCGGTGCACCCACCACGGCCGGGTGCGACTGGAGGTGCCCGGCTGATGAAACGCCCGCGCCGAGGGGACGAACAGGCTGAACCTGTTGTTCCTGTGCAAGCGGTACATCAGGTCCAGATCCTCGAAATGCAGGCCAAAACCCTCGTCCAGGCCACCCAACTGGCTGAACACGCTCCTGCGAATCAGCATGCACGCCCCCGATACAGCTTCTGCGCGGCAGGTGTCTATTGGCAGTGGGACATTGCCCGGCTCGACTCCACGAAATTTCGGCAGCCAGCGGCCTAGTCGCCACAACCCGCTCGCCGTTGTGAATGCTTTCCATGGCTCGGGAAAGGACCGGAAACTCCCGCGCAAGGTCCGGTCCTGGCTATCCACCACGCGGGGTGCCGCCAGGGCTGCCTCGGGGTCTTGCTCAAGAGCAGTACGCAAAGCCGCCAGCGCTCCGGGATACAGTTCACAGTCCGGATTGAGGATGAGCAGGTAGGGTTCCGCAGCAGACAGCGCACATGCATTCACCGCTTGCGCAAACCCCAGGTTCTGTCCATTTTCCAAAATTTCCAGGCGCTGATTCCGGCCATACAAGTTGCGCAGCTTGCCGCAACTGTCATCTGTGGACGCGTTGTCCGCGACCACCAAATGCAGCGGTTCGCGCTCTGCCAGAACAGCAGCAACTGAACGCAACAGGGCATCACCTGCATTGAAATTAACCATGATTACCCGGGTAGTATTATCCATAGCGTGGAAACCGCCGGCCCTGGCAGTTCACGACCGCCTGAGCCAACGCACCAGCCAACGCTGTGGCAAATGCTCCGGCCAATGCTGCCACCAGTGATTTTTCGGTTTGTGCCCGGCCCGATGCAACTCAGCCTTGAGGGCCGCGATTTCCCGGTCCTTATCGAGCAGGAGTTCTCCAGCACTCATATTCTTGCCAATTTCATGGTGGTAGTGCCGGTAAACAGATTCAGCTTCATCATCAAACCACCATACCCTACCGTAGAGCTGCGGTAGATTGCTTTCATCTGCGGTGCACGCGGCAATCAGGTACACGGCAGATCCCACAGGAGTAGCAGAGCGCGTTGTTCCATGCTCATGTTGACGATGGAAGAAGTTGTCCGGCCGGTGTGCCGGATCCGTTGCTGGCGTTTCTGCTCCTGATTGCAAGGGCCAAACCACTGAATGAAATGCCAGCTTCTGGCCTAACAAACGCACAACCGGGAACCTGGTGGCAAGCAGGGATTCGAACTCGTGGCGCTCCAGTTCACGCACATGGAACGGATTTTCGTTCTGCATCTGCCCGGAATAAACTGCCTTGTCCGGGGACGAAATCAGCAGAAAGCCATCGGCTGCCAGTACCCGGCGGAACTCGGCCAGCAGCTGTTCCTGTTCTTGCATGTGTTCCAATGTTTCGAAACTGACTATGCAGTCAAAATGACCATCCGGAAATGGCAATTTGCGGCAATCAGCCTGCTGGAACAGCAGATTCCCGGCGGGATAGCGCATGGTCGCATGGCGGATGGACTGTGCAGAGATATCTACACCGGTAACGTGTTTTGCCATTCCTGCCAGGAATTGGGAACCATAGCCTTCGCCACAAGCGGCATCGAGCACGTTCAAGCCGGTTACAAGCTCACCCGCGATTACGTATCGATGAACATGTTCGTACCAAATTTCGCGCACGCATTCCGGGGTGAAACGCTCACCGCTGAATTCTAGTGCTGGTGCTGATTCTAGGGTCAATTCTGCCACCTGGCTTCAAGGACTGTCCGCGGTTTGTCTTGATTCTAACCCAAGCAACCGCAGTACTCAGAGTTATTCAAACAAGCTCAGGCTCAATTGCTGCGGCCTGGCGCAAGGCAGAAACCAACTCATCCCGTCTCGAAGAGAGCGGGTCGGCAGCAATAAAATCCTGGATCAATTCGAGATATGCGGGGTGGCGCGACAGGAGCTTTTTCATCGAGCCTGCATCCGGGCCCAGTCCTCTTGGCGCGAATGAACTCCCCCCTACGTGACCCACATAAACGCTATCGCACAGAACATTCTTCCACCCTGCCTCGCGCGCACGCATGCAAAAGTCATTTTCCTCACCATAGCCCAGGCCAAAGAGTTCCTGATCAAACAAGCCCAGCTGGTTCAGGGCTGCGCGCGAAATGGCCATGCAAAACCCTACCGCCGTGGGTATTTCAGGATAAGCCGCCGTCCCGGTAACCCGGATTATCCTGGCGACCTCATCTGCATTTGCGGGCAGCGGATTGGAGCGGCAAAAAGCGGGTAAGGAAACAATTTCTCCGTTATTGGTCCATGGAGTAACGGTGGCTATGGCCGCGTCCGATGCCAGGCAGTGCTGCAGCCCCTGTAACCATCCTGGAGTGACTACGGTATCCGAGTTGAGCAACACCACATCGCCGTCTGTGATGGCCATGCCATGGTTCACGGTACCCACAAAACCGATATTTCGCGCCTGTGTTTCCAGGCGCCAGGATGGGCCTGCATCACCTAGCCAGCGATGTAACACAGGCCGAACTGAAGCTTCGTCTGAAGCATCATCGATCAGGATGACTTCGGCGTCAGGTGGTGTATTGCGGTGCAAGGACGCAAGACAGGCATTGAGCTCATTTACTGCATTGAAAACCGGAACGATAACTATCGGCAACCGAACCATTTTTACACTCGAGCTGCGAGTTTATAACCAGTCATGGGGAAGCCTTACAAAACCCAGCTCACGGCTATCCCCTACCATCCTCAGGCGCGATTCAGTTGTATCGGACAAGCGCAGCCCTTCAGGGTCCATGGCATGACCTCGCACGCTGTAACTGCCGGGAAGCAGGGCCAGGGCATTAAATCGAATACGGTAGCGGAAACGGTGCTGATCGAGCTGTTCCGGCCTGACCCGATCAAAATCGGAAGCAACTCCATAGACGGGGGTGCCATCTGCACGAACTATGCCGATCAGGCCTACCGGCGGCCTCCCGTCAGGCGAATGCAAGACCAGTTCTACCAAAAGGTCCTGGCCGTTGTGGAGTTGAATTTCCTCCCCTTGGGCAAATCCGCCGAGTTCAAACCTGTCAATCCGGTAGACTCCCGCGCCACCTGCCTGCTCTTCACGTCCACGCTTTTCTTCCGCATTACGCGACTCATGCCAGGCCAGGTAAGACTGGGTCACGTCGAACACGTCTCCCATTTGTTGGGTGCGGCCTTGCTGCAACCACAGGGCGCGGCGGCACAGCTTCTGCACCATGTACATGCTATGCGAGACCATTAAAAGCGTATTGCCGCGTTGCAGGAAAGCCTCTATCCACTTGATACACTTTTTCTGGAAGGATTCATCTCCAACAGCCAGAACTTCGTCCGTGATCAGCAACTCGGGGTCAGACGCTGCCACCACCGCGAACCCCAGGCGCACGACCATCCCCGAGGAATAGTGCTTCACGGGTTCATGAACATATTCACCAATGTCAGCAAATGCCAGGATTTCGTCCATTTTCCGATTGAGCTCTTTCGCCGTCATGCCCAGCAGTGCTGCTTTCATGCGCACGTTGTCGATGCCCGAAAACTCCGGCTGAAACCCGGCCCCCAGCTCCAGCAACGCCGCCACGCGGGCGTTGACGCATACCGTTCCCCTGCTTGGGCTGATAACGCCTGTCAGTACTTTCAGCAACGTCGACTTGCCGGCTCCATTTTCGCCGATAATGCCGAACGACTCGCCGGCCCGGACTTCGAGGCTCACATCGTGAAGAACCTCCGCCCCGCCCTGGGGTTCACGTCCTGCCAGCAATGCCGCGAACGCCCGCATTCTTTCCCACGGTTTGTGCACCCTTGGGTAAAACTTTGAAACAGATTCCACTCTGATTAGGGGCTGCGTCACAGGAAATCTTCAAAGTGGCCCGAGAGCCGGCGAAAGAACTTCAATCCAAACCAGAACAAAGCCAGCGAGGCGAGCGGAGCCAACAGATCCAGCCATGCAGGCTGATAGTTGCCAAACAGAATTAATTCGCGGAAACGTCCGACAAACCATGCTAATGGATTCCACCTCATCCAGTCAGCTATCCCCGCTGGCAGCAGGGCCGTGCTGTACAGGATGGGGGTAACAAAAAACCAAAAGGTCATCATGGGCGGCAACACCTGTGCAACGTCTCGCACAAACACCTGCAGTGCGCTGAAAAACAGGGTGAACGCGCCGGCCAGGATACATAGAAAAAGCAGCAGGGGCACAGCCAGCAACAAACCCAGCCAATGAATCTCTGTGCCACTCAGGTACAAAACCAATAACACGGCCAAATAGCCCGCCAGGTGCATCATGAAGGTTGCTGTCACAGTGGATAGAGGCAGCAGTTCGCTGGCAAAAGCGACCTTGCCAATCAGCGGAGCGTTGGCAACAATGGTGTTACTGCCCTTTAGTATGGCTTCCGAAAACGCCGTCCAGGGCCAAAATGCAACGGCAAGATAAGGCACAAAGCCAATGTGGTCTGCAGCGGGACTCCGCGCCTGGAAGATGCTGGTAAATACAAACGCGTAAACCGCCAGCAACAGGAGTGGCTGCAAGATCAGCCAGGCAAATCCCGTCAGGTTTTCCAGATAGTCAGTACGTATGGACCGTGATACCAATTGCCAAAAAATGCTTTTGTAAACCGGACGCATCAGGGAGTTCTAATCGGCGGCTTCGGCTTCGGCTTGAGTTTCGGCTTCGGCTTCAACTCCGCCTTCGGTGAATATGGGCGCAGCATCAAGATTTTCGCCGAAATGACGCTTTGCCATGATTTCTACCGAGCCTTCCGGAAAAACCGCCGGAGATTTCTGCAACAGATTTTGCACATAACTGGCGCGAAAATCCGCCAAATACTTGGCCTTCAGTTTCTCCACTATCGCGGCCTGAACCTCCTCGAATGGCGACGGCACCGCCGCATGCTTCTGGTCGAGCCGGATGAGATGAAATCCAAAGTCGGTTTCCACTGGACCCACAATTTCCCCTACCTTATCGATGGCGAATGCAGCGTCTTCAAAGGGCAGCACCAAATCCCCGTGTTTCATTTCAACATAGTGACCGGCGTTTTTAGCTTTACCCGGATCGTCCGAGTATTCGATCACCAATGCGTCGAACTCTGCGGGGTTTGCCGCCAGGCGCGCCTGCAATTCAAGTGCGATAGCCTCGGCCTCACTGGGCAGCCTATCCTTTGTGCTGATCAGAATGTGGCTAACGTCTACCGTAGCGGGAGTGGAGTAAGCTGAAGCATTGATAATGTATTCTTCACGCGCCATTGCCAGGTAGTCGGCTTCTGGCGCAGTCCGCACCACTTCCTCCAACCAGGCCGAAGCCAGTTCGATACGTGCTGCAAGCGCCATTCGTTCCCGCACCAGCGGGCTTTTGGAGAATTCTTTGGAATCTGCATCCAGGGCAATTACTTCATTCTGCAGCAGGTTCCTGATCATCTTGTCGACCAGGGCGCCGTCCCTTATGAACATCATCCGGTCCTTTTCCGGGATACGGTTGAACGCAGCATCAATGCGGGCCTGGGTTAAAACAGCTTCGCCCTGGTAGGCCAGCACAAGTTCCGGGTTGTTGCGATCAACCGCAGGCGGGGGTGCTGTTTCCTGCGCCTGCAGTTGCAGCGAAACACAGCCCGCAAATGCCAGGCCGGCCAAAACCAATATCGCCTTTTTCATGGGTTTCCTCAGTAATCGGTAGATAGTAACTCCCCTCTGACCGAAACCTGGTTACGAGGTTCAAGCATTACAGAGTCACAACTCGGATAAAGCGAAGGGGCTGCAAAAGCAGCCCCTTCGTTTTCTTACAAGGGTCATCAGACCCCCACTATCTTATCGAAGCAAAGTCTAATCTTGATACCTTGGTGGGCTAACGCGACGTACATTGGCTTTGTGGTTGAACAATCCACTGTAGCTCGCCTTAACACCATCATCTACGAAGTCATCCTGGAACTCTTCAGCCCAGAACCCGGTCAGTGGCAAACCAACCAGACCTTCGGAGTCTATCGCTTCGGCGCTACTGTCGTCATACCAGTCGATCTTGGCCCAACCATTGATTCTCGGTTTGGATCCAGCGCCACCATCGTACGGAACCGAACCGGTATCCACCGTCTTCAGAATGCTTTGACCCTGAATGGTCGGAGTTCCGAAAACTACCGGGAAGTCACCGTCATTACCGAAACGAAGCACGTTCACTTCGTAGCAGATCACGTTGCTGACGCCAGGCGGAGTGCCCCCAGGAGGTGGTGGGGAAACAATGGGTGGGTTCGATGGGGTATCGCCGCCTTCGCCAGCATTTTCCTCACGATCCCAGATCGTAATGTCAAACGGCTCACACGCACCGTCTGCACCGCTCCAAGCTCCAGTAAACGGCGGGATGGGCACATCAGGAATGTCAACTTCGATATAGTTACACTGCTCCCAGCCTTCTGGCTTGGGGGTACCCTCGCCATCCCATGGTTCGAAATCTTCGCCCGGATCCCAGCCATTGCACCCTGCATCATCTACATCTGGAATATAGTAGACGTCACCTGTGTCTACAGCAAATTCGTCCACATACCAGTGCTTGGTTGGGAACGTCATAATCCACTCAGAAGCAGCGCCAATGTCGCTTTCGATGTTGTATTCATTCATGGTGAATTCATGCATGAACACAGCGGAGATCGCGTCTACAGGCCGTTGATAGTAGAGAGTGACGGCCTTGTCCTGCGGTACACCGAAGAATATGGTAGCGCTCAGCTGGTCGCCGTCCTGGAAGTTCGGATGGCTGTTACCCGGCGCGAAATGATTGCCATCCGCACTCTTGTCGTAACCCTGAATCGCACGCGCATCGTAGGAGTACATGGTGCCGTTTTGGACATTGATGATGGCAGCGCCACCAAACAATCCACCGCTGTTGCGGGTAGTGTCAACGTCCACTCTCCCATTCGCGTCCATGTCATCAATCCAGTAACCATCAGGATTCGAGGTCCATGCATCTACCAGAGCCTGACAATCTTCCGGAGCCTGCACGCCGTCATCATCGATATAGTGGGTAGCGTATTCGGCAGAATCGCCGGTCAACGTGCCCATTTCAATGATTTCGAAATAGCCTTCTGCGGCACGTGCAATGGTCGTTGGGCCGCCATCAGCGTTGCTGCCCTGGTAGTCGTATGGCAGGAATGCCTGTTCACCAACACCGTCATCATCGCTGTCGTTTTCGTACAGGTACGGTACGGTACAGGTCGAATCAGGAATGTACAGGGTAGGCGTGCCATTATTGTCGTCAATGGCAGCAACCCACACGTCATAGGCGGACATGTACATGTTGAAGTCAAGAACTTCGCGTGAATTAAAGCCTTCTTTGAAACGGACCTTTACGGCCTTGGCGCTGCTGGTGGTGTTAACCACCGACAGAAGGGTATCGTTTCCGTCGTTCGTGGTGTAGTACGGATAAATCAGTACTTGTCCCAGTCCATCCGGATTCAGGTTGACTGCTTGTGCGGTGCCTGCGATACCGGCAGCACCTGCCAGTCCAGCCAGCACAGCAGCTGTCAGATTTTTTCTATTCATTAACAACACTCCTAAAAGTTGTGTACACAGGGCTTTGCGAAAAGCCGGAAATTGCAACTCACCCAACTCCAAAGGGCAAACCGAACCTTGGCCCGGTTATTCGCGTGACAATGTTACGATAATTGGAATTTCAACGCAACCCGAAACTGCGCGGCCCCCGTGGCATTCAGAAGCAGGCGCTATAGGGCAAATAGCCAGCCAAAGCCTGGCTGGTTTGGGCCTTTTCGGCCCGGAGTGCTGGCTGCGTGTGCGCACTGCAGGCGAAACTCAGGATTAAAACCCTGTTTCTGGTCACTTCTCGGGAAAAAACCACCACTGGCGGTCTAAGCGCACCCAGCGCTCCGAAATTGTTTCAGAACTTTTCCACACAGGAACACCCGGAACCGGTTTGTTAATTTTGTAATCTAACCGGGTTTCAACCGAGCAAATATCCGCTTCACAGCTTGCTTCCAGAACATTTGCACCCACCCAGCGTACCCGCCGGGAGCGCAGTTGGGTTTCAAAGTCCTCCAGGGAATGCGAAGTCCGGTACCCGGGCGAATAGAAGGCATAGGCGGTTTCGTAATCTCTTGCCAAAACGGCATCCCACCGGGCCTGTGCCCGGCTTTTGATGGTGTCACCTGCGGGTTTTGTCGTGGCGCAAGCCGAAACCAATACCATCAAACTGCAGCTGATGATCAGCCATAGCCTGTGTGAGGCACTGTTCAGAGAGGTTTGGTGCTGGCGTTCGCTTGGTACGTTCATAGGCTGGTTTTGTCCCTGGTTTGTGAATCAATCTTTACCGTTTTTTACCCTCAAAAACCGGTTTTTAAGGGCTTTTGGCTCTCAATTACCTCGTTAGTTGCCCACTGGCATCACATTTTGCCAGGTACCGGGAGCTTCCGCATGGACCCGGCAATCACTCATTATCGGGCGGTTCGCCCTTTTGCAAAGTTGAGATGTGCAGAGGTGGAACCCGGGAGAATTCGTCGCGCATCTCGTTACTGATGTTTTCCATCTCGCGCGCATTCTCGAGCACGGTCGGCGTTATCATGACCAGCGTTTCGCTGCGTGTTTTCGCAACGGATCTGCTGCCAAACAATGCACCGATTACCGGTACCCGGTTGAGATAGGGAACGCCGCTACGGCCTCGATCGTTTTGTTCCGCAATCAAGCCACCCAGAAAAATGGTCTGCCCGGACTGTACTGCGACCTGGCTGGTCACCGATTTGTTATTGATCGGCGGGTTACCGCTGGTGGAAACATCCGGATCCCTCGCGCCTGGCCGACTGACAGACTGGGTTATGTCCATATAAACCAGACCACCCGGGTTGATTCGCGGCGTCACGGTTAATGTCACACCCGTCGCAACATACTGCGCACTGCTGACAACATTGTCGTTCCCGGTTGAAATACTGGATGACTGGACCGGCACCTGGGTTCCCACGGTAATGGTCGCCGTAGCATTGTTGCGCACCAGCAAGGAAGGCGCCGCCAGCGAACGCACATCGGTTACTTTGTCCAGGGCAGCAATCGTGGCCTGGACAAATGTTTTGTTACCCAGCGGGCTGACCAGCGTAGTGAGAAAATTGAATGCACCGGATTTTGCTGAAGCACTGCCAAACGCCGCGGTATCGATGTAGCGCCCATACGGATTACCGGCCCCCGGCGGAATCAAGGCAGGGTTATTGGTGAGATACCAGTTCACCCCAAACTGCAGTTGTTCATTGAGCTCCACATCCAATACCTGTGACTCGATCAGGACCTGCAAGGGCTCAACGTCAATGCGTTCGATAGCAGCCAATATGGAATTATATTGGGACTGGGTTGCCTGTATCAGCAGGGAGTTTGTTTCCAGCACTGACGTAATGCGGATGTCGGCTTCACCGACCGTCAGCACTCCGGCATTCACGCCTGCCGGCCCCCCAGCCTCGCCTGCGGCCGGTGCAGTCACGCGGCTACTATTGAAATCTGCAACACTGCCAATCTGCACGGCCTCTAGCCCGGGCGCCAGTGTGCCTTGTGGCGTATTGGACGTGGGCGTGCCACCTTCACCGCCAAAAATTTGCGTGAGGTAGCCTGCAAGAATAGGTGCTTCCAGGTTTTTGACACGGTAGACGTAGAGCTGCTTCCCTGCGCCAGCAGCGCCGCGATCAAGGATCTTTATCCACTCCTCGGCCTTGGTCAGGTATTCCGGCTGGTAGGTGATCACCATGATGGAGCTCAAGCGTTCCAGCGGAACAAAACGAAACATTCCGGCCAGAGGCGTGTCTCCCTCGGTGCCAAAAATGCTCTGCAATTCGGTGATGATGGCGCCCACGTCAACCGTGTGTAGCGGGTAGATTCCGACGGACATACCCTTGAGCCAATCCACATCAAATATTTGAACTATGCGCATGTAGTTGGCCAGTTCGTCAGGCGTTCCGGCAAGGAACAGCATGCTGCGAAACTGATCGGCCTGCACCATGGCGCCTTCACGTACGTAGGGTTCGAGAATCTTAGCCATCTCGGCTGCTGCAATATATTTGAGCGCGACACCCACCACTTGGTAGCCCTGGGCACCCTCAACATCGCCAATGCGCGGCGAAAGATTTCCGGTGATAGCGTTGGCTACGGGCAGCACCTGGTAGCCTCCATCCTTATAGACCAAAGTGGCGCCGTTCCACTGCAGGATCATTTCCAGGATCGGCATGAGCTGGTCCCTTGAAACGGCGCTGGAAGTAGAAAAAGTGACCTCGCCACCCACTCCGGGAGCGATAACGAAGTTTTGCTGCAGCACTTCTCCGAGGATTGTGTGAATCACCGACTGGATCGATTCGCCTTCAAAATTAAGTACAATTTCGCCATCGGCCGATACTGGCGCCTCTTTTCCCCTGGCGGCTTCCTGGTTAACAAAAACACCACTGCCGGTGTACACCTCCACTGCTGATACGCCAGGGTTGGCCTCGTTACTCACAGGTACTTCAGTGGTGATCTGTGCAGATTCAGATTCGGGTGGTAATTGAGGAATAGGGCTTTCAGCAGCGGGATTTGCGGGTGGCGATTGCTGGCCGGTGGTAGCGCAGCTTGCCGCGACCAGCACTATACCCGTCACCAGCAATAATTTTTGTAGCAGTCCCACAGCGAATTTCCGCTCTGAAGACTGCCGTTGATTCGGAAAGCTGGAGTGATTTCGCATAACGGACCGGCCTCTATTGCTCATCATCATTGTTGGTCTTCTTTCCACGTTTGCTACCTATCAGACCCTGGATCGCCTGCTGATAGCTTTTTTGATCGGCCTGATCACCGTTTTGAGCACCAGGCGGGGCAGCGGATTCATTCTGTTGCTCATCGGCCTGGCCTTCCGGCCCGGCAGCCCGCCTGAGTTCTTCCCGGCGCTCGGCAATTCGCTGCCGGATCTCATCCGCTCTGGACAAAGGCTCACCATTGGTATTTTCCGCAACTGCAGCTTCCTGCTCACCTGCTTCGTTCTTTTTCGGCTTTACCGGCTGCACAGGTTGTGCAATCGCTGCGTCATGGACCTTCAATTCCAACTGCAGTTCCTCACCGCTACCTGAAGTCAGCGTTACTGCACGTGCCTGGATGCTGCTCACTTGCCAGCTTCCAAAGTCGGCTTCGATTTGCTTGCCTTCAAACGCTACCAGGGACGTCGCGTTGTCCACGCGCCTTAAAGTCACCATGCGCAGCGTGGGCGTTATGATGACACCCGACAACTCAACTTCCGGCGCGCCGGCCGGTTCATCCAAAGGCAGGGACTCACCACTGCCATCTCCGTCGTGAGCAGAGGGTTGTCGATTCTCATTAAACAGCGGACGCTCCGTTATTATGGCGTAACTGGCAACAGGGAGATTCTCTGCCAGAACCGGGAGCTTCAATCCCTCGGCATCAGCTTCCGCAGCGGTAACTACCGCCGCTGGCGTTGGAAGTGCGGCGAGCACAGTCAACACCAGCAGAGCAAAAAGCAGCAAACCACAAAGGGCGCCAAGCGCAATGCCGAGGGGGTTGTCTTCGAGCCATTTGAGGATACTGCCCATGATTAACGCAGGTATCCCGACATATTGAAACGCACGTCAAGGGCTTGTGCAGCAGCGTCCGGCTGGTCTGCAGCCCGTCTCCGGACCCGCGGCTTGATGATGGTGAGTTCTTCCACAATGATCATCGGCACACCGGTTTCCAGCGAGTAAAGCACGTTCATCAGATCTTCTACGCTGCAACGCATCCGCACATTCACGGTCACTTTTTCGAACCGTTCCACTTCCCGCGCGCGCGCCGGTTGCCGGCTGACGATCTGGCATGACTCATCAGCTTGTCCACTCACCATCTGGTTGAGCCGCTCCGACATGGCAGCTGCCGCCTCGTTAAAATCACCCTCTTCCAAAAACAGGTTGGACTCTGAACGCCGGCCCTGCAAGGACTGTAATTGCGTTTCGACCTGTTCGCGCTGCGCCGCGACCCGTTGGAATCGGCCCAATTGCTCCGCCAGTTCCGAAACCTCGGTGCGATACTCCAGGTGCCGCACAATGAACCAGTGAAACCCAAGCAGGTACACCAGCAGGACTGCAACCACCAGCATCAGTACGGCGGTCCTGCGGCTCTTCGCTTGTTCAATTGCAAAAGCCATCAGGATTCACCCGGTTTTGAAACGGTTGCATTGATTTCAAATATCTCGAGACCGCTGGCAGAATCCAACCGGGTAGATCCGCGGAACGCGGCATTTTCAAAGAGCCCCGAGCTGTTTACTACTTCGATCAGGTGCTGGGCATTGCTGGACTTCCCTTGCATGAGGACGCTGTCCTGGTTGATGACCAGCCGGTCAAGGTAAGTATCATCGGGCAGAGTCCTGGTTATCTCAGCCAGCAGCTCAATTGCCATCGGCGAAGCCGACCGCTTCCGCGTCAGGAAACTCGCTCCTTCGCTGGTCTCCGTTATTTGCTCCCGCAATTTCTGTACCTGCCGCGCTTCATCCTGAACATCTGCAATTCCAGTCTCCAGGTTTTCTATACGCTGGGTGCGCAAGTTCAGAGATTGCGCCATTAACACAATGAGCAGGACCAGAGCCGCGCCTGCAAGAGAATAATTCAGCCGGGACTTCGGATTGATCACCCGCCAGCGTTTTTCAACGGGCAAAAGATTAATAGCGAGTGTCTTGCCACCCTCCACGACATCCACGCCGCTGGCTGAAAGTCCACGCGCTGCCAGTAACTCCAGCGCAGCGTCAACCGGTTTACGCTGAGCCACAAATAGTTCAATTGTTATCTGTGCGTTTTCTTTGTCGACGCCAAGCATTTGCCAGGTAAAGTACACATCGGCCGCTCGGAAAGGTGTTTGCCGGTCCATTTCAAAGGCCAGGACTTGTTGAAGATTGGATTCGGTCGCAGCCGGCAGCGTTAAGGATTTGCGCAGAATCTTGCCAGAACTCAGTAGCAGAAACCTCGGTGATTCCTTGATGTCCTGCTTTTCCAGCAAGCTGCGGATGGCCAGCTTCTGCAGGGAGATTTCCTGGTCCAGGGAAAAAGACTCCAGCCAATTTGTGCTGCGGCTCTCCTCAATCCCGATCTCGAGTTGCCCTGGATTGAGCACCAGCGTGACCCGGCGCGAAGCGTATTGCATCCGTTCCCGCCAGCTTGCCGGCAAAATCTGTGCAAGCTCCTCGAACCACCAATCGAAAAAGTGACCTACCCGACTGCTTCGAAAGCGGGCGCCCCAGTATTGGATCTTGTTATTGAACGCAATCGCCATGGTTTTTAGTGATGGAACCCTTCTTTCCAGCGCAGGATCTTATAAGGAAGCCCGTTTTCATTTCCCCCCAGGCTTATGGTTGCCTCGATCTGGTCCCAGACTCCGTTCGGCAATGTCGCTTTAGCCACGATACTATACGTTACGCCCCGTCCACTGACCATTGCTACCTGGCCGTTGGGGAGGGACATGGGCATGCCGGAACCGGCTTCCTGCAGGTGCCGGTCTTCGACAAATTTCACCGCATCGTCCGGGGTCATATCAGGCAAAGCAAGCAAGGCTTCGGCAGGAGCAAAGGCCGGGTCGGGCAAACTGTCTTCGGACCAAACGGTCAGGCCCGGTTCCATCCTCTGAAATAAATCCCAGGGCAATCCAATTACCTGCAACAGCTCCTCGACCATGATAAATGGCCGGTTTGCAGGCCCGACCTGGTACCCGGCAGAGGTATACTCACCTTCCTCTGCGCCATTGGGGCGGACCAATTCGTCCACGTCTACCCAATCGAGGATAGCTTGTGCCAGTGCATTTGCAACGTCTTCCTCCAATTCATTGGCCATGAACAGGCGCATCAGGGTCGCCTCGTCTGCAGAATTGATGTTTACCTTGCCCCGCTCGTCTGTCACTTTGACCTCGATCAAAGCGTCGTCATAATGCAATTCGTACGGTCGACCATCCGGCATCCAGCGTTGCTCGTCTTCCGGGTCACGCAGCGACAATACCGCGAAGTTCAAACCGGCTTCCGCAATCAGCCGCGCCCGGGTACCCCACATGACGCTGTGCGCTTCCAGCTGATCCATTCTGGCCATCAAGGTATACGCGCCCGAGGAAATGGTGACCAGCAAAAGGATCCACAAAACCATCACCAGGGCGACACCGGTTTGTGTTTTCCGCAGGTTCAATTTTTTTTCTGCTTGCGGTCGATCAGCTGCTTGATGGCGGAATTGTAGGAAGTGCTTCCATCAAGACCATCGACCACGCTGCCATCTATTTTTATGGCGGCAACCAGCAAGGGCCAGTCCGTATACCTGCCCTCTTCAAATTCGATGTCCAGCGAAATGGCCAGCGGAAGTGTGTCGGTTTCTTCCCAAACCGTGGACCATGGCAATAACTCCCCATCCGTATCACGCCCGAGAAAACTGAATTCAGCACTGGCGATATGTTCGATCAGGCTGATGGGCGCCCGCTCAGTCAAGCGGGACTCTTCGAAGCCCTGCACCAAAGCGTGTTCGAGTACCAGTTCAAGGCCATGTTCTCCGGAAACGATACTCAGCTGCTGTACCTGCGGCCCGCCAAACCCCAGATAGCCCGGCATGGGTGCAACGAAGCGAATGGAGTTCGAGGTGCCGACAAAAATTTCCGCTTTGTCTCCTTCTGTCGTTTGTCCTTCCTGCTGGCTGAATGCCAATGGAATCGCCTGGTTAATTTGCTTGTGCACAAACTGATGCGCCATGCGCAGCCGGCCACTCTCTTGAAGAATGGCCTGGCCACGGTTCGTTGCCTGGGTGGAGGCATGCAGGCCGCCATAGGCCAGCGCCAACAGAATGCTCAGCAGGGTTATGGCGAGCAACAACTCCACAAGTGTAAATCCCCTTGATGGACTCACCTTCACTCTCCTTCTTCACCGGCCAGTACGGCTTTGACTGTACTGAAGCGGATGGACTGTTCGCGCGCAATGTCACCCCAGCTGATGATGAATTCGACCTCCAGCAGATCAATGCCGGTAAGCTCTCCCAAATCCACGCTGCGGGTAGTGTCCGGAGTAGCTGCAAAAGGACTTATTTGTAGCTCCCAGCGATAAACTCCGGATTCTCCGTTGGCCCGCACGCTTTGCTCGAGAGGAATATCCAGGCCAACCCGGTCCATCACGGATTGCGTAATCAGGGCAACCTCGGTGTACTGGCGCGCACGTACGGTATTGCGCATTGAGCCGGAAATGATTTCCAGTACGACCGAGAAACTCAGGGCAAATACCACGAACGCCAGCAATACCTCGATCAGGGTGAATCCCGATGAAGTTGAACGGCGTGGCAGTCGCTGTGCAGCTCGCACGATGCACTAATCCTCTGGAGGCTGCACTGAAGCTTCGCCAGTGAGCCAGGCAACGTTGATGCGATAAATACGCCCATTTGCGTCGAGCTCAATGGATCCCCCGGTGGATCCTCCGTCCGGATAAAAACGGATGCCACCGACTGACTCGGCAGTCAACTCCGAGCGAGCTGTGGTAAGTAACACTTCCATGCCCTCGGGCAGTTCTACCGCCTCACGCTTCGGGGCGAGGTAGGACCGGTTTTCGGCATCAACCAGGAAAACCTGTTCTTGTTTATCCAGAATGGCGCGGGTGCGCGTATAGCGCAGAGACGATGCGATTTTCCCAGCTGCAGTGCGCATTTCGGCGCCACTGATGCTGCGGGAAATGGAAGTTCCAACCAGTGCCAGGACCAGCCCGGCAATAACCAGCACCACCAGTAACTCGACCAGCGTGAAGCCTGTGGAAACCTGTGCCAGGGCACGCGCCGGTGTTTTTTGGGTCACGATCCGAACCACTTGAAGCGTGCTACGCGCGAAGGCGATGCACTACTCCCAGCTGTTGATGTCCGCGTTCTTGCCTTCGCCGCCCGGTTGGCCGTCGGCACCCAGGGTCGTTATGTCGAATTCACCGTGTTCGCCCGGGAAGACGTATTCATACTCGTGACCCCAGGGATCCTTCAAACTCGCAGCCTTCACATAGGGTCCGTTCCAGCCCGCTGCACCCGGGTCTTCCACCAACTGCTGCAGGCTTTCCGGGGTCGCGCCGGTGTCCAGGTAATAGCTCTCAACAGCCATCGCCAGGCGACTCACCTGGGAAGCTGCCGCCTTCGCTTTTGCTCCTTCGGCTTTGCCAATAATACTTGGCAGAACCAGTCCACCAATGAGTGCAAGTATGACGAGCACCAACAATAATTCGACCAGCGTGAAACCGCGATGCCGGTCCGGGACCGGCCGGCCAAGGCCTGCAATCAATGCTCGCATCCCCGGGAAATTTCTTTTCGCCATTTTTCCACACTCCATTTTGGTGCCTTTATACATGCGCGGCCCTGAAAGCCTGCCCGGTATTGAAATCATTCATCCCACAAGGTCATTGATGCCCAATATGGCCAGCAACACCGACATTACGATCGTGCCAATCATCACGGCCAGCAGAAGCGTTACCACCGGTGTGAAGATGGCCAAGAGCCTTTCAATCGTGTTGCGAACTTCAACATCATAGCTGTCCGAGACTTTCATCAGCATCGCATCCAGCTGACCGGTCTCTTCGCCCACGCTGATCATCTGCAGGGCAAACCGCGGGAACCTGCCTCCCTTGCCCAGATTTCGCGCGAGACCGCCACCGGTCTTCACTTCCCGCGCTGCATCGGTAACATCCTTGCGCAACACAGTGTTGTTTATGACATTGCGCGCGATTGAAAGTGCCGCCAATAGTGGAACGCCATTACTCAGCAAGGTTCCCAGCGTTCGGGTCAACCGGGCTGTTTCCAGTTTTGCCACAAGATCTCCCGTCCACTTGAAGGCAAGAACACGGCCATCCCAGGCAAAGCGCTTTTCTTCAACAGCCATCATTCTGCGGAACTGGGCAACTGCGAAGAAGCCGAGCAGAATGAGCACCCACCAAAAGTGCTGCAGGACCTCACCGACGCCCAGCACCATTTTGGTGATTAGCGGCAAATCGCCACCCAGCTCTTCGAATATGGGAGTAAATTGGGGAATTACGTACACCAGCAACAAAATCAACGAGCCTGCCGCGAGAATTACCAGGATGATCGGGTAAATCAGCGCAGAAACGACACTGTCCTTCAAATCCCGCGAGCGCTCCATGTAGTCGCTCAGGCGGCTGAGCGTTACGTCCAGGGTCCCGCCAATTTCCCCGGCGCGAACCATGCTCACGAACAGGCGACTGAAAGCGCCGTGTTGCTTTTCCAGAGCGTCCGACAGGCTGCCGCCTTCCCGGACATGGTCCCGGATGTCGCTGACCGTGCTTCGCACGCGGTCATTCTCGGACAGTTCCATCAAGACCTGTAGCGAACGATCAAGGGGGAGACCCGCGCCCAGCAACGTGGCCATTTGCTGGGTAAACTGCCCAACCTCGCGAGTACTCATTCCACGGCGTCCCATGCGCAGGGCCGCCAGGCTGAACCCGCCAGCGCCGGCTTCTTTGGCCTGTAATGGAATATTTCCCGCTTCTTGCAACTTAAGCACGACGAGTTCCACGCTGGCTGCTTCCATGGTGCCGCGAACGGTCTCACCACTTGGCGCCACCGCTTTGTATTCAAACATTGGCATCAGTTTTCCTGAGTGACCCGCAACACTTCTTCCAGCGTGGTAACTCCCTGCAGACACTTGTTGAGCCCATCCTGGTACATGGTGCGCATGCCCTCAGCCACTGCAAGATCCTGGATCTCCCCGGCCGTCGCATGCTTCATTATCAGCCGCCTGATCGGATCGGACATAAGCAACAACTCCATGATGGTGGTCCGGCCGCGATACCCGGTAGGATTCTCTTCACTGGGAGTTGGCCGGTAGACCACATAGCGGTCCTGCTCTTTCAAACGCGTCATACCGATCTCTTTCGCCACTTCGGGCATTAGCTCGTAGCTCTCCCGGTAATTTGGATCGAGCGTACGAACCAGGCGTTGTGCCAGGATCGCGTTAACTGTTGAAGTAAGCAGGTAGTCTTCAACTCCCATGTCCAGCATACGGGTCACGCCGCCCGCTGCATCATTGGTATGAATCGTTGACAGAACAAGATGGCCGGTCAGGGCTGACTGGATAGCTATCTTGGCTGTCTCCAGGTCACGCATTTCACCGATCATGATGACATCAGGGTCCTGGCGGACGATAGCGCGTAATGCATGGGAAAAGTCCAGGCCGATGGAGGCTTTTGCCTGTATCTGGTTAATGCCTTCCAGTTGATATTCGACGGGGTCTTCCACTGTGATGATTTTTCGCTCGGGCGTGTTCAGTTTGCTTAGAGCGGTATAAAGCGTCGTGGTCTTACCGGATCCCGTCGGGCCGGTAACCAGGATAATGCCATGCGGCATTTCCAGGACCTGCGTAAGCTTGCTCTCGATGTGCTTATCCAGGCCCAATGCCTCGAAATCAAACACGATGTTTTCACGGTCCAGGATTCGCATCACCACGCTTTCGCCGTGCGACGTAGGCACCGTTGAAACACGCAAATCCAGTTCCTTGCCTTGCACCCGGTGCATGATGCGACCATCCTGCGGAAGGCGGCGCTCGGCAATGTTGAGCTTTGCCATGATCTTGATGCGGCTGATGACGGCGGCCGTGGAACTGGCTGGTGGAGCTTCGACTTCCTGCAGCACGCCATCGACCCGGTAACGCACTTTCAAGCGGTTTTCAAAGGGCTCAATATGAATATCCGAAGCCCGTGCCTCCACTGCGCGCTGCATGACCAGGTTTACCAGGCGAATCACCGGTGCTTCGGAGGCCAGGTCCCGCAGATGTTCGACGTCTTCCAGCTCACCTTCAGTTTCAGGGCCAAGGCGATCTACGATCTGTCCCATGGCGCTGCGGCCACCACCCAGCAATTTCTCGATGCCATTATCAATTTCCGAGGCAATTCCAACCTGCCTGATAATGTTTTTGCCGCTCGCCATGGCCAGCGACTGGACGGCAAACTCATCACGCGGATTCGCCATTACAACCGTCAGGTCGGTGTCTGTTTCGGCGACGGGGAGAAGCTGGTTTTCCTTGAGGTAGCGAATGGAAATCCCCGCCATCTCGGGCACTTCATCGGGCAAGTCCGTGGTGCGAATGAAGCGTAAATTCAGCAACGAAGCTTCTGCTTCCGCTACGTCCTTCTCGGAAACCAAGCCGAGGCGAACCAGCAACAGGACCAGGTCGCCGCCATTTTGCTCCTGGTAGGTCTCGGCCCGCTTGAGATCCACTTGCTTGAGGCGGTTGCTGGCCAGCAGGAATTCACATACTGCCGCCGTAGCCGTTGGTACCGGCTCCTGCTGCGTTGCTGCATGGGGATCTGTGGCCTGGTGTTCTGTTGCTTGCACTGGATGTGTCCGTTTGGAGTTAGTTCGTAGACGGGATTATACGGCACGGCGGGTTTGGCGTTTCAGCTTGCGTCCACCCGCCCCATTTGGCCAACCCTCCAGCCAACAAACTGCTCAACCAGCCGGCCATTCATGAGCACCCAGACGAATACCGGTGCCAGTGCGGGGAAAATCAAAGAGCCCAGTTGGTAACCCAAAGCGATCACCGTGTCGGAAACACCGGCTTCCCGCACAAGCTCATGAACCGGCGACCCGAAGTTGAAAGACAAGGTCTTCAAAGACTCGAAGACCACCCCCCACACCTGGACGAAGGTAATCGTTATGTAGCCGACAATAAGAATTGCTGCTTTGCGCAACCAACCGGCATCTGAACCCATAACCAGCCCAAACAGCAAGGGCAGGCCGTAGCTATATACCAACGGATTTACCACGAAGCCCAGGGCCTGAGTAGTACCATCGCGAAAGGTGTACTGGATGGTTGTCTCGATCTGGAAAAGAAAATGCTGGCCGGGTTCCACGATAATCTGGTGAAAGTTACTGCCCAGGATTTTCGACAGTATTGCTCCGGACATTATCCTCGCGGGCGCGCCGTGAAAAGCGGACAGGTAGAACCACAACATGAACCCAAAAATCATCCACAAGGTTGCCAGGATCAGCAATTCACTGAGCCGCAAACCGTCTCCGGAACCAGCAGCGAAATAATCCACTGCAGTCTCGTTCGGGCCAGGTGCGGGGGTAGTCGGATGGGTCTGCTCATTCATTGGCATTACTGTCCTGTCCAGTTGCGTGCGTTGATGAACATGCGCTGCCACGGCGAGTTCCGGCCCCAGTTGCGCGGTGCCCAGGAAAAATTGGCAGTCCGCAAAGTCCGCTCGGGATGCGGCATTAAAATGGTTACCCTGCCATCATCATTGCACAGACCGGTAACCCCCCCAGGCGAACCGTTCGGGTTATCCGGGTAATGTTCCGTCGCCTGTCCATAGGTGTCAACGTAGCGCAGCGTGGTCAGTTCATCCGCTGCAGCCAGGCCGCCCCCAGCGCAGGAAAACTCCACCCGCCCTTCCCCATGTGCTGATGCCACTGGAATACGCGACCCTTCCATTCCCTTGAAGAACAGGGAAGGCGAAGGGGCGATCTCGACCATGCAGAGCCGGGCTTCGAACTGCTCGGATCGGTTGCGTACAAAATCCGGCCAGGCAGACGATCCCGGGATAATTTCCCGCAGTGCGGCCAGCATCTGGCAACCGTTACACACACCCAATGCAAAGCGATCTTTACGGGCGAAGAAACTGCCAAAAATCTCGCGCAGGGTTACCTCGAACAATATGGACTTGGCCCAGCCACGGCCCGCTCCCAGTACATCGCCATATGAGAACCCGCCACAAGCAACAAAACCCTGGAAGGAATGCAAATCACGCCTGCCTTCAAAGAGATCCGACATGTGCACATCAACACTGTCAAATCCTGCCTGGTCGAACGCTGCGGCCATTTCCACGTGTCCGTTCACGCCCTGTTCCCGCAGGATTGCCACCGTCGGCCTCGCTCCGCTGTTTATCATTGGCGCTAGCGGCTGGGCCTCGGAATCGAAGGCTAGCTGCGCCGTCATTCCCGGGCGCGACCAGTCGCATGTGCGATCGAGCTCCGCGTCAGCGCATTCGGGATTGTCCCGCAGGCGTTGCACGGCATGGCTGGTTTCTGACCACAAACGCTGCAACTGCGGCAGGGATTCATCCAGAACAGGCGCACCCTGTTGGGCAAGGCGCAGCCGGTCGCCGTTCATCGGCCGGCCGATTTCCCGGGTCAGGCCGGAAACTCCGTGTGCACACAGCACTTCGTGCACGCGGGGCATATCGTGGCCGCGAACCTGGATTACGGCGCCCGGTTCTTCGGCGAAAAATGCTGACAGGAGCGCGCTCTGCGGCACATCCAGGTCCAACTCCAGGCCACAGTGCGCAGCAAATGCCATTTCACACAGGGTCGCTGCCAGGCCACCATCCGAGCGGTCATGGTAAGCCAACACTAAATTTTCCCGGTTCAGTTGCTGAATTGCCGCAAAGAAACTGCGCAACAGCACAGGTGAGTCGAGGTCAGGGACTTCCTGTCCAAATTCTCCATGCACCTGTGCCAGCACGGAACCGCCGAGACGATTTTTCCCTGCGCCCAAATCAAGGAGCAGCAGGCAGGTTTCACCTTCGGTCAGAATGAGTTCGGGCGTGAGGCACCGGTGCACATCGATCACGGGCGCAAATGCAGATACGATCAGGGAAACCGGGGATTGAACCTTTTTCTGCTTACCGGCTTCTAGCCAGATGGTTTTCATGGAAAGGGAATCCTTGCCGACCGGGATCGCAATACCAAGCTCGGGACATAACTCCATGCCAACCGCCTTAACCGTGTCGAACAGCACAGCATCCTGACCTTCTTCGCCAGCGGCGGCCATCCAATTCGCAGATAGACGGATATCGGAAATATCACTAATGGCTGCGCAGGCGATATTGCACACAGCCTCAGCAATGGCTACGCGACCGGAAGCCGGCCCATTTACAACAGCCAGTGGCGTTCGTTCACCCAAGGCCATGGCTTCACCGTATTCACTGCTGAATCCGGCAAGGGTGACGGCAGCATCGGCTACGGGTACCTGCCAGGGCCCCACCATCTGGTCGCGCACCACCAGGCCGCCAACGGAACGGTCGCCGATGGTGACGAGAAAGGACTTACTACCGACGGCAGGAAAGCGCAGCACACGGTGGAGGGCTGCTGAGACACCCAAGCCGCTGAAATCGGGACTGCCCGCTGCAATTGCGCAGTGCTCAGCCACACGGTGCATGCGAGGCGTTTTACCCAGCAGGATGTCGAGCGGCATATCCACGACGTCCGCATGCAACTGCCGATCAGTGACCCGCAGGTGCCGCTCTTGCATCGCATGTCCCAATACCACGTACGGACAGCGCTCCCGCCGACACATGTTCTCAAAAGCCGCAAGGCCAGCCAGATCAATCGCCAGCACGTAGCGTTCCTGCGCTTCATTGCACCAAATTTCCATGGGCGACATGGCCGAATCCGCGGTGAACACGTCACGCAATTCAAGCAAGCCCCCCCGGCCGCCGTCATTGAGTAGTTCGGGCAGGGCGTTGGCCAGACCGCCTGCACCGACGTCGTGAACAGACAAGATGGGATTGCGTTCGCCCAGCGCCCAACACGCATCGATCACTTCCTGGCAGCGGCGTTGCATTTCGGGGTTGCCTCTTTGCACCGAGGCAAAATCCAGTTCCTCCGCGCTCTGCCCGCTACCGACAGAGGAAGCTGCTCCGCCACCCAAGCCGATCAGCATGGCCGGCCCGCCCAAAACGACAATCGCCGCCTGCACCGTTAAAGGCAATTTATGGACCATGCCCGGGCGGATACTGCCCAAGCCACCGGCAATCATGATCGGCTTGTGGTAACCCCAGGTTACTCCGCCCACGTCCTGTTCAAACGTGCGGAAATATCCGCACAGTGCGGGTCGGCCAAATTCGTTGTTGAACGCCGCGCCACCTATTGGCCCTTCGAGCATGATTTCCAGCGGACTGGCAATGCGGTCTGGCTTCCCATTCGCCTGTTGCCAGGGAAAGGTATAGCCTGGTATTTCCAGGTGGGAAACAGAGAACCCGGTCAAGCCGGCCTTGGGCCTGGCGCCGCGTCCAGTGGCAGCTTCATCACGGATCTCGCCCCCGGAGCCGGTAGCCGCACCGGCGAATGGAGAAATTGCAGTTGGATGGTTATGAGTTTCGACCTTGATCTGGAATGGCAGGCTCTCATTAACCCAGCCATAGATTCCGGTATCCGGCTGAACAAAAAACCGTGCACCCTCGGGACCTGCAATTACCGCGGAATTGTCATGGTAAGCCGACAACACGCCCGCGGGTGATCGGGCGTGAGTATTGCGAATCATGTCAAACAGGCTGAGATCCTGTGCAACTGAATCCAGGGTCCAGCCGGCATTGAAAATTTTGTGCCTGCAATGCTCGGAATTGGCCTGTGCAAACATCATCAACTCTGCATCACTGGGATCCCGGCCCAGGCGTTTGAATGCATCCGCAAGATAGCTTATTTCCAAACCTGACAAAGCCAGGCCAAGCTCTCTGTCTGCCTGGCGCAGCGCATCTTCACCTCCATGCAGAACGGAAATATGTCGCAGTGGCTGCGGTGCCCCGTGCCCAAAGAGCGCGCGTGCAGCCTCGATGTCATTCAGTACAGATTGCGTCATGCGGTCATGCAGCAGACCATGGAGCGCCAGTATGTCGGCGCCGGAAAGGGCGTTCGCGCTCCTGACCCAATAGGCAGCTCCCCGTTCAATGCGCTTGATCCTGGCCAGCCCGCACCGGCTGGAAATATCGGTTGCCTTACTTGACCAGGGTGACTGGGTGCCCAAGCGTGGAACCACGAGGATCATGCCTTCACTGTCGAGTGCGGAGTTGCTTTGGGCGTGTAGCAGATCGCCCAGACATTCGATATCTGCAGCGTCGAGCGGCGTAAAGGAATGAATGAAATAAACTAAACGGGCAGCGATCGAGGATTCCTGCCCAAAACGATCCATCAACTGAGTGTGAAGCCTGGTCTTGCGAAACTCAGATAAAGCAGGCTCGCCCAGCAGCCAGGTGAACTCGGACAAGTTTGTGCTCCCGGTTATTATTTGGTCCGATCCCAAAAATCGGCTAGTCGCTTTTCAGTCCGGAGGCGGGCTGCAGGCCTCGCTGGAACGCAAGTTGAGAACTTGTTGCCAGCCAGTACGCACCGTGCTTGCGTCAGGCCAAAGCCAGTTTAGTTTGCGACCTCGACTCCGGCCATGGTGTCGAGTCTTTGCCGCAAGTCTGCTGGCGGCACATAGCCTGGAATCAATGTCCCATCCGCAGTCAGCAGAGCCGGAGTTCCCGTGACGCCCAATTGGATGCCCAACTCGTACTGTTGTGCAATCGGGTTTTCACACTGCTCCGGAACAGGGTCATTACCAGCCTTGGCGTTGGTCAGCGCTGCCTGCTGATCATCGGCGCACCAAACAGAGACAAATTTATCGTAGGACGGGGACCCGATGCCCGCGCGGGGAAATGCCATGTAATGAATTGCGATACCTTGCTCGTTGTACTCTGCGATCTGCGAATGCAACTTGCGGCAATAACCACAATCGACATCGGTAAACACGGTCAGTTCATACACCGGCTTATCCGGTGCAAACGTAATCTCTTTGGACTGGTCGATGCCTTTGAGCAGCTCGAAGCGGAGAGAGGCTTTTGCCTGTTCAGTCAAGTCCGCACGGGTTTCGAGGTCAATGATACGACCCTGGATGAGATACTTGCCGTCAGCGCTGGTGTACACGATGTCACCATCGACCTGTACCTGCAGGATGCCCGCTACGGGGGTTTCGGACACGGCTATTGACTCCGCCTTGGGTGCAAGCGTACGGATGCGCTGTTCAACCAGTTCAAACTGGTCTTGCGCAAAAACCGGGACAGAAGAACACAGCGCCGGCACCAGAATTGCGATCACTCGAAGATAACGTCCCATAGCCTTTCTCGCTGTCCTGTTTAGTTTGTCTCACTGCACGCACGAAACGGCAGATTATCATTTTGCCTGCCGGAATTCGAAGTTCACTTTACCCGACGTACCTCAAAGAGCCTCCCGGGAAAGGAAAGTTCCCAGGCTGCGCAAATTATCTCACACAACCGGTCACTTAACACACGCGCATGCTCCGGAACCCATCAACCCCGCGGGTGATGCTTTGCGTGCATTTGCTTCAGCCCCTCTTTGGCAATGTGGGTGTAAATTTGTGTCGTAGACAGGTTTGAATGCCCCAGCAGCAATTGCACCACGCGAAGATCCGCCCCATGGTTCAACAGATGCGTCGCAAAAGAGTGTCGCAACATGTGAGGCGAGACATCACCGCTGATGCCTGCAGTCTGTGCGTGTCGTCTGATGGCATGCCAAAACGCCTGCCGGCTGAGACCGGTTTTGCGCTTGCTCACGAATACCTCAGCACATAGCTGATCGCCCATTAATTCCGGCCGCGATTCGTGCAAATAACGCTGCACCCAGGAAATTGCCTCCTCCCCCAACGGCACCAGGCGTTCCTTTCCGCCCTTGCCGAGCACGCGAACCACCCCTTGGTTCAGATTCAGCTGGCCAAGTTCAAGGGAAACCAGTTCACTAACGCGTAAGCCTGCTGCATACATCAATTCCAGCATGGTGCGGTCACGCAAGCCAAGCGCTTCACCAGTATCCGGGCTTTCAATCAGTGCCGTTACTTGCCTCTCACTGAGGGCCTTGGGCAGAGACCGGCCCAGTTTGGGGCTTTCAATGAGCACACAGGGATTGTCCGTGCGCCCCCCTTCACGCAACTGCCACTGGTAAAATTGCCGGAATCCGGACAGGTAGCGGGACAGCGAGCGGGGATTTCGGCCTTGATGAATTTGCGCGGCGAGAAAATCGAGTATGTCTTCCCGGCGGGCAGTTTCCAGGTGCAGTGCGTGTGCTTGCAGGTGAGCCACCAGTAGCTTGAGATCAAAGCGATAAGAATTGAGCGTGTTCTTGCTAAGCCCCCGCTCTGCCCATGCTGCGTCGAGAAAAGCGTCAATCAACTCCGACTCAGTGCCAGCAGGTGCACGCTCCCCGCGACCGGCGGTAGAGCCCGTCTTCCCGCTTTTCCGGTCGCGCATTTGCCTCGATGATGTGATGAGCCACCCTCCAGCGAAACAACCAGGGAAACCCTGATTTATTCAAAGTTTCCGCGGTACAGGGATGTGCCGCCATTTTCGATGATGGTAATTCATTCCAGTCATGTTTGCCCAATGCCAAAATCAGTGATAATGCGATGACACTTCAGCTGAAACCATACTTAAATGCCTGCCAAATCCCGGATCCAGCCACCCGCTCCGGCATCGGACCAGCCCCCGGCTGCAAAGACTGCCTGTGGCTTAGTGCGGCGCATGCTGGTCATGGCGTATGACACAATTGTTGTTCTTGCTCTGATGATGTTGGCGAGCGGCCCGGTTTTGTTGGTTCATCCAGCCACACTCACGGCCGGAAAAGACGTGTGGTACACCCTGTACCTGATCGGCGTGTGGTTCTTCTATCTCGGCTGGTGTTGGCATTACGGTGGCTTGACCCTGGGCATGCGTGCGTGGCGCGTGCAGCTGCTTACCGACAGTTCGCAGCCCATGAGCTGGCTTCATATCGGGCTGCGGTTTGCCGGTTCTCTGGTCTCTGCACTGCCACTCGGAGCCGGGTATGTCTGGTCGCTTTTCAATCCGGAACGCAGAACATGGCACGACCACTGGAGTCGCAGCCGCTTATGCCGCAGTGGTTCTTGAGCATGGCCTGATTTCTGCCTGACCTCTGGACTGGGCATTCTGTTTTGGCCCCGGGTCTTTGAACTATTTGCCTGGGTTTTGGGACCGCTTGCGGGCTACACCGAGCGACGCAAGGCCAGTATCGCAACCAGGGCCAGCATAAACGACGGCAGCGCATGGCTCAGCACCGGGGACACTGCATAGGCTTCACCAACGTTTTGTGCCATGCGATTGATAACCGTGAATACACCCCCCAGCATCATCCCGAAAAACAGGCGCACACCAATATTCTGGCTGCGTGCAGAACCGAAAACGAACGGCATTCCCGCAAGCACCAGCGCAATCACGGTTAGGGGGTAAACTATTTTTTGCCAGAAAGCCGCCCGGTAGACCGTGTCATCCAGTCCATTTTCTCTTAGGTAATCAAGAAAACCTACAAGGGAGCGTAACGACAGGTGCTGGGGCCGTGTAACTGCGGAGTCCAACAACTCCGGCTTTACTTCGGTTGCCCAACCGCGTTGAGCAACTTTGTGCATGGTTGCGCCGTCTTGCCCAAAAGTCACCTCGCTGACGTCATTGAGCGTCCAGCTTTCACCGCTGTTAACAGCGCTGGCTGCCCGCGTTATGGACTTCAGATCAACTTGCTCGGTGAAGCTGTAAATAACTATGTTATTAAACGCTACGGATTGCTCGCCGCGATTGGCTGACAGCAGCGGCTGCTGGATATTGACGATGTCTGTTCCATCGCGCATCCACACTCCCCGCGGACCTCCAATAATGGCTCGGCCCACGATTTCGCTCAACCTGAATGCCCGCGCCTGGTGCTCTGCCGGCGGCGCCACCCATTCACCGATAACGATCACGGGAATGGTTAAGATCATGACCCCGGCCAATGCTGCGGCAGACAACCTCAGCCTGGAAACACCGGAGGTACGAAACACGACCAATTCGTTCGCAGCAGCCAGGCCACCGACACCCACCAGAGCACCCAGCAGAGCAGCAATTGGAAAAATCTGGTATGCCATTCGCGGCATGGTCAACATGGTCACCCAGAGCACGTCACTGGCGGTGTACTGGTTTTGTACAGAACGCAATTCCTGCAGCAGGGAGAACAGGACGAACAACACAGTAAGACCTAGCCATACCACGAGCACACCCTGTATGGACGCCTTGCCAAGGTAGCGATCGACCTGTTTTACCACACTAGCCACCCCCGACTTTCCGGCCCAGACGGCGCAGCCACATGACCGCAATGGCAAACACCAGCAAATGCACCCACCACATGCCCACCAACGGCGGCAGCACCCCGCGCTCGATCCAGGACCGGCTCATGTGCAGAATATTGGCGTAAATGGCATAAGTCAGGATTGCCAGGAGGATCCGTCCGCCTCGGTTTTCCCTGGGTGCGGAATGCGCCAGTGGCAGGGCCAACAATCCCAGCACCAAAATGGTGATGGCCGGGGATATACGCGACTGGATTTGCGCCGCCTCCTCCGGCTTTCCTGAAAACATCAATTCCGCGCTTGGCCGGAGCTTGACGTCCAACGGCGTGTTGCTGTCCTTGGGTTCGGGGAGACGAATATCATTGCGGGAAAATCGAACAATCCCGAAATCAAGACTTTCACTGCCACCTTCGGTAATTTGACCATTTTCAAGTGTCAGGTAACGCATCCCGGCTGCTGCATCCAGCCAGTAGTACCCCTTCTCTGCAATCCAGATCTGTTCGCGTTCGCCCTGCCGTTGCTGAATAAAAATATTTCGCAGGGTACGGCCATCCTTTTCCACGGCCTCCACGTACAGAATCAGGTCACCCCCTTTGAGAACGTGAAACCGTCCCGCTTGCAAACCCCACTCAGCTGCAGTTCGGAATGCATTCTCCAGATTTATCTGCGCGGTTCTCGCGGCAAGCGGCGCAAGGAACAGGCCAATGAAGAAAACAAGGGCGGCTACCGGCACGAGCAGGCTCAGCAGTGGTCGAAGCATCATCTTCCACCTGAATCCGCTGGCCCGCATGACCACGATTTCCTGATCGCGGTACAACCGGCCCAGACCCCAGATCACGGCAATGAAAACAGCCATGGGTAACAAAGTGTTGAACACGTCGGGCATTTTCAATAGTAGCAGCGAGCCCAGCAGTCCAGCCGGTATCCGCCCGCCGGCGATATCATTAAACAGTTCCCCTATCGTCACCCCAAACATCACCACCAGCAGCACGAGGGTGATCGCAAGGAAAGTCCAGAACCATTCGCGAAGGATGTATTTTTGCAGAATGTTCAGAACTGCCTCACGGAACGCACCAGAGTTTTAGCGATAAAGGAATATTTTTGACCGCAGGCAGTTTAACAGCATTCACCCGCAGGCGATTGCGAGAACCAGATTCAGCTCAAACGGTTGCTGCCAGACCTTTTGCAGTAGAATGCCGGATTTACGGCTCCCTCGAGGTCCGAAATACTCGGTAAAGCCAGAGCAGGATTGTCCAGATGAAACTGTACCTTAGCAACGCCTCACCCACGACTTTCGACACGCCCTGCCTGGTTGTGGGCGTGACCGAAGACGGGCCTTTGCCCGCAAGCACTGCCGCCATTGACCAGGCTGCCGGGGGGGCCATAAAGCGCATGCTGGACAGCGGGGACATTTCAGCATCCAGCGGCAAAACCACACTGCTGCACGGGCTCACTGGAATTGCTGCCGAACGCATCCTGTTAGTCGGATTTGGCAAGGTGCACAAACTCAACCGCAGCAGTTTTGACCGGGCCTGCATCGCCGCAGGCAAAGTGTTGCGCAACCACCCACTCAAGACCTGCCACGTGTGCGTCCACGAAGTCGAGTTTGCGGGAGCTGATTTCGCCTGGAGGTTGCGACAGGCTGCACTGGCCACTCACCGGGCAAATTATCTGTACACCGCAACCAAGAAATTGGCCGAAGACGCGCCGCCACCCCTGGAGCTGGCAAGTTTCCAGGCAAGTGACATGTACCAGCCCCAAATTGACCAGGCCATGGGTATGGCCCGGGGATACGACAAGGCCCGCGAACTTGGCGACCTGCCCCCCAACATTTGTACTCCGGCCCACCTCGCACAGGAAGCCAGGGAAATGGCCAGCGAGTTTGCATCTGTCGCTCTGGAAATCCTTGATGAAGACGCGATGGCCAAATTGGGCATGAATGCGTTGTTGGCTGTCTCCCGCGGCAGCGCCAATCCGGCCTACCTGGTTGTCCTGAAATATTCGGGTGGCAGCGCGGGTAAACAACCGGTTGTACTAATCGGTAAAGGCATCACGTTTGATTCCGGTGGCCTCTCACTAAAATCTCCGGACAACATGACCCAGATGAAATACGACATCTGCGGAGCCGCCAGCGTGATGGGAGCTTTCCTCGCCTGTGTGTCCATGAGTCTGAAAGTCAACGTCATCGCTGTTATTGCGGCCGCGGAAAACATGCCCGATGGCAATGCCTGCAGACCAGGCGACGTGATAACCAGCATGTCCGGGAAAACCATCGAGGTGCTCAACACAGACGCAGAAGGCAGACTCGTGTTGTGCGATGCCATAACCTACTCAAAACGATTCAATCCCCAGGTGGTAATTGACGTTGCAACCCTGACCGGGGCCTGCGTAGTAGCCCTGGGTCACCATGCCAGCGGCCTGATCAGCAACGATGATGCCCTGGCAAATGCATTGCTGGCAGCCGGAGAAGATACCGTCGATCGCGCATGGCGCATGCCGCTGTGGGACGATTACCAGTCGCAGCTTGATTCTCCCTTTGCTGACATGCAGAACATCGGCGGCATGTCCGGCGGCATGATCACTGCCGGTTGTTTTTTATCCCGTTATACAGAGGACATGCGCTGGGCGCACCTCGATACCGCTGGCTCAGCCTGGAAATGGAACGAGAAAGAAGGCGCAACCGGCAGGCCGGTCGGCTTGTTGAGCAGCTACCTGATGGCGGTTGCCAACGGCGAGGCTTCCTAGTGGAGGCTGAGAGCTGCCAGGTTGATTTCTATGTGCTGCAGGACGAAACGCAGTCGGCCGATTTGCTCACTTGCAGGCTGGCCCTGATGGCTTGGGAGCAGGGCAAGCGCACCATGGTGCTCGCCACCAGCGAAAGCGAATGCGCGCGCCTTGACGCATTGATGTGGGAACACCCTCAAGGTCGGTTCCTCCCGCACGCGCTGGTGAGCGAGGGTGTCGGCGCGCCCGTTGCGCTTGGCACCAATTCGGATTTAGCCGGGCTGGCTACCGAAGTACTGATCAATCTGACCACGACTGCGGTGCCGCAACCGGGCCGTTTCCAGCGCCTGCTGGAACTGGTGCCTGCGAACGATGGTCAGCGCAAAGCGTCGAGGGAAAAATTCCGCGAATACCGTGCCAGCGGGTTGGAACCGGCAACCCACGCGATCAACCAAAACTGAAACCCTGGCGTCGGACGCCGCCCGGGACGAACAGATAACTGAAACGTAAACTATGGATAAGAGCTATAACCCCCGCGCCATAGAGCAGCGTTGGTACCAGCAATGGGAAGAACGCGGCTATTTCGCACCCTCAGGGCAAGGCGAGTCTTTCTGCATTATGTTGCCCCCGCCCAATGTCACGGGCAGCCTGCACATGGGTCATGCTTTTCAGGACACGATCATGGATGCCCTCACCCGCTGGCGACGCATGAAGGGTGACAATACCTTGTGGCAACCCGGCACAGACCATGCGGGAATTGCTACGCAGATGGTGGTCGAGCGAAAACTGCAGGCCGAAGGGCGATCCCGTCACGAATTGGGACGAGAAGGGTTCACAGATGCAGTGTGGCAGTGGAAAGAACAATCGGGTGATGCCATTAATGGGCAGATGCGCCGCCTGGGCGCATCGGTTGACTGGTCCAGTCATCGCTTTACCATGGATGAGGACTTGTCGCATGCCGTGCGCACTGTGTTTGTCCGGTTGTTCGATGAAGGCCTGATTTATCGCGGCAAGCGTTTAGTGAATTGGGACCCTGTGCTGCGCACTGCCTTGTCTGACCTGGAGGTTTTGTCCGAAGAAGAAAAAGGCAAACTGTGGCACATCCGCTACCCCCTGGCGAACGGCAACGGTGACCTCGTGGTTGCTACAACCAGGCCCGAGACCATGCTGGGTGATACCGCTGTGGCTGTGCATCCGGAGGATGAACGCTACCAGCACCTGATTGGTAAAGAACTATGTCTTCCCCTGTCCAACCGCATCATTCCAGTAATCGCGGATGAGTATGTTGACCGCGAATTTGGTTCCGGTTGCGTCAAGATCACGCCAGCACACGATTTTAATGACTATGACATTGGCAAGCGACACAACCTGCCGTTAATCAATATCCTGAACCCGGACGCCAGCCTGAATGAAAACGTGCCGGAAGCATACCGGGGCATGGACCGGTTCAAGGCCAGGGCGCGGATCGTGGCAGACCTCGAGCAGCTGGGATTGCTCGAGCGCGTAGACGACCACCACCTGATGATTCCGCGCGGTGATCGCTCCCAGGCGATTGTGGAGCCATATCTGACGGATCAGTGGTACGTAAAAATTGCCCCGCTGGCAGAACCCGCGATTGCGGCGGTGAACGATGGCCGTATCACCTTCGTTCCATCCAACTGGAGTCGCACCTATTTCGACTGGATGAATCGCATAGAAGACTGGTGTATCAGCCGCCAGTTGTGGTGGGGACACCGCATCCCCGCCTGGTACGACGAACAGGGAGCTATCTACGTTGGCCTGGACGAACAGGATGCCCGGCAACGTGCGGGCCTGACTCCAGAGCATGCCCTGAACCAGGATGAAGATGTGCTCGACACCTGGTTTTCATCAGCCTTGTGGCCTTTTTCCACGCTGGGATGGCCCGAGGAAGGCACCCGGTTGCAGCAATTCTACCCAAGCAGCGTGCTGGTTACAGGATTTGACATCATCTTTTTCTGGGTGGCCAGGATGATCATGCTGGGCTTGAAGTTCATGCACGATGTTCCGTTCAGAACGGTATACATCCACGGCTTGATCCGCGACGGGCAGGGCCAGAAAATGTCCAAGTCCAAGGGCAATGTGCTGGACCCCATCGACCTGATCGATGGCATTGAACTTGAGGACCTGGTGCAAAAACGCACCAGCGGCCTGATGCAACCGCACATGGCCCCTATGATCGAGAAAGCCACGCGCACCGAGTTCCCTGCAGGCATCCCCGCATTTGGCACGGACGCATTACGCTTCACGTTCGCTGGCCTCGCCACTACCGGACGGGATATCCGGTTCGACCTTGGACGCATGGAGGGTAATAGGAATTTCTGCAACAAGCTGTGGAATGCTGCCCGGTTCGTGTTGCTGCAAACTGAAGGTCAGCGCATTGCTGCGGCAGAACAACCCGGCTCGGTTGATCGCTGGGTGCTGGCACGCATGCACCGCATGGTTGCGGCAGTTGAAAGCCATTTTGCCGAGTTCCGGCTGGACCTTGCCAGCCAGGTGCTGTACGAATTCATCTGGAATGAATACTGCGATTGGTATCTTGAATTCACCAAGCCGGTGTTGCAGGGAACTGACGAGCAGGCCAAGGCTGCCACCCGGCATACCCTGTTGAGCGTGCTGGAAACAACGCTGAGAACCTTGCACCCCATCATGCCGTTCATCAGCGAAGAAATCTGGCAACGCATCCGCGACTTGCTGGGTATTTCCGGCGACAGCATCATGCTGCAACAGTTCCCCCGGGCTCAGCTGCCCGCTTGCGCCGAACCCGAATGCGGTCTCGATCAGGAAATCGACTGGCTGAGAGATGTCATTCAGGGCATCCGGCGCATCCGGGCAGAACTGAACGTTGCTCCCGGCAAACCTCTGCAAGCCTTGTTTCAGTCCGGCAGCGAACGCGATCGGGACCTTCTGCAGCGCTACAGCGACATTTTCTCCCAGCTGGCACGAATAGAATCCTATGAGTGGATCGATGAATCGCGCGACACTGCGCAGTGCGCCGTTGCCCTGGTGGGCGATCTGAAAGTATTGGTTCCACTCAAAGGGCTTGTTGACGTTGAGGCGGAACTCGTCCGATTGCGCAAGCAACTGGACAGTGAGCGATCCATGCTCGCCAAGGCGGAATCAAAACTTGCGGATCGACGCTTCGTGAAAAATGCTCCGGACACCGTGGTGGAGCAGGAAAAAGAGCGCAAGGTGACGCATGCATCCAATGTCGCCAAGCTCCAGGATCAATACCGGCAACTTGAATCTTTGCGCGATTGAGCTGTGTCAGCCTCAACCGGAGCTGGAGTCTGCCCGGTGACTCAATGCTTACAAGGGATCATGCCGGGGCATTTGCCGCATCCTGGCTGCATGATCCTGGTCCAGGTCAATAAACATGATGAAGGCTTTTTCACGACCCTGGTCAGCACGGTAGTAATCGGGGCGCTCCCCGACCACGTGGAATCCACGTTTGCGATACAAACTGACGCCGGCCCGATTACTGGGACGAACTTCCAGGAACATGCTTTCACAGTTGCTTTCAATTGCCGTGCGTATGCATTGTTCAAGCAACATACTGCCAAGTCGGCGACGTTGCCATTGCGGATCAACACACAGGTTCAGGAGGTGGCACTCTCCAGCCACCTGGGTCAGCACCGAGTACCCCGCCAACATTGAACCCAGCTGGATACCCCGGCAGTCGTAACCCACGCGCAGACAATCTTCAAATATGCCGCGAGTCCACGGAAAGGCGTATGCGGCTTCCTCAATTTCCATGGCGCGGTCGAGATCGATGGCGGTCAGGCGCCTGATGAGGGGTGGTAGCTGACCTTGTTCAGTAGCCACTTTCAGTATGATTCACGCATTCCTGGCCCGCTCAGCGCACCAGCCATTGGCACACAGCTCGGACCACAATCTCTGTTTCGCAGTTGCGCTTCCTGCCAACTCGGCCATTGAACTCGCACGAAGAATTCTGGCACTGGCAATCACCTGGGCACTGGAGCCACTAACGAATTCACTTACAAATCCGCCAAGCTCCTGCCCAAACACCAGCAGGCGGGTGAACAAGCGCTGTTCAATAGCTTGCTGCAGAGACACGCCTTGCCTGGAGTCTGCCGGCGTTGGCCAACTCCACACTGGCTCGGTATCGAGGCAGCGGGCAATATCGGTGGCCAGGCGCGTGGCAGCTTCAACGGGGCTGCGGCAAAGCAACAGCGTGTTGCCATCGCCTGGCCCAATGTGCAGTCCATGGGCAAGCGTCACCTGAGCTTCTGTTACTGCTTCCGGTCTCGTGGTGACAAAGTAGGCGGTTCCAATGCCTGCACGCGGCAACCAGAGGTCTATGCCCAACGCGTGCAGATATGCATGACGACGCGCCAGATCCATCAGTCGCTCTTGCCCGGATCCTTTTCCGGCGTACCGCCGTGCTCACCGGTTTCCGCTGTTCGTGACCCGCTGCGGTTTACCCGGCGCATTTTCCACTGCTTTCTGCGAAACAAAGTGAAAGCCAGCCCTGAAATGACGTAAATCAGAGCAACAGCCAGCATGACCGTGGGTGGGTCTATGGCCAGGAGCGCAAACACCAGGACGATCAGGAACAAGACATACATAGGAATCTTGTCCCCCATGGGCCAGGTCTTGCCACTGAAGTACCGTACCCGCGAGAACATCAACAACGCCAGGAACACAGTTTCCAACCAAATGAGCCAACTGACCGAATCGCCGTGGATTCCGTGGCTGGTAAAAAACCAGACCGTGGAAACCAATGTGCCGGCCGCAGCAGGGGTAGCCAGTCCCTGAAAATAGCTCTTGTCCTCAACTCCAACCTGGGTATTGAATCGCGCAAGCCTGAGGGCCGCACAGGCAACATAGAGGAACGCAGCCAGCCAGCCGAGTTTACCCGCCATCGGCCCGAGTTCACGCAGGCTGGATAGCGACCAGTTGAACGCCAACAGTGCAGGCGCCAGACCAAATGAAATAAGGTCGGAAAGGCTGTCGTACTGCACTCCAAAATCGCTCTGGGTATTGGTCAGCCGCGCGACCCTTCCATCCAGTCCATCCAGCAAACCGGCCACCACAACGGCAATGGCGCCGGCAGTATAGTGGCCATTAATACCACTGATAATCGAGTAAAACCCGGCAAACAAAGCGCCCGTCGTCAATGCGTTGGGCAGAAGAAACACGCCTTTGCGGAATCTGTTTTCGCCGGGATTCATGCTCATACCACGCTAACACTGGGGAAACGCGATGATAGCATCTTGCCGCCTCCAGCCACAGAAACTCTGTCTGGCCGGGCATACAGTGTGCTATAAATGTGCCGTTGCTCAATGCAAGGATTGCAGACATGAACAATGTGACCCGCTTGACCCTAAGTTCAATCTTCTTTTGCGTCGTTCTGGCTGATGTCCATGCTCAGGCCCGGTCCGTCTATACCTGGACGGACGAGAATGGCGTCGTGCACTATACGGACACAGAACCGAACAACCCTGATGCGGTTGAAATGCCTGCCACAGAGGCATATCGCCCCGGTTCCACTGGAGCTTATCCTCAAGCGGATGCTGCAGTGGCTGAGGTCGAGGCAGACCCGGCCGTGGTTGAATCCTATGCGGATGAACAACGTAAGCAACTTGCCGAGCGCAGGGAAAAGTCCGCCGAGAAGCAGGCGGAACGTGCACGGATTTGTGCCCAGGCCCGCGAAGAGCTCGCAACCGTTGAACCCTCGCGCCGGGTGTTCTTCACCAATGATCAGGGTGAAACCGAACGCCTGGACGACGAGCAGAGAGTGGCCATGGTTGAAAAAGCCAAGGTTCTCATTGCCGAGAACTGCGATTAACTCGTACCGTTAGCTCCCTGGACCTATGCGGCAGGCAAGCCTGCCGTTACAATGCCCGGTTTAGAAAAACGGAATTGAAACAGGCATGAGAGCCAGCAAATTTCATCTTCTCACCACGCGCGAGATTCCGGCGGACGCGGAAATAGCCAGCCATCAGCTCATGTTGCGGGCCGGAATGATTCGCAAACTTACAGCCGGCATCTACACCTGGACTCCGTTGGGCTGGCGGGTGTTGCGCAAGGTGGAGAACATCGTGCGCGAAGAAATGGATCGGGCCGGTTATCTCGAGTTGCTTATGCCAGCGGTCCAACCGGCTGAATTGTGGCGCGAAACCGGTCGTTGGGAAGATTTTGGCGGGCAGCTGCTGAAAATCAAGGATCGTGCCGGCCGTGATTATGTCTTCGGCCCCACCCACGAAGAAGTCATTACAGACCTGGCACGGAACGAGCTGCGCAGTTACAAGCAATTGCCCATCACGTTCTACCAGATTCAAACCAAATTCCGCGATGAAATCCGTCCGCGTTTTGGAGTAATGCGCGCCCGCGAATTCCTGATGAAAGACGCCTACTCCTTTCATATCGATGCTGCCAGCCTGGAAACCACCTACTGGGAGATGTACGAGGTCTACTCGCGCATTTTCACCCGGGCAGGGTTGAAATTCCGCGCCGTGCGGGCCGATTCGGGCGCAATTGGCGGCAATGCATCGCACGAGTTCCATGTGCTGGCGGACTCCGGTGAAGACCAGATCGCCTTTTCCACGGAATCGGACTTTGCGGCAAACGTTGAACTGGCGGAAGCCCCGGTGCCTGCATTCGCGCGCCCGGCAGCAACAGAACAGCTGCGCCTCGTGGATACGCCCAGCGCTCATACCATCGAAGAATTGGTGACGCAATTTGACCTGCCGGTGGAGCGCACGATCAAGACCCTGATCGTTGCTGCAGCGCCGGGCGGCGATTCACCCTTTTTGGCCTTGCTGGTGCGCGGCGATCACAATCTCAATGAGTTCAAGGCAGCCAGGCTGGCCTGCGTAGCGAAGCCCTTACGCTTTGCTACTGAGGATGAAATTCGCGCGACCATGGGCGCCGGGCCAGGCTCATTGGGCCCGGTCGAGCTGTCGATCCCGGTTATTGCCGACCACAGTGTCTGCGTCATGGCGGATTTTGCCGCCGGGGCGAATATTGAAAACAAGCACTATTTTGGAGTCAATTGGGAACGTGATGCCGCTCTGCCTGATGCGGCCGACCTGCGTAACGTGGTTGAAGGCGATGAAAGCCCGGACGGCAAGGGTAAAATCAGTCTTGCGCGGGGCATCGAAGTGGGTCACATTTTTCAGCTTGGCACCAAGTACTCAAAGTCACTCAACGCAGTAGTGCTGGGCGAGGATGGTAAATCCCAGGTCATGTCGATGGGCTGTTACGGCATAGGAGTGTCGCGCATTGTCGCCGCAGCGATTGAACAAAATCACGACGCACAGGGTATTTGCTGGCCGGAACCATTGGCTCCGTTCCAGGTAGCTATCCTGCCCATGAATGCACGCAAATCACACCGGGTTCGCGAAGTGGCGGAAAAACTTTACGCTGACTTGCTCGCTGCTGGAGTGGAGGTGTTTCTGGATGATCGCGATATCCGGCCGGGCGTGATGTTCAACGATATGGAATTGATCGGCATTCCTCACCGCGTGGTTATCGGTGAGCGCGGCATCGACAGTGGCGAGCTGGAATATCGTTATCGCACTGCCGCAGAAAATACCACCATTCCATTGGCCACGGCCGCGGAAACCATCATAGCTCGCCTGGCCCCGCGCTGAGACGCAATCCGGCAATCATTCCAGCCGGCGCAACCCCACGGCGGAACGGATACGTTCCAGGAAAGGGGTGGCTAGCGACCTGGCCTTGGCTGCCCCCGTCTGCAATTCTTCCTCTATCCTTGCCGGCTGGGCCACCAGGCTGATATACCGCTCCCGTGATTCAGCAAGCTCGGCGTTGATCAGCTCAAAGGTTTTTTGCTTGGCATCCCCCCAGCCCATCCCCCGACCATATGCATCGCTCATTTCCTCCCTTTGTGCCGGAGATGCAAATGCGGCATACAGTGCATACAGAGCAGAGTCTTCAGTGTCTTTTGCCTGCCCCGGCTCCAGCGAATTAGTCTGGATTTTCATGACGGCTTTACGCAGTTGCTTTTCGGGCAGCCAAAGGGGAATTGTATTGTTGTAACTTTTGGACATCTTGCGCCCATCCAGCCCGGGCAGGACCGCCACGTGCTCATCGACCACCGCTTCGGGCAATACGAACAATTCCCCATAGTGGTGGTTAAAGCGCTGGGCGATGTCCCGCGCCATCTCAAGATGTTGCACCTGGTCGCGACCCACGGGAACTTCGTTGGCTTTGAACATCAGGATATCTGCCGCCATCAACACCGGGTAGCTGAACAATCCCATGGTGATGCCAAAATCCGCATCCTCGCCCGCATCCAGATTTTCCTGCACTGCACCTTTGTAGGCATGTGCGCGATTCATCAGGCCTTTGGCCGTGGAGCAGGCCAGGATCCAGGTCAGCTCGGGAATTTCCGGGATGTCCGACTGCCGGTAGAAAACGGCAGTGCTGGTATCAAGCCCCAGTGCCAGCCAGGTTGCGGCGATTTCCAGGGTTGACTCACGTATCAGGTCCGGGTTTTGATTCTTCACGAGAGAATGGAAGTCAGCCAGGAAGTAGTAGGAACTCACCTGCGGGTTGCGACTCGCCTGAACGGCGGGCTTGATTGCACCCACGTAATTTCCCAGGTGTGGTGTTCCCGTAGTAGAAATACCTGTCAAAACCGTGCGCTTTTTCATTCTCAGGGGTAGCCCATGACTTTTAGGAAGGCGCTATTCTACGGTAAAGACAGAAGTGAATTCGACCACTCCGAGGTCTCCCGCTTGCAAATTCGTTGATTTAGTCGGGGTCTTCCCTGACCACCCCGGGGCATTTACGTCTTTCCCCCGCGCTCGCCTGTGCAGATCCGCTGCCTTCTGCCAGCCCGCGCAGGCATAGCATCATGTCTGGCATGTCACGTGACAAAGTCCGCCGCACCAACCAGCGCGGAACCGGAAAGTTTGGTTGCAATACGAGTGTGTGCCGCAGCAGGACACCATCTGGCAATGTGATAAATTCCCAGGAGCCCTGAAAGACCTTGAGGTTGCCGCTGGCGAGTTTCAGCTGCATGTTCTGAAAAGGCACGCGTCGGGTTTCAAAGGTGTAATCAATCGTTGGCGTGGTCCAGCCTTTATCCACAATCTGCCGGATCAGCGCATAATCGCCACGGTCCTCCAAAACCTCGCAATATTCCAGGCCATCTACCCAGGACATAGCATAATCGCAGGAAATAATGACCCCCCAGATGCGCTCGGCCGGAGCCTGAAAAAACAACGTAATGCTTGCAGCGGCCCCGTTCTGATCTTGCAGGTCCTTGTTTAATATCCATTCACCTGCCCGCAACCGTGCCAGGTCGGACCCACCAGGCAGGACAAACGGGGCGCCGTCCGGGTTGGCTCCCGCAGCCTGGAAAATACCCAGTGCGAGCGTACAGACCAGAAGTGGTCCGGCCCGGCTCACCGGCTGCGATCCATTACAATATTCAAATTGAATCAATTCCCAAGATTTGATATGACTACTCTATAATATCCACATGAATTTAAGAGCCCTGCACTATTTCGTCACCTTGGCAGACCTCAGGCACTTCAGCAAGGCCGCCGAAGCGTGTTTTGTCAGTCAACCCACACTCAGCACGCAAATTAAGAAACTTGAGGAAGAACTGGGTGTGCAACTGATCGAGCGCTCCCCGAGGAATATCATGCTGACTGCGGCCGGCGAGGAAATCGCTGCACGCGCGCAGCGCGTGCTGACGGATATTGAGCAGATTCGTGTTGTCGCACGACGCAGCAGCAACCCGGCTAAAGGCTCGCTGCGCCTCGGGCTGTTCCCAACGCTCGCCCCCTACCTGCTGCCGCATATCGTTCCCAATCTGCGGGCTCGTTTTCCGCAACTTCATCTGCAACTTGCCGAAGAAAAGACCGATGAGATTCTGCGCCTTTTGCAGCGCGGCGCGCTGGACGCCGCTTTGCTGGCGCTGCCAGTGCCCAGCAGCGACGTTGAAATTGAAATCCTCTTCCGCGAGCCTTTCGTCGTCGCGCTACCCAGCCAGCACAGGCTGGCCGGCAAGAAACAAATCGACTTCGGCGACTTGAAAGGCAGCGAACTGTTGCTGCTTGAGGACGGCCACTGTCTGCGGGAGCATGCACTCGAAGTATGCGCCCTGGCTGGCGCACATGAGCGTGTTGACTTCCATGCCACCAGCCTGGAAACCCTGCGTCAAATGGTGGCCGCCGAAGTGGGTATTACCCTGATGCCACTGCTGGCGGTCAAACCA
This sequence comes from Lysobacterales bacterium, assembly GCA_031362985.1. Taxonomy (GTDB): domain Bacteria; phylum Pseudomonadota; class Gammaproteobacteria; order Xanthomonadales; family SZUA-36; genus SHZL01. Next base: position 37,481 of record JANLTO010000030.1, on the reverse strand, counting down.
CCGATTGCTGCAACCAGCAACCTGGTCATCCGGCCATTTTCCGGCAATGCTCCATTCCGCACCATCGCCCTGGTATGGCGACGCAGTTCCGCGTTGGGACCTTTTTTACATGAACTGGCTGCCAGTTTCAGGGACCTGCCCACAGGCTTGCTGGCGCCCTAGCCCAAAGCCGTAAGCTTGGCACCAGGAAATTTGCCCGGCGCCTGGCCGTCCTAGTAATCCAGCCCTTCGAGTAAGCCCTGTGCTTCGTCTGGACCATCTGGCACGTCAGCGAACAAGGGAGTAGAAAGATAGCGCTCGCCTGTATCCGGTAACATGGCCAGGATTACCGAGCCTGGTGCAGCTTCGTTGGCAATTTTCAGCGCAGCGGCAAACGTTCCACCCGCAGAGATACCGCAAAATATTCCCTCTTTGACCGCCAGAGCACGTGCAGTGCTGATCGCTTCATCGTCCGTCACCGGCACGTTTCTATGCGCCACATGTCGGTCCAGAACATCCGGCAGGAAGTCCGGAGTCCAGCCCTGGATTTTGTGTGGCGCCCATTCCTTCCCACCGAGCAGGGAAGCACCCGCCGGCTCGGTGGAAATGATCTGAACATTGGGCCGCGCGAGGCGAATCATCTGTCCGGCGCCACTGATAGTGCCTCCCGTGCCATAGCCGCTCACGAAGTAATCCAGCCGACGATCCGCAAAATCGCTCAATATTTCCGGGCCCGTGGTATTGCGGTGATAGGCCGGGTTGGCCGGGTTTTCAAATTGCTGGGTCATGAACCAGCCATGCTTTGCTGCCAAAGCCTCCGTGGCCTTGACCATGCCGGTCGCCCTCCTGGGGGCCGGTGTCAACACCACGCGCGCTCCGAGGAAACGCATCAGGCGGCGACGCTCGACCGAGAATGACTCCGCCATCACCGCAACAAATGGGTAACCGCGCACCGCACAGACCATGGCGAGGGCAATTCCGGTATTGCCTGAAGTGGCTTCGACCACGGTCTGGCCGGGTTTCAATACCCCACGCTTTTCGGCGTCAAGAATGATGCCCAAAGCCAGCCGGTCCTTGACCGAGCCCATGGGATTAAAGGATTCAAGTTTGACATACAGGGTGACGCCTTGAGGCGCGAGGTGGTTAATACGGACTACCGGAGTGTTGCCGATTGTTTCAAGGATATTGTCGTAAATCATTTTGTGTTCCTTCTCATGCTGCTGATTTCAATAAACTGCCATCACCGAACCAAGTGAGGTTACTCCCGAGTGCCGCGACCTGTCCAATGATAAGCAGTCCGGGCGCATCCGCTCCAGCCTCTGCAGCCAGTTGTGACAAGGTATCCACCTTGCCGTACAAAACACGCTGATTGTCCAGACTGCCGTTGACCACCAGGCTCACCGGCAGATCCGCGCTGATACCCGCCTGCAACAGGGCTTTGCGAATCGATGTTGCCTGCCGCACGCCCATGTACACAACCGTAGTCTTGCCTGGCCCCGCAATTCCAGCCCAATCAACCGCGGCATGATCCTCCTGCAATGCCGCGCCACTGCCGCCGGCCAGGTGGCCGGTAATGAAGGTGAGCGATTGCGCGTGGTGCCTGTGTGTCAGAGGAATCCCTGCATAGGCAGCGCATCCCAACGCTGCGGTAATACCCGGAACCACTTCATATGCAATGCCCTGCTCCCGCAGATACTCCAGTTCTTCGCCGCCACGACCAAATATGAATGAATCGCCTCCCTTCAGGCGTACCACGTTCCTGCCCTTGCCGGCCTCTTGCAGCATCAGTCCATGGATATCCTGCTGGGCGAGATGGGTGGACCCGGCTCGCTTGCTCACGTTAATCCGGTCTGCATCGCGGCGGGCGAGGTCGAGAATTTCCTCACTGACCAGCCCGTCGTGCAGAATCACATCAGCCAGGGCCAGCACATGCAGGGCACGCAAGGTCAGCAGGTCGGCGCGACCAGGGCCTGCACCCACCAGGAAAACCCGGCCTATTTGTTGCCCATCCAGTTTCCCTTCACGCTCCCCACTCCGTTGCCCATCGTGATGCCGCTGGCGCGAGACCAGGTCGATTTCCCGGCGCATGTGGCTGCGGATATCACGGCGATCCAGCAAGCTCAAAGAACGCAAACGCTCATCCGTGAATAATCCTTCCCAGAATTCTTTGCGGCGCGAGAACTGCAGACGTTCGCGTACCAGTCGCCTTAGATCACCAGCTGCTTCGGCTACCTGGCCCAGGCCGAGTGGCAGCAAGGCTTCGATCCATGAACGTAAACGCCGGGCCAGAACGGGTGACGTGCCGCCGGTTGAAATGGCCACCTGCACCGGGGAGCGATCCACGATCGCAGGTGAAATAAACCGGCAAAGCGCAGGTTCATCCACAACATTTACCGGGATACCCCGTTGCTCAGCATCTGCATACACGCTGGAGTTCAGTTGCTTGTCACTGGTAGCCGCGAAGACCAGGCGTGCGCCATGCAAGTGCCCGGGCGTATATTCAGACGCAGCGTGCACCACCGCCCCCGCTGCGACCCAGTCGCGGAATTGTACATTCAGCTCGCGCGCAATGACCCGCACCAGCGCACCCGACTTTATCAGCAAGCGGGACTTGCGCTCGGCGACCGAACCTGCACCGACCACCACCACAGTCTGGCCGCGCAAGTCCATGAATATTGGAAAGTAACGCATAAAAATTCCTCTGTGTAATTAGAGGAATGATAGTTAGCAGCAGTGCGCAAAAGAAATACGCATTCTTTCTGCCGTTATATCCAGTCGTTATAACCACCGAAGGAAAATCTGCGCTTGTTTTGCCGCCGCAGCGTGCTTATGCTGCAATCAGACGGGGCCGACCCGTCACCTGGAATGAATTGATGAAACTGCAACAACTACGTTACCTGGTGGCCATTGTGGACAATGGCATGAACATAACTGCCGCGTCGCAAAGCCTGTTCACTTCGCAACCGGGCATCAGCAAGCAGTTAAAAATGCTGGAAGATGAATTGTCCCTGGACTTGTTTGTGCGCAAAGGCAAGAGCCTCGAAGCACTGACGGATGCGGGCAAGGAAGTGGTGCGCAGGGCGCGCAAGATCCTGAACGAAACAGAGAGCATTCGCGCCATGTCCAGGGAGCTGGCGGGGCGATTCCAGGGCGAATTGGTAGTGGCCACTACGCACACCCAGGCCCGTTACGTGTTACCTGATCTTCTGGAGAGTTTCCAGCGCAAATTTCCCGGCATCGCCATCAAATTGCACCAGGGCACTTCGGACCAGATAGCGCGCCAGGTGCAGGAACAGACGGCAGATTTTGCGGTAGCGTCGGGCCAAAGCGAATTATTCGATGACCTGGTGACCTTGCCTATTTATCACTGGGAACGAATCGTCGTGGTTCGTCCGGATCATCCGCTCGCCGAGATGGAGCGGGTTACCCTGCCCGACCTCGCAGCGTTTCCAATCATCAGCTATACGCACAGTTTTGATGCAGGCTCGGATCAGTCCAAGGCTTTTGCCAAGGCCGGCGCTCAGCCCAACGTGGTATTTTCCGCAGAAGACCCGGACGTTATCAAGAACTATGTGCGCAAAGGCATGGGCATTGGCATCATTGCCTGCATGGCGTACGACCGCGAACGCGATGCAGACCTCGTTGCCATCAATGCAAACCGCCTGTTTCCCAGTTGCACCACCTGGATAGGTTTTCGCAAGCACCGGTTCCTGCGTGACTACATGTACGCATTCCTGGAGTTGATGGTTCCGGGTGTGGAGCGACGGAAAATCGACGACATTATTGCCGACCCGAAACAGGCGGCCGGTGATTCATATGGCAAATCCCTGGCAGCTTTGAACCTTCACCCGAACATAGGCAATCGCTTTTCGACCTGCTGCAAGGGCACATTCAACCTGTAGCAAAACCCTGGCCTTGATTAGGTCGCAGCGCGCCGGAATCGTTCCGGTTGGTGCAATCCACACTCCCTTACCAGGCCAAAGAAACGGGCATCCTGTGCAGCCATCCCTTCTGTCAGCGGATGACTGGTGTGATGGTCACCTATAGACACGTAGCCCTGGTCCCACAGAGGGTGGTAGGGCAACTCGTAAGCCTGCAGATACTCATGCACGTGACGATTGCTCCAGTCCGCGATCGGGCTCACCTTGGTTGCCTGTCCGTGCCGCTGCATTATCTTCAGACCCTGGCGTGAATCGGATTGAACCCGCCGCAAGCCGCTGATCCATGTACCCACCTGCAAGTCTTCCAGCGCCCTTTCCATGGGTTCAACCTTGTTCAGTTGGTTGTACTTGTTGATACCCTCCACTCCCTGTTCCCAGAGACGTCCATAGCGCCTTTCCTGCCAGGCCGGACTGATGCGGGGACGATAGACCAAAAGGTTCAGCTTCAGGCGCTCGACCAATTGGTCAATGAACTCATAGGTTTCATCAAACAAGTAGCCGGTATCAATCAGCACCACCGGAATATCGGGCCTTATTGCCGTGACCAGGTGCAACATCACGGCTGACTGGGCACCGAAACTGGATGTCATGATGGCATTGTCCGGCAGGAATTCCAGCGCCCACCGTAACCGCTCTGTGGCCTGCATTTTCTCCAGGCAAGGCTTGACCGCTTCAAGCTGTGAACTGTTCCACGGCTGCCCCGGCTCAGGGATGCAAAGACTCAATCCGCTTGCGTTCATTGTCCGATTTTCCCCTGCTCAGTGCCGGCGGTGACCACCCCGGTGCGATGCAGAAAATCCCCAAACGTCTCGCCGTCATTGCGGGTCGTGGCAAACATTGCAAACAATCCATCCAGCACGCTCAGAATGTCGCCTTCGTGCACGCTCTCGCGATACAGCGTATTGAGTCGGGTGCCGTTGAACGCTGCCCCCAAGTGCAGGTTGTAGAGCCCTGGTCCTTTGCCCACCAGCCCAATTTCGGCCAGGTACGGCCGTGCACACCCGTTCGGACAACCGGTCATGCGGATGGTGATGGCTTGCTCAGCCAGGCCATGCGCTGCCATTAAAGACTCAAGTTGACCCACCAGTTCAGGCAGGTAGCGTTCGCTCTCGGCCATGGACAGACCACAAGTAGGAAAGCCGACACAGGCCATGGAATGCAAACGCAGCGGGGACAACCGGTTCCAACTGTCCAGGCCGTGTTGTTCCACCAGTGCATCGATGGCGGCGCGATCCCGGTCCGCGATGCCTGAAATAACAACGTTCTGATTTGGCGTGAGGCGGAATTCACCCTGCAGGATCCTGGCGATTTCCCGCAAGCCGCTAAGCTGTGTTGCCCCTGCAAGGTCTGCGACCCGGCCGTTCTGGATGAACAAGCCCAGGTGCCACAGCCCGTCGCTGGTTTGCTGCCAGCCCAGGCGGTCACCGTTGTGGGTGAAGCTGAACGGCCTTTGCGGGGCGAGGCGAAAGCCGGCTCGCGCCTCGAATTGCGTATGCAGCCAGTCCAGGCCATGGTCGTCCAGCGTGTACTTCAGGCGCGCATGCTTGCGCTCGGTGCGGTCACCGTGATCGCGTTGGATGGTGATAATGGCTTCGCTGACAGACAGCACCTGGTCCGGAGTGCAGAACCCGATCACATCCGCCAGGCGCGGGTAAGTTGCGGGGTCACCGTGGGTTGCCCCCATGCCCCCGCCCACGGCGACGTTGTACCCGCTAAGCAGGTTGTCCTCAACGATGGCTATGAAATTGAGGTCATGCGCATAAACATCCACATCATTGCGCGGCGGTATGGCGAAAGACATCTTGAACTTGCGCGGCAGGTAGGTGGCGCCGTAGATCGGCTCGTGATCCTCAGCCAATGCAGTGTCGGCGGTGCCAGCCACGCGCTTTTTGCCCAGCCAGATTTCGTGGTAGGCGGTGGTGTGCGGCGTCAGGTGCCGGCTCACAGCCTGTGCATCTACGCAGACCTGCCGGTGTATCGGGGAAGACTCCGGCAAAGGCGTGCACATCACGTTGCGGTTGACATCACCACAGGCGGCAATAGTGTCAAGCAAGGAGTCGTTGATAGCACTAATGACCGGCTGCAGATTCCTTTTTATCACACCGTGCAACTGGAAGGCCTGGCGGGTGGTCAGCCTGATCGTGCCATTGGCCCATTTTTGCGCGATGGCATCCAGCGCCAGCCATTGGACTGGCGTGCAAATACCTCCCGGCACACGTGCCCGGATCATGAACTGGTGGTCCGGTTCCAGCATCTGTCGGCGGCGTTCCTCACGATAGTCGCGGTCATCCTGCTGGTAAAAACCGTGGAACTTGCTGACGTGGGTATCGTCTTCAGCCAGCGCGCCCGTAGCTCCATCCGCCAGGCTTTGCAGCAAGGTTCCGCGCAGGTAATTGCTGCGGGCCTTGATGCCCTCGACCGGAGTCAATGCGAGCTTTTCATCTGACATCAGTAGAGGTCCTTGAGCAAGCGGCCCTGGCGACGCAGTTCGGCTACGCATTCAGCTGCCTGCCCTGTATCCAGCCCGCGTTCGCTACACAGCACGTCACGCAGTGCAAGCTCCACCTCCCGCCCCATGCCCAGTCCACCACAGATGTACAGGCGAGCACCCTGTTCCAGCCATTGGTTCAATCTGGCGCCCTGCTCCCGCAACACGTGCTGCACATAGCGTTTTTCGTTCTGGTCCCGGGAGAATGCGCAATCGATGTGATCCAGCAAGCCGCTCTTGCGCAACTCCAGCCATTCGCGCTGATAAAGAAAGTCTGTGCGCAAATGCGGATTGCCAAAGATCAACCAGGTTGCCGGCGAACTGCCTTCCGCTTGCAGTTGTTGCAGGAACCCGCGGTACGGGGCAATGCCGGTTCCCGCCGAGATAAGGATGAGGGGAGTGGTGCGATCCTCCGGCAAGCGGAAACGGTGGTTGGGCTCGAGAAAGACATGCACCTCGTCACCAGCAGCAAGATGTTGATTGAGAAAACTACTTGCCACACCTGTGCGTTTTTTGCTGCTGCCCGGTGCGTACAGAGTTGCCACCGTGAGATGTACCTGCTCATCCACACTGGCCTGGCTGGATGCTATGGAATAGGAACGTGGCGCAAGCGGGCGTAATACACTGGCCAGTTCGCTGGCTGATACCCGGATACCTGCTGCAAGCGGGAAATCTGTCACCAGGTCCACGAACTGGCGCTGCTCAATGAAATCGCGGCGCTGTTCATCATCCAATTGTGCAAAATGGTTGCCCAGTTCACGATTTTGCGCCAATTCGGCATATCCCTGAACCGTCTCCTGGCTGAGGCGGGTCAGTTCACGCTTGCGGATGAGCACTTCATGAATCGTGTGCCGGTGGTCATCCAGCACCACCGCGGCATCCGCAGCGATATCCAAAGCCCGCAGCACTTCATCCACCAGTTCATGTGCATTTGGAGCCCATACGCCAAGCGCGTCGCCAGGTTCATACGTGATGCCTGAACCCTCCAACGAGAGTTCAAGGTGAAACACGTCCTTGTCCGAGTCCAATCCGGTAATTTTCTGCACCCGCTCCACTGCAGCGGAAAAAGGCCTGGCCCTGGACCACCGGGCGGCCTGGGGGACCACGCTGAGATGCGCTGCAAGGGGAGCAAGCGCGAGTTTGGGCAACACCTGCCCGCTGCCGGGCGCAAGATTCGCCACCGCAAAACTCAGCACGCTCGCCGACCAACCAGTGGCTGGCTGCTCATAATCGATATCGCACTCCACGCGCGGGGCAAAAACACTCGCGCCTCGCGCCAGCAACAGGTGTTCGAGCTTGCGCCCGGCCTCGCAGAACTTGCCGTAACTTCGGTCACCCAGTGCCAGTACGCAGAATCTGAGTTGCCCCAACTGGGCAGCTCGCGGACCCTGCAGGTATTCAAACAGCTCCAGGGCATCGTCCGGCGGGTCCCCCTCACCGTGTGTGCTGATCACAAAAGCGGCATATTCAAGTTTTTTCAAGGAAGCCGGACGCAAAACAGCCAGTGACTTTAGCTCCACGACCAGACCAGCTCGCTCAGCGTCTGCCGCCAGCGACTGCGCAATGCCCTCTCCATTACCGGTTTGCGATGCGAAAAACACCTGCAGACGCTCGCCCTCAGCCGGCGCTGAATTAGGATTGGCTGCGGCAACGGGCAGAGGCAACTGTGCTGCACCAGCCAGGGAGTGGCCCAGGGAGTGGCCCAGGGAGCGGCTTGGTGGGCCCGCCAAACGGCCCGCGATAAATCCGCTCAGCCAGGCAGACTGTGATTCATCCAAATTGCCAAGGCTTTGCTGCAAGCTGTCAATTTGCGGTTGGGTAAAGGGCGAATTGTCCGCTCTCAATGCATTAAACATTTTGCCTGTCTCTCTCGGAACGAGGACAGAGCATAGATGTGCGCCCGCAGTCCGTGAACGAAGCGTTTTTTATCGAGATATAACGGTTAGATATATAGCAGAGAAGGCGGGTTCAGGCGGTCCGCAACATCTCCGCCAGGCTGACTCCGCGCGCCACCGCCGGAGCATCGCGGTTGAGTCCGGCTGCTCGCCGGACAAAAACTTCCTTCAGGGACCAGCTGCGTGACACCAGGCCAAGCCCCAGGTGGCGCAGCGGGGTAAGGAATTCCGGCATGAACAAGGAACGAATTCCGTGGATACCATGCGCCATGAGCATAGTCTCGGAGCGCCGCCAGCGGGCATAACGGCTGAGAACTTGCTCCAGTACTTTGGCGTTGGCGAAATCCTCGCCTGCCTGGCGAGCCTTGACCAGGGTTTCCAGCAGCGCGGCCGCATCGAGCAGACCGAGATTTACTCCCTGTCCTGCGAGGGGATGGACCGTGTGAGCTGCATCACCGATGAGTACAGCACTGCCGGCACTGTAGTGGTCACTCAACTGCATGGTCAGGGGAAAAGCCGCTCGCGGCTCGCAGTCCACTACCGACCCCAACGGCCATACGTGGGCGATTCCCTGTGCAGAACCTCGCGTCAGGACTGCATTCAGCTCAGCGGAAAATGCTTCTGCACTGAGTTTCAGCAATCCTGCTGCGCTGGCATCAGGCTGGGACCAGACTATGGACGAAGCACCGTCTGCCAGAGGCAAAAAGGCCAGCGGGCCTCCCGGCAAGAACCTTTGCCATGCAAGGCCCGGGTTGGGAATTGCAGTTCTCACCACCGCCACGACCCCCTGCTGGCCATAGTCCCAATGCTGCTGGCCAATGCCGCTTGCGGCACGAACCGCAGATTCTGCTCCATCGGCACCGACCAAAATGCGCCCGAGCAACTCCTGCCCGTTGTGCAACCGCACCCGGGGCTGGGCAGTACTCACGTCGATGCTATCAATCGTTGCCGGGCAGAATAAGCCCAGTCCGCCCAGACTCTGCAGGCATTGCCATAGCGACCACTGCACCAGCTCGTTTTCCACGACAGTGCCCAGGCGCTCCAGGCCAAACTCGGCAGCATTAATCTCCAGCGCCGCGCTACCGTTCCGGTCTTCGATCTGCATGCGCCGGTACGCACAGTGCCTGGACTGGCGGATGTTGCGCCAGGCACCAGCCTCCGCAAGCACGCGTTCCGATCCCGGTGAAAGTGCAGAAACCCGCAGACCAACGGCACTGTCTGCCTGAAAGGCAGCCGGTTGGCGCGCTTCAAGCACAGCCACGGAAAAGCCGGCCCGGGCCAGCAGGCAAGCGGTAGTTGCCCCAACCATGCCGGCGCCAACGATCAGCACATCAAATGTTTGCCGGTCAGTGGTCATGTGCCGATCGGGGCTCATGTGCCGATCAGGCGCTCACCCAGGGCCAGCCCGGGTATCCGGTCACGGTAGCCCATGGCACGGATGGCCAGGTGCCGCCGCAGCGGCGGAAACAATGCGTGGGCCAGCAAACCGAGGCCGCGGGCCGCAGCAGCAAAAGGAGTCGGGTTCGCATATAGCCGCGCCAGGCCGTCGGAGTAAGCGATGGTTGCAGCCTGGTCAGGTGCGCGCCAGCGGCTATATTTCTGCAGCAATTCCAATTGACCTATATCTGCCTGGGGATCCTGTGCCAGTGCAGCGGCGATCACTTCGGCCAATACTGCGACATCGCGCAAGCCGAGGTTAAAACCCTGAGCACCGATGGGGTGAATGGCATGGGCTGCATTGCCCAGGATTACCGCACGCGCGCGCGCGTCTTCCAGAGCGCGCACCAGGCGCAGCGGATAGAATGAACGCTTGCCGGCCTTCAGCCACAGGCCGAGCGCCGGCCCGAATTTTGCCCGGGCGCGCTGCAGAAACAGCTCATCGCTAAGCACCAGCAAGGGCTCAGCCTCTTCCTCTGCCACGCACCAGACCAAGCCACAACGCCCATGCACATGCGGCAACAGCGCAAACGGGCCCGTGGCAGTAAATCGTTCAAACGCCCTGCCACTGTGCGCACCTTCCGGTGATACGTTGCAAACAATGGCAATTTGGTGGTAATCATGCCGTTCGACCGCAATGCCCAGCGTTGCCCGCACCAGCGACTCCGCGCCATCAGCGCCTACCAGCAACCTGGCTTCAAGCCGGTGCGCGCCGTCTGCGCCGCTAAAAGACACGCGGGCTGTCTGCGACTGGATCTCGATACCGGTGACATTGACGGGGCAAAGCAGATCCACGGATTTTTGCCGGTCCAGCAAATCCATCATGGCCAGGCCGAACACGCGAGCTTCGATTACGTGGCCAAACTGGTCCAGTCCCAGTTCTTGCGGGCGCAACACCACGCTGCCAGGCCGGTCCTGTTCGCTCACATGGATTTCCCGGATGGCTGTCGCGTTCTGTTGCAGGCCAGGCCAAGCCCCCAGTCCTTGCAGGATCCTGCATGAACTCGCGCTGAGCGCCAGCGTGCGGTCATCGTAGCTGGGCTGGGTTTGCGCACTCGGTGTAACAGCTTCCAACAAGGCAATGCGCAAGCCCAGCGGGGCCAGGGCGCAGGCCAGGCTGGCACCGACCAGGCCACCGCCAATGATAGCCACGTCGTAAGTGCTTGAGGACCTTGCCTCCTCCGTGCTGCAGGTAGCTTCGCTCATCCGGCCATCAAAGCCTCAATGTCATCCGCCGTTTTCACCAGTGCGCCGGTCAGGACCATAGGCTCGCCCCTGGTGATGACGATATCGTCCTCGATGCGGATGCCTACGCCGCGGAAGCACTTACGCACACTGGTGTCGCCAGGCGGGATGTAAATGCCGGGCTCGACGGTCATCACCATGCCTGGTTCCAGTTCGCGTGACTCTCCGTCAATCTGGTACTCCCCCACATCGTGCACATCCAGGCCCAGCCAATGCCCGGTGTTGTGCACATAGAAATGCTTGTAGCCCTCCTGTTCCAACTCTTCCTCGAGGCTGAGCTTGAGGATGCCAAGATCAATCATGCCCTGGGTGGCGACATGCACTGCTTCATCGTGCACGCGCTGCCAGGGCACGCCGGGGCGGGCCTTCTCGATCGCGGCCAACTGTGCTGCCAGCACGATGTCATACAAGTCCCTTTGCTCAGGGGAGTACTTGCCGTTAACCGGGAAGGTGCGGGTGATATCCGATGCGTAACCATCGTATTCAGCGCCGGCATCAATCAGCAGCAAGTCGCCGTCGCGTAACTCCGACTTGTTGGCGATGTAGTGCAAAATGCAGGCGTTGGCACCGCCGGCAACAATGGCCTGGTAGGAAGATACGCATTGGTTACGCGTAAACGTGTGCAGAATTTCCGCGTGGATTTCCGCCTCGTTCATACCGGGCTGGCACGCGCGCATGGCGCGCTCATGCGCCTCAACAGCGACCTGCGCAGACCGTTTCATAACCGTCAGCTCGGCACGGCTTTTGTACAGCCTGAGATCGTGCAGCATGTGGTCCAGGGCATGAATTTCCTCAGGCGCATGAAAGGTTCGGCGGGGTTTTTCACGGAATTCATTGAGCCAGCCGATCAGGCGCTGGTCAAACATCGGGTTGCGCCCGAGATCGTAATAAATGCGCTCTCGATCCTGCAGCATGGCCGGCAAACGACGGCCAATTTCCTCGCGGGCAAATGCTTCATCCATGCCTGCTTCAGAAACCGCTCCACGCAAACCCGCCATGGGGCCGTCCCACATTTCCCGCTCCGGGTCCCGATCACGGCAAAAAAGCATGCTCCACCCGGCTTCTTTGTCGGGAATCATCACCAGCAGAGCCTCGGGTTCGCGAAATCCGGTGAGATAGAGGAAGTCGCTGTCCTGGCGATAAGGGTAGTGAACGTCGTTGTTGCGGATACGTTCAGGCGCAGCGCAAACGATGATGATGGAATTGTCGCCTGCCATTTTCATCAGTTGCGAGCGGCGCTTGGCATATTCTTGTTGTTTTATCATCGGCTTCTCCAGCCACGGTCAGTGAATCGGATCATCCGCACCCGGACCGCGCAATTCTTCCCTAAGCATAAGGGTAACCACACGCACATACTCGACAATCTCGAAAAAGGCCGTTTCGTCATCTTCCATCTCTTCGTCGCCGTCAGCCTGGCCCAAAAAACCCGCCATCGCTATTTGCCGCACATCCTGCAGCGCTTCCAGCGCTTCCGCTGACAGCGTTGGCAGCGGCCCGGCGACCCCCAGGCCGGCGAGGAAACCGGTGCACCAATGGGCCAGCGAATCGGTTCGTTCGCGCAGAGGCTCCTCATCGTCCGGCAACCAAAGATTGAAGCGCAAATCCTCGTCTTCGAGCAGTAGCACGGTACTCTCGAATGCCTCGGTCAGGGCCTCATGCAAGCCGGAGCCGGCCTCCACGGCAAACTCGAGCTTGGCAAGGTGGATGAAGTAGTGATCTGCGGTATTACCATTTTCCCCACACAGGATGCCGCACAGCACCCCGTGGCATTCCGCCAGCTCGGCGGCATCCAGGCTGCCGTGGCTCATCAGCACAGCGTGGCGAAAATCGGGCAAGCGTTCAATCGACATCCAAAACCTCCGTCCAGAGTGCAGTGCTCTTTGCGTGGCTGCAGCATTGGCTTTTCGCCACATCCTGCAGGCTGGGATGTTAGCATTACTGCCTGCCCCACCACAGCCTGGATGCTGCCGGCTGTTGCTGCTCATTGACGCTACACATCGCCCAAATTATAGTGTGATGCGATGGATACAGTAGAACAAACAAGCAAAGATCTGGCGCGGCTGGAACATCAGCTCAACGGGCTCGTTGCGCAGTGCCAAAAACTGCGTGATGAAAATTTGTCACTGATGAACAGGCAGGAGTCATTGGTCGCCGACCGTGCTTCCCTGGTTGCCAGAAACGAAGAAGCGCGCTCCAAGGTTGAAGCCATGATCAACCGCCTCAAGTCCCTGGAACAATCCTGACCTTGCACGCTCCGCATCAATTGTTTGTCAAATTCCAGCCGGATTCCTGAATGAACTCTCCTTCCGAAGCAGTATCCATCACGATACTTGACCGTAAGTACCAGTTCGCCTGCACCCCGGAACAGCGCAAGGACCTCATTGCGGCGGCCGCGCATCTCGACGAAACCATGAAAGAAATCAAGGAATCCGGCCGCCTGATGTCACTGGAGCGCATTGCTTTGCAGGCGGCGCTGAACTTCAGCGATGAACTGCTGAAGCTGCAGCGGGATGTCGACGTCCGGAAAGAAAAAATCGATAGCCGAATCCGCATGCTGGCCGATCAATTCGATGATGCACTGAAGACCTGACCGGTCTATACTCAGCTTGCCCTCTGTGGTATTTGCCAGCGGACCGTTAATTGCCTTGTCCCTTAATTCTGACCTCGGGGCGGCAGCGCTGAGTGCTGTTGTGCATGTTCGCACACTTGCGAAAAGCCTGAAGCCCGGCAAGCTGTCCCACCTGAACCATTGGTTCAAGGTCACCGGTTTGTAGCGGTACCATGGAGGGCACTTCACTGTGAAAGAGCAACTGCGCGCGGTCCTGCGCCTGCGTCGCAACGCCATCGATTCCTCCCAGCGAAAACTTTTTGATGAATGCATCAACCATGCCCTGCTGGGCCTGGTGGAGCAGTTGCATGTCCGTACGCTTTCCGCTTACCTGCCGTTTGACGGGGAACCCGACTTGAGGCCAGGCCTGACCACGCTGTTCGGCAAGGGTGTGGAGATTGCGCTTCCGGTCATCGTGGAACGCGACGGCAGCAAGGCCTTGCAGTTTCGCCGGTGGGATCCTGCAGCCAAACTGGTGCAAAGCATGCTGGGCTTGTCCGAACCCGCAGCAACAGAACTTGTACCGCTGAACGTGATTGACCTGGTGTTGCTGCCACTGGTCGGGTGGGATGAATCGGGCCGCAGGCTGGGCATGGGAGCAGGTTATTATGATCGAACGCTCTCAGCCCTGGCAGACTGCACACGTCCGCTGCGTGTGGGAATTGCTTACGAGGCGCAAAAATCAGTCCAGTTGCCCGAGGACCCATGGGATGTACGCTTGCACGAAATGATTACTGAAAACGGGCGGTTTGCCTGCACCCCTTGATTGAGCCCGCTTTGATCGAAGACAATTTGATCGGGAACAATACGACAGGGACTATGGCTTTGCCATTCGTTGCGCATATGGAAACAAGATGAACTACTGGCTGATAAAAAGCGAACCGGATGCCTTCAGCATCGATGACCTGAAGAATGCTCCGGGCAAAAAAACGCATTGGGACGGAGTCCGCAATTACCAGGCGCGCAATTACATGCGCGACGGTATGCGCGTGGGCGACCCCGTATTTTTCTACCATTCCAATTGCGCAATACCGGGCATAGTTGGTATCGCCGAAGTGGCATCCCGCGCCTACACCGACCACACAGCGTTTGATCCTAACGACCATCATTTCGATGCCGGCAGCGATCCTGCCAATCCGCGCTGGCAAATGGTGGACGTACGTTTCAAGCGCAAGACCAGGCGCCTCCTGAGCTTGTCCGAACTAAAGGAGCACGCAGACAAACTGGAAGGATTCGCACTGATCCGCAGAGGGAACCGGCTTTCCGTGATGCCTGTGAACAGGCAGCACTGGGATTTCATTCTTACCCTGGAGCAAACCAAAACGTGAATACAGATTCCCTGCTTATGCAGAAAAAGCAGGTCGCCGAAGCTGCGCTTGCTTATGTGAAAAGAGACTGCGTGCTCGGCATAGGTACAGGCAGTACCGTCAACTGTTTCATTGATGCCCTGATCACCAGTCGCATTCATCTTGAAGCTGCAGTCTCCTCTTCAGAAGCGACCACTGCGCGGCTCAAATCGGCCGGAATTCCCGTACTAGAACTCAACCAGGCAGGTTCCCTCGATGTTTACATCGATGGGGCCGACGAATGCGACTCCCACCGTCGCTTGATCAAGGGCGGTGGTGGCGCCCTCACCCGTGAGAAAATTGTGGCCGCTGCCAGCCGCAAGTTTGTCTGCATCGTGGATGAGAGCAAAAAAGTCGGCGTGCTGGGGAAATTCCCATTGCCCATTGAAGTCATCCCGATGGCCCGCAGCCTTGTGGCTCGGCAACTGGTGGCAATGGGTGGTCAGCCAGAGCTGCGTACGGGATTTGTAACAGATAACGGAAACGTGATCCTTGACGTGCACAACCTCGACCTGGTGGACCCGGTGGCCATGGAGAAGCGCATTAACAACCTTCCCGGTGTCGTGACCTGCGGGCTGTTTGCTCTGCGGCCTGCCGACGTCGTGTTGATGGCAACCGCAAGCGGCGTGGTTACGTTCTAAGAACCCTCCTCGGCCAGCAAGCCATCCATGAATTGTTCGAAATCCTCCTGGAATTTGGCATAATAAGCGCCCGTTCCGGGTCCGGAGAAGCCGGTATGTATGCGCCGCACCCGGCCCGATCGATCTATGAAAATCATGGTTGGAAACGCTACCACCGCGTTCAACATGGGCAATGTCTCGGCAGCCTGCACCTTGTCTGAAACACCAGCCACCAGCACTTCATACTCAATGCCGTATTGGTCGCGCAGGGCTTTCCCCTGTGTCGCAGCCCGCTCAAAGTCGTCGAAATGTTCATACAGCAGGGTGATGACTTCCACGCCGCGGTCACGATTCTGTCGAAAATAGTCCGTCAGGAATACCACTTCGTCTGCACAATTCGGACACCAGGTTCCTGACAAAGTGACCAGCACAACTTTTCCCCGGAACGCCTCATCCGCCAGCGAGACCGGTTTTCCATCCAGATCCGGGAACGAGAAGGCCAGCGAGTCATAGCCCGCTTTCAGGAAAGTTAAAGCATAGGGGTCTGCCACCTTGGCGTCGAAGTTTTTCTGCGCCACCCAGCTCTCATGTCCACGAGTGCCCGACCACATGTCGCCGGCCAGCACGCCTTTGTCATCCATGATTGCGGTGAATACATAGGCGTGAGCACCGTCAAAAGTCGACAGTTTCAGCTGCTTGTCATTCACTTCGCCTTCGAGGTAACGGTAATCTCCAGTAGGGGTGAGAAAAGTGCCCACCACGCGGCTCTCACGTTGGTCCAGTTCAGCTACTGCCTGGATCTGGTTGCCATTGTCTTCGGTAAAAACAACTTCCCAGCGACCGGTGACATCCACTGCTGCTGCCGGTTTCGGGGAAAACCGGTGAGCAAATCCCCGCGTACCGCTGACCGGCATCTTTTGCTCATAGCCGCGCTTGACCAGGGTGAGTTCACCCGTCATATGATCGCCCGACAGCTCCAGTTCCAGGGTGTTATTGAACGCCGGGAAACGCAATTGCAGATGGTTTCCGTCGCGATGGATTTCCGGTATGAGGACTCGCTCCGCGCCGTTTTCAATCCAGGCTTCGCTGAAATCCCCGGCCAGGTGCAACTGGACCGGCAGGACCTCATGCGGCAGGCTGATCTCCAGCCTCCAGTTTTCCGCAGAACCAGACGCAGTCGCCGGCGCCTGAAGTGCACTGCCCTGATCGGGACTGCAGGCAAGCAGCAGGAGGACAGTTATTACCCCAAAAAACGTGCGCATAAAAAATCCGGTCCTGATGAATAATCACAGGACCGGAAGCGTAGCAGAGCGCTTGCAGTAAAACAGCAGCTCGGGGAATCTCTGATCGATTCGTGAACTGATATCCTGCGCCCGGAATTAGTCAGAGGCTCCTTAGAAATCAGCCGTCAGTTGCACCCAGAACTTGGTGGTGTCGGGATAGGGCGAACCTGAACTGGCATCAAACGTGCCCAATTTAAAATACACGCTGTAATGCTCGGCGAATTTGGTGGCTACGCCAGCATCAAGCTCCCTGCCCCACTTGGCGGAACCGGATTCGGCCTGGAAATCATGGTAAATCAGTTCCCAGGTCCAGGTACCGATCGGCCCTTTCACGCCACCGTACAGATCATTCAGGCCGGCATTGGGTGTCACCAGGAACAGATCTGCCCAGCCATTAAAGGCGTGCAGGGTAGCCAACGGCGTGCGGAACGCCGCGCCGACGCGCGTGTCATTACCACCAAGTGATTCAAAAGCAATGGAAGGCGTGATCTTCGGCCAGGTCAGCGACAGGTTCACGTGGTAGTAGTTGGCGTCGTAGTCTACCGGGTTGTTGTGAGCGCTCTCCTGGTGCGCATATTCGAGCGCATAGCCCAAAGTGAGGGACGTGAACTTGTGCAACCCCACCCAGCGCGATCCGTAGCTGATGGTGGAAAACGAAGCCACGTCGTCGTTATCAATGTTGTAGTAATAGGCTGACCACTTGCCAGCGTCTTTCCAATCCTTGGCGCCGTTAATCAGCCAGGTCTGGTTATCATTGGTACCTGCTGGTACGTCATTGCCAAAAATGCGATTCACCTGCCACACGTAGGCGGCCTGGAAATCAAAGCCACTGGCAGATTTCTGTTGAAAGTAACCTGCATCAAAGGTCTGTTCGTGCTGCCGCCAACCCACGTTGCCAATAAATCGCTGGTTGTCGTAAATGATGACCTGCTGACCACCGCGCACCAGGGTGCCTTTGGGATTGGCCCACTGCAGCCAGGCCTGGTTGAGGAACGCGCCGGTGACATCGGACACGACCGGGTATTCATTCTTGTCGGGTGTATTGCCGCCGCCCTGGTCAAAGTTATCGGCAAAAATCTTTGCGATCCAGTCGACTTCAACGAAAGCGCCAAATCCATACAAGTCAGCGGTTCTGAAGTTCAGCCGGCTGCGCAGTGTCGAGGCCAATGCATTCTCATCAAAGTTTTCCTGGTCGACGCTCTCCAGCCGGTAACGAAACTTGATCTGGCCTTTGCCCTTGGTGAACGCTTCAGTGAACGTGCTTGCGACCGGGGGCGGAGGACTTGCTGGTGAGGTCTTTGCGGTCTGGGGCGGAGGACTTGCCGGCTGCGCCGGAGTCGGGCTCGCGGCCCCGGCCTGGGCGCACGCACCGAGCAACAGCAGACCGGCAGCAGCCCTCGCGACGAGCTGCAGGCACCTGGTTTTCATGGGGTTCTCCTCATTGATCCGTCAGGATGGAACAGAGTGGAAGGGCATCCGGGGAAATTCCCCGGATGCCGGGTTCATCAATAAATATCTTCAACTGTGTTATGGATATTGAACTTGCCGGTTGGGGTGATGATCTGGTCGCCCTTGATGACTTGCTTGAGTTTGCGCGTCTTGTCGTCCACGACCACGAGAGCAGACTCCTGCGTCATCCCGCTCCAGACTGAGAACCAGACTTCGCTGCCGTCACTGTTGTATTCCGGCTGGACCACGCGTTTGGGTCCTTCGCCCAACTCGGCCCATGCGGCAACCGGCAGGACTTCGTAGCCGGCCGCCAGGTTGTTGATATCGAATACCGCGACGGTTTGGGAAATCTTCGGGTCAGGGTTCAGCGGGCTATCCACCCACAGGTTGGTCGATGCCGGGTGAGACTTCACGAACAGGGATCCACCGCCCTGGCCTTCCAGGGTGCGCACCACTTTCCAGGCATTGTCCGGATGGCCTTCAGGATCAGTGCCCACAAACGTGACGTTGGCATTACCCAAAGCGCTGGTGACCCAGACCGGCCCGAACTCGGGATCGATAAAGTTGGCACCACGCCCCGGGTGCGGGATCTTGGTAACTTCGGGCATGGCCACCAACTTGCGCTCTTTGGAGTCGATCACCACGATCTTGTTGGACTGGTTAGCCGCAGTGAGGAAATAGCGTTTGGTGCTGTCCCAACCGCCGTCATGCAGGAAGCGCACCGCGTCGATAGTGGTGATGTTCAGGTTCTCCACATCCTCGTAGTTGACCAGCAGGATCTTGCCCGTTTCTTTTACATTGACGATGAACTCAGGGTGTTCATGGGATGCCACGATAGCTGCCACGCGCGGTTCCGGATGATATTCCTGGGTATCGACCGTCATGCCACGGGTGGAAACGATCTTCAGCGGCTTGAGGGTATTGCCATCCATAATGGTGAACTGCGGAGGCCAGTAGGAACCGGCAATGGCATACTTGTCCTCGTAACCTTTGTACTTGGAGGTCTCCACCGAGCGGGCTTCGAGCCCAACCTTGATTTCAGCCACCACCTGCGGCGGATTCATCCACAGGTCGATCATGTCAAGCCGGGCATCGCGGCCAATGGTAAAAACGTATCGTCCGGATGCGGACGGGCGTGAAATGTGCACTGCATAACCGGTTGGAATGACTGCCACAACTTCCTTGGTGTCGCCATCGACAATGGCCACTTTGCCGGCATCGCGCAGGGTGACGGCGAACATGTTTTCTATGTTCCGCTCGTGCTGCGGCTTGGTGGGCCTGTCTTCAGGCGCGACCAGCACTTTCCAGCTGGCCATCATTTCTGCCATGCCCCATTCCGGTGGTGCAGGTGGCTCGTGTTGCAGGAAGCGGGCCATGATATCTACCTGCGCGGGGGTCAGGTCGCCGGACGTACCCCAGTTGGGCATGCCCGCAGGTGAGCCGTAAGTGATCAACGCTTTCAGGTAGTCAGTGCCTTTTCCACGCGTAATATCCGTGGTCAGGGGCTTGCCGGTCGCACCTTTGCGCAATACGCCGTGACAGCCGGCACAACGCTGGAAGAAGATAGTCGTGGCCTCATCGAACTCAACCTGAGTGATGCCCGGACCTTCGGAATCAATAAATTTCTTGGCCTCCTCGGCGGTAATAGCACTGGGCGCGCCCTGGTAGGCCATTTGGCCGGAACCAGCACCTGGATGGTCTGATGGCGCTGTCACAGCTACCCCGCCACGTGCCGCTGCCACTTGGGCCGCGTTCACTTCACCTCCGGGGTTTCCCCAGGAATTCATCACAAAGGTAACAATGTCTGCGACGTCTCTGTCATTCAGATACGCCAACGCCGGCATGACCCCGTTGTAGTCGACTCCGTTGACGGTAATGGGCCCGCTAAGGCCATTGAGGACGGCAGTGACCGCGAACATGCCACCCTCTTGCAGCTTGTCCGAACCCGCCAACGGCGGGAATGCGCCCTTCAGGCCCTGGCCTTCGGCCTGGTGGCAGGCAGAACAGTTGGTGGAAAAGAGCGTTTTGCCTTTGGCAATGCGCTCTTCCAGGCTTATGCTGGCCGCTTCTGCCGCGTGCACTGCAACGGCTGGATCTGCCGCCGCCTGCGCAGCGGGTTGGGCCGCAGGCTGGTCAGCGGACTGGTCTGGGCCTCGCGCGGCAGGCTGCTCACCCTGGCCACACGAGGACAAGGACAAGGAAAAAGCCAGCGCCAGTCCTGCTGAAAGAGAAATTCGGATTTTCATTGTTATGCTCCGGCTAGAGGAAATTATTGCGTTGGTAATGATTCATTTTGCATACGCCAATTTTAACGGACGCAGTCCTGGCGTAATTTGACGCATGTCATCTAAACGCGGAGCAGTTTTTCAAAAGCTGAAGCGTGCGGTGAACGAGTAGTTCCTGCCCGGCCGGGATAGCAGGGGAATCATGGGGTCGCTGGCGTCCAGCCTGGCTACGTCCAGCCAACGCCAATAGGTTTTATCGCCAATATTGAATACACCGGCACGTAACTCCAGCCAGCTTGTGTACTGCCACGCAGTGGTGAAATCAACAGTGATCCAGGAGGTGGTGGCAAAGCGCGGCACAACCACTTCTTCAATGTCATCCGTGTTTTTAGCGGCTGTCACGGTTGAAGTAAGCCCCAGTTCCCAGTCGCCCGAAGGCGAAGCCCAGGAAAAGCCCAGCACTGCTTGTGGGGGCGCAATGCTATTGAGCGGTTCATCGCTCTGCCGGTTGCTGCCCTGCACCCAAAAGGCCGCCACCCGTAGCATCAGGCCTTTCAGACTATCGTTCCATGCACCGAGGTCCTGATCCAGTCCGAAGTCCATTCCGTAGATGCGCGCTTTGCCAATGTTGATTGACTGGAAAATCAGGTCACCGCTGGCTTCGTCAATTCCGAGCGGTGCACGCGACTCGATAAAGTCATCATAGTCAGTATCAAACAGCGCCAGGCTGAAACGGGATGTGGAAGTGATGCGCCTCGCGCCCAGTTCGAAGCCATCAGAGGTTTCCGATTTGAGGTCCGGGTTGGGAATCGCACGGTAGCCAAATAAGGGTATGTCCAGACCAATGTTGGCATCTTCAAACGGGGGAGCGCGAAAGCCGCTGGCATATTGGCCGTAGACACTCCAGACATCGCCGGGGTGATAAACGACACCCATGCGCGGAGTGAAATCGTTTTCGGAAGCAGACGCCACCTCCATGTCGGGAAAATCCTCCAGCCACAGTTCATCGGGCTTGGGGTCGAGTTGATAATCGTCCCAGCGCACAGCGGGAATCAATTCCCAGCGGCCACCGGCAAGGCTGATTTCATCCTGTGCAAACAGGCCCAGTTCGCGACTGCGGGAGTTTGGAAAGTCCCTTACGGGCAGCGTTTCACCGAGGATTACATTGGTGTTGGAGCCAGTCAGGAGATTGGTTTGCAAACCGTCGCGCAGTTCGGATGTGTCCGTCTGCAACCACTGCAGACCCAGGCCAATGCGGTGCTCCGCGCCGCCCCACTGCTCTGTCCTGAACATGCTGGCATTCAGCCCATCATGATCCTGGTCATAATTGAATTCGCGTTCCAGAGCTACCGGGGGTACGGCGATGCCACGAATCTCGTGCGTCAGTTGCTCTGTGCTGTAATCGGTATGGAATAACTGCACACTACCTTGCTGCCAACCGGCCCAGGCAAAGTCATAGGACAAGGCATACTGCTGGTTACTGTCCTGATCGGACCCCGACAGCGCAGTGGTGGTGCGGAAGCGCCGACCGTAGCCGAGCAGGGAATTCATTTGCGTATCCACGTCCGAATCCTGTCCCATGGCGGTAAGGCGCAAGCGGTTGCCGCCCGGCGTATCGAAGGTATAGCGCAGCATAAAGTCCTGGCTGTTCCAATTCTGCGGATCCTGCGGCGTGCCGGATGGCGCCTGGTTCTCCAACTGGTGCCCCGAGCGCAATGTGCCGGCAAACAGCAAACCGTGCGTTTCGTTTCCCACTGCGGCAATGCCTGACCCTACCCAACTGTCATCGGCGCCCTGGTATCCACCGCGCAAACCCAGCCAGTGGTTTCCCGCTCCGCGCGCCAACAGGTCATCCGGATCCCAGGTGGTGATGGCCACAATTCCACCCAGTGCATCAGAGCCGTACAGCACCGAAGCCGGGCCGTACAATACCTCGACCCGCTTGATGCGATCGATTTCGACCCGCGTCCGGCCACTGTCAGAAAAGGCACCTACAACGAACCGGTCACGCACGGTCATGCCATCCTGCTCTATCGATACCCGGTTGCCCCCGATACCCCGAACATTGATGCTGGTGGCGCCAAATCGGGTTCCTGAAGACTCAACTTCCAGACCGGGTTTGTAGCGCAACAGTCCGTTAATATCTTCGGCCATGTTGCGTTGAATTTCCCCGGCATCGATTACCGTGACCTCCGCGGCGATTTCCGACAAGGGCCGTGGCGATCTGCTGGCCACCACGACCACTTCGTCCAGTTCGTGGGCATCCATGTCACCGGAGTTAACTCGCTGGGCAAAAAGCGGATTGATGGCAGCGCCCAGCAAAAAAAACTATTGAACACAAATTGGCGGTACACGGAGCATGGAGTCATGTAATTTCTACTCTTCTTCCTGGCGTTGACAATGCAGCGGAAGAATAGGTGTAAATTGCTGCATCATTTATGACCTGTGTCATCCCGAGCAAAAATCACTGGCAAGAAATCACCGCGCCTCAATGGTTGCTTTTACCGCAGTTGGGTTGGAGTTGGCCTGCATCAAGCGCATGAGGCTGGTCCGTGTTTAGCCTAACGCCACCGTGACACATGCAATTACGAACCAGCGATGAAGTTGACCCGTTTTACTGACTACGCCTTGCGTGTGCTGATTTTCGTTGGCCTGCATGGCAACAACCGCTCAACCATCCGGGAAATTTCCGACGCCTATCACATTTCACGAAATCATCTGATGAAGGTGGTCAGTGATTTGGTACGCATGGGCTATCTTGATGCACGGCGGGGACCGGGGGGCGGTATTACCCTCGCACGACCGGCAAGTGAAATCGTCATTGCAAATGTGATTTGCGACTTGGAAGAGGATATGAACCTGGTGACCTGTTTCAGCGGCGAGGATAGGTGCGTTATCCAGCCTGAGTGCCGCTTGAAAGAGGTATTGACCCAAGCCCTGGCGGCTTATATCGGTGTACTGGAAGCACACACCCTGCAAGACTTGCTTGGTCCGAAGAAGGCCCTCACGAGCTTATTGCGCAGTTCCCGCAAACGGCCGGCGCATCCTCAGTAAAACTCAAGCTCTATCAGGAAACGAACAGTCACATCCGGTGTGGCATGGGTCAGGCCAGCGAGAATACCTGCCTGCCAGGCGAATATGGTTGTCCCTTGCCCCATCCGGGTTTGCCCCAGTAAAGCCGGACCTATCTGCAATTCATCTTCGGACCAGTACGCTTCCAGGGCCGGCTCGAAAGCCGGGCTGATGCGCCGCTGCAAGCGCGTAGCGAATTCCCATTCGACTCCCTCGTCACCGCTTAAGGGCGCCTCAAGGATGAGGTTGCCAGTCCAAACCTGGCGGCCGAACTCCTTCTGCACCAGGGGGCCGAATTCGATTTTGTCTGCGTGACCATCTTCCAACGCATGGGAATATTCCACCAACACGCCCCAATCGAATGCGTATTCCCCTTGCTCTGTCAGTTGGATGACATTCTCCCATTCCACTGCTTCCAATACGCCACCTTCGCCAGGCCCGTGTTCATATTCCAGGACGACTTCTGTGAACCAGTGCGGGGTGACGCCCCGACCAAAGTCGAGCTTGTACTTTTGCGAGCCATCCACCTCGTCGTCATCATCGAAATTATAGTGACCACGCAACTCAATCTCCGTCTCTCCGAAATCGACGATGGGCGAGTAAATCTTGTGGCTTGCGGATGCCTCGCCGGGCTGCAGCAAGCCCAATCCAGCAATCAGGAACGCGGCAAGCGCAAACGTCGCTCGAGGGTGGGCGCTACGCTTGCGGGGCAACGCCATCAGGCCCCAGATCACAACAAAAGTGCAAGCCCAGAAGACGAGTTGCATGCCGCTGGGGCGCGCGGTATAGCCCATCAGCGAATGCAGCAACCGCCCCATGATGCTGTTATCCGTGAGAAACGCACTACTGTCCCAAATCGGTTCCTGTAAAGCAGGGATATACCCGGCTTGTATCAGGTATCCAGCCGCTTGGGCAGCCAGGCCGGCAGCCAGGACGAGGATTAGTCCGCTGGTGGCCGTAAACAGGTGGCGTACCGGAATGCGCATCATCCCGAGGTAAAGCAGCACTCCAAAGAGGACGCCAGCGGCAAGGCCCATCGCTGCCCCCGCAAGCACCAGTGAGACTTGCGCGTCACCGGCCAATATGCCGGTAAGAAACAGGACAACTTCAGAGCCTTCCCGCAAAACGGCCAGGCCCACCACGATGGCCAGCGCGCTCATATGCCGCTCCCCTGTATGCACCGCCCGGCCGACCCGGTTGACCTGGGCGGATAGCTCACGTGCATGACTGGCCATCCAGACGTTGTGCCAGCCCAGCATCACGCATGCAGTCAACAGGACGCAGGCGTTGAACAATTCCTGTCCTGTGCCTTCGGCCAGGTCAGATATTTGCCGGGCGAATACTGCGACCACGATCGCTCCAGCGATGCCTGCCAGTACACCGATGTTTACCCACAAACCGCGATGTCGAAGGCCACGGGTTGCGGTGAGGACGATGCTGATAATCAGAGCCGCTTCCAGGCTCTCGCGAAATAAAATGATGGATGAGGCGAACAAGATTTTTTCCTTTTAGGGTGCAGTGACGACCAGCATGCCTTGTGCGGTTTCCGGGTTGAATTCTCCAAAGAACGGGTATTCACCGACCTCCAATGGACCAATAAACAGCGTCGCACTGCTATTGCCCATGATGACTTTTTCCCGGTTGAATTCGTAACTTTCAAACTCTTCGGGGGTCGGGTCCTGGTTGTCAACGATCAGCTTGACTTTGACACCAGCCGGCACTTGCACCCTGGCCGGGTGGAACTGATGATCTTTGATGACAATGTCGAAAACAGGCGTATCGGCATGGGCACTGCTCCAGGTCACCAGACCCAAAGCCAATATACCCGGGACCAACAGACCTGGGGCCAATGAACCCGGCAGCAACATCGAATGGATGGTTTTCAGCATTACCTTTACTCCGGCCGATTCTTGTTTCAGTCGTAAATCAATAATAGTGTGCAAATGATAATGATTATCATTTGTATATGCAAGCTCCTACTCCAAGGGCTAATCATCCACCCAATTTTCGTGGCAGACTTGCCCCATGAACTATCTGTTATTCAGACATTTGCACATGAGCCTGGCGGTGATCAGCATCTGCGGATTCGCCTTGCGCTGGACCGGGCGCATGCAGCAATCACCGTGGGTGTTCACCCGCGCAGCGCGCGTCCTCCCACACGTGGTCGACACCTTGCTGCTGGCCAGCGCCATGGCGATGTTAGCTCTGGCTGATCAGGTACCTGTGGGGATGGATTGGTTGGGCGCCAAGATCAGCGGATTGGTGGTGTACATCCTGCTCGGCATAACGGCCATGCGTTCTGCGCCGGAAAGGTCCCGTTCGCTGCCAGCATTTGTTGCTGCCGTACTGGTTTTTTGCTGGATCGTCAGCGTGGCGGTGAGCAAGTCACCGCTGGGTTTCCTATCCTGGGTTAAGGGGTTGAGCTAACGGCCTTATGCGCACGTGCCGGGTGCCGCTCAACAAACTGCACCATTTCACGTATGCCTGAGCCTGCTTCGGGCAGGAAAGGAAACAGGGTGAAGTCATGCGGCATTCCCGGCCAAATACTCAGCTGGGTAGTGACCCCCTCGCGCTTGGCCTTGGCTGCAGCCAGCACGCTGTTGTCCAGCAGGATTTCCGCACCGCTGACCTGGAACAGCAGCGGTGGAAAGCCGGTAAAATCCCCCCAATAGGGGCTAGCCAGCGGGTCCGTGGGGGACCTGTCGCCGAGATACCAGTGACGGAACAGGAACATAGTGGTAACCCGAAACATCGAATCGCTCTGGCGATTGTCAACTACAGAACGGCCCCCCATCGCCAAATCCGTCGCCGGTGAGAGCAATAAAGCACTGCGCGGCAGGACCATGCCTGCCTTGCGCAGTTGTGCCAACAGGCCCAGAGCCAAGGCGCCACCCGCCGAATCACCTATAAGTACCACGCTGGCCGGGGCCATACCGGACTGTAGCAAACCATGCCAGGCCGCCCAACAATCCTCGCTTCCTGCCGGAAACGGGTGTTCCGGTGCCAGGCGATAGTGCGGCATCACCACGTCCATGCCCAGTGCGAGGGCCAGGCGGGCAGCCAGGCCGGTGTGCAGATTGGGAGTCTCAACGCACCACGCGCCGCCGTGAATGAAGAAGATGGTGCCCTTATTGCTTGCGGACGCCAGCCTGATCCACCGCACAGGAATTCCGCCCAGGGATTGTTGCTGGACATGCACCCCCTTGGGCAATTTTGCAAACCACTGGTCTGCACGCGCGACCTTGCGGCGGATATCTGCAACCGTGTGCTTGCCGGGATGTCTTCGGCCTGCAACCTTGAGAAACACGTTGAAGAGTCGCGCTTGCCAACTAATCATGAATTTGGAATTCCTTGTGCCTGGCCAATATCATCCTCCCAATTATGGCTCTTCGGCTACAATGGGCGGGTATCTTTCGATACTTTGCACTCATCCGGAGCAGCAGCCATTAGTTTGTGGTCCGGCATGCTGACTTCAACATTTTTCCAGGAGAAGCCAAGAGATGAAGAGAACGACCCTGTTTAATATCTGTGCCGCCGCATGTGTAACTTTTGCTTTCGGCACTGCCAGCGCACAAGACCTCGTTGCAGACGTGCAAAAAGGCTGTGCAACTGAAATTGAGCAATATTGCAAAGGAGTGACCCTGGGCGAAGGACGGCTGGCGGCCTGTTTCTATGCCTACGAAGACAAACTCTCAAACCAGTGCCAGTACGCTTTGTATGAAGCGGCATCCCAGCTGGAAGCGGCAGAAGTGGTCCTGAGCTACTTTGTCGAACAGTGCGGCAGCGATGTTGTAAAGCTGTGCAAGGATGTAGTAGCGGGAGAAGGGCGAATTCTTGCCTGCCTGGCCTCTCAGTCATCGGCCCTCAGTGCTTCCTGTTCACAGGCAATCACGAACGTTACAGAGTAGGCAGGACAGCGGTAACCACAAGGCCGCCCGCCAGGGCGGCTTTTGGACCGCATCCGCAGCGCAGTCTCCTCGCAGCTACAGCGCGAAGCGCCAATGATCACGATATTAGTGCCTGACGAGTGGCTTTCAGTTTGTAAAACGGTTTTTCAATCGCATAGTAACTGATACTGGCAGTGAGGATGACCGCGACGGTGGCGAGTGGGAATTTGAACCAATTGGACATGCTGCTATAGCTTTCACCAATCAAGAACTGCAATTGCAGCATGACGACAAAGTGCCACAGGTAAAGGCTGTATGAAATTACCCCGAGGAAATACACCACTCGGTTGGAAAGCAAGAAAGCGCCTAAGCGGCTGCCCCAGTACAGGGCCAAAGAGATCGTTGCCAGCGGTAATCCCAACGCCAATGGCGCAATAATCATACTCCAGTGGCCAAGCCAGTATTCCTCGGCTGCGGCCAAAACGACCTGGTCCAGCCACAGCACCGACAAGGCGATTCCCAGGACGAACATCAGGTCCAGTGCCCACGGGGCAGGCCGGGGCTTCTGACTCACTGCGAAGTACTGGGCGATAATGGCAGCGCTTGCGCCCAACAAAAACTCGGTCAGACTGCCCGGCAGCAGTGAGGGTAGAAGAAACGCGCCCGCCCCAGCCGCCGAACCGAAATGTAGTGCGACCCAGTTTCGGTACAACATGCTCACGAGCACGCCGGTCAGCAGTGTCGGCACCCATCGTGACGGGCGTAACAAAGGCTGCAGAAAAGGTAGCAGCAGATAGAACCCCATCTCCACCGGTAGAGTCCACCAGACTCCGACCATGGGTTCAACCGGATACAGCCTGATATTGAAGAACATCACGAGATGAGCGGCAAAGGTTGCGACGGTCTGGGGCTTCCAGGTAATGAACCAGGAACCTGCCATCAGGATGATAAACAACTGCGCGTAGTACGCCGGGAACACTCGCAAGAAGCGCCGTTTGAAGTATTGGCGCAGCGATGGACGCGCCTCGCCCGCGAGCGCTGATTGCGCGAAAGGCAGCGTCAGGAGGAACCCGCTCAGCACAAAAAATATGTCCACGCCAGCAAAGCCAAAGCCCAGCGGAAACTGCAGGGCGCTGCCGATCATGGGTACCTGCATGTCCAATCGGATTCCTGGATTCAGCGCACCAAAGTGGAATAAAAACACGGCAAAAGCTGCGATACCGCGCAGTCCTGTGAGAGAGGCAACATATTGACCTTCGGGGGCCTGCGCTGCAGTCATTTGGAAAAAGGGCCTTTCATTGCAATCATGCTCGCCCTCACTCGCATAACTCGTGTCCAGCGATTCTTTTTGCCCAAGTTTTTTTCGGGCTGATGAATATAGGAGGCATCAAAGCGCTTTTCCACGAATCCTTTAGATATTGAAAGTTCTGCCTCATCCGTTTTCTATCCAGATGACGGTAAAATGTCACGGAATTGAGGCGCCCGCCAGTGCAAGCTACCTGAGGGGAAGGATAGTCAAAAAACATCCCTGGTTTTTGCCCTTCGGGTGCACTCGCCTTGCTCCTGCGACCAAATTCGCATTGTTCACGGATGAACCGGTGCCGCGAAGCACAAGGACGTGCGCGAGTGGCCTCCCGGCGAATTTGTCGAACCCCTCGGCCCTTGGCCGACAGCGGTTCTGCATCTCCAACCTCCCCAACGATAAACTAAAAAGCCGCCCATTAGGGCGGCTTTTTTATTTATGGCTGGGGGGGAGGGATTCGAACCCCCGCTGGCGGAGTCAGAGTCCGCAGTCCTACCACTAGACGACCCCCCAATTGAGATCGTGGACCCTCGCGCGGTATTAGCGCTTGCTGAACTGCGTAGCGCGTCTTGCCTTGTGCAAGCCAACTTTCTTGCGCTCTACCTCGCGTGCGTCGCGGGTTACGTACCCTGCTTTGCGCAGTGGCTTGCGCAGTTCACCGTCGTATTCCATCAGGGCGCGAGTCAAGCCGAGGCGGATTGCGCCGGCTTGTCCGGAAATTCCGCCGCCTTCTACGGTGACTTTGAGGTCCCACTTGTCAGCCATTTCCACCTTTTGCAGAGGTTGACGCACCACCATGCAGGAGGTTTCACGGCCGAAGAACTCATCAAGTGGCCGGTTATTGACGATGATTTTGCCCGTACCACGGGTCATGAATACGCGTGCTGATGACGATTTGCGTCGACCGGTTCCGTAGTATTGTTCAGTTGCCATATCAGGTATCCGTAAATTCGGGTTCAGATTTCGAGCGGCTTGGGCTGCTGCGCGCTGTGCGGATGTTCAGCACCGGCATACACATGCAATTTGCGGTACATAGTGCGGCCCAGGGACCTCTTGGGCAGCATGCCCTTGACGGCTGCCTGGATGACGCGCTCCGGGTGTTCCTGCAACTGCTTGCCCAGATTGATGGATTTCAGGTTGCCAATGTAACCGGTGTGATGGTGATACATCTTGTCATTGAGCTTGTTGCCGGTAACGCGGACTTTTTCGGCATTGATCACGATAATATAGTCACCGGTGTCCATGTGGGGTGTAAACATGGGTTTGTGCTTACCGCGCAGACGGCTGGCTATTTCGGTTGCCAATCGTCCCAGGGTTTTGTCGGTTGCATCAACAAGATACCAGTCGCGCGTAATGGTTGATGGCGTTGCTGTAAACGTCTTCATGAAATTCTCTCGACCGCAAAAGTCGCGGGTAGGGGTCCGCAGCTTTAAAGGCCGCGGGTGAAGGGCGGGAATTCTACTGGCTTATGCCCCCGGATTCAACTGCAAAACCACTTTCCCCTTCTTTACCACCATTCTGCTTTTCCTCAGATTTTCAGCCGCTCTACCGGTTTCCCCCCCAGCAAGTGCGATTCGATGATTTCATCCACGTCACTTTCGTCCACGTAGGTGTACCAGGTTCCTTCCGGGTAGACCACGCAAACCGGGCCCTCTTCGCAGCGGTCGAGACAGCCAGCCGAGTTCACCCGAATCTGCCCGGCACCTGCCTGCCCCAGTTCCTTGACACGCTTTTTTGCGTACTCCCGCATGGCTTCCGAGCCACAACGGTTGCAGGAGGGCCGGTCCGTTTCGGCCCCCCTGTCGTTAGTACAGAAAAATACGTGTTTGCGGTAATAGCTCATATTCAGAAACTATAGACCAGGTTGACCGAGGTTTGTGTATCCGTCTTGTCAACGCCGGCGGGCACGTCGGAGTTGTTACGCACCTGGTAGGCCAGGTTCAGGGCAAACTTGGTATTAATGGCCACGGTAAGCCCCAGGTCGTTCTGGATGTAGGTGTTGTCGCTACCGGCTTCCACCAGGAAGCGATCTCCCAGGGATGTGCTTGCCGTCATTTGCCAGGTCCATTCCGCCAGGCCCCTGAAAATCATACCGTCTTCGCTCTGCCCGGTCTCAGCAACGGTGGAACTGCGATAGCCCACGCCCGCCTCCAGCTTCAGCTTTTGCTTTTCAGTATCCAGTATCTGGCGGCCGTAGCCAGCAGCGACCGTTGCCTGGTCTTCATAGGCGCTGAAATCGTCGTTGTCGTAGCGCAGGGCGCCGAACAGGTAACTTTTTGCATTAAGCTTGTAGTCGCTTTGTGCGCCAAGGTCGTAGCGATTGGCCGTCGTGTCACCGTTGTTTTCAGATTTCAGTGCGCTCGCGCCGAAGCGGTGATGCCATTTTTCCGAGTCATAGGTGAGCTCGGCTGCGAGATTCATGGAAAAGGTATCCGAGTTTCCGGAGGTAGACACCAGGCCAAATTCGCCTTTGCCCGACCATCCGTACTTGGGTGCTTCCGGATCTCCTTCCACTTCATGGGCTAAAAGCGGGACTGGGGCAAGTGTCAAGACCATCGCCCATATGCGTATACTCTGTAAAACGTTCATTGTGGTTCTCTCCTGGTTGGTCACATTAAAAAAGTGCGCAAGTATAACCATTTCACTGCGTTTTTCACCGCGGCAGGGTTAAAATGGCCCGGAGAAAAGGAGAGCAGCCTTTGACGTCTACCCGCAGCATTACCCCCCTGGACCGATTTCTTATTCGACTGGATGAAGCGTTGCGCCTGTCGGTGGGGGCAGCGCCGGCCGCAGCAAGGCCCAATCCCGCAGCCGGCATTAAGGAAGCAGAACTGGATGAAGAGGAGCGGCGTCATGCAGCCGGATTGATGCGGGTTAACCATGCGGGTGAGGTATGCGCCCAGGCGCTTTATGCCGGGCAGGCGGCCACGGCCCGGCAAGCTACTGTGCGCATCGCCATGCAGCAGGCCGCAGACGAAGAAATTGATCATCTTTCCTGGTGTGAGACCCGCCTCAGGCAGCTGGACAACCGCACCAGCCTGCTCAATCCTGTTTGGTACGCTGGCTCATTCGCCATTGGCGCCCTGGCCGGCCTCGCCGGCGACAGCTGGAGCTTGGGTTTTGTGCGGGAAACCGAGAACCAGGTCGAGGCGCACCTGCAAGAACACCTGGAGCGCCTTCCTCCGGAGGACGCACGCAGCCGGGCCATTCTCGATCAAATGAAAGCTGATGAAGCACGCCATGCCGACATGGCTGAAATCGCTGGTGGCCGGGAGTTACCCCAAACCATTCGCAGCGCGATGGCCTTCACTTCCGGCATCATGAAAGCCCTCGCTTATCGCATTTAGTTCTGTTTCAGCAAGGCCCGCAGTTGCTCAAGGGTGGCGATCTTTTCTGCCTCCGGAATCGCGGCATCTTGTTCATCGCGCCAGGATAAATCCCAGCCACTGAGCTCAGTGCCCGGCGCGAGAGGAAACTCGCCGGTGGCATATTGCGCAATCCCGGACAGGCGCATTTCACCCTCTTGTGCGTCCCCTCCGTTTGGGTCCGCTGCTACGAATTTAAACCGCAGATCGAACCGCCTTTCTGTGTCATTCTGCGGCCAGATCGAGCCGCTGACGCTCCACGGAGCCGGGAAAGTGCCAGCAGCAGCGCCGGTATCAAGGTTAATGAAGTTAACCTTGTCTTCCATCGCCACGTCCGTTTTTTTGCTTATCGAACCGGGCCCTTCGGGCGCAGTCCGCTCCAGCAACCGCAGGGCCAGTTGCATCATCAATCCAGGCGCATCGAATGAAATCTCCTGGGCATTTGCGGGATCGTATCCGCGCATGAGTACCGCGCGGTTTGCCACCAACACGATCTCACCACGCACCACCTGTCCGGGTGCATTTAATTCAGAATGAACCAGCAGGTCACCACAAGCACAACGGAACAGCTCCCAACTGGCGTGGTAACCGTCACCAGGAAAATCTACTTCAAGGCGAACCGAGGACGGGTCCTTCCACTGGGCACTTGCCGGCAGTTCCTCTGGCCAAGCCGGTGCGCAGGCCAGAAGGAGCCATACGGCCAGCATCACCAACGACGTTTGCAGGGTGGTAAAAGGCATAGGGAACCTCCTCATTACTAGGGCCTGAACGCTATGGCCTGAACAAGGCTGCCAGCGCCTCGCCCGGGTGCTCAGCCCGCATGCAGGCCTCGCCGACCAGGAACGCCCGCACATCTGCTGCCAGCATACTTTGCACATCTTCGCGACTGTGAATACCGCTTTCCGTGACCATCAAGCGCGAATCAGGAATGCCGGGCCGCAAACGGCGACTGATGTCCAGATCCGTACGAAACGTGCGCAGGTTTCGATTGTTGACGCCCACCAGTACCGCACTGGTAGCCAGCGCACTTTCCAGCTCTGCCTCGTCATGCACCTCAACCAGCACATCCAGCCCGATTCCACGCGCCAGGCCATCGAGTTCCAGCAGTTGCTCAAAACCCAGCGCAGCCACGATCAGCAGGATGCAGTCGGCTCCGATTACGCGGGATTCATACACCTGCCAAGGGTCAATAATGAAGTCTTTGCGCAGTACCGGCAAATCGCATGCGCCCCGGGCACTTTGCAGGTATTCATTTGCACCCTGGAACCACGGGCCATCGGTGAGCACTGACAAACAGGCTGCACCTCCGTCCTGGTAGCTTCGGGCAATCTGGTCCGGATGAAAATCGGCCCGTATGATGCCGGCACTGGGCGAGGCTTTCTTGACTTCAGCAATGACTGCGGCCCCAGTGGCTGCGATGGATAGCATACGCCGGGTAAAGCCGCGCGCAGGAGGCAGTTCTGTACATTGCGCGACCAGTTCCTGCAGTGAGCACAGCTGCCGGGCGGCTGCCACTTCCGCCGCCTTCGTGGCCATGATCTTCTCCAGGATATCGCTCATGCGGTGAGGCCTACCAAGCGCTTGAGCGTGTTCTCCGCGGCCCCGCTGGCCAGCGCTGCGCGCGCCATGGTCACACCCTCGCGCATGGAGGAGGCCACGTCCGCAGCGTACAGCGCTGCACCGGAATTGAGCGCAACCATGTCGGCTGCGGGCCCGCTTTGCCCGGCAAAAATGCTGCGGATCATGCGCGCCGATTGCTCCGGGCCATCCACCCGCACAGACTCCAGCGACTGGCGCTCGATGCCCGCATCTTCCGGCTGGAAAACAAAAGTATGCACCTGGCCCTCAAGCAGCTCAGCAACATAGCTGGGGGCATTGATGCTCAATTCATCCAACCCGTCTGCAGAATGCACCACCAAAACATGTTTACTGCCCAACTTGTGCAGCACCCTGGCCATTGGCTCTACCCACCGCTCGGCAAACACCCCCAGTAACTGGTGGGGGGCGCCGGCGGGATTGGTCAGCGGGCCAAGCAGATTGAACAGGGTACGGGTCCCCAGTTCCCTACGCGGGGCCGCGGCAAAGCGTGCAGCGCTGTGATGGGCGGGCGCATACAGAAAACCGATATTGATTTCCGCTATGCAGCCAGCCACTCGCTCCGGTGCAATCTCGAGTTTGACTCCAAGAGCTTCCAGCACGTCCGCACTGCCGGATTTTGATGACATCGACCGGTTACCGTGTTTGGCCACCCGCCCACCGGCAGCGGCAACCACGAACGCACAGGCCGTGGACACGTTGAAGGTGCTGCTGCTGTCCCCCCCGGTGCCGCAGGTATCTACCAGATGTTCCCCACCGACATCAATGCGCACCGCAAGCTCACGCATAACCTGCGCCGCGGCAACGATTTCGTCCACGGTTTCACCTTTGGTGCGCAGACCGGCAAGTAGTCCGCCGATCTGGATGGGAGTGGCTCCACCCGTCATGATCAACTGCATGACTTCGCGCATTTCATCTGCACTGAGGTCAATGCGATCAACAATGTTACTGATAGCCTGTTTGATATCCACGTACTTCTCCAGAGCGGCGCATGCGGGCCGGCCCATTCGAGCCGGCGCCTGCCAGCAGGCCGGCTTTAATTACAATCCGGTTGATTCTCCGGGCTGGCCGCGACAAAGGCGGGAAGCGTGCACAGGTGCCGATCAATCGCCACCAGCGCCGGAAAGGTCTCGAGACTAACGTTAAAGCGGCGTGCGTTGTACATTTGCGGAACCAGCAAAACATCAGCCAGCGAAACCGAGTCCGCATAGATGTAACGCCGGTTGCTCGAACGCAGCACCGCCCAGGCTTCCATGGCATGAAATCCTTCCTGGATCCAATGTGCATACCACCCCTGCACTACCGCTTCGCCCTGGGCCAGTTCCTGCCTGAGGTAATTCGTCACGCGCAAATTGTTCAGCGGATGGATGTCACAGGCTATGGCCTGGGCCATGGCAGCAACATGGGCCCGGTCCACCGGATCCTGCGGCAGCAGGCGTGGCTCCGGTACGACACTATCGAGGTATTCGATGATGGCCAGTGACTGGGTGAACAAAATGCCACAGTGTTCAAGCGCCGGAACCAGGCCTTGTGGATTGGCCGCAAGGTAATCCGCCTTTCTGTGTTCACCCTGCGCCAGTTGCTTGGAAACAAGTTCGTATTCGATATGTTTCAGATTCAATGCAATACGCACCCGGTACGCTGCCGAGCTACGCCAGAACGAATACAGTTTCATGCGCCCTCACTCAATTTTAATGAACAAGGTGTCAATTTCGTCAACCCCGCCCTGCACGAGGTCGCCTTTATGCATGGGCCCCACCCCGGATGGGGTTCCGGTGAATATGAGGTCACCCGGCTGCAGGCAGTACAGGCTGGAAAGCTCTGCAATGATCTCGCTGATGTTCCAGATCATTGCCTGGATGTCACCCTGCTGGCGTAACTCGCCATTAACCTTAAGCCAAATCGCTCCACGCTCGGGCCAGGCTATTTGCCCAAGGGGATGGATGGCACTCATCGGCGCTGACTGATCAAACCCTTTGGACGTATCCCAGGGACGGCCCCGGTCCTTGGCGATTTTTTGCAAGTCCCGCCGCGTCAGGTCTACACCAACGGCAAAGCCAAACACATGCTCTGCGGCTTTCTCCACCACAATGTTGCTACCGCCGCGGCCCAGCGCGACCACCAGTTCAATCTCGTGTTGCAGGTCCGTGGTTCGCGGTGGATAGGCAACCGGGGTGGGCGTCGCTGCAGCGCTGCCCGCCATGAGCAGTGCATCGGCCGGCTTGGAGAAAAAAAACGGTGGCTCCCGTTGCGGATCAGAACCCATTTCCCGGGCATGATCTGCGTAATTCTGGCCAACACAATAAATACGGTGAATGGGAAAATACTGGCCAGTTCCGTGGATGGCTGCGCTGGGCCTGTCCGCAGGTGGAAAGGCAAAAGACACTTCGCTCATTGGCCTGCCTCAATAAATTTTGCTGATGGATTGCAGGAAATTTCTCAATAAATCATGCCCGCACCGCGTGAGGATGGATTCGGGATGAAATTGCACACCCTGTACCGGGTAGGTCATGTGTTTCAGGCCCATGATCTCATGGCTACCCTGGTAATCCGTCCAGGCCATGACCGCAAGGCTCTCCGGTATTGAATCACTTTCCACCACCAAGGAATGATAGCGGGTTGCTTCAAAGGGTTGCGGCAGACCGAAGAAAACGCCCTGGCTGCGATGGTAAATCATGGACGTTTTGCCGTGCATGATGCGCTCGGCCCGCACTACTTTGCCGCCAAATGCCTGGCCAATGCACTGATGCCCCAGGCACACGCCGAGGATAGGTATGATCGGTCCCAGTGTTTTCACCACGTCCAGGCTGATGCCGGCTTCATTGGGAGTACACGGACCAGGGGAAATCACGATGCCCTCAGGTTTCATGTCCCGCACCTGGTCAACCGTAATGGCGTCGTTACGGACAGTGACAACTTCGGCACCCAGTTCACCCAGGTACTGCACCAGGTTGTAGGTGAAGGAATCGTAGTTATCGATCATCAGTATCATTTTGAACCTATCCCTTTGTTCTATAACAGACCTGATCCAGAAAAAGTAGGCTGATACCCGCATAAGTACCCGCTTTTTTATTTGGTGCCTGCCACATTTCTTGCCACGTGATCATGCTGGATTGTCCATCATACGGGTACCGATGGCCAGATTGAATCCAGGCAGGATGAATCAAACGATGTTCTCCCTTACGTGGTTGCCAGAATGTAACAGTCAGTCCTTTGGTATTGGACACTTTGAATTATCGCGCCATACTGCTTAAAGGAATTGCTGGAGACGGTTTGTGGACTTCATTGCATTAGATGTGGAACTCGCAAATACAAACATCTACTCGATCTGCCAGATTGGCATGGTGCGTTACGAGCAAGGCCTGCTAGTCGAAGAGTTTTCAACCCTTGTTGATCCGCAAGAACCATTCTTTGGCATGGGTATTCGGAAACACAACATTAACGAGGCAATGATTAGAGGGAAGCCGAAATTTCCCGAATTGGCTCAGTATCTGAATACAGCGCTGAGGGGCCGTGTTTGTATTTCACATGGCGGTCTTGATCGAGCCGCGATTTTGAAAGTATGTGATATTTGGACCTTGGAGAAGCCATCATGCGAATGGCTCAACTTACAGACTATCGTTCGTAGAGTTTGGACTCAATTCGCAGAGAAGGGTTATGGGCTTGAAAATGTTGCAGCACACTTAGGTATTCGATACCAAGCACATGATGCCCTTGAGGATGCAAAAGCGGCGGCACTGAT
>JANLTO010000169.1:0-13776 GCA_031362985.1 Lysobacterales bacterium | reverse complement strand
CTTGCAGTTCAGGTTTGCAATTCGGGCGGGCTGGTCAACCTTTCCAGTCGTAAAACTGCAAGTCCATATCGCCCTCCACGCAGGCAAGAATGGGCGGAACCAGGCGCTGGTGGAAATCGGCTTGTTGGTGAAATTCAAAGGCCGCCTGGTCCCTGAAGCGGGCGTATACCACGTAGGTGCGTGGTTTTTCTTTGTGGCAGATGACGTCGTAAACCAACAGCCCCTCTTCTTCGCGGTGGGAAATTTCTGACAACTCGGTCTGGAGTCGTTCAAACTCTTTCTCACTCCCGGCGGCAACCTGGAGAGTGGCAATAAAAGTCAGCATGGCGTTTCTCCTTTACAAGCCCAGTTCGGTCCTGAGCTGCTCCTGCAAGCGGAACTTCTGGATCTTGGTCGAGGAGGTAGGCCACTGCGTGACGAAACGGATGTGGCGGGGAAGCTTGAATCCCGCAATTTTCCCCTTGCAAAAACCGATCAGCTCTGCCTCGCTGGCGTCACTACCGGCCTCCAGTTCAATGAACGCGGCCGGCACTTCAATCAGCCGCGGGTCGGGAATTCCCACGACCTGCGCCAGCTTCACCGCCACGTGCTGTTGCAGGCAGGCTTCAATCTCAGCGGCAGCGACGTTCTCACCACCAACTTTGAGCATGTCGCGCAGCCGGCCATGAAACATCAGGGCGCCATCTGCGTCGATGGAAATGAGGTCCCCGGAATGGAACCAGCCATCGGCATCCAGCGCTTCGGCAGTTTTCTCCGGCGCCTTGTAGTATTTCGTGAAGGTGCTGTAGCCGCGAATCCAGGCTTCACCTTTTTCTCCCTGGGCCGCGTCTTCGCCCGTTTCCGGGTTCACTGCGCGGACTTCCATGCCCGACAAGGGGGTGCCAAGGCGGGTAAACCTCTGGGTCTCGCTATCGTCCAGGCGGCTGGTAGAAACGGTTCCGGCTGTCTCGGTCATTCCGAACGTACCAACGAAAATGGCGTTCGGCAGTGCTTTCTTCATTTTCTTGCCGATTTCCGGTGGCTGCACCGCGAAGTTGGCATTCATCAGCTTGATGCGCGAGAGGTCGGTCTTCTCAAAATCCGGGTGATCGACCAGGTCGGACATGATGGCCCAGAAACAGGGATATGTCGCCGTAACTTTTTCCCGTTCCATCATCTGCAGCGCTTCCCCGGCACGGAAATATCCGGTGGTCACATAAGTGCCGCCTTTGGCGAAGATTGCGGTCATGGGGAGAATAGCCGCGATGTGAAACATGGGCAATGGCGACCAGAAACTGTCCTCGCCGGTCAATTCATAACGGTCTGCAAGCGCCACGCTGTTGCGCACTATGGCTTCGTGGGAAATCATGCAGCCTTTGGGATTGGCCGTTGTGCCGGAGGTGTAAAGGATCAGCGCCGTGCTGCCAAGGCGGACCTGCAAACGCCGCAGATGCAGGCGCCTAAGCTGCAGACGACCAGGGGCGCTTTGGTTTCCCAATGCTGGGCTTCCCAGCTGTGCAAACTGTTGTTCTGTCAGCATGCCTGCTGCAGGGGTATCACCGAACAGGACGATGTTGCGCAACAGCGGAGCGCGGGTGATGTTCAGTTTTTCCGCACTGGCCTGCTCCAGTTCCGGGAATGCGAGGTTCAGGCGCTCTACGAAATTTACCGCTTCGGCAATCTTGTCTGTAGTCAGCAGGATTTTGAGGTCTGCGTTCTCTACTACGTAAGCCAGTTCCGGAGGCATGTAGCGGGCGTTCACGGGCACGGTGACGGCGCCAATAAGTGCAGCGGCAAACAGGGTTTCAATAAAGTCCATGCCGGTGGGCAGCAGCAGGCCAATGTGATCACCCGCCCCAATACCCAGGGCTTGCAGGCTCAAGGCCTTGCCTATCGCTGCATCACGGAGTTCGGCATACGTACTGCGCTGGTCAGGCAAAATGATCGCAGTGCGATCAGGATGAGTATCGGCCGCCAGCAGCAGCAAATCGCCAAGCGACGTTGCCTGCAACCTGATCGAGGCCAGAGATGTATTCAAAACCTGTGGAACTCAGTCGATTGAATCAAGAAATTCCCTGACGTAGGTACCGTCCAGGCATTCGAGTAGCTGGGGGGCCAGCTTGTTGAAATAGTCCGTGTTGCGATGGGCTTCTTCGTCTGCCTCGCTCATGAACTGCTCGAACACAGCGTACCCCAGGGGTACATCACGGAGTTTGAAGAATTCGTAGACAATGGTGCCGCTTTCATTGGTCAGTACTTTCGAGGTCAGTGCCTGCGCCAACCGAACAAAGTCTGCTTCCTTGCCTTCTTTTACCTTCATCCTCGCCAGGAACGTCATCATGGCCATTTCTCCAGAAATGTTTTTTTGAATCGAATTCAACTCATGTTAGCATCCTGATTATCTGAAAGGAAAGGGTTAATTCACATGTCTGAACCGCTGTTCACAGCAGTCATCGCCGTTGGGCAGATCGAGGAAAAGAGTTTTTCAGCTTTTGAAGTCAACGGCACGGACTTTGTCATCTGCCGTTTCCGTGATGAGTACTTTGCCGTAGAGAATTTGTGCTCGCACGCGCTGGCGAGATTCAATGAAGGCAAATTGCGCGGTCACCGCATCATGTGCCCCCTGCACGGCGCCACGTTTGACATACGCACGGGCGCGTGTACGGGTGCACCGGCCACCAGGCCCATCCGCTCCTTTCCGCTGCGTATCCGGGACGGCCAGGTTGAAGTAGACGTGACTTCAAGCCCTTAACTTCAGCTCCTTAGGGTAGCCGGTCCGGAGTTTGTTGATTTGCACCCCCACAGTTGGCATTGAAAAATGCACCCCAAGTTGTAACGTATCTTTCAAGTGATTTCGAGGAAAAGTTTCCGCTAATGGGATGGTCCGCCCCGTTCTTAGAGTGACCGGACGGCTGCAGGCGATCCTACCGCGTGACCCGATGCGGCTAAGGTGTGACATGTGCTGGCTTAGAGCCCTTCGAACAACCCAGCCCGCAGCGGGGCCCGGCATTCCGGCAACATACCTGGTGCGGCTGAAACCGCTTTTTCATCCAGGTGCGCCAGGATCTTCTTGATCACCGCTGGATCTTCTCTAAAAGGGGCCGGATACATTTTCCGACAAGAAATTCAGCGAATCGCCATGATGTGGGAAT
The DNA here is from genome assembly GCA_031362985.1 of Lysobacterales bacterium. Taxonomy (GTDB): domain Bacteria; phylum Pseudomonadota; class Gammaproteobacteria; order Xanthomonadales; family SZUA-36; genus SHZL01. The sequence continues at coordinate 10,645 of JANLTO010000169.1, read as the reverse complement.
TTTTTTCAGGTAAAAATGATGCCTCCAGAATGAGAGCTTCAGCCTGTGCCACGCCCTGTTCGCCTAAACCTGCCCGGCACTCCACAGCACATAACGCAACGCGGCAATAATCGCCAGGCGTGTTTTCTTGCTGGGAACGAATATGGGAAAATGTATCCGGCCCCTTTTTACGCGGCTCTTGGTTGCGGGAATGGATCGTAGCCACAGAAATGTACTATGGCGGGTATGGACGCAATCGGTGGCTTTGTACGACCCCGCTCCCAGTTCAGGATCGTCCGGGAAACGACTCCGAGATGTTTTGCTACTTCGTTGTGGGTAGGCTCCAATTCTAGGCCACGCCGTCTGACATGATCACCCAAAGTGTGGGGCTCAAAATCAGTATGCTCTGGTTTTGAGCTTGCAGCCAAATATCCATCCGCGCTCACGGTATAACGGTGCGCCGCCTCAGGGAGATTCAAAGCCGCTGCTGAACAGCACCAGCGGCGGTCCCACCGTGACCGCATACCAGCCATTCGGCGCCACAACGCCGGTTGCGGATCCACTGATGATGCGCAGCGGCGCGACATCGCCGTTTGCCCCCACGGCGAAGGTCCGCAAGCTCGGTTGTCCCTGAAAGGATCCGCTGGCGATCACCAGCTGTCCGCTTTCCGGATCAAAAGCCAGGTCGCCGACCGATTCCAGCCCGGTGGCGGGGCCGGCGATGCGTCGCAGCGGCGCAACATCGCCCTGGGCGGAGATCGGGAACACCACGATTGCGCCTAAAGTGCCTCCACCCCCGGAAGAGTCGTTGACGGCGGCGTAGACCTCGCCCGCAACCTCGTTGACCGCGATCCCGGTGACGTATTCACCGAGCCCCGTGGTGGCGCCGAAGATGTAGCGCGCGGGCGCCACGTTGCCGTTGGTGGTGCGCGCGAACACCAGCAGCTCGCCGCCATTGCCGTCGTCAAGGCTTTCGAGGTCGCCCACCCACAGTTCGTCGCTGCCCGCCGCGTAGGCGAGGCCACCGGGATTGGTCAGACGCGTCAGCCCCCCGACACCACCGCCCGAGGGAATGCTGCGCAAGGCAACGACGTCGCCACTCGATGCCACCGAGTAGCTGGTGACGCAGCACAACTTGGTAATCACTGCAACCTCGCTGCGGCTGGCCGTCAGCGTGAGCTGTCGCGGCTGCCCGAGACTCGGGCTGGTGAAACTGCGCAAGGGGGTGGCGTCACCGCTGGCGTTGGCGTGGAACACGTGGACTTTCTGCCCATAGAAGTCAGCAACCCAGAGGTGGTTGGCGAAGGCGTCGTAATGAAGTCCAATGGCGCTCTGCAGAGCGCTCGCTGGCCCGCCCAGTATGGCGGCGGGCGCAACGTCGCCAGACTGCTCCGGCGTGAAGCGGGTCAGGATGTTTGGTTCGTCGACAAGGCCGAAACGGCCGGCGATGATATCGGCGGTTGCCGAAGGTATCAGGCAGACATGGATCAGGGCAGTGGCAAGGAAAGCTGTAAGGGAATTGATTCGCAAACAAAAGCCCTCGTGGAGTCCAGCAAGCGTAAACACCCTGTCCGGGTATAGGCAGTTCAAACGCTATATTGTCAGAATTGTGGAGGTATTATACAGCGCTCTACGTCAACACTTTTGCTTATTCACTGTGAAATCTCATTCAATTTTGAATGGGGGTGGATGGATTCACCCTGTTATGCCTCTATTTCACGCCAATTCCTGCCTCCAGGGCGAAGAAAAGCGGACTGTGGACCGCTACCTGAGCGGGCACTGAATCGCCAGGCGGAAATACAGGGTCGGACCGGCGCAAGCATTTGAAAGGCATGACTTCGACAGTCTGCCAGCGCGCTTTTGCATCGTTAGATGACCCATTCGCACCCGAATTGCCGATCTAAGCGAAAGCTTTTGAGCCGGCTATGTGCCAAACACTGAAAAGGAGGCGGTGTCTTATGCTGCTCCGATCCCTCATCAACGAGTGGTAAAGGCGGCTGAAACCGCTTGTGGCGTTCCTGCGGGAACGCGAGTTCGATTTCACTTTAAGAATGAGAAGTAAGTGAAGCGAGTTTGAAGCCGGGAGCGCTGCAATGGTGGCCAGGGGCAGACCAAATCGCCAAGTGCGATTTTGGACGCACGGAGTGCGCTCCGAAAGGGCGCGTGTCCCCCGCGAGTTCAGAAGCGGGCGTGGTTGTTGAGTACGCTGTATTCTCAGCACACTATTATCAAGCAGCCTTAAATTGGAGCTGATTGAGGCGATCGGAGCAGAGTTTGGCCGCGCTGTTGATATCGTTGATTTGTATGATGCGGCTGAACCTATTCTGGGGCAGGTGTTAAAAGGCAAACGATTGTTAGGCGATAACCAAACCTACACGCGCTTGCTCACAAAACACCTCATCAATGTAGCGGATTTTGTGCCCTTGCAGCAAAGAATCCTGGCCGAGAGACGCGCCGCATGGATCAATTAATAGTTGCACAGAAAATCGAGTTGGAAGGTCGCACGCGGCAGGTCAATTAGGTGCTGGTCAGCGAAGGTTTTCCTCCGTGTACAGCGACAGCTCGATCATGCGTTCCAGCAACAGGTCAGGTGAGTAACCGGGGAAATTCTTCAGCACCATTTCCTTGGCAAACAAACGGCAGATGTAGCGGATTTTCAAGGATCTGTTTCTTGATGCGTACACAAAATCCCTGTGGCCATTATTGATGACGATGACATTCTGCTCCGTATCATACTTTGAACGCCATAACTCCCCAGGTGCTTTTCTGAACGTGTAGCCTGGCAGTCCTTGGCGGGTTTCCGTCGGCTGCCGCAACTCCGGCAGCAATGAATCCGTCACTGTTATGATTCCCTCAGCCTCACAGACGGCCGATCCCTGCGCAGCCATCACGGCAATGCGCGTGAGTCCAGGCTGCTCCGGCGCGGTAAATGTGACAATTTCCGCGTGATCATGATCCAGCGCGCCTGCGCCTTCGACAATCTGCCAATGAAATGTAACATCGTGATCTACTATTGTTCGTGATCGGTCGCGCGCCACCGCTCGATACGATTTGGCCTGGTTGACGGGCACAACACTGGTTTGTGGGGAAACGCGGACGCTGAACAATGGCCCCGCAAATTCAAAAAATTGCTTCTGTATGCGCGGCGCTTCTTCAACCGGCCAAGCGCCGCCATCGCCATCATCGGTCGCTAGTTCACTGGACCCCGAGACAGGCCGCAAGGCACGTCCCAGATGCATGGCCTGAATCTCGAACCAGTCATATTCCTCGGCCGGCAACACCAACAGCGCCTCCTTGAAGGCTTTGCGGATAGTGGTCAACATCTTGCGGCTGGCGCGTTCGTCCTCGGCGCGGCGTTGCTCGGCGATGATGTGAATCAGCCGTGCCTCTACAGCTACAAGCGCAAGACAGAATTGCTCGAACCGGCTGTCGCGGATGATTCCGCTGCGCGTGCCTGGCGTCAGACTGAGAAAGGGTGAATCCACTATGCCCTGCAGGCATCCGCTACGCCACGGTTCACGCTGGAACTCATCGAGTTCGGTAAGATCCGCAAGCACTCGGGTGCCGGAACGATACATACCGACCCGGCAATCGGGGCCCGGTTCGGCGAGATACAGTTCCAGGTAGATTTCGCCTTCCGCCGTCGCAGCTGCAGGCAGTTCGTGCAGCAGCCGACCGCCGAACTGCCGCGGTTCGACCTTGTACTCCTTACGTGCAGTGCGATCGACAACGTTGATCCGCACGCCGGAATGGCGGATCCGGTCACGCAATTCCGCCGCGAGGTACCACTGAATTTTTTCGCCGTTCAAGTGGCGGACACCCGCCAGCAGCGGCTTGATCAGGAGCGTGGTGCCCGCTTCGGAGAAAAGCGTGCGTGTGGGTGTCAGCGTATAGTCCGGACTGCCCTTTTCCATGCGCATCTGATAGGTCTTGCCATCTGTTCCAGCTGTGGTCAGGCTGAGACTTTCTCCCACGGTCCAGAAACTCAGCAGCCCTATGCCGAATTCTCCCTGAATGCCTTGTGCGCCACCGGCTTTAAGCTGCCGTTTGATGGAGTCACAAATATGCGTCGCCACATATTTGAAGTTCGGTTTTCCCTCATCGTCCCTCGGAATGCCATCCCCGTCATCCACGATTCGAAGAAACGATTCACCGTGTTCGCGTCCGCGTGTGATCGTAATGTTGCGGGCGTTGGCATCGATACTGTTTTCAACGAACTCCGCAACCGCCTTCAGCGGGTTCGTCTGCGACAGGGCAATGATATTGATCGCATTCCAGTCATCGCCGATCCGCAACTTTCCGGATTCCCCTTTTTTACTACGCTTTTTGTCTGTTTTCTTTGTAAGCACAACCAATCAAGCCTGGGTTCGCGTCCAAGATTTCTCTGAACGCTCATGATACGTCAAAGAAACACCTGCAGTGAAGGTGCCCGGGCACCATGATGCCGAGGCGGATGAAGATGTAGAGTCTAAAGGCAGATACAGTCAGAGAAAGATGCCCAGGAAAAAGAACTCAAGCCACTTTTTGCCTGGCTTGCCAGAGATCAAAGGCAACTTGCTGACCAAGCCAGGCATCAGATTATAGGACGGATTAAAGCGGTTTGCCCCGAAACCCAAAGTAATTGAGTAAGCTGCATTCTCACCTTTTCACCTTTTTCGTTCCTCAAAGCCAGTGATTTTTGCTTCCTGCGAGTGAATCGGTCGTCGATGAGGCCCGATTGCGCATCTATATGAACCCCTGCCGGTTCAGGCCCGCGCCGTTTCAGGCCCGCTGGTCGAAACGGCGGCCAATCAGTGCACTGGCAATGTTTATCTTCTGAATGTCGATGGCGCCGCCGGCAATGCCCCAACCCCAGGCATCACGAAAACGCCGTTCCATGGGATATTCCCTCGAATAACCGTAACCACCCATGAGCTGCAATGCATTACCGGTGACGGTACGGGCAATTTCATTGGCAAAACACTTCGCCACGCTGGACGCACTGATGCTGGGGAATCCCCGCTCCGCATCGACTGCCGCACGCCAGATGAGCAATCGGGACGCTTCCACCTGGATTTTCATATCGGCAAGTTTCAGCTGCACTGCCTGGAAATCGACGATGGGTTTGCCAAACTGCCGCCGCTCCTGCACATAGGCACAGGCATCATCCAGTGCTGCGGACGCCTGGGCCAGCGCCATGGTCGCATTGCCACAACGCTCCAGGTCAAAAGCGGCCATGAGTTTTTTGAACCCGCCTTCGGCCACCACGATATTGCGTGCCGGCACGCGGACGTGATCAAAGTACAGGTCACAGGACGGCACACCACGAAAACCCATCAGATGTTCCGGGCGGCCGAAACTCAAACCCTCCCGGCCTTTTTCCACGTAGACCGCACCGATGGATTTCGCTCCGGGCTGATCGGAAAAACGGCAGTACACCAGGTATCCGTCCGCATGGCCGCCACCCGAACACCAGCGTTTGGAGCCACTGATGATGACCTCGTCACCGGTTATTTCTGCCCTGGTTGTAAGGTCCGTCAAGGCGGACCCGGCCGCTGGCTCGGACATGGCGATCGCTACGATCTTTTCCCCGGCACACACCGCAGGAACCACCTCGGCCACGAGATCCGCATGGGCAAATTTCTCAATCGCCCGCACCGGGCCCACGCAGGATTCAAAAACCGGAAACCCGACAGCAGATGAAATCCGGCCCAATTCCTCGATTACGATCAATGCTTCCAGGTTTCCCAGGCCTTGTCCGCCCAAACGCTCCGGAATGTTGATGCCAAGGTAGCCCATGGCGGCAAACTCTTTTACCAGCTCATGCGTTGGGGGTTCGCCAGACTTTTCGATCTCCTCTGCGATCGCTGTCAGCCGTTCCTTTGCATAGCGCCGCACGCTGCTTTGCAGTTCCTGTTGTTCTTCGCTAAGCTGAAAATCCATCTGTGAATAGTTTCCGATTAATTGCCTAAATTAATTGCCTGAATTAATTGCCTGAAATAGTTGCCTGAATTAGTTGCCTGAATTAGTTGACTTAGTGTCGCACACCGCAGGCGCTAATTGAGTATACTGGTGCGCGCTGGAAACAAACAGGCATGACTGTTTGTAATTTACCTACGGATACCCCATGGCCGTTTCACCTCAGGAAACGCATCTGGCCAAAACTGCGCCAGCCAACACTACCCCGGCCAAAACTAACTTGGCGGAGCAGGGTTTCCATGCGCGCATTCGGCGTGGACTGGAGTATGAACAATTGCGTCGCGAGGTCCCCGAAAATTTTCCCGCCCTGCCGCCCATTCCTGCGGGACGCTATACCGATCCAGGATTCCTCAAGCTCGAATACAAATTCCTGTGGAAGAAATCCTGGCACTATGTCTGCCATGCCGACCAGCTTGCGCAACCGGGCGACTATATCCTGTGGAATGAAACGCGCTCACCCGTCATTATCGTGCGCGGCCAAAATGACACAATCCACGCCTTCTACAACACCTGCAGGCATCGCGGCGCACCACTGGTCAAGCTTTCGGCAGGCAAGGTGCAAGGCGGTTTTACCTGCCCCTACCATGGCTGGTCCTATGCTCTCGATGGCAGCCTGGTCGGTATTCGCGACCGCCGCGATTTTCCCGACCTGGATTTCAGTTGCCTCGGCCTCATTCCGTTGCGCTGCGAAAACCTGGGTAAATGGATTTTCCTCAACGAAGACCCGGATGCGCCGCCCTTGCTCGAGTCCCTGCAACCGCTGGCGGATGAGTTCGCCCGGTTCGAGCCGGAAAGCATTCGCCACATCGACTCCCGCAGTTTCGATGTTGCCTGTAACGTGAAAGTCCTGCTCGATGGGCTGCTGGAGGTTTACCATCTCAAGACCATCCATCCCAAAACGGCGGACCGGTTCCTGGACTACCGCGGCACCAGCCAGACGCTGTTCCCGCGTGGACACTCCCTGATGGTGACCCCCAACCGCAGCCCGGACTGGATCGATCCGGGGACTGCCGGAATGATGGAGTTTCTCCGGGCTGGCGACCTGTACCGCCAATTCAATGTTTCGTTTAACCTCTTTCCTGCACTGGTGACACCCGTTTCCGCAACGGGAATGCCGTTCCTCGCGCTCTACCCCACGGGCGATAACACCATGCGCCTCGGGTGCCACTGGTTTTCACCGGACTGGGGCGACGGTGACCGGCACGCGCTTTGGGATAAGCGCATCAGCAACTTTGTGCGTATCCTTGAAGAAGACCTCCAGCTGGTGCCGTTGATCCAGACTTCAATGGAATCACCCGGGTTTACCGGCATCCAACTGGGTTACCAGGAGCGGCGCATCTACCACTGGCACGAAGAACTTGATCGCCGCATTGGCGCGCGGGTGCCGGAACATCTTAAGCTTAAGCCCCTGCTGGCAGGCATGATTGAGCTGGATCAATGAATCCCATCACACGAGGAACTGGGCATGAGTGAGACACTGTTACCGCGGGTACCCCGCGACGAATTATCCGATGGGCACCGCATGGCCTGGGATGCACTCAATGCACTCACCGGTACGCCTACTTTCGTGGACGTGTTTGCCAACGCCCCGGAGTTGCTGGATTTCGCCATGGTGCAGTTCTACCAGAAGATTTTCTTTGATGGCCGCGTGGGTGAGAAACACAAGCAACTTTCACGCTTGCGGCTGAGCATGAACCACGGTTGCCGCACCTGTAACATGCAAAACCTGGTCGGCGTTGCCAACATCGGCTTTTCACAAGCGCAGATTGATGCCATGTGGCAGCAGGACTACTCCGGCTTCAGCGAAGACGAACAAGCAGTCATGGAATTGGCGGATGAGATCGCGCTGAACAACGAGCACGGAAAACTGACCCCCGAACTTTATGCCAAGCTCAAGCGTCATTTTTCTGACGAAGACATCCTGGAGCTTGGCCTTTGCCTTGCCGTGATTGTCGGGCTGGTTAAACTGTCATTTGCATTCGGGCTGGTAGAGAAAGAACCCTACTGCAAGTTTGGAACACAGTAAGGCTACGGAAACTCTGATTTATTCAGAGCTTCCCTAACTAATTTGAGGTGAACTACGATGTGGAAAAGCCCCGTTGAAACCTGGTTAATCGACCCTAAAGCCGGCAAAGACAACCTGGAAGCAAAACAACCCTTTATCGACAACGGCCTGGATGTCTACGATCCCAGCCGTTATTACTCTGCGGATTTCATGCAACGTGAATGGACCCGAATGTGGACCCGTTGCTGGTTGATCGCCGGAGTGGAGACCGATATACCTGACCCCGGTGACTACTCGGTTTTTCGCCTCTTGCGTGAAAGCATTGTCATCGTGCGCCAGCAGGATGGCTCGGTTAAAGCGTTTTACAACGCCTGCGCCCACCGGGGCAACCAGATCGTGCTGAACGACCGCGGCAGCGTGAAGCAGTTCACCTGTTCCTTCCATTCCTGGCAATATGGCCTGGACGGCAAGTGCACCCATATCACGGACGAAGACACGCTGAACCCGAACCTACTGACGCAGCGCCCGCGCCTGGGAAGCATACAGTGCACGACTTATGCCGGGCTGGTATTCATTAACCTGGACGAAAAAGCAGCGCCGCTGAGCGAACAGATGGGCCTGCCCAAGGGCTACCTCGAGGCGTATGAACTGGACAAGATGCATTGCGTGCGGCACGTGGTGAGCGAATGGGCCGCCAACTGGAAGACAGGTGTAGACGCTTTTTATGAGACCTATCACCTGCATTCCGTACATCCGGAAACCCAGGACGTGATGGATGACATGGGCGTGCAGGTCGACCTGTACCCCAACGGCTACAGCCGCATGATCGTGCCCATAGGCGTAAAGACCCAGCGGCAGTCCGACCAGGACTGCATGAACCCCAGTCTCGAATACATGATGTCAGAAGCCAGCATGTCACCGGAGGAATACCCGCAAAACGCGCGGGAAGTGCGCCGCTCCATCCAGCAGGCCAAACGCCGGCGTTCGGAAACATATGACCTCGGTTATGAGCGTTTTACCGATGCGCAACTCACCGATAGCTGGGCAACGGGTTTATTTCCCAATGTACAGATCGGCCTGCACCCGGAAGGGGCCTTCCTGATGCGCTTTATGCCGCACCCGACCGAGCCTGAGCGGTTTTTCTATGACACCATGACATTGATCCGGCCCATTCCTGACCCGAATTACACCACACCGGGCTGGATGGGCCTGCCGGAAGGCACCGATACGTCCGGAGAGACGCGCCCGGACACCGAGTATGTACCTTTAGGTCAACCGCCCAACCTTGGGCAAGTGCTGGACCAGGATTCCGACCTTCTGCCCGTGGTGCAGCGTGGCCTGCGTTCAGCCGGATTCAAGGGCGCAATCTGGGGCGAGCAGGAACAGCGCCTCAGGCATTTCCACAAGGAGTTGGAGCGTTACCTCAACGGAGAGAAGTAGAGGCTTCGTGCAGCCTGCCAGGAATTGTCAGCCCGTTCTCACGACATCAGGAGGCGAAGATGCGCTCGGTGTTGTTCTTTTTGCTGTTCACCTTCCTGCCCGGCAGTGCGCCGATGATGGCTGAAGAAATGCGCCCCGCCATCATGACCTCGGATGACCTCGCCGCATTCACCTATTCCACCCCCGATGCACGCATCCCCTACGGCGACGGACTTTTGCAATTCGCCGACTTGCGCCTGCCGGATCGACCAGGACCTTTCCCGGTCATGATCTTGATCCATGGCGGCTGCTGGTTATCGGAATATGACATCCACCATATCGGCAAACTCGCCGATGCCTTCACGCGCAACGGCATTGCGACCTGGACCGTTGAGTACCGGCGCGTTGGCGACGAAGGTGGTGGCTGGCCTGGCACATTCCAGGACATTGCTCGATCAGCCGATAAAATGCTCAGCGTAGCCGATGAGTATTCCCTGGACACATCCCGGGTAATCGCCGCAGGGCATTCAGCCGGTGGGCACCTCGCGCTATGGCTGGCTGCCAGCCCTCAGTTTCATGACAATGCCCTGTTTTCTTCAGCGCGAGTTGTCAAGCTGATGGGTGTGCTTGGCCTGGCGCCCGCCCCCGACCTGGCAAACCTGTACCAAACCGGAGTATGTGAGAATGTCATCGACAAACTAATGGGTGGGTCGCCCACGGAGTTTCCAGAGCGTTATGCCTTGGGCTCACCCATCGAACGGGTGCCGATTGGTGTACCCCAGTTGCTGGTTATCGGCGCCTATGATGACAACTGGGGCCCGGTAGGCCGTCGCTACTTCGCAGCTGCTGAAACCGCTAATGACCAGGTGCGCGTGATTGAAGCAACACAGTCAGGCCATTTCGAAATGATCGATCCGGATTCCAGCACCTGGCCGCTGGTGCTGGATGCCGCGTATGAATTGCTGGGAATGCCTGCAGCCACGCACTGACCCTAACAAGAACGGATGGAAGGAACGGATGGGGTCAGAGTACATTTTCACAGAAGGCCGTGGGTAGAAAACCCCCATCAAAGAAAATGTACTCTGACCCCATGGTTCTTTAGCGCGACAGTACGATCAACTCCACGCGGCGATTGAGCGCACGTCCAGCGTCGGTGTCATTGCTGGCTACCGGTTGTGCTTCACCGTAGCCGCGAGCGGTCAGGCGCGTGGCAGTGATGCCTTTGCTTTCCAGATAGTCCTTCACTGCAATGGCGCGGCGCTCAGACAGCTTCTGGTTGTACTC